>DAITKX010000031.1:0-33315 GCA_036835995.1 Bacillota bacterium | reverse complement strand
CGACCGGCTGGCGGAGGAGGGGAAGGCCCCCGACCTTTTGCTGGCAACGGACCCCGACTGCGACAGACTTGGGATCGCGGTCCGGCATAAGGACGGCGCGGGGAAAGATAACTTTCAATTGATTACCGGAAACGAGACCGGAATTCTGCTTTTGGATTATATCTGCGCAGCTCGAAAAGAAGCGGGAGCTTCAGGCGGCCGGGACGGATCATCCAGGCGCTCGAAGCCGATGCCCGCGGATCCCCTCGCCATAAAGACCATCGTGTCGAGCAAAATGACGGATAAGGTTGCTAAAAATTACGGCGTAACCGTGATCGACGTTCTCACGGGGTTCAAATTCATTGGGGAACAGATCGGGATTTTGGAGGCAAAGGGCGAGGATGGCCGATATATTTTCGGATTTGAGGAAAGCTACGGATATCTGTCCGGCACATATGTGAGGGACAAAGACGCGGTAGACGCCTCCATGCTGATCTGCGAAATGGCAGCTTATTATAAAAAGGACGGGAAAACCCTGGTCGACCGGCTGAACGAGCTATATGAAACCTACGGTTACTATAAAAACGATCTGCTGGAATTTGCATTTGAAGGCGCCGCGGGAATGGAAAGGATGAACGGCATCATGAGCGTATTGCGGGCCAATCATCCGGAGCGAATCATCGACAGAAAGGTCGTTGAAATCGCTGATTATCAGCTCTCCCAGAGGAGGATCCTCGGAAGCTCCAAGACCTGCGATCTGGCCGCGGGCATGAAGCCCATCAAGCTGCCGAAATCCGATGTGCTGGAATACGTTCTGGAGGATTGGAGCAGCATCACCGTGCGGCCCTCGGGAACAGAGCCTAAGCTGAAGATCTACCTTTCGGCAAAGGGAGCGAGCAGGGAGGAATCGGAGGAGATCATCGGGCAAATGAAGGCGGAATTAAAGGAAATCATTCAATAGACGCAGCGTTATTTATTTAGGGCGTCTGCTGTAGGGATTCTCACGGCTCCCGCCGCCTTTGTATGCTTCGCATAAAGGCGGTGATTGGTTTCACGTCCGCCTTCCAGAATCCCAACGGCACGACGCTCAATACAATAATCCACGGCGCGCTGCTATTCAGATAATTTCCAAAACGACCATATGCGTCGTTGAATTTCCAGAAAAGACAGGAGAAAAAATGAACAAAGCTTTAATTGCAATTGACAAAAGTCATTCATTCAGGGTATATCTCGCGATTTCCACATCTATGGTGGAGGACGCGAGAAAGATTCACGGAACCACGCCTCTGGCGACGGCGGCTATGGGAAGGGTGCTGACGGCCGCGGGACTTATGGGGCTGCAGCTTAAAAATGAACGGGACAAGCTCACCATTCAGTTTAAGGGCGACGGCCCGGCTGGCGAGATTCTGGTGACCGCCACAGGCGGCGGAATCGTGAAGGGATATATCTCAAACCCGGACGTGGAGCTTCCGCTGAAGGAAAACGGAAAGCTGGACGTCGGAGGAGCTGTAGGGGCGGGGACCCTGACAGTGATCAAGGATCTGGGCTTGAGGGAGCCTTATGTGGGCAGAGTGGATCTGGTGAGCGGAGAAATCGGCGAGGATCTGACGGCCTATTTCTTTCTCTCGGAACAGCAGTCATCCTCGGTGGCGCTGGGGGTGAGGATCAACGCGGATTATACGACGCTGGCGGCGGGAGGAATGATCATTCAGATGCTGCCGGATGCAAAGCCGGAATCGGTGGAAGCGTTGGAAAATCTGCTGGGTGAAATGACTCCCATCAGCACCCTTGTGGAGGAAGTGACCGCCCAGTCCGCGGGAAAAACGGAGGAGGCCGTCGTCGACAGCCTGCTGGCGCGCATTTTCCAACCGCTCCCCGAGGAGCTTGCGATAGAAAGCCTGGAACACCGGGATGTCAGATGGGAGTGCGACTGCTCCATGGCACGGCTGGAACAGGTCGTCATCAGCATCGGCTCAAAGGATCTCTCGGAAATCATCGAAGAGGATGGAAAAGCGGAGTTGGTCTGTCAGTTCTGCGGCGAGAAATATCAGTTCGACAAGGATCATCTGGAAAGGCTCCTTGAGGAAAGCATGCACAAGGAGGGAAAGCTTTGAGGCTACAGGGATTAAAGGAGGAAAAAACCAATGTGGAAAGAATTTAAGGAATTTGCCCTAAAGGGAAATATGATCGATCTGGCGGTAGGTATCATCATCGGCGCCGCTTTCGGAAAAATCGTCTCTTCTCTCGTTGACGATCTGATCATGCCGTTGTTTGGCTATCTTACGTCAGGAATGAATTTTCAGGAGCTGAAGTTTGTCATGAGCAAAGCCGTGACGGATCAAGCCGGAAATGTAATCAAGCCGGAAGCGGCGATCCTTTACGGAAGTTTTATTCAGAACGTGGTAGACTTCTTGATCATCGCGTTTTCAATATTTATCGTAGTAAAATTCATTAATAAAGCGCGGAGAAAGGATCAGGAGGAAGCTGCCGCGGCTGAGCCTCCGAAGCCTTCCGAACAGGAGCTCCTCACTGAAATCCGGGATCTGATGAAGAATAAGTGAAATAAAACAGCCAATTGTATGATATACTTTATAAGTAAAGCCCGGCGGCGGACCCTGTTGGATCCGGCAAAATTCTGCGGGCTGGAGGCAATTGGAATGATCAGAATTGGAATCATTTTCGGAGGGCGGTCCGGAGAACATGAGATATCTCTGATGTCGGCGACTTCGGTGATAAATGCGCTCGATAAAGATAAATTCCTTCCGGTATTTATCGGAATTACGAAGAAGGGCGACTGGCTGCTGTACGACGGGCCGGTTGAGAACATAGAAGACGGAAGCTGGCAGAAGCTTGCGGAAGAAGCTCTTGCCGCGAACCCGGAAAAATACGGGCTGACAGTCCTGGGTTCAGGGGGAAGATCGCTGAAAGACAGGATCGATTTTGCCCTTCCGATTTTACACGGACCATTCGGTGAAGACGGAACCATCCAGGGGCTGTTTGAAATGGCGGATATCCCTTATGGGGGCTGCGGCGTCCTGGGCTCCGCCGCCGCGATGGATAAGGCTTTGGCAAAGGAGGTCTTTGCCAGGGAAAACCTGCCCATCTGCAGGCACATGACCCTGTTCAAGGAGGAAATCACAGCCGGCCTTGAAGGCGTCGTCGGCAAGATTGAAAAGTTTCTGCCATATCCGATCTTTGTGAAGCCCGCCAACATGGGTTCCAGCGTGGGCATCAGCAAAGCGAAGAATGGAGACGGCTTGAAGGCGGCGATATCGGAAGCGCTCAAATATGACCGTAAGCTGGTTCTGGAGGAAGGCTTGGACTGCAGGGAGATCGAAACCGGGATTCTCGGGAACTATAGCCCAGCCGCCGCCGAGGTGGGAGAGATCCTGCCGTCGGAGGAATTCTACAGCTACCGCGCAAAATACTTTGACGGCGGGCAGTCCAAACTCTGCATTCCCGCCGATATTCCGGAGGATGTGAGAGAGGAAATCCGGGCCATCGCCGTAGAAGCTTATAAACTGCTGGATTGCTGCGGCTATGCCAGGGTGGATTTTTTCCTGGAAAGGGGAACCAACAAGGTCTATCTGAATGAGATCAATACCATTCCCGGATTTACGAAATTCAGCATGTTCCCGCGCCTTTGGGGGGAGGCCGGAATTCCGTATCCCCAATTGATCGAGCGGATCATCGAGCTGGGTTTTGAACGCTATGAGAGCAGGCACGCCGGGCAGTGACGGGCAGGGCAGGCAGAACCAGATGCCAGAGCCGCGTTCTTCGAACGCTGACGGAAAATTTGCTCTGATCGAATACATAAAAACGCTTCCCGCGGTTACATTAATGCCGGGAGGTGAAATCAGATGGATTATAGAAATGTTCAGAGCGCAAGGCGCGAGGGCATGAGGGATCTTCCGGCGGAAACGGATATCGATTACGAAAGGGAACCCTTGGAAGATACGGACGCCGATTTAAAGAGCGAGAGCTCGGAAGAATATTTAAAGAAGCTGGGCAGGCAGACCGAGGTATAGCCTCGGCTTTCCTGCAACTGCGAAATTTAACTGAATTTGAGCATCTTATTCTAATTCACGGGCAATGAGGTCATGATACGTTTGCCGTTTCACGATTAATCTGGAATGTCCATTTTTTGTGATAACCACCGCAGGCAATAAGTTTTTGTTATAGTTTGAAGACATTGAAAAACAATACGCGCCGGTGTTCAGGACTGCCATAATGTCTCCCCGTTCAACATCTGGCACCAACAAGTCTTTAATCAAAATATCTCCGGATTCACAGCATTTACCGCAGATCGTTACGCTCTGTACTTTTTTTGAATCCATCTTATTGGCAACGACGCCGTCATAAATGGCATCATACAGAGAAGGCCTTATATTATCAGTCATCCCGCCGTCTATCGAAATATAGGTGCGCACATCAGGTATTACCTTTTTATTTCCAATTGTGTAAAGCGTTATACCGCTTTCGCTGATGAGACTTCTGCCCGGTTCGATCACTACGGAGGGTCTTTCTAAGCTGTGTTCATCAAAAAAATTATATATTTGACTCATAACCGGCTCTAAATAATAGGAATACGGCTGAGGGTCGTCCTCCGCGGTATAGCGGATTCCGAAGCCGCCGCCTATGTTAATCTCTTGTATATTGTAGTTGTAGCGCCTTTTTATTTCCTCTACCAGCGATAACGTTCTGATCGTTGCGGCAATGTAAGGCTTGTTATCGAAGATCTGTGAGCCTAAGTGAAAGTGAAAACCTAAAAAATCAATATTCTCGGATTCTATCGCCGACTCTATCAGCGGATAAAAAATATTTTCATTCAACGGGACCCCGAATTTGGATTCTTTTTGACCGGTTGATATATAGTCGTGGGAATTTATATTTATTTCCGGAGTTATTCGAAATAAGATTTTCACCCTTTTCTGCTTTGCTTTTGCAACTTTCTCTACCATCAGATAATCAGCCGGATTATCGACAATGATCCTGCCCACTCCATAATCCAGAGCCATACTGATTTCTTCTTCCGATTTGTTATTGCCGTTGAATTCGATTCTTTCAGGCGGAAAATCAGCCGATATGCAGGTGTAAAGTTCGCCGCCGGAAACAACGTCAATGCATAGCTTTTCTCTTTCAATAATTTTGCAGAGCGCCTTTGTCAAAAAGGCTTTTGCGGCATAGGCCGCCCGTGTATTCGGGTATTTATCGAGGAAGTCTCTCTTTAATTCATTGCATTTTTCTACGATCGCCGTTTCCGATATCACAAACAGCGGCGTCCCGTATTCTTTTGCAAGATCCGGCGTGTTACATCCGTCGAAGTATAAATTTGAGTTGCGGGTTTCCAATATCATGATGCCATCCCTTCTTCTTTCGTATATTGATTTACTTTTATATAAAGCAATTTGCATGCCAACCGGGATTTGGTGTTAAAAATGCGCAGATGCTATTTTTGACACTTGTATTTCTAACAATAAAATGATATTTTTAGCTTACCGTTTTAACAGAAAATTATCTGCCGCCGATAATTTATGCGCTATAACATAATATAACTTTTGGAAATAATGATTATGGGGAAAAACAAGGCTCAAAATGCTTTAATAATGAATAAGCAAAATAAATTATTGGAAATAGGTGTAAATCTAATTCCTTATATGACAAAAAGCTCAGATGTTATATTCTACGAAGAGGGGAGCCTGCAGGAGAATGATGTCATAATATTTGTCGACGCATCAAATAGGAAAGACACGGAATTCTGTACAAAAATCCTGGAGAAATTTCAGATAAAACAGGAGCTTTTTTTTGAAAAACCCATTGCTTTAGTAGGCATCTTCGGGAAATATGACGGTTCCATTATATTCGAAAATGAAACGCAAATCGGTATCGATACCGTATTATGCGGTCACGAAATACAGATTGAAGCGAATTGCGATAGCGTTGAAATTACCTTGGACCACCGCGTAATAAACTGCGACGGTTCAAATGGGATATTTATTGCGGCCGACGAAAGCGGTATAAAATTCCTGTCGGACAGAAATGCCGGAGACGTATTGGACGGCAACCGCTTTCCGCCTTTCATCTCTTTTGGGAAAGAACGGACTGTTGATTTGAAAGAGATCTTTGATCATAAGATCTATTCTGAAATAATGCATATATACGAAGGCGGACAGAGAATGGTCAAATTCGGCGGAGAGGCGATAAGCATAACCGTAGAGCATTATGCGGAATATGGCGATGGAATAAGGATTATCACAATTGAAAATGAAAATCATGTAAAGAGCCAAATTTCAGCTTATATGCAAAAGCTTGATGAATTGAGAAAACTTCAGGCCGGCGGCGCTGTGCTGGAAAGCTTTCCCTCCGGCTATCAGGTTCTGGGAATGAGCGATAAAATCTCGGGGGTAAAAACACTGTTAAAGAAAGCGTCCGCCTCGAATATAGCGATCATGCTGACGGGTGAGAGCGGTACCGGAAAAACTTTTCTAGCCCGGGAAATACATAAGAGCAGCGGAAAAAGCGACGGGCCTTTTGTCCATGTCAACTGTGCGGCAATATCCCCAACTCTGATTGAAAGCGAGCTGTTCGGCTATGCGGACGGAGCCTTTACCGGCGCTAAAAAAGGCGGCAAAAAAGGCTATTTTGAGATGGCGCAAAACGGCACGATATTTTTAGATGAAATTGCGGAATTGCCGATGGACCTGCAGGGCAGATTGCTGGAAGTGATACAGGAAAAAACTTTTTACCGGGTCGGGGGTAATGAAAAGATTCAGATCAACTGCAGGCTCATAACCGCGACGAACCGCGATTTAAAGCAGAGGATCGCCGACCGGAGCTTCAGAGAGGATTTATATTATAGAATCAACGTATTCCCGATCAATCTTCCGCCGCTTAGAGAAAGATTGGATGACATTCAATTGATAAGCAGTGTTTTGCTTCCCAGGATTTGTCAGCGCCTGGAGATCGAACCCCTTATGCTAAGCCCTCAGGCGATTGATAAAATGAGAAGATACAGTTGGCCGGGAAATATACGCGAGCTGGAAAACATATTAGAAAAGGCGTCCATACTTTGCGACGACAAAATAATTTTTCCGGAGCATTTGGACATCGCACCGTGTGCTGACGCCGGCATAACAACCGATGCGGATCTCGGACTGAAAGAAAGGCTTGAAATGGCCGAAAAGGCTATCATATTAAAAAGCCTGACTGCAAACAATTTTGAACGAATAAAGACTGCTCAAAGCTTGAAGATCGGCAGAACGAACTTATTTGAAAAAATCCGAAAGTACAATTTAGAGGGAAAAAATGATATCGAGTAAAATAAAAAGCAGAATAGGTAAAATCGATGGGAAAATAGGTATCTTCTATATGGATATAGCGTCAGAGGAGAGCTGCACTGTCGGCAATTGTGATGTTTTCATATCCGCTGGAATTGCAAAACTCCCCATTATAGTTGAAGCTTTCCGGCAAATCGATTTGGGAATAATTAAGAAAGAGGACGTTTATTGTTTAAAGGAAAGCGATAAGGTGCCGTCTTTGGGGGCGCTGAATAATCTTCATGAGTCAATACAGCTTACAATAGAGGACCTGTATAAGCTTATGATCATTGTCAGCGACAATACAGCGACAAATATTTTGATTGAAATCCTTGGAATAGAAAATATAAATGACACGATGACAGCAATGGGATTTGATAAAACCCGTATTGAAAGGAAGTTTTTTGACAGGCAAAAGGCCGATTTGGGCTATGAAAACAGATTTTCCCTGGTTGAGATGGGCGAACTGCTTAAGCGTCTTTATAACCTGCAAATCATATCATCAAAATTCAGTCAGGAAATCCTAAATATTCTAAAGGAGCAGCAGAGAAATAACATCATACCATATTATTTCGAAGAAGAAATGCCGATCGCTCATTTACAGGGCGCAGATTTTAAAATATTGCATAATATTGGGATTGTCTTTTCAGAAAGGCCCTTTATCATTTGTATGGGGTCCAATGATGCCGATACAAGAAAAGTTGAAGGTATTATGCGAGATATCGCGTTGATGTGTTATAATCATTCAAACAAGGAGCAGCCACGTTCGAAATAATGGACATGATGTTCGTAAAATCGAACATGACTGGCGCGCCCATCGCATTTTTTAGAATCGCGATGGGTATTTTTATTTGTTTTTTAGTTGGAATAATAATTGCATTTGTGGTAATGAGTCGAATTTTTCATAAATAAGGAATTGGAGGAAAGGAAAATGACAAAAGAAAAGAGTAAACCTCAAATAGCCGGGGAATTCCGAAAGGATATAGGTCTATTTGGAGGAGTAAGTCTTGTCGCAGGTATGGTCATCGGTTCCGGCGTATATTATCTGGGAGCATATGTTTTAGAGCGGACATCGATGAACCTCGGTTTGGCTCTGGTATGCTGGATCATCGGCGGCCTGGTTTCCATACTTGGCGGCTTGTGTTTTGCCGAATTGGGTGCGTCGATGCCTGTCGCAGGAGGGCAGACAGTCTATTTGAGCAGGGCTTATAAGCCGGTACTGGGATTTATCAATGGTTTTAACTTATTCTTGATCAATGGCTCCGGATCGACAGCCGCATTAGCGATAGCCGGGGCAACGGCTTTCGCGGGAGTCGTGAGCATGAGCGATATAGCGATAAAGATCATTGCGGTTGCCTTGATTATCGTTTTCACAATTACAAACCTTCTCGGCGTAAAAGGGGCGAGTTATTTTCAAAATTTCACCATGGTATTCAGACTTCTGCCGTTGGCACTGATCATTATACTTGGAATTTCAATGGGGAAAGAAGCTCCTGATTTAAGTCTGGGCTCGGCGTTTGAAGGAACTTCAGGTTTCTCGGGCGCAATATCATTGATTGCTTTTGCCACTTTTGCAACGCTGTGGGCCTATGAGGGCTGGACCAATATGAACGGAGTCGCGGAGGAGCTTAAAAATCCAAAGAAAAACCTGCCGATTGCAATTATAATATCTTTAGGGGGAATCACATTATTATATACGATTTTTAACTTCGCTATTTATAAAGTGCTGCCGGCCGATCAGATGGCAACCATGATTTCCGACGGAAATTTATACCTGGGCAGCGAAGTGGCGAAAAAGTTAATGGGCAACTTTGGATATTCGCTGGTTCTGGCCGGCATGATCGTCGGAGTAATAGGAACGCTGAACGGAGGAATCCTCGTATTCCCAAGGTCTTATTACGCAATGGCAAAAGAAGGATATTTCCCGAAATCCTTTGCTAAATTGAATAAGAACGGCGTGCCTGCTAATGCGATAATCGCATCTTCAATTGTTGCGGTGATATTGGTATGCTTAAGAAACCTGGATCAGCTGGTCAGCCTGGTTATCTTCGTGCAGGCAATTTTAAATATGCTTACCGTAATCGCGGTTCCGATCTGCAGGAAAAAGTATCCCGGCATCGACAGGCCGTACAAGGTATGGGGGGGTATGCCGACAATTATAGTCACTGTGATACTCTTTGCCATATTATTGATCAACCAGCTGATAACAGATCCGATCAATTCTCTTATCGGGCTGATCATTCCGTTGATTGGCGTGGCGGTTTATATGTATTTCAAAAAAAAGAATGCAGGGATAGAGTATTCGGGAGAAAAAACCGAATAAAACAAGGAGCATTGTGAACTGTTAACCGCACAAATTGAGCCTTCTCAATTTGTGCGGTGTAAAAAACGGCAGCAAATGTCCGAAAGGAAAAAGTATGAACGGGAAAGACATAATTTACCGGCTCAGCAATCAGAGCGGGAAAATAGGCTTTTATTATAAAAACCTGAACAATGGAAGGGAAATCGTCTATAACGATGAACTTCAGTTTAACGCGGCAAGTGTCATAAAGCTTCCGATATATGTTGAAATAATGAGGAGATATGCTTTTGAACAATTGGACCTGAATAAGCGGATCAAAGTCTGCGCGCAAGATATCCTTCCTAGCTGCGGTGCAGTTAATTTGTTTTCCGACCTGCCGACGCTGGACATCAGAACCCTGTGCAATTTCATGATCGCGCTAAGCGATAATTCCGCGGCGAATATTTTAATCAGGCAGTTGGGGATCGAAGAGTATAATGCCGGCTTTGGAAAATTTGGTCTCAAAAGTACGGTTTTGGAGAGGCTCCTGTTCGATGAAACCGGAGCATCCCAAGGGAAAGAAAATAAATTTGTGCCAAGAGAGATAGGGGGACTTCTTGAAAAAATATACAGGAAAACCCTGTTTAAGGCGGAGGTTGACAGGGAGATAGAAAATACTTTGTTAAATCAACAAATTAACTATAAAATTCCCGGAAGGATGCTGGAAAGGATACCGGTAGCACATAAAACCGGCGATGACGACGGGATTTCAAATGATGCCGGAATCGTTTATGCGAAAGAGCCCTTTATCGTTGTCTTTGCGTCAAATGACACCGACGTCCCGGCGTTTGACAATTTAATAAGGGATATTTCGTATGAATTTTGTTTTGAGCAATAATTTTAGTGAGGAAACAGACAAAATGAATAAAAACATAGAGCTGGTCAGGCTTTTGGATCTGGATGACGAGTTTATCATTGATTTGAAATATGCGACAACAGATAATTTTACAAAGAAAAATATATATGAGACAAATGAATGCTTCTTAAATCCGGGTACCGCGCAGATGCTGATCGAGGCTAAAAATATTTTTAAGTCGAAAGGATATGCTGTTAAAGTATTGGACGCCTTTCGGCCGATATGGGCCCAAAGAATACTATGGGATATTATTAAAGATGATGATTTTGTTGCGAGTCCGCCGAGCGACAATGATATGAAAAATTGCAAGCCGAGTCATCTGAACGGGATGTGCGTGGATGTCACCCTTGTTGATAACAGTGGAAACGAGCTGCTTATGCCAACGCCTTTCGATTATTTCGGCAAAGAGGCGGCTTTTTCATCCCTGGTTGACGATGGAGACGCAAAGCGAAACGCAAAGCTTTTAATTGATGTTATGGAGAGCGTTGGATTTGAAAATTATGATAAGGAGTGGTGGCATTTTTACGATAGAAAGCATAAGCCTACACAGTATATGGATTATAAGTTAATCGATCTGCTGAATACATGATATAATTTTCAGGCTTTAAATCTGCTTTTTATCCGCCAAAGCCTGAGTAAAACATAAAGAGCTGAACGATACCGCCTGAACCGTATTGTTTGGCTTTTTTAAATTGAATTTTTTGCCGAATGTGAAATTTTTCTGTGAAATTGAAGATTCTATTACAATATACTAACCAAAAGGAGGTGTGGCATGAAGGATATCATGTTGAAAATCGTCGGCAAACAAGTGGCGACGGATTCGGAAGAACAGCAACTGGAATTTGTAACCGAGGGCAAATATTATGTCAAGGGCGACTCGGTCTATTTGCTGTACGATGAAAGCGAATTTTCCGGAATGGAGGGCTGCACGACCAGCCTGAAAATCACGGGTGACAATATAAAAATGAAGCGCTTCGGCGAGAGTATCGGCCTCGATACGGAAATCGAATTCGAAAAGGGGAAGAGGTTTAAGGGATACTATGACACGCCTTACGGCTCTGTGGAAATGGAAGTTCTAACGAACGACGTGGTGAATAAGATTGAAAAGACAGAGGGTAAGGGTTCGCTGAACATCGATTATCACATCAGTCTCAGGGGCCTTTCCGAAGGCCGGAGCATACTTGACATAGAAATTATTTAAAGGGGGCAAAATTTTGGATCCGTATAAAACCAGAAAAATCGCAAAGGTGATTGCGATCATCATCGCGGTGGCAATGATTATCACATCTTTTTCTTTTGTTATCCTGCTTCCGGGGCTGTTCGGCATGGAAGGCTCCGTGGTTTACGCGGCGACGGCAGCTGATGACCAGGACCAGCAGATGGAGAATCTGAAACAGTACATTGAATATGTACAGAAAAATTATAAGGACGATGTTTCCTTTGACCAATTGATTGACGGCGCCTATGGGGGGGTCATCGATTCCCTGGGCGATCCCTACAGCGTCTATTACGGTTCGTCTGAAGAGGGAAAAGACTTTGTGGAAGCCGTAACGGGAGAGTTTTCCGGCGTCGGCGTCAGCATCGAGGACTATAACGGGACATGCCGTGTGGTTGCTCCCATTCCGGGTACTCCCGCCGAGAAATCGGGAATCAAGACCGGCGATATCATTACGCGAATCGATGGGACGGACATTTCAAAGAAAACCCTGGAAGAAGCCGCTTCCATGATGAGGGGCGACGAGGGCACAAAGATCACTCTGACCATCGACCGCAACGGACAGGCTCTCAGCTTTACTTTAACAAGGGAAAAGATCAAAAATGTTTCCGTCAACTATAAGATGCTTGACGGCCAGATCGGGTATATCCAGATCACCAGCTTTGATAACGACTCCAATGACGAATTCCGCCTCGCGAAGAAAGCCCTCATGGATAAGGGAGCGAAAGCCCTGATCCTGGATTTGAGGAACAATCCCGGCGGCATGGTCAACACCGCGCTGGATATCGCGGATCAGCTGATGCCTGCAGGCCCCATCACTCATTTCGAGCAGAAGGGGCAGATCGTGGAAAGTTATTCCGCCGACGGGAAGTCCAAACTGACGATTCCGATGGTGCTGCTGGTCAATGAAGGCAGCGCCAGCGCTTCGGAGATCCTGGCAGGAGCGCTTCAGGACAGCAAAACCGCGGCAGCTTTGGTAGGGACGACCACCTTTGGAAAGGGCGTTGCCCAGCAGGTCATAGATATGGAAGACGGCACTACCCTGAAGCTGTCCATGTTCTATTTCCTGACACCCGATAAGCACAGGATCGATCACACCGGGATCACCCCGGATTATACGGTTCAGAACAGCTCCAATGCCGACGAACAGGAATTGGCCGAAAAGTATGCGACCTTTGCGCCCATGAGCGAAAAGGTAAAACCGAAGGCCGGAGATACGGGGCTGAACGTCTACGGAGCGCAGCAGCGCCTGTCGATGATCGGGTATTCCGTAAAGGTTTCGGGAACCATGGATGACGCGACAGTCGAAGCGGTAAAGGAATTCCAGAAGGAAAACGGCCTTTATCCAGGCGGCGTCCTCGATTACACCACCATAGGAGTTCTGGAAAAGGCGACAGTGAGCTATATCACCGGAGCAAAGTCCGGAGAAGACCTGCAGTTGGACAAAGCCATTGAGGTCGTAAAACCGTTAATTAAATAATAATCTAAAAAGCGAGAAAAACCCCTTCTTTCAAAAAAAGTTTTTGGAGGAGGGGTTTTGTTATTTCCCGCAATTTCAAAGGGAAGGGGCATTGTATTTTTTTTGTCAAATCATTATGAATGATAAATAAAAAACTATGATTGCATAGCGGAAGAACATGTGATAACATTGAAAAAATTTTCACCTTTGTTATTTAAGAATCTCGAAAGGAGGATTGTGAAATGAAGCTTCAGAATAAAGTCGCCATCATAACCGGCGCGGGTTCAGGGGTTGGAAAGGCCACCGCCGTGCTTTTCGCCAGGGAAGGCGCGAAGGTTGTGGTCTCGGATATCGATAAGGAAAGAGCTGATGAGGTCGTCGAGGAGATCACCTTCACAGGGGGAACGGCCATGGCGGTAATCGCCGACGTCGCGAAGGAAGAGGATATCCAAAATCTCATCGACACGACGGTCTACAAATACGGAACCGTGGATGTTCTTGTAAACAGCGCGGGGATCATGGATAATTTCGTTCCGGCCGGGGCCGTTACAGATGACCTCTGGGATAAGGTCTTCGATGTAAACGTTACGGGAGCCATGCGCGCCACCAGAAAAGCCCTGCCGATCTTTGAAGAAAAGCACGCCGGAGTCATCGTGAATATTGCCTCTGCGGGAGGCTTGCTGGGCTCCAGGGCAGGCGCCGCTTACACGGCGTCAAAACATGCGGTGGTCGGACTGACCAAAAATGTAGGATTCCAGTACGCTCCATTGGGGATCCGCTGCAATGCCATCGCCCCCGGAGCGGTCAACACCAATATCGGAACCACGCTCTTCGCCCCTCATGCATTTGGCATGGAAAGAGCAATGGCGGGGATGAGCTTAAATCCCAGAACCGGAGAACCCGATGAAATCGCTAAAGTCGCGCTGTTTCTGGCGTCGGACGACTCCAGTTTTATAAACGGGACGGTGATCACCGCCGACGCCGGCTGGACCGCCTATTGATAAGGGCCTCAGATCCGTCTGAAGGAGCCGCATAAGAAGCGGCGCCAAGCGCCAAGAGTTACGCAGAAAAGCCACGAAAAGAAGGCCTTGCATTTTCCTCTAAGATGTGTGGATATAATAAGGAAAAGGATTGCCGCCAAACGACAGTCCTTTTCTTAAACCATAGAATTACATTTTTTAACATAAAATCAAATTAGAAACAATTATAACTTTTTTAGTCCTTCCCCTTGACAAAATACTATCGTGTGTATAAAATGGAAAATAATAACAAATGCGTGTGGGAGTACGCACTTTGAAAATCGAATAAGGCCTGACCTGAATTTGAAGTCGGGCAGGCTAAAAGGGCTGAAATAGAGATAGCTTTGGATACAGATGCAGCTAAAAACTATACGTAATTTTACGTAAAACATTGACATGCGTAATGTTAATACAATAAAATAAAGAAAGGTGAAAAAACGATGCCGATGACACCAAAGCAAATGATAAAGCTTTTAGAAGAAAACGGTTTTTGCGAAATACGGCAGGATGGTTCTCATAAATTCTTTAAAAATAGCATGACAGGAAAAACTACTACCGTTCCTTATCATTCTAAAAGTTTGAAAAAGGGTATAGAGCAAAAGATATTAAAAGATGCAGGGCTTAAATAGCTCTCATGTTTGGGGAGGTCCAAAAATATGAATAAACTGTTTTATCCGGCAGTATTCCAACCGGAACAAGAGGGTGGCTTTTCAGTTTTTTTTCCCGATTTGGACGGGTGTAACACGCAGGGCGATACTATTGAGGAAAGCTACAGTATGGCGTTTGATGCGTTGGGCATTGTATTATCCTACATGGAGGATGAAGGAATTCCCATTCCAAAAGCTTCAGCACCGCAGCAAATTGCGCTGGAAGAAGGTCAATATATCGTCGTCATTGAATTTGATATGATGGAATACAAGAAAAAAACGGGTTCGCAGGCTGTCAAGAAAACTTTAAGCATTCCAAGCTGGCTTAATGTGGAGGCCGAAAAAGCGGGAATCAACTTTTCGGCCGTATTGCAAAGCGCGCTTAAAGAGCAATTAGGATTGTAAAAATCCTTTCGGTTCGCGCTTGGGGCGGTCAGAGTGCTTACCCCTTATTAAAAAGGTTTTAAAGGAGATGCGGCAATGAGGAAGGCAATAGTAGCAGCAATAATGGCATCAATGATATTGGGATCTGCGGCAGTGACATACGCGGCAGGGTATCCAGATGTTAAAACTTCAAATTGGGCCTATGACGCGGTAAACGCAATGTCCGACCGGGCAATCGTCAAAGGCTATCCTGACGGCAGCTTCAAGCCGGACCATACGGTCACATACGGAGAGTTCATCAAGATGGCGCTGACCGCGGCCACCGGCGAAGACGTCGGGAACGCCGCATCCGGAAGCTGGGCCTTGAACTATTACAACAAAGCTCTGGAGCTGAAATACTTTACCGTATACGATATCGACAAGTCACAGCTGGATCAAAAGATCACCAGGGCCCACATGGCGCTGATCATCAGCTCCATCCTGGGGGACGTCAAGATCGACGGCTATGACGAAATCCAGAAAGGGATCACGGACATCACCTATGAGACGGAATATGAATATGACATCACAAAGGCTTACGCGACGGGGATTCTGACCGGATATACAGACAGCACCTTCAAGCCGGACAAGACCCTTTCAAGAGCGGAAGCGGCCACCGTCATTTACCGCCTGGTGGATGAAAGCAAACGGATTCTGCCGGGTGCAAAGCCCGTAATCAAACCTGAGGAGGGCACTACAGCAGAACCAGGGGAAAAGGACATCCGCCAGACCAGTGAATTCCTTGATATGGCAAAGCTGACAATGGATAAGATCATCAACGACTCAGCCAAAATTACTGACAAATGCGAGTTCTATGCGGACGCAAGCGTATGGGGCGTCAAATTGAATAAAGCTTTTGGCGGGGAAACCCAAACATGCTCTTTCGATTCCACCTTAAAGGGGCTGATCTACCTCGTAAAGGACGGTGAGATCGTGGACATAGGCATAACCTTTCCGATGGTGGATGAAAACGGAAACGAACTTGGATTTGACAGATCCATCATGCACTATGACGTCTCAAAAGCGGACTACATCATAAGCATTCCGGTGACTTCGGAGCCGGAGGATCAGATCATCAAGATCGTCCAGAACCCGCTCAAGAAATAAAATATAAAACATATATAGGGAAAATGAAACAGATACACACTCAGCTCAATCCTGGGTGTGTTTTTGTTTTCAGCAAAATATGAGAAAGGAAGGGCAGATATGAGGGAAAGAAACATCTTCCGCAGGGCGGCATCCATCGCAATATGCGCCGTCCTGCTTCTGACCAGCTGCTTTACGGTCCCGGCATACGCGGATAAAACGGTGCTGTCGCCGAAGATATACTATCACCTGGATATGGGGGTCCAGCTGGCATACAATAATGGAAACAGCTGGGGCAGCCAGGTCTATGGAAAGGACTCCACCGGGGGGACCTGGACCCTGTCCATGGGGGCGGATGTGGAGGTAAACAGCGTCTACCCCTATGAGGGCAGCGGGTACAACATCGACAACGGCTCAAACAACGTGGGAGGTCAGGCAAACTATGACAGGCTCTACAAGAATTATGTTTCCACCTCCATGTCGGTGTACGACTTCAGCAGTGAGGGTCATAATATCACCTTTACTTACAGTGCAAAGCTGAATACCCCCATTCCCTTAGATGTGGTCGAAATGGGGGCAAATGGGTTTGATGACAAAGTCTATGAGCTGTTCGGCAGCAGGGGCAGGCTGGAACGGGAGTTCCCGGAGATCGCAGATGCTGTTGAACTGGCCCTGGCTGCCGGGCACAATGGTACAGCGGGGTCAAACAAGCTGTACCTGGTATTCTGCCCCAATGTCATAGAGTACAGAAAGTATATAACGGTCGGTGATTTAGAGGCTGACCTGGAGCTTCCGGAAACCGCAAAGCAGGGGGAGAGCTTTTCCGTGGCAGACGCCACCCAGGTGGATGAAAGCCTCACCCTGGAATCATCCGCGGTGCGATACCGTGTGGACAGCGGAGCCTGGAAGGATCTGATTACCTGGCCGGGGAAGGGGACGCCCGGGACAAACTCCGGAGGGCAGATCCAGCAGAAATTCGATGCGGTCTGCAGGGTGGACTATGAAATAACGGCAACAGCTACAAACGGCCAGACCTCGAAGAAGATCCGGACCGTCGATATTGTAGACAGCCGTGAGGTGGACGGCAGGGCCATCCTGGAGCTTCCGGAGACTACCTATGAGGGGCACCCGGCCCTGGCAAAGGATGTCTCAACATTTACCGTCGACGGGATAAGCTATTCCGCCCAAAGAGCCTACGAGGAGGAAATCGCGGAAAACGATTTTGAGCCCAGCAGCTCTTACGGAACTGTTGACAGGCTGACAGACACAAAAGCAAACATAATCTTTTCAAAGCGGGGCAGTTATACCGTCAAACTTCTGGTGGACCTCATAAACGGAACCAGGCTTACTGATACCAAGCCCATTGAGGTCCTGAAGACTCCGTACATCCTCGACAGCCTGGGCGGATTCCAGAAGGAGAACCGGAAGCAGATTCTGACCGCTTCCGTAGCGACCTATCCGGGAAAGCCCATTACGGATTACTATGTGGAACTGAAGGAACTGAAGACCGGGCAGGAAATTATCCTGGCCAAAAACCAGCCGCAGAAGAATAACGCCACCATTAAGACCAGGACAATCACATCCGACGGGGATGCCTACTGGACAAATTTTGAACTTCTTTTCCTGACCAAGAACACAGAGGAGCAGCAGTACCAGTACACCATCTACATGAAGGACAGCAAGGGGGATACCGATACCGTCCAGAAGGAATTCACGGTAAAGCCCGACCTGCCGCCGGACCCGGCGATCGTCATGCAGGATTCCTTTATCCGCAATAAAGGGACCAACGTGGCCAAGATCGCAGTGGAAGACGCAAGCACCACCGACGGGGACCAGCTTGAAAGGACCTGGAGCGTAGAGGGCAAGGATTTAAGAACCTTTGACGGATACAAGGACCTTTCCTTCGGCACCGGGCAGAAGGTCCAGTTTGATAAAACCGGGGTCGGCAAGACAGACGTCAGGCTGTTTGTAAAGGACGTCTGGATCGAGCCGACGCTGGAGGAATATGTGACCGACGCCGACCGCAAGACTGCGGAAATAACCAAAACCACAGACGTGATCAACATTGCGCCTACCGTCCGGCTGGAGCCGAAGAACATGCGGGAAGCCGATATCACCATCATAACCGGTAAGAGCAGCAAGGCGGCCCTGGCTGACCGACTGAACACCCTGAAAGCGGCCCTGATTGAAAAGGGATTTGATCCCCGGATCAGCCTTGCTGTTGCGGCCGATGCCGATCCGGGACCGTACCGAAGGGTTGCATCCTGGGAATGGGACAGGGGCCTTGGCTGCGCCATCTGCTCCCGGGATACAGGGCAGATGGATTCGGAATACGTCTATCATATCGTCTCACCCGGAAAAACCATGGCCACGAGCTACTCCGATGCCTGCATCACAACTCAGCCCCATGTGCTGCAGGCTTTGACAGCCGGAACCGCGACGAATTCAGGTAAAGTGGCGTGGAGCTATCCGGTAAAGCAGTCCAATGATTGGGAGTACTTTTTAGACAACCGGGAGAAGTACGTATATATCGCCTGCCTCGATATCAATAAGACCATCATCCTGAACAGGGACAACGGGGCGTACCTGACCACCCTCAATATGGCGGTCCCCGGCGCGCCCTTCATCGACGATGACGCCCAAAGGCTGTACTTTATAGGGACATCATCGATTACAAAGTATGACACATCGACGGGAGCTTACTCTACAGTCACAAACCGGGGCGGCAGTCTTGTCCGGATGATGAACGGAACAATCACATTCGTCGGAAAGAAGGAATCAGGGGCAAAGACGAATTCAAACGGGACCGGATTCTATGTCGGCGCCTTTGATACAAAATCAGAAACGGTCAATGAAACCGCCATCCCCGAACTGCCGGGTGCATCTGCCGCCGTTACTCCCGTAGATATTGACAACGCCGGTAGGGTGCTGTTCCGGCAGGGGGCGAACCTGTGGCTGGCCGACACACAGCAGTACACCGTGAAGATGACCAGCACAGCGGGGGAAGGCGACTATATGAACTCCACCATTTTCGTCAGAAATGAAAAGGATGAAGGGGTATACGTGGCCCACGCATATACAACCAGACCGAAGACCTACACCTTTAAATTTTATTTCACCCTTTATGATTTCAACGGAACAGCTCTGACTTCCGCAGCAAGCTACTACGCCGATTCTAAAGGCTGCAACGGAAACGGCATCAGCTATGCGAAGCTTCACAGCCGGGAGAATAAAGTCTACATCATGCAGGGCAGTGTGGATGACAGCACAGTGGAGTCACAGTGGGCGGGAAACGGCTACATGTTTTCCATCGGTTTGCCATCCATGACTGTAGATATTAACTACCAAGGCCTGGGATGGGATGTTGCGGAGGAGGACGGGGCATACAACGGCTCGCTCATGCGCACCTTCTATAACTGGGAGCGCTGGACCGGCACCAGCGACCGGATCAAGCTTTTCAGAAACTCCATCACGGAATCCGAGGCGAAAACGGCGGCGCTCCGGAAGAACGCCCAGCCCGGCAGCGGCGATTCGGAAAAATATGTCGTGGTCGCAGGGAGTGATTCGGCGGCACAGATACTGAACGATCAGGACTTTAAAAACGGAATGGAGCTGAGGGGCGCAAGGGGGCTGTTCCTCAATGTGAAGGATTCCATCGCCACCGTTGCGGACCAGATCAAGGCCCTCGGGGAAAGCGTAAAAAATTACCTTCTGCTGGAGGGAGACAGCTACAGCAATCTATCATCAGTTACCCATGGCATTCAGCTCCAGCCGGATACGGAGTATGACTACCAGTATGACATGACGGCCACCGGGACGGCGGTCGATCTGTTCGGAGTGGTAAACCCCAACGGCCAGGGCGCGGCAAACGATGGGAAGTATTTTGAGCAGACCGCGGGATACCTCGATGTTTATTCCGGAGATTCAGAGTCGTTCTTCACGCTTTCAGGAGGATCAGTACTGGACAGAGGATACGGGTATGGCACAGAAACGAATGCAAATGGGAGTTCCTTTACCGCATCCTTTAAAATGGAAAAAGAGGGGTATCTGGCCCTGAATGCCATTGGAGATTACAGCAAAGATGCAGACCACAGCATTACCGTTTATGTAGATGGGGCGAATGCAGGCGCGGCTGTTTGGGAAAAAAACGGACCTGCGGCAATACCCGTCAAGATATTCTTATCCGCCGGAGCCCATACGATCCGGTTTTATCATTATGCCGACGTCGGGATAAATTGGGAAAGAGACGGCGGAATCAACAATCTGAAAGCCGTTTACTATTGCGATACCACGGATGGATTTATCCCGAAAGCCCTGTCGGACGCAAAGGAAGGGCAGATGCAGGCCGTTTCCGGCTCCTTCCGGGTCGCCGGACAGGAAACCGTACAGACGATAGCTGAAAAAGCAGGCAGCATGGCGGCGGTAAAATCCAAAACCGAGCTGGACAAATACATTTCATACAGTTCGGAATCAAGATTCGGCAAATATGATTATCCGGGACCGTCGTATACGTTTGACGCTGCGGCAGGATCATACACGGTGCAGTCAATCCCTGAAACTTCCTATCTGTACTTTACCATAACAGCCCCAGCCGATAAATTCATATTGTACAGCTATGCCACCTCCTTTACTGACAGGACAACAGTGAATACAGGAGGCTTGGAAACGCTATATGGAAACGTTAGGATTTTAAGGCCTGGCAAATCACTTACCATAAATGTTACGCAGCAGGGTGCAAAGTATCAGCAGACCTTTACCCTGTCAGACATCAAGATGGCCATCTTCAATGCATCAGATTTCGGAGGAGCGGCAAGTGTGCAGGCAATGACAGCAAATGTCCTGAATAAAACGGCCAAAGCCCCCGCGGCTGCCGGATCCAGCTATTTCCTGTTTTCTGTCGACGGGGCAAAGATCACGGTCAAACAGATCAAGGACCTTACCAAATCCGTCCCGGCGCTGAACACCGGAGTAAGGCTTTCCACTTCGGAAAGTGCGAAAAAGATTTCAGCGCTGGTGTCAAACTTCAGACTATATCAGAAGACCAGCGGGATAAAACAGCTCATTTTTTCACAGAACTTCAACAGCCAGAATGTCCTGAATCTGACCGGATGGAAAACCTCTATTAAGGGTACCGGCAAGGCCCAGATCGTATCTGCAGAGCCGTCTGAAAAAGAGGAGGATTCCCCCATGGTCTACAAGAAGGGCCAGCTCGTGGCCTATAACATCTTCTATGATGATTATGAGAATGATCCCAGCCAGAAGCAGTTCTGGAGATATACCCATACCCCGTACAACGACGGTCCCCATCCGGACGCGGCAGCGATTCTGGACGAGGATGGCAAGGTGGTGGGCGGTACAGGGAAAGTCCTGTCTGAGTCCATCCCGCGGTTTTATATCGACGGGAAATACACCGTGGAGCACTGGCAGATAGATAATACGAACAGGACCGGGGATACGTCCGGGAAAGTGGATTACAGTAAGTATGACAAGCTTTCCAACGTGGAAAGCCTCACCTTCTACATCGAGGGCGGAGCCTCCGCGCCATGGGTCACGTCCATTAAAACGGTTCCGGCCACGGTCAGGGAGGGGGATAAGTACAAGCTGCAGATCGGCGTCGACGACGCGGAAAAGGATGAGCTGCGGCTGACCACGGAGCTTTACAAGGACAAAAAGCTGATCTATACCCATAAGCAGACCGGACTCGTGGCTGACGCGAATGGCAATTACCCCCTTACGACGACAGGCTATGCCCCTCTGGCGGAGGTTGGCGTTTATGACGTCGTCTGTACGGTCAGAGACTGGTCGGGGGCTGGGATCGGAACCTACCGCTTTACCGTGGTATCCGAAGGGAAAATTACGGGACTTGTCAGCCATACGGACCAATGGGACGACAACAGGAAAAAATATAATTTGAAGCGGTTTGGCGAGGAGGTAAACCGTGAAATGCAATTAGGCGATTACATGGCAATGGCAACGCCCAGGATGCGGGGAACCAACGTTTTCTGGTCCGGGGAGCGGTTTGTGCTTCACGCCGAGACAGAGGGAAAACCGTCCCGAGTGGAGGTATGCATCCAAGCGGTGGATGGACGGGGGATTCGGAAAAACGCCGGATTTTCGACCGAATTGAGAAATACGGGAAAAAAGACGGGAGCAGGGGCGGATCTATGGGAAGGCAGCCTGTGGGACCGGACAATGATCAACAAATGGGGGAGAAAAAACCCGGAACCGCTGTACTTCATTTTCACCGCATACTATGCAGGAGGCGTGACCAGAACCGATGAAGGGATGGTCATCATCGACAGTCGGCAGGATTACTGGCAGATGCACCGATTATGGTAATATAGTTTGAAAAATTGACACATGATATTACATATGATATTATATATAAAAGCAAAAGGAGTTGGCTTGATGCGGATTGAATATGGTAAACAACCGAAGAAATATCTTAAAAAGGCTGATGTAAATACGAGAGAAAAACTTAAAGACGCAGTGGATGGACTGAATGAATTAGATGGTGATATTAAAAAAATCAAAGGAACAGATTTATACAGATTAAAAATTGAACATTATCGCATAGGATTTTCAGTAGACCTAAATAATAGAATTATACTGGGGTTGAGGCAATATATCCACGCGGTGAGTTCTATAAGCATATTTAATTGAGGAGGTTGTGAGTATGACCAAAAGCGAATTTGAAAAAAAGTTGAAAGGTATTTCAGAAATCGAGCCTGATGCTGAGGATCTAGAGCTTTTAAAAATAGCCGGAAGAACTGAATACAATGGAAAAATATCTCTGCGCGTTCCGAAATCACTTCATAAAGAACTTGTTGAGGACGCAAAAAAAGAGGGCATTTCACTTAACCAGTTTATTCTTTACAAATTGGCAAAATAAAAAGTATAATATTAAAATCAAAGATAAGACCTAAATTCATGAGTCAGGCGGATATCGGAACGGAGGAAATGAAAAATGCAGCGAAAAGACAATTATAAAGAATATAAAACAGAGGATATAATCGTTTACTGGAATCCCGCCTACTGCTCCCATTCCGGAAAATGCACGGCGGCGCTGCCCCAGGTATTCAGCCCTGACAAACGGCCCTGGGTCTGCGTGGATGGCGCCGGTCCGCTGGAAATCATAAAAGCCATCGACCAGTGTCCCACCGGCGCGCTGAAATACCAGCTGACGGAAAATTCAAAGATAGATCCGGAGCTTGCAAAGGGCACCGGATGGATCGGATACCAGGTCTCAGAACCGGCAATCGTGCAAATCCGAATGGTAAAAGACGGACCGCTCCTTGTGAAAGGTCCGGTCCGTATGCTGGATTGCGACGGAAACTCCATAAGAGAATGTGAAAGCATGGTACTCTGCCGCTGCGGCAAAACCAAAAATCCGCCGTTTTGCGACGGCTCCCACCGGGACCAGGAATAAAAGAGAATATGAGGTAGTCTCCGCCAACCGGAAGATTGGCACAGTTTTCGCGAATAAAAACGGCGCTTGCAATGAAGCAGGCGCCGTTTTTTCAGACTCAATCCTTGGTGAGCCATCTCAATTCCTGTTGATCTGTATGGTATAGGTCTTTGTCGTCATGTTTGACTTGACAGTGAATGTTATAGTTGCCTTCTGCCCTCCGTCAGGCAGGGTGATCTCTTTTGTAAGGCTTCCCGTGCCGGAGCTTCCGTCCATGCTGATGGTAGCTTTTGGATCGGCAGCGGTTATCACAATGGCAGCTGAGGTAGCATCCGCCGCCGTACTTGCCGCATATAACCCTGTGGAATCCGGAGAGATGGTAGTTCCGTCAACGGATACCGAGGTCAGATCGGTATTGCCTGCGACCTGTGCATTGACCGTATAGGCGGTGGCCTTCATATTGGTGCCTGAGGCGGATACGGTGATTTTGGTAACAGCGCTTCCGGTTACCGGCACATTGAGCGCCGATCCGGTTACAGTTCCGTTTATGCTGACGGTAGTGCCGCTTGCCGCCGTTGCTTTGACGTCGACTCCCGTGGTTCCGAAGGGCACGGTCACGTCATAACTGGTGGTTGCGGCTTTAAAGTCGGTCAGGACATTGCTTCCCGTGCCTGTCGGCGCCACCGTCAGACCGGTCAGGACGGCGGCAGAGCTGGTAGCTGGCGTGGCCGGCGCGACAGTCCATGTCGCAGAGGCTGCAGGAATGGCCTTGCCGCCGGAATCCGTCTTCAATTTCCCCGCGACGATGGCCACATAGTATGTCTGGCCCGGCGTCAGATCAGCTTTCGGTTTGATGGTGATCGTATCGCCGGAGCTGATGGACGCGGTGAAATCGAGGGCAGAACCGCCTGCTCCGCCGCTTCTGAACTGCACGCATTCCTGCAGATAAGCCGAGGTCACAGAACCGCCGCCTGCTTTTTCCACGTCCGTATTGAATCTTATCGTGATGGATGTGCCTGGTGATACATTGGTGGCGCCGTCGTCAGGACGGAAAGTCGCCGAGGTGGCTCCGCCCCTCGATCTGGTGGTGAAGTATATGTACTCCTCGTCGTTTTTGCCGCCGCCGGCGTTGGTCAGGGCTTCATCTTTTAGGATCACATAGTATCTTGTATCCTTTTGAAGTTCTTCCTTCGGCGTTATGGTAATCACTTTTTTCGCACTGTTGATGGCAGCGGTATACTCGACGTCGTCTCCGCTTCTGGATTCCTTTTTCAGGCTTACAAAGTCCTTGATATTCGAGTTGGTGATGGCCTTTCCGTCCACCAGCTTCATAGACGTAGAGAAGGTCAGTGTGATATTCGTATCTACATCGACGTTTTTGTCCCTGTTTGCCGGATCGAAGGTTACGTCAACATCGTCGTCATCGTCGACGGTGGCTCTGTCTATGGTCGTTGCGACGGTCATCTTTTTCGGTTTGGTTTCATAGGTAACGTCGTCGGCGTTGACGGACATGTGGGTGATAACGCCATCGCCGTGGAAATAGGCTTCCGCGTTTACGGTGGCTTCCAGAAGCTGGGCTTTGCCTGTCAAAGTGATATCCGAATATTTACCTCCGCCCGTTACCGTGAGAGTGTTGACCTTGCCGGATTCCAGCGCTACGACTGCCTTTGAACCGGTAATATTTACCACGGGGAAATTCCCCTTCAGCGTCACGTCGGCTTCCTTTTTTATTTCAAGGTCAAGAATTCCGTATCCATCCTTGCCGGAGGTCTGGAGAAGAGACTTTTCATAGGCGGTAAGCTTATAGATCACCGTGGTGCCCTTGGTCAGCACATGTACCTCGCCGTCCTCCCTGTTCACTTCCGCCCTGGCGACCCGGGAATTGTTGATCGTGATACTTTTAGAGCCGCCTCCTTCCACGTAGAGCGTCCCCAGTATCACGCAGTTGTCTATTTCGGCGCTGCCATCCCCAAGATCCTCATCAATGGTGACGTCGCCTGTGTAAATCTTTTCGGAAAGAGTCGTTTTGTCCTCATCTACTATGGTTCTGCGGGTGACGATAGTTTCATTGTCCAGAATATCGCAGAGGATCTTCGCCGCCTGGGCCCTTGTCAGAGGAGCGGTGGGGTGAAGCAGCCCGTCGCTGTAAGCTCCGAAATATTCCCTTCCGATCATCTTTTCCATCCCGGCGGTGGCCCAGGTTGCGAGCTGCTTGTAATCCTTGAAGGACTTCAGCTTGCCTTTTTCTTTATAGTTAGGCAGGATATTGGAGAGCATCACGGCGGCTTCCTGTCTGGTGATGGGAGCGTTGGGCCGGAAGGTGCTGTCGGTGGAGCCGGACACGTATGTCGCCGTGACGGCGGTGGCCACCGCTTTATAGTACCATTTGTCATAGGAAACGTCGCTGAAGCTCGCCTGATCGTAATCGATATCGATGTCAAAAGCGTTGTTGACCATGGAAACAAATTCCGCCCTGGTCACAGACTTATCCGGCAAAAATCGCCCGTCGGGATAGCCGTTGATGACATCCAGGCTGTATGCCCTGTTGATAAAGCCCTCCGCCCAGTGTCCGGAAACATCATTGAACCTGGAATAGGCAAGGGAATCGGAGGGCGTAAAAAGCATAAGCGGCAGAGCCAGCGCCAGCGATAAAGCCAGCGATAATATCCGGTGTCCCATTTTTCTTTTCCTGTTCATTGATCCTTCCTCCTATCATCCCAAAAGCATGTATTATTAAATCCCGGCTTTCGCCTAAAAAGTATATACCTTATATTATTTATCGGCTGAAAAGAAATTTTCTTAAACGGAATCCGGAGTTTCGCTGGGCTCGGAGGTCGGGGCAGCAGGGCGGATAATGGTTACAACATAAGTCTTTGAAGCTTTGCCGGAGGTCACCTTAAATTGAACGACAGCGGAACTTCTGGCCTGGGGGATATCCAGGCCGAATTCCCAGTGGCCTGAACCGTTCGATCCTCCCGGGCTGACCGTCGCATCAGAGCTGATGGCATCGACGGCGGCATATTTGTCGGCGGTATCCAATTTCAACGTCAGGTCCGTCACATCACTGCTCTTGAGGGTATAGAGAAAGCTGTCTCCGCTTACGGACTGCTTTTCATTGTTGATCGTCAGGCCCTTCAGACCCGTGTCATCGCCGGACACGAAGTTCACGGTATAGGTGCTTGAGGTTCTTCCGTTCCCTGAAATCGCAATGGTCAGAGACGAATTCGCGGCGATATCCACGTCAGTATTCAGGGTTCCGCTTCCGGAGGTGGAAAGAACGCGTCCCTTCACGGCAATGGTTCCTTCGGAGGGTCCTTTCGCCTGCAAGCGAACCGTTGAAACGGAAGAGCTCAACGTGACCGAGTAATTGGCGGTCTTTGAACTGAACGATATCAAATCTTCATTGGAAACAGAGCCTCCAACTACCGGCTTGATTGTCAGACTGCTGAAGTCTATCACAGGCAGAGTCGTGGTCACGGTCTTTTTCACCGGTGTGGAATAGGATCCGGAGGCGCTGGAATATAAAGTCGCCCATATATCGTAGGTTTTCCCGCTTCCCAGGCCGCTCATAGCGGGCAGGGGAACGGACTTGGAAGCCGCGGCATTATCATTTTTCGCAAAAGCGGGAGCAGGGGTCCCTTTGCTTGTCTGGCCTGCCGCGATCTGCTGCGCCGACGGAGCGGCAGAACCGGAGTCCAGCACAACGGCGTAAAGCTTACCCGCCACATTGGGCGTCATGGCCGCTGTAACGGAGGTGTCTCCCGGCGTCACGTTGAAATCGCTCAGCGCCGGTGTAACATAACCTGTGGACCAGGTTACGGAGGAAGCGGGAACGGCCTCGCCGTCATCCTTGGTTTTCAGCTTGTTTCCGACCACAGCCACATAATATTTCTGGTTTAGAGTAAGGTTCGCGTCTGGCTTGATAGTGATCACCTTCTTGGAGGAGTTGATGGAAGCGCTGTATGAGACGTTGCTCCCACTGGAACTGTCCTTTTTGAATATCAGGCAATCCTTTAGATAGGAATCGCCGGAGCTGATGGTCGCGCCGTTGCTGTACCGGACCACATCATCTGAGAAGGTGACGGTGATGCTTGTGTTCAGCGGAACGGCAGTCGCTCCGTTTGTCGGTGAAAATGCGGTGGACACGCTGCCGGTATCGTCTCCGGTAGTGAAGTGGATCGACTGTTCATCGTTTCCATTTTTGTCGCTGTCACGGACCGAATCTTTATCCATGAGCACGTAATATTTTGTATTCTTAGCCAGATTGGAATCCGGTTTGATGGTAATCACTGTTTTTCCGCTGTTTATGGAAGCGGAAAACGATACCCTGGTGCCTGAGGATGAACCCTTTCGCAGCTCGACGAAGTCGTCGATGTCCGAATTTCCGATGGTGCCGCCGTCATACATTTTCATTGCCGATTTAAAGGTGATGGTGATCTTCGTATCCAGCTTCACCTTGGTTGCTCCATCCTTCGGGCTGAAGGTGATCTCGGCGGCCTCGTCGGCTTTTTTCGGCGTATCCACGGAGGACGCGATGTTCCATTTTTTCGGCTTTGTTTCATAGGTCACGTCGTCGGCATTGACGTTCATCAGCGAAATAGTGCCGGTGCCGTGGAAATCGCTTTTCGCGTTTACCGTAGCGGTGGAAATTGTAGTGCCCTTTTCCACTGTAATATCGGAGCTCTTTCCATCTACAGTCAGCAGGCCGATAGAGCCGCTGCTCAGGGTCAGATGCGCTTTGGAGCCGCTTACCATTACCTTCGGAAAGTCCCCCTTAAGGGTAACGTCGGCGGAGCTGTTGACGATGACATTCGCCACCCTGGAATTATTTACGGTAAGGGTGACCGGATCTTCGCTCTTCACGGAGAGGTTGCCCAAAATCACACAGCCATCGATGGTGGCCTTGCCTTCGAAGTCGTCGATGGTGACGTTGTTGGAATATATTTTCCCGGAGAGCTTGGTCCCGTCCCTGTCGATGGTGACGCCGCTTTTCACGATGGTTTCACCGTCAAGGATATCGCATATGATCTTCGCGGTTTGCGCCCTGGTCAACTGATCCGCGGGGTGGACCTTGCCGTCGTCGTATGGTCCGATGTAGCCCTTGCCGTTGACCTTTGACAGGGCGTCCTCCGCCCAGTCGGCAATGGATTTGTAATCAGGGAAGGACTTCAAATTTCCGCTCTTCCCGTTGGCGGGAATGATCCTGGCAATCATGACAGCGGCTTCCTGTCTGGTGATGGGGCTGTTGGGACGGAAGGTGTTGTCGTCGTATCCCGCGGTATAAGTCGCGGCCACCGCTTTCGCAACGTCGCTATAATACCATTCGCTGGAAGGAACATCTTTAAAGGATAGCTTTTCGGAGCTGTTGCTGCCGAGGGCCTTATTGACCATAGTGGCGAATTCCGCTCTGCTGACGGCTTTGTCCGGAAGAAATTTGCCGTCGGGATAGCCTGTTATGATCTTTTCATCTACGGCGGTATTGATATACTTTTCCGCCCAATGCTCGGACGTATCCGTAAACCTGCTTTTCGCCGCATAGCTGTCCGTCGGCAGCGCCATCAGCGGCAGGGCCAGCGTGACGGCTAGAATGCAGCATCCTAATCGTTTTAATCTCATAAAATTTCCCCCTCTATATTAATAGATAGATTTAGATTGGCCTCGACAGCCAATTTTCCACACTTTAGTAAATCTTACTACTCCGTCCGGAATAATACAAGCAGGGTTTGCTTCGGCAGCGCCGGTCCCCTGGGCGGAAAAATTTTTACAGTCGAAAATTTTCTGCAAATACGTTATAATTAGACGTAACAATAAGGGAAAAGGTTTCAAAGATGGGAGGATAAAGGGATGAATTACAGGAAAGGGATATCCGCGGTGCTTACCGCCGTCCTGGTCATATCGGCGGGGGTGAGTGTCAGCTATGGATCGAACAGCGCCGGCGCCATAGCCGAAGCGGGTGCCACAGCAGCAACCGAAGCCGGTGTCACAGCCACGACGGGAGCCGCCTTCAGCGATATCAGCGGCCACTGGGCGGAATCGATCATAAAGGAAGCGGCGGATCTCGGGATCGTAGGGGGATACCCCGACGGAACTTTTCTTCCGGACAACCTGATCAAAAGAGAAGAGTTTTATAAACTGCTTTCCAATATCTTAACGGAAAAGCCGGACACCACAAACACGAAGATCAAGTTTACCGACGTCGTGGATTATGAATGGTATGTTCCTACCATCAAAATTGCCGTGGCTTCAGGGATCACCTCCGGCTATGACGACGGGACTTTCGGCATCGGCCGCATGATCAGCAGGCAGGAGGCGGCGAAGGTCGCCGGCTCCGTGATACCGGCCGCGGGCACAGAGGGCAAAAAGGGCGTCGAAACCGCACTGGATAAGAGCGACATCGCCGACTGGGCATATGCTTATGTGGACCTGATGTTTAAAAAAGGATACATGCAGGGAGATACGGAGGGCAAATTCCGGCCTACCACGGCTCTGACCAGAGCGGAAGCGGCGACGATCCTGCTGAATATAAAGAAGAACGAGCCGGTTATCGCCCCAACGGGCGCGATCGTTTCTCCGCCCGATACGGAAACTCCGGCGGCGGTCTCCGTCGCTCCGGGCTGTCTGGAGCATCCCGAAGAGAAGGGAGCCTTTTTGGAAGGGAGCGGCACACAGGCCGATCCCTATGAAATTTCCACAGAGGAGCAGCTCAATCACATGAGGATGCACGCCACGGAAGGCGCGTTCTACGTGTTGAAGAAAAATATCGCCATCACGAAGGACTATACCGTTACGCCAACCGCCGTGACGGCCGCTGACGCTTCTGAACCCGACTGGAGCGAGGGGAATTTCGCCCCCATCGGCAGTGAGAAAGTTCCGTTTAAAGGGTCGCTTTTCGGGAATGGCTACACCATCAGCGGAATGAACATCTCCGGCACCGTCGGCAAGGGCAAAACCGCCGCCGGCTACGCGGGGCTCTTCGGATACCTGGCCAAGGGCTCCAGCGTTACAGACGTCATCGTGGACGGGTCCAACATCTCAGGAAGCCAATATACGGGCGGGATCGCCGGCTATAACGAGGGGACGATCAAGGACTGTCAGCTTGGAGAGCAAGGGATCATAAACGGCCAGAGATACACCGGAGGGCTGGTGGGATACAGCACGCAGCCGCTGAATTCCCTGCGCAGCAGGGGTACCGTAAAGGGCAGCCAGTCCAATACAGGCGGTATTGTGGGGTATATCGATGCTTCGGAGAAGGCGCTCCTGTACTGCCAGAATGAAGGGAAGGTCACAGGCGAGGATACCGCAGGCGGGATCGCCGGAACGATAGCCGAAGGAACCGCTGAAAAGTGCGTAAACTCCGGGGAGGTAAGGGGCTCCGGTGTGAACGGCGGCATCGCGGGAACGCTGGATTCCAAAGCGGCGGCAGTCACAGACTGCATCAATGACGGCGATGTGGAAGGAAACGGGGCAGGAGGCATCGCCGGAATCAACCGGGGGAAGATCAGCTACGGCTATAACTCCGGAGCTGTGGACGCAAAACAGGACGGCGGCGGGATCGCCGCGCATCAGAGCGGCGATGGCGTCATCTCCAAATCGTATAATGAAGGCGCTGTCTCTTCCAACGATACTGCAGGAGGCATCGCCGGGGAAAATAACGCGTATATCGAAAACAGCTATAATGCGGGCAAAGTAAAAGGGGACCGTCTCTCCGGCGGCATCGCGGGATTGAATGCGGGAACGGCTGAAAATATCTACAACGCCGGGAAGGTGAGAGGCGATACGACAGCAGGAAGTCTCGCCGGCCGGAACAGCGGCTATCTCACCAACGCCTATTGGCTCGACACCACCGCCGATTCAGGCGCCGGACTCGAGGACAACAAGAACCATGAAAAAGATGTAAGAAAGGTGACCGACGAGGAGCTTTCCGGGCAGAGGAAGGTCAGCGCCACCTCGGGATACGCCATGCTGATCGATCTCATGAATTCAAACAACGCCACCCCTTCAGACAAAAATCCCGAGGCGGTATGGGAATATACATATAAGATACTGGTTCCGGCTCCTTCCAACAATACGGTGGTCTCCGACGGCGGCAGTATCGTTCCGCCCCTTACCATGCCCAGCACGGACAACACCGGAAACACCATCGATCCTTCGGATCTGAAGACGGAATACCTGTACCCGCGCATCATCAATTAAGGATTTGTCAGGAAAATTTAACATGTTTGTAATGGACTTGAGCAGAAGCTTTGCTATAATTAATTGAATGAAGCGGAAAACGCGCTTAAAAATGAGAGCGAAACAGAAGAGCGCGAAAAACGAAAAATACGTAAATATAAGGGAGGTAGAACAATATGAGGATTTCAAAAAAAATAATTACATTAATTATGGCTACCGTGGTGGTCTTTTCTTCATCGGCGGTGGTCTTTGCCGACACGACTTATCCTACGGACACTCTTAATACGCCGCTGCAGGCTCCGGTCAACTTTCTGATCGATAAAAAAATACTGACCGGATATCCGGACGGAACCTTCAAGCCGGACAATACCATCACGAGAGCGGAAATCGCCGTCGCCGTAGCCAAGATGACGAACAGGACCGGCGATCTGGAAGCAATGGCAAAGAAGAATACCTTTGCCGATCTCAGCGGTTACGACTGGGCCAAGGGCTATATCAACGCGCTGGCGGACGCCGGTATCCTCAAGGGCAAGACGGCCACGTCCTTTTCACCGGCAAGCAACATCACCTATGCGGAGCTGATCACAATTCTGGTCCGCACCAGCCAGGGAGCGGCTTCCGAGCTGGAGGGCTACGGCACATGGCCGGACAATTACATACAGTATGTGCAGATGTATAACATGCTCGGCGACGTCAGCATCACGCTGCCGCCCGGGAGCACGACAGCACTCGTTGGGCCGACCGGCGCCGGGAAATCCACGATTGTGAAGCTGCTTGCCCGGTTCTACGACCCAGTGTCCGGTGCGATTCGGGCCAGCGGCGTCGACATCCGGGATTTCGCCCTTAGCGAATACCGAGCCAAGCTTGGAATTGTTCCGCAGGAACCGCACCTTTTTACTGGTGATGTTGCAAGCAATATCGCGTTCGCGCGACCGGGCGCGCCGCCCGAAGCCATTGAGCGAGCTGCTGCCGAAGTGGGGGCTCTAGAAATGGTCGCTCGGCTGCCGCACGGGATGCATGAGCCTGTTGGTGAAGGAGGGCGCGGCCTGTCGTCGGGAGAGCGGCAGCTCATTGCGCTCGCCCGGGCCGCGCTCGCCGCTCCGGATCTGATGCTGCTCGATGAAGCAACCGCGTCACTCGATCCGGCGACCGAGAACCTTGTTCTGCGCGCGAGTCAGTGGTGGTGGCGCACCGCCTTGAAACTGCCGCGCGCGCGGACCGCATACTAGTAGTTGACTCGGGAGCAATCATCGAAGCTGGCACCCACGAGGAACTGCGCGAGCGTGGCGGGATCTACGCGAATCTGTGGGAATCCTCCCAATCACCCTCCGCATGCCTCACCGTCAGACAAGAATGCGATCGGGGAGTCGGTAACCAATCCGTAGCAGTGAGG
>DAITKX010000030.1:17045-34230 GCA_036835995.1 Bacillota bacterium | reverse complement strand
ACCAGCTCGATCTCCTGCCCCAGCTCCGCGGCTCTTCGTTCCGCGGTCTCCATGGTCTTTTCCGCGCCCCGGACAAAGTATTCCGTCACATCCTCGCCGAGCTTATTAAAGACCCTTCCGTCGATCAACTCCGCAGGCGGCCTCGGCGTTGGCAGTCCTCCGGCTTCTTCAGGGCAGAAAAGAATATAATCCCTGCCCTTCATAAATTCTTTCACCCACAGGCACTCGTTGTTGCCGCCGCTGTACTTGCAGTTGACCCCAGCCAAACACGCACTGATTAAATACATATCTATCCTCCGAATTGAGAAAGGTTATTAGGTTATTATACATCCTTTCAAACAAGTAATCCAGTAAAGAGCTAAAAACATGCTCTATAGTCATGAGGCCGAGGAAAATCTGTTCACAGCCAGGCGCATGCCCAAGAGAGAGCTGTGGGCAAATTTAACAAGCATCACTTGAGTTCGACAACCGTAACTCCGTCCCCGCCCTCGTTGTAAGCGCCCTTCCTGAACTTTGCCACATGCTTATGGCCCTTCAGCATCCGGTGAATGCCCTCCCGCAGAATGCCTTCGCCCCTGCCGTGAATGATGGTCACTTCCTTGAGGCCTGCGATATAGGCGTCGTCCAGATATTTATCCACATCCATCACTGCGTCGTCAAGGAGGCTTCCCCGGACGTTGATGCTCATGGTGACGCTTTGAACCTTACTCCGGTAGAGGGAGCCGTATCTTGAGGTCTTGCTGTCCTTCTTTCCGCTTCCATCCTGGATTTTGGTGATATTATCGAGGCTGACGCTGATTTTCAGAAGGCCCACCTGAACCATCAGTTCGTTTTTATCGTCAGGCAGGGTCAGGACGTTGCCCTTCTGATCCAGGCTCAACACCTTCACCCGGTCGCCGACCTTCAGCTCTCTGGCGTTGACGGGATCCGGATTTTCAGCGATGATGAGCTTTTCCTTATATTTATCGGAGGCCCCCCGGACCTTCCGTCTGACTTCCTCGTATTTTCTGTTCCTGTCGCTGGAGTTCTGATACTTTTCCAGCTCGCGCAGCTCTTTCTGCACTTCGTCGGCAAGTTCCTTCGCCTCCCGGATCATGTCCCGGGCTTCTTCCCTGGCTTTGCTGAGGAGCTTTTCCTTCTGCTCCTCGAGCTTCGTCCGTTCCTTATCGAACTGCTCCTTCTGCCTCTTCATTTCCAGATTCAGCTGAATGGCTTCATCCCGCTCCTCTTCGGCGGCCTTCCGGTCCTTTTCGATAGAGGTGATGACGTCCTCGAATTCGATATCGCCCCTCTCCAGCATGCCCTTGGCATGTTTGATAATGACGGGCTTCAGTCCCAGCTTCTGGGATATTTCAAAGGCGTTGGATCTTCCCGGCGTTCCGATGGATAGGCGGTAAGTGGGGCTCAGGGTCTCCACATCGAATTCCATGGACGCGTTTTCAACGCCTTTCGTGGAAATCGCATATTTCTTCAATTCGGTGTAATGTGTGGTGGCGATGGTCTTTACTCCCTTGTCGTAAAGGTGCTCCAAAATGGAGATCGCAAGGGCGGCGCCTTCCGTCGGGTCCGTTCCCGCTCCCAGCTCGTCCAGCAGCACCAGGGTGTCCTTGCCTGAATTTTCCACGATGTTTACGATGTTGGACATGTGGGAGGAAAAGGTGGAGAGGCTCTGCTCGATGCTCTGCTCGTCTCCGATGTCGGCAAAGACCTTCTGCATCACCGGCATCTCCGTCCCCGAGGCCGTGGGAACATGCAGCCCCGACTGGGCCATCAGCACGAAGAGACCGACGGTTTTCAGCGTGACCGTTTTCCCCCCTGTATTGGGGCCCGTGACCACCAGCGTGTTGTAGCCCTTTCCGATGGCGACGCTGATGGGTACGACCTTATTCTTATCGATGAGCGGGTGTCTGCCGTCCTTGATCCGCAGGATTCCCTGGGTATTGATCTCAGGCTCCATGGCCTTAATCTTTGTGGAAAACTTCCCCTTGGCAAAGATGAAATCCAGCTTCACCAGGATATCCTGATTGTTCAGCAGCTCATCCTTCACGGCTCCGACTTCTCCCGACAGTTCGGCGAGGATACGCTCGATCTCGATCTTTTCCGCCAGTTCCATCTCTCTCAGCTCGTTATTGAGGTTCACGATGGCCTGAGGCTCGATGAAAAGAGTCGCTCCCGTGGAGGACTGGTCGTGGACGATGCCGGGAAACTTCGCCTTGTGCTCCTGCTTCACCGGAACCACGTAACGGCCCTGCCGCATGGTCACAAGGGCGTCCTGGAGGATCGTCCTGTTGTCGGAGGAGTTCAATATCTGGTTCATCTTGGCCCGGATCGCGTCGTTCTGCCTTAAAATATTTCTTCGGATGCTCTTCAGCTCCGGACTGGCGGCGTCCGCCATCTCATCCTCGGAGATGATGCACCGGTCGATGTCTTCCTCCAGCCGTTTCTGAACGCTCAGCACCTCCGCGAGGCCCTTTATGATGGGCAGCTCGGGAAGGTCGCTCTTTAAAAAGGATACCGCGTTCCTGGTCACCTGCAGATTGTACAGAATTTCCAGGAGCTGCTTCATAGTCAGGGTGCTTCCCTTATCCGCCAGATAGACGCTGTCCTTGATACTGTAAAAGCTTCCCAGAGGAAGGGACCCCTTGCGCATGATGACGGAAACCGCTTCCGTGGTCTCCGCCTGCATCTCTCTGATTTGAAACACATCAAGGGAAGGCTTCAGTTCCCCGATCATCTTCTTTGTGATGGAAGAAGCCGCCTCTGCGCTCAAAAGCTCCAGTATTTTATTATATTCTAAAACGCGATAAGATTTTTCATTCATAATATTAATCAACTATTTTCTTATAACGGTCCAAGTCTCCCTTGAGCCGGATGTTTTCCATCTGGAGGTCGAAAAAGCTGTTTTCCATGTCCTTGCACTTCGCTTCCATATCCTTTAAAGCGCTGGATTCGGACGCCTTATCCTCCTGCTGGGCCTTCAGTCTGTTTGACAGCTCCTCGTTTTTGGCCAGGAGCGTGGTGTACTTCTCCTCCAGCTGCCTGTAGGACGTCGTCAGCCGGTCCAGCTCCACCGTCCGTTCGTTGAACAGTCTCTGGAGCTCTTCCTTCTGCTCGATGCTGGCCTGGGCGTCTTCCTTGTATTGAAGAAAGCTCTTCTTGGCCTCATCCCAAAGCTGGACATAGTGCTTGGAGTCCTTTTCAAGCTGTTCGTTCTGCAGCTTCAGGTCGCTCAGCTTTTCCACCGCGGTAAAGTAATCGTCTGCGATGTTGACGGCGGACAGCACCGCGAGGGATGATACGGAACCGCCGGGCAGCGCCCTTGCGATCTCATGCATTTTCGTGTTGACATGGTCTGCAACTCTCATGATTTGCTCCCTGGCCGAATCCCCCGCAATCGTGTACTCCTGCCCATAGATCTTTACAGTTACCTTGTTTTTATCCTCCATGCTTTTTTCCCCCTTTATTGATTGATATCTCTCGGATAAGATGGATGCTACATATCACGCAATACCGCATCCAGCTTATCCTTCAAGGCATCCAGCACCTTCTGGTGAACCTTTACCACTTCCTCGTCGGTAAGGGTCTTGTCGGCGGCGCGGTAAGTCAGGTTGAACGCGGCGCTCTTTCTGCCTTCCTGAACCTGTTTTCCCCGGTAGACGTCAAACAGCGCGACCTTCTCCAACAGCTTGCCCGCCGCCTCCTTGATGGCGTTTTCTATCTCCGCCACATTGACGTCCTCTTTTACCAGCAGAGCGATATCCCTGGAGATGGCGGGATACTTGGGAAGCGGCTTATAGAGCCGTTCCGTGTCTGCAAGCCTCATGACCTGGTCGAAGGCCAGCTCACAGCAGTAGCATCTCGTTCCGATCCCATACTTTTCCGTAACGTCGGGATGAACTTCCCCCATGATGCCAAGCGACCTATCCTGATACATGATCCTCGCGCATCTTCCCGGATGATAAACGCCGTATTCGCCTTCGGGGACATAGGCTGCGCCGTGGATTCCGAGGAAGGCAAAGAGCTCCTCGAGCATGCCCTTCAGGGTGAAAAAGCTTTCTCCCTCTCCGTAGCAGCCCACCGCCATGGAATCCCGCTCATCCGGCAGCGCGTCTTCGTCCGTAAGGTTTTTGAAGAAGGTGTTTCCGATTTCAAAAGCCCGCACCTTGGGAATATTCCGGGAGAAATTGCGTCCCAGCACCTCCATCATATTGGGAGTCAGTATCGTCCTCATGACGCTGTTTTCCTCTCCCAGAGGGTTGAGCAGGCGGACGAAGTTCCGCTCCCAGGAATCCTCGGCGATCCTAACGTTGTCGACGCCCTTGGGGCTGACGAAGGAATAGGTCTGTATCTCACTTGCTCCCAAGCTGGTCATGATGCCCTTTGTCAGGTCTTTCAAGGACTGCTCTCTCGACTTGCCCGCTTCCGAATTGCCCTTGGGCAGCGTCACGGACAGCTTATCATAGCCGTATAATCTGGCGATTTCTTCTATAAAATCGATCTCCTCCTGCAGGTCCTGGCGGATGGTGGGAGGTGTGACCTTCATGGCATTGCCGATGCGGGTTACTTCCATTTCCAGGCTTTCCAGTATCCCCTCCATCTCTTTCCCGGAGAGGTCGATGCCCAGCACCGCGTTGACGCGGTCGACCCTGACGTTCACGGAATTGGATTCCGGCTTCGTGGGATAGACGTCGACAGAACCCTTTGTCACCGTTCCCGCGCCGAGAAGCTCGATGAGCCTGCAGGCTCTGTCCGCGGCTGCTTCGCAGAGGTTCGGGTCGATGCCCTTTTCAAACCTTGCGGAAGCCTCGGTCCTGAGAGCCAGCTTCTTGGAAGTGGCACGGACGCTGTCGCCGCTGAAGTTGGCCGCCTCGATGAGGATTGTGGCGGTGTCGTCCTTGATCTCGGAGTTCAGGCCGCCCATGACGCCGGCAATGGCGACTCCGCGTTTCCCGTCCCGGATCATCAGCATATTGGAGGAAAGCTTGCGCTCCGTACCGTCCAGGGTGGTGAAGCTTTCTCCTTCCTCTGCGGTGTCCACGATGATCCTGCCATCTTCCAGATCTCTGATATCGAATGCATGGAGGGGCTGTCCGTATTCCAGCATAACGTAGTTGGTGATGTCGACGATGTTGTTGATGGGTCTCATTCCCGCGTACATCAGCCGCTTCTGCATCCATAAGGGCGACGGCGCGATCTTGACGCCTGTCACGACTCTGCCCACATACCGTCTGCAGAGCTCGGGCTTTCTGATCTCAATTTCGATATGATCCTTCGCCTTGCCTTCCTCTTCCTGGCATTTGGTGTCCGGATAGTTCAGCTTTCCGCCGAAGGTTGCGGCGGTTTCCCTCGCCATTCCGATCATGGAAAGGCAGTCCGGCCGGTTGGGAGTGATTTCAAAATCCACCACCGTAGTTTTTAAATTGACAGCCTCGTCGAGGTCCATGCCCACGGGGTATTCCTTGTCCAGAATCCAGATGCTGTCTCTCAGCTCCATCGGGATCACCTTGTCCTCAAATCCCAGCTCTTCCAGGGAGCACATCATCCCGTTGGATTCCAGGCCTCTCAGCTTGCCCTTTTTAATGATTCTGCCGTCGGGAAGCTTCCCGCCGTGAAGGATCACCGGTACATAGGCGCCTTCAAAGATATTGTCCGCCCCTGTCACAATCTGTATGAAATCCTCTTCTCCGATATCCATCTGGGCCACCAGAAGGTGATCCGCGTTGGGATGCTTTTCAATGTCTACAATCTTTGCTACGATGATTTTTTCATAGCCTTCGCCGAAATGCTCCACCGTTTCAATGTTGGAGCCGGACATGATCATTCTGTCACAGAACTCTTCAGCGTTCGCATCCACATCCGTATATTCCTTCAACCATTCGATTGGTACTAACATGCAATTTTTCCTCCTAATTTCAAATCAGCCTGTCCGCCCGACGTTTAAAAAGCGGGCGTCTGGCGCCGTTATTTAAATTGCTGAATGAAACGCATATCGTTTTCAAAGAGCAGCCTGATATCATCGATCTCGTATTTGAGCAGCGCGATCCTCTCTACGCCCATGCCGAAGGCAAAGCCCGTGTATTTTTCCGTATCCACATGGCCTACCTTCAATACGTTGGGATGAACCATCCCGCAGCCCAGGATCTCGATCCAGCCGCTGCCCTTGCAGAATCTGCAGCCGGCGCCGCCGCACTTGAAGCAGGAAACGTCCATTTCCGCGCTGGGCTCGGTAAAGGGGAAATAATGGGGTCTGAATTTGGTCCTGACCTTGGAGCCGAAGAGCTGCTTTGCAAAGGAGTCCAGAGTCCCCTTCAGATCCGCCATGGTGACTCCCTCGTCCACCAGCAGCCCCTCCACCTGATGGAACATGGGGGAATGGGTGGCGTCCGGCGTGTCACAGCGGAAGCAGCGTCCCGGCGAAATGATCTTGATGGGAGGATTTTCCTTCATCAACGTCCGTGCCTGAACCGGGGAAGTCTGTGTCCGGAGCAGGATGCTGTCCGAAATGTAGAAGGTGTCCGTCATATCTCTGGAAGGGTGGTTTTTCGGCGCGTTCAACGCGTCAAAGTTGTTGAATACCGTCTCAACCTCGGGACCTTCCGCGATGCTGAAGCCCATGCTCATAAAGATCCGGGATATCTCATCTATAGCGATGGAGATAGGGTGTTTTACACCGAGGTCATACTTGACCCCCGGCTCCGTCACGTCTATCTTTTCCTTGATAAACCTGTCCGCCTTCTGGAGCTCTTTCATGGAAGCAAACTTCTCTTCCAGCAGCCCTTCGATTTCAGCTCTCACCGAATTGGCCGATTTTCCGAATTCCTTTCTATCCTCGGGAGCCAGAGAGCCCATGGAACGCAGGATCTCCGTCAGCTTGCCCTTTTTGCCCAGCAGCTTGACCCGGATGTCTTCTGTTTCAATGATAGAGGAAGCCTTCTGCAGCTGTTCCTTTGCTTCCTGCAAAATTTGCGTCAATTGATTTTGCATATATCCTTCTCCATTTCTAATTTAATATCTTTATATATAATCCTGTCGGGGATTTTGCCCGAACTATTTTCTGTATTCTGCGCTGCTTCAAACCGTTTTTTGTATTCTGCGCTGTTTTAAACCGTTCCATACCGCTATTCCCGGTACCTCCGGCGCACCGACTCATACATGAGGATGCCGGCTGAAACCGCGGCGTTGAGGGATTCGATCTTCCCCTCCATGGGGATCCTGACCAGAAAGTCCGAATGCTCCAGAAATTCATCGCGGGCCCCGTTCCCCTCGTTTCCGATGATCACCGCCGCGTTCTCTTTCAGATCGACGTCGTAATAAAATCTGTCGCCGGCGGGAGCCGTGCAGATGACGCTTTTCCCGTGCTGCTTTAAAAGCCCGATCACCGACCCAGGGGTCTCCGCCGCCAGCACGGGAAGGCGAAACAGCGATCCCGCCGCGGCCCTGACGATCTTCGGGGAATAGATGTCGGCAGTCCCCTTCATGATGACGGCCCCGAGGTATCCCGCCGCGTCGGCAGTCCTGAGAATGGTGCCGATGTTTCCCGGGTCCTGCAGCCGGTCCAGCACGATGATATTGGACGCGCCGGACTGCCCGAGGGAAAAGAATTCCTCCTGTCCCCAGATCCGCTTCTTCACGATAGCCATGATCCCCTGAGGGGTCTCGGTGTCCGACAGCCTGAGAAAGAGCGCCGGCGCCACGGCCGCCATCGGGATCTCATTCCCCGCGCCGCAGAGAAGCGGTGAATCGGCGCTTTCGCTGCCGAGGGCCTCCTCCCGAAAGTCCTCGCTTTGGAGGATCATCTCGATCTCCCCTCCGTTTTCCAGCGCCTCCCGGATCAGGTTGGGGCCCTCGACGAGGTACTTCATCCCGGCGTCCCGGTATTTTTTCTGTTTTAACTGGACCGCCGCCTTATAGATCGGGTTGGCTTCCGAGGTTATCCGTTTCATTCCACTCATTAACACTAGAAAAGCCGGCTTTTACCCCGGCTCACCTTTCGAATCTTTAGTTAAAAGTTAAAAGCCCATTCTGTCTTTGCTCAGGAAAGATGGGATATCAAATGCACCGGTTACCTTTGATGTGAAAATATCATCCTGAGGCTGGCTTTCCGCATTCTCTTCTGATGTACTCTCATTGCCCTCTTCTCTGGCATGAGCCTCCGCCTTGTCCTTGCCAGGCGTCAATATGTCCGCAGGCCTGTCCTCAAATCCAGTGGCGATGACCGTTATGACAATTTCATCCTGCATGTCCTCTTTTACGGAAGCGCCGAAGATTACGATGGCATCCTTGTCCGCCGCCTTTTCGATCTGATCGGCGGCCTCGTTGACTTCCAGCATTCCCAGGTCATAGCCCCCCATGATGTTTAGGAGGATCGCCTTGGCGCCGTTGATGGAAGTTTCCAGCAGCGGGCTCTCTATGGCGGCTTTGACGGCCTCCTGAACGCGGCTGTCGCCTCTTCCCTTGCCTACGCCCATGTGGGCGATGCCCCGGTCGCTCATTACGGTCTTTACGTCGGCGAAGTCAAGATTGATGAGCCCCGCTTCCGCAATCAGATCGGAAATCCCCTGAACGCCCTGCTTCAGAACCTCGTCCGCCATAGTGAACGCTTCCAGCATGGAGGTGTTCTTTTCCGCCACCTGAAGCAGCTTGTCGTTGGGAACGACTACCAGGGAATCCACATATTTCTTAAGGAACTTGATTCCAAGCTCCGCGTGGTCTTTTCTCTTTTTTCCCTCAAAGGTGAAGGGCTTTGTTACGACTCCTACCGTAAGCACTCCCAAATCCTTCGCCGCTTTCGCGATGATAGGGGCCGCTCCGGTTCCGGTGCCCCCGCCCATTCCGGCGGTGATAAACACCATGTCGGAGCCTGCGATAAACTTGGTCAGGTCTTCAATATTCTCCTCCGCGGCCTTCTGTCCGACTTCCGGATTGGCTCCCGCGCCCAGGCCCTTCGTCAGCTTCTCGCCGATCTGGAGCTTGGTCTCCGCTCTTGAGCCCGCAAGGGCCTGCTTGTCCGTATTGATCGCCATAAAACTTACGCCGTTAAGTCCTGCATCTATCATTCGATTGACCGCGTTGCTTCCGCCGCCGCCAACACCTATTACCTTAATTTGTGCCGTATTCTGATCATTGACTTCGAAATGTAACATAGTCCAGCAACCTCCCGTTACCTTTAAAATGTATCTTATGCGCACCTAACTTGAGTTGCGCAGCAAATCTTAGCAGATGCCATACAGAAATTTCGCCAATCTTCGATTGGCAGAAATTTTTCAGTTTATCGCCAGGCTGCGCCTCACGATCAGTGATTTCCCCCTGCAGCAACGCTGCATATGCTGCGTTTATTATATCACAAGGCCAGTCCTATTGCACCTATTTATTACTTTGCATTGGTATCTTTTTTTCTGATATATTTCTCTATAATCAGCCTTCTGATCACGGCCAGATTCTGGAACAGCCTTCCTCCAAACACCAGTATGGCGGCATAGTAAAGGGGAACGCCGAGGCGGTCTCCCAGATAAGCGAGGAGGCCTGCCAGAATTGCGTTGGTGATAAAGCCTGAAATGAAGATCAGGTTGTTGTATTTCCCTTCCAGATGGGATCTCGCGGCGCCCAAAATCGAGTCGATGGCGGCCAGCAGGCCCATGGTGATATAGAACGAGTATTCCGACGGGTAGGATATATTCAAAGTGAAGCCCAGAACAATCCCGCCCAGCAATCCCAGTATCATCGCAATTAACAACTTCTCATTCCTCCTCTTTCGCCTTGGTCATATAAGCATATGACTGGCTCTCTGCATATTTCGGTATGGTAAGATCGTCATCGATCTTGATCTTGAAAATGACCCCGTAATCCTGAAGCAAGGTCCCGTACCCATCGGGCCCGATAAGGGCGGCCACCATGCGCTTGGAATCTCCGATAGCGCAGATTTCAAAAGGCCTGGCAAAAAACTGGTCGTTGATCCTGATGGTGTAACCGGAACAGGATATGGAGGTTCCGTTCATGATCCTCTGCCCGTTTACGGACAGGGCTTCCGCGCCGGAACGGTTCAGATCGTTGATGATGGTCAGAATATCGATGTCATGGACCAGGACCGTGTTGGGATCTTCTCCCTCCATCAACGCCCGGGTCCCATCGTCGACGCGAATGACGACGCCCTCTCCGTGAACCGCTGTGTTTCCGCTGATCAGCTCGTAATAAGCCCTTTCCTCCATCAGCTTGTCCTTCAAACCGCTGTTCTCAGAATTGACCAGAGTCTGGTATTCCTGCAGCTTCTTGCCCGTTTCGTCCGTCAGCTGGTCGATTCTTTCCTTGTCCTGACGCTCGCTTTCGATGGTCGTTTTGTAATCGGTTATGGTCTTGGCAGATACGTAAAGCTGCTGCCCGTTGGTCACTCTGGCCTGCACGACGAGGGAAAACCCCACCGCCAGGCAAAGGGCGAAAAGCCCGAGAGCTCTCAGTTTCATTCCAATCACCAGCCTATTCTTTTTTATCTGAATCTGAGACCGGTTCGGCATAGCGATACTTCAGAATGCCGCTATACCTCGGGATTTCAATGTTATCCTTCTTTTCGATGTTGATCCGAAGGCCATAGCTCTTCATCTGCTCGATGATGCCGAAACGGATCGTCAAAGTGGATCCTATGGTTTCCGGATTTCCGATGGCCTTGATGACATAAGGCGGCGCAGTGGGCACCGTATTGATGTTGACGTTATCCCCCGCCAGGCTGATCTCCGTGGTGACGATGATCCTCTGTCCGTTGATGGAGACCGCTTCCGCGCCGGCATCCTTCATTTTGTTTACAAGGCTGAGCAGCAGGTCGGAATGGAGCATGATAAAGCTGTAATCATCGTAATAGTCTTCCGTAGGCGCAGGGTCGTCCACCGTCACGACGACGCCGGGGCCCTTTACGTCCACGACTCCCGCGGCCATCTTATACTTGTCCAGATCATTGACCACGCCTTTTAGAATAAAGTCCTCATCCGACTTTTCCTTCTCGATTTCATCCAGCCTGTCCTCCAATTTGTTCAACTCGTCCAGGGCGGCGTCCTTTTCGGCTCTCACCTTTTTCAGATCCTCCAGGTATCCCTGAGCTTTGGCAACCGGAACAAGGCCCCCCTGATCGGAGCCCTGGGTCGTAGTGATTTGAATGGATATTACCAGGCCGATAAACAGTGCCAGCAATCCGATCACGATCATACCGCTGTATTTTTTCATCTGTGCTTCACTCCCAAATCTTTATTCCACATACGGGTCAAACGAGAAATACTTATCGCCGCCCATTTTGATCACACCGCGTTCGATCCCTTTATTATGGAGATCATACAGCACTTCCTGGAGGGAATCCATGTTGTCCATTATATCATCCGGCGTCCCCTCACAGACCAGTTGGTCATAAATATATGCTTTTACTGTAATTTTTGAAATATCTATTTTTTTAAAGTAAAGATCGTGCTCTTTCACTGTGTGAAGCAGCTTGAGCGTGTCCGTCAGCGAGGCGTTGTCCTCCACCTTGAGAGGCGTTCCCGCCGCCATATTCTTGACGGTCATTCCCTGCAGGATCGTCAGCGTCGGTTCTGTGTCGGTGGTCCTGAGGACCATTCCCTCGCTGTCGATGATGATGAACTTACCGCCGTAGGGAATCGCCGCCTCCTCTTTCCGCTCGTCCACAAGGATAACAACCTCGTCGGGCAGCCTCCTCTTGAGCTTGACGGTCTTTATGTAAGGATCTGCCAGAAGCTTCTCCTTCATCCCGGAAAAAGAAGTCTCAAACAGATTTTCCCCGGGCTTTGCGCCCGACAGGCTGATGACCTGCTCCTTGGTATAATAATTGTTGTTTTGTACCGTAATTTTCTGTATATCAAACAAACTGGAGGTAAAAAAGAAGTACATCCCTGTCAAAAAAGCGACTGTGATAATGAATTTCAGGAGATAGCGCTTCTTTTTCCTCTTCTTCTTTTTTCTGACCTTGTCATTTTCCTTCATCTGGTAACTTCCTCAAAATTTTTCGCCTGTGCTTCTTCCTATATCGTTTCCCGGCTGATATCGGCTCCGATTTTGCATAAAGCCCCTTCAAATTTATCATATCCCCGGTCGATATGGCAAACATTTTCTACAATTGTTTCTCCCTGGGCGCCCAGACCGGCGATCACCAGGGAAGCGCCGCCTCTTAAATCCTTGGCTACGACTCTGGCCCCCGTCAGGCTCTTCACTCCGGTGACCACGGCGGTTCTGCCGTCCACCTTGATCTTCGCCCCCATCTTTCGGAGCTCTTCAACATATTTGAAGCGGCTCTCAAAGATGGTTTCCGTTATCACGCTGGTCCCTTGAGCCACGGTCATCAGCGTCAGAAACTGGGATTGCATATCGGTGGGAAAACCCGGATAGGGCAGCGTCCTCACCGTATCTATCGCTTTCAGCTTTGCGGGGGAAACCAGTTCGACCCAGTCCTTTCCCTCACGGATTTTGCAGCCCGCTTCCTTCAGCTTTGACAAAATCATACTCATATGTTCCGGTATGGCGTTTCGCAGAACGACGTTTCCGCCGGTAATTGCCGCCGCCGATAAAACGGTGCCCCCTTCGATTCTGTCGGGAATCACCTTATGTTCCACCTGATTGTATGAATTTTTGCCGTGAATGACGATTTCACCGGTTCCGGCCCCTCTGACTTCCGCGCCGCAGGCGTTCAGAAAATTTTGAAGGTCCATAATCTCCGGCTCTTTGGCCGCGTTGATAATCCTGGTCTCGCCCTCCGCCGCAGTGGCGGCAAGCATCACGTTTTCCGTCGCGCCGACGCTGGGAAAATCAAGAATAATCCTGCTTCCCGTGAGCCGGTCCGCGGTGCATTCCAAATACCCGTGGGCTTCCTTTATGGTCACTCCCAGCTTTTTCAAGGCGGATAAATGGATATCGATGGGTCTCAAACCGATTTCGCAGCCGCCCGGATAGCTCAGGATCACCTTTCCGCATCTCGCGATCATCGGGCCCATTAAAAAAACCGATGATCTCATTTCTCTCATCAGATGCTCCGGAATGGTATAAGAGCTGATGGGCGCCGTATCGACGATCACTCCATCCTCTTCCTTCGTAATTCTGCACCCAAGCTCTGAAAGAATGGTAAACATGGTCTGCACATCGGACAAATCAGGACAGCTTTTTATTTTGCATTCGTTTCCTGTAACGATGGTTGCGGCAAGGATGGGGAGAACTGCGTTTTTTGCGCCTGTAAGCTCATAGTCGCCGGCAAGCTTTACACCACCGTTTATACGAAATTGTTCCACAAGAATTACACCTCCGCAGAATGTCATATTCCGCATTATTTCAGCGCTCTTAACCATAATATGAAATTCCGTGCAAGGTGTTACTGCTATTCGTCCCCACATTTGCGGAGGGCGGGCAGCTAGATGCCCAAGTGGTCGTAGATCATATCCACCGCGTCCAGCCTGCCGATTTTGGCGCTGGCGGCGGACATGCCGTTCAGGGCCTCCTTGTTGTTCTTCAGCCTCAGGATGGTTCCAAGAAGCTTTTCATCGGTGAGATCCTTCTCTTCTATGATGACGGCGCCGCCCTTGTCTGCGACGACCCTGGCGTTAAAATACTGATGGTTTCCCGTTACATTGGGGGATGGGATCAGCACAGCCGCCTTGCCGCACGCCGTGATCTCGGAGACTGTCAAAGCTCCCGCCCTGCTGATCACAAGGTCGGCGGCGGAGAGATATTCATGCATATTATCCGCATATTCCAGTATATTTATGTTGCCCGCAAGGGGAACTCCGTTCTGTTCCAGCGACGTCAGTACTTTATCATAATAGTTCCTGCCCGTAATAAAATACAGTCTCGTATCGGCCATTCCGCTGACCGCCCCGATGACGTGGATCATAGTGCTGTTGATCTTTCCCGCGCCGAGGCTGCCGCCGAAGCACAGGATCACAAATTCTCCGGGCCCGATATTCAGCTTGTCCCTGCTGCGGCCCATGCCGCAGACCAAAAAGCTTTTTCTGATAGGGTTTCCCGTGACCACCAGCTTACTCGGCTCTTTGAAATATTCCTTTGACTCGGGAAAGCTCACAAATACTTTATCGACATATTTCTCAAGGAGTTTATTTGTGACTCCCGGAAAGGCGTTCTGCTCATGGATAAAGGTTTTGATCCCCTTCTTATGGGCCGCCCGCACTACCGGGCCGCAGACATAGCCGCCTGTGCCGATGACCAGGTCCGGCTTGAATTCCTTTATGATCTTCGCCGCCTGCCGGTTGCCCTTCATCAGGTCCGCCGCGGTCCTTATATTTCTCCAGACCTGTTTGCGGTGAAAGCCGCTTACGGTAATGAACCGGATATCATAGCCGTTTTTCGGCACGAGATCCTTTTCCATGCCCCGCTGGGTTCCCACAAAGAGGATCTCCGCTTCCGGGTGTTTTCTCTTTATCTTATCGGCGATGGCGATGGCGGGATAGATGTGGCCGCCGGTGCCGCCGCCTGTCATGATCACTTTCATTCTATTTCCTCCGTGAGCGGCTACTTGGCTGAGTGCCGCGATATGTTCAGCAGGATCCCCATTGAGCCCATGAAAAGCATCAGGGCGTTTCCGCCGTAGCTGACAAAGGGAAGGGTGATCCCCGTAGGCGGCATGGACGAAGTCACCACCGCGATGTTCAGGACGACCTGTATGGCAAGCATGATGGTGATTCCCGCGGCCAACAGTGTTCCGAACATATCCGGCGCATTCAAAGCGATATGGGTCCCGCGCCAGATGAGAATGATATAGCACGCGATGAGCAGCAGGCAGCCCACATAGCCCAGCTCTTCCCCGATGATGGCAAAGATGAAATCGTTCTGCGGTTCCGGCAGATACAGCGTCTTCTGTATGCTCTTGCCGAGCCCTACGCCGAAGATTCCTCCCGAGCCCAGGGCCAGCAGGGACTGGATTACCTGATATCCGTCTCCCAGAGGATCCTGGAATGGGTCCAGAAAGCTGGTCAGCCGCTTCAGCCGGTAGCCGTCGCTGTCGGTGAGGATCATAAACGTGATCCCCACGGCGCCGAGAGCTACGATTCCTCCAAGATATATGGTATTTAAGCCCGCGACAAACATCATTCCGATGATGATGCCGCTGACGGTGATGGCCGTGGACAGGTTCGGCTGCAGGATGATCAGACCGAAATAGAGGCCGATCAGCCCCAGCAAGGGCAGAACCCCTCTGGTAAAAGCCTTGATGATCTTCGGATCCTTGCTCAGATACCACGCCACAAAGATGATCGCCGCAATTTTAGCGATCTCGCCGGGCATGACGGTAAAATCCCCTACGCCGATCCAGCGGACAGCGCCGTTTCTGTCTACCCCCAGGGGAGTGAACAGAAGAGCCAAAAGAACGAGGCTGATCACCAGGATCGCAGGCGCGGCTTTCGCGTAGATCCGGTAATCGAACATGGCGCAGAAAAGCATGGCGCCAAGCCCCAGCACAGCCCATATGATGTCCTTTTTCAGATAGCTGTAGGGATCTCCCGTATCGTTGATCGCGCTGTAATAACTGGAGCTGAATACCATGATCACTCCAAAAACCACAAGAATAAGCACGAGAATCGTCAGTACAAAATCCCCCGATTTCACCCGGGTCTTTCTTTTTCGAGCCATCTAATTTATTTCTCCAAATCTCTGACACAATTTTTAAAGTGTTCTCCCCGCTGCTCAAAGCAGGTGTACATATCCCAGCTTGCACAGGCGGGGGAAAGCAGGACCGTATCGCCGGGGGACGCCTGCTTATAAGCAGTCTTGACGCATTCGTCCATATCCCTGCACATGGTGATATCGGTAAAGCCCGGCGGTTTCCCTGATCTTGGGCGCCGTCTTCCCCAGCAGGACCAGATGTTTTACCTTTCCCTGAAACGCGTTGATAAATTCGTCAAATTCGGAGCCCTTGTCATAGCCTCCCGCGATGAGAACGATGCCGCTTTTCATGGCTTCGACGGCCTTGATGGACGCGTCCGGATTGGTGCCCTTTGAGTCGTTTACAAACCGAATGCCGTCCACCTCTCCGCAGAATTCCAGCCTGTGTTCAACGCCCTCAAAGGAGCGGAGCGTCTTTGCGATCACTTCCGGCGCGATCCCCGCGAAATAAGACACCGCTGTGGCTGCCAGGGCGTTTTCCAGATTGTGGTCCCCGGGAATCTTCAGCTCATCCGCCCCGCAGATGTCGACGCACTGGCCGTTTTCGGTCTTTACGACGATATCGCCGTCCAGCACGAAACATCCCAGATCCAGCGCCGCTTTCCGGCTGAACGGGATCACCCGGGCCCGGCACTGTGGAACCAGCTTCATGGACTCCTCATCGTCGTAATTCACTATGAAATACTGGCTTTCATCCTGGTTCTTGAAGATCATCGCCTTGGCCTGGGCGTAATTTTCCAAAGTTTTATGCCGGTCCATATGGTCCGGCGTGATGTTCAGCAGGGCGGATACCTCCGGCCTGAAATCCCTGGTGGTCTCAAGCTGGAAGCTGCTGGTTTCCGTCACCAGCCAATCCTCCTCCGCAGTGCAGAGGGCCTTGGAAATCACCGCCACTCCCACGTTTCCCACCACATAGGTCTTTCTGCCCGAATTCTTGAAGATCTCTCCCACAAGGGTCGTCGTCGTCGTCTTTCCGTTGGTGCCGGTGATGGCGACATATTTTCCCTTCCCAACCCGGTAGGCGATCTCCAGCTCGCCGATGACCTCGGCTCCCGCATCCTTCGCCTTCTGAACGAATCCGGTGTCAAGGGGTACGCCGGGGCTGATGACCACCATATCCAATTCTCCAGTGTTTTTCGGTTCCTCGCCGAAATAACAGGTTACATTCTTGTTTCTCAAAAATTGAACTAATTGCGTGTCGATCTTGTCGTATTCCTTCCGGTCGTAGACCGAAACGACAGCCCCCAATTTCAAAAGGGCCTGCGCCGCGGCGATGCCCGATTTTCCCATACCCACAACCAGTATTCTCTTATTTTCCAACTGATTCACACGTTTCCCTTCTTCCTGTGCTTTGATCCAGAGCCTGCCGGATTTTCCGGCCGCCCTGCTTATACGATAAACAGGCTGATTCCGCATAAGGCAAAGGTCACAAGCCAGAATACGGCCACAACCTTCGTCTCCTTCCAGCCGCTGAGTTCAAAATGATGGTGGAGCGGAGCCATTTTAAATATGCGCTTTCCCCGCGTCTTAA
>DAITKX010000030.1:0-17034 GCA_036835995.1 Bacillota bacterium | reverse complement strand
CCTCCGCCACGTAGACTCCTCCCACGAACGGCAGGATCAGCACACTGTTCATCATGATGGCGGCGGCTGCGATCCCTCCCCCCAGGGCAAGGGACCCGGTATCTCCCATGAATACCTTGGCCGGATGCTTGTTGAACATCAGGAATCCGAAGCAGGCTCCGGCGACGGCAGAGCAAAAAAGCGCGGCGGTGGGTGAGCCGTACAGCGATCCCACGATTCCGAAAAAGAAAGCGACGATCATGGTAACTCCCGAAGCCAGGCCATCCAGTCCGTCCGTCAGGTTTACCGCGTTTACCATCGCCACTACCACAAAAGCAATAAACGGAATATACCAAATGCCAAAGTCGACGTTTTCATTTATAAAAGGAATGGTGATATATGTCTTGTAAACCGAATAGTGAGACTGATACCAGGCCAGGGCCACGGCGATGAGGATCTGCAGAACCAGCTTCTGTTTTGCCGTGAGTCCCAGGTTACGCTTCAGAGTGACCTTCACAAAATCGTCCAGAAATCCCAGAATACCGAACGCTACGAACGCCGCCAGCACTACCAGCATATCCCTGGTTGTTTCCCCTGAAGTCAGGCAGGTGATCAGCACCGCACCGATGATGGCGATGCCGCCCATGGTGGGTGTGCCCGATTTCACCATGTGGGACTGGGGACCGTCTTCCCTGATGCTCTGACCTGCCTTTATCTTCTTCAAAACCGGTATGATCAGAGGGGTTCCTACGACGGTTATGAGAAACGCGATTACTGCCGGTATTACGATTTGCAAATAGTCCATGCCTAGTTCATCTCCATTATTTTCTTGACGACTTGATCCATAGCCATTCCCCTGGAGCCTTTCAGCAGGATGACATCGCCAGTTGATATCATACTACCAATGTCATTGATCAGCAACTCCTTTGTTTCATAATAGCGGACTTTCTTCCCGCCAAGTATTTCCGCGGCGGCTTCCGCCATGTGCCGCGCCTGCTCTCCTACCGCAACGAACAGGTCGATGCCGCTTTCCGCCGCGTACCTTCCGACTTCCGCGTGAAAATCGCCCGAATTTTCTCCGAGCTCGAACATATCCGCCAGGATCGCAATCTTCCGGAACCCCTTCGTCGCGTTGAGGACGTCGATGGCCGCCCGCATGGAATCGGGGCTGGCGTTGTAGGTGTCGTCGATGATCTTCATCCCGTTTTTTCCCTTGATGCTGAGACGTTTATCTGTCATCTCCAGCTTCAGAAGCCCTTTTGCCGCTTCCGCCATGGTGATGCCGCAGGATACCGCGGCAGCCACGGCAAGTGCTCCGTTGTATGCGTTGTGCCGGCCCGGCGTGTTGAGCCGGAACGTCTGAATCTCTTCCTTATGTTCCAGGGTAAACTCGATCCCACCCTCTCCGAAATCGACGATATTGGAAATGATGAAATTGCTTCTCCCGGTTTCCCCGGTGGTGACGACGCGGTAATCTCCCCCGACGTCCTCCTTTGACAGAAAATCGCTGTCCTCGTTTACGATGAGGATGTTGTTTTCATTAAAATAATTGGTGATCTCCAGCTTCGCCTTCAAAATATTTTCCCGGCTTCCCAGGTTTTCAATATGGGAAATGCCGATATTGGTGATGATGCCGATATCCGGGCGGACCAGCTCAGCCAGCAGGTCGATTTCCCCCAGCTCGCTCATGCCCATCTCGAAGATGCCGGCCTGGATATCCTCCGGCAGCGACAGCACCGTCAGGGGCAGGCCGATATGATTGTTCAGGTTGCCCGGATTCCTCTCCGTCCGATACTTTTCCGAGAAGATCCAATACAGCATTTCCTTCGTGGTGGTCTTACCCGTGCTTCCCGTCACGCCGATTTTGATGATGGAAAACAGCGAGAGATAATATCTCGCCAGATCCTGCAGCGCTTTGGTGGTATCCTCTGTCAGGATAAGGTTCATGGGCTTTCCCTGTCCGCCGCCTGTATCCGAAAATTTCGCCCGAAGGGCTTCTGCGTCGGCCTTCCTCGACAAAATCACCGTCCGGCAGCTCCTCTCGATTGCCTGAGGGATGAAATCGTGAGCGTCGTGCTGTTCTCCGATCAGGGGGAAGAAGGCTTCTCCTTCCGCGACTTTTCTCGAGTCCGTCGAAACCCCGGTTATTTCATCCTTTGGATCTCCCAGCAGCAAATCTCCGTTTACCGCCCCGACCACCTGTTCTATTGTTAACCTCTTCATATTATTATCCACCGTATTCTATAATCTGTTTCGCCGCTTCCCTGTCGTCAAAATGAAACTTTGACTCGCCGATGATCTGATAGGTTTCGTGACCTTTACCGGCTATCATTATTATGTCTCCTTTTTTATAGATGGAAACAGCTTTTTTGATCGCTTCGTATCTGTTTTCAATAATTTCGTAATTACATCCCGTCTCGTAAATGCCGGCCTCGATGTCGGCGGTAATGACCTCCTGTTTCTCCGTCCTGGGATTGTCGCTGGTGATGATGCAGTAATCGCTGTACTTTCCGGCAACCATGCCCATCATGGAGCGCTTTTTCTTATCCCGGTCGCCGCCGCAGCCGAAAATGCAGATAAGCCTTCCCTTTTTAAAGTCCGTGGCGGTCTTGAGGACCTTTTCCAATCCGTCCGGCGTATGGGCGTAATCGACGATGGCGATGATGCCCTTGCTGTTCTCCACTAGTTCAAATCTGCCGGGAACGCCCTTCAGCGATTCCAGCCCCGTCTGAACCGTGCGGAAGGGGTAGCCCGCCGACCTTGCGCAGGCCGTTGCGGCCAGTCCGTTATATATGGTAAAGATACCCGGCGTATTTAATTTTAATATTTCTGTGCACTCATTTTTTTCTTCCGGGCTCCGGCCCATCTGCCCCTTTTCCGTGACCCGGATCAGCGAGCCCTTTTCCGTAGTCTCAAGAATCTCTCCGTAATAATCCGCCTTTTTGTCCTTCAGTGAATATCCCAAAACCGTTTTTTCTTCTCTTTTCAGCTCGTCATAAAGCCTTCTGCCATAGCTGTCGTCCACATTGACGGCAGCCGCTCCCGTCGTCAGGTAAAACAGTTTTTTCTTGGCCGCATAATAGTCCTCCGCATCTTTATGAAAATCCATATGATCCGACGTCAGGTTTGTAAACACCGCGGCTTCAAACCGGATATCGCTGACTTTGCCAAGGGACAGCGCATGGGAGGAGACCTCCATCACGCAATTGGTGACGCCCTCTTCCTTCATCTCGGCAAACATCGCCTGGATGTCGCAGGATTCGGGCGTCGTGTTTCGGGCTTCATATTCCCTGCTGCCCACCTGGTAGCTTATGGTCCCGATCATTCCGCACCCGTTGCCGGCCGCTTCAATGATGCTCTTCAGCATATAGGCGACGGTGGTCTTTCCGTTGGTGCCGGTGATTCCGTAAAGATGGAACGGGACCTCCCTGTTCTCATAAAAGTTGGCGGATATCTTTGACAGGATTTTTCTGCTGTCACTCACTCTCAAAATCGGAACCGCCTTGATATCGATATCTTCCTCACATATGATAAGAGATGCGCCCCGAAAGGCCGCATCCATAGCATAAATATGGCCGTCCGTATGAAACCCTTTAATACAGACGAAGGCATATCCTTTTTTGACCAGCTTCGAATTGTATGTAAGCCCCGTCACCTCAAGATCACTGAGGTCAGCAGGGTAAGGCACTTCTGTTCCTTGTAACAGATTCTCCAGTTTCATCTGCCGATACCCCCTTGCTGTACGCTGTCAATTCTGAAATCTGGCAGTATACTAATTTTTATACAGGCAAACTGTCCCTCCCTTTTGCAGCTTTTCTCCCGGCTTCGGATACTGGTCCACGATGGTGAAATCCGCTCCGCTTCCGTCGGGCGGCGATATGCTATAGGTCAGGGACGCGCCTCCCAAGATTCCGATGGCGTCGCTCAGGCTCTGATTCGTAACGTTGGGCACTGTCACAAAGCCGCTTTCCACCACTTTCTTTTCTTCCTCACTGTAGGAAGGCTGTATGTTCAGATATCTCAATGTATCTTCCAGGATCAGCTTTACCCCCGGAGCCGCGGTCTGGCTTCCGAATTTAACTCCCTTCGGGTTATCCACGATCAGAAGGATCGCGATCTGCGGATCATCCATGGGCGCCATGCCGATGAAGGAAGAGAAGGTTTCCTGGCTGTAGGCGCCGCCTGAAGCTTTGTTGGCCGTTCCTGTCTTGCCGCCGATCCGGTAGCCCGGTATCTTGGCGGTGCCGCCGCCGCCTTCTCCGACGACGGCTTCCATGATCAGGCACATTTCATCGGCGGTCTTCTTGGAGACGACCTGGCGGACTACCTTTGTGTCAAATTTCTGAACGACGTTTCCGTTGTCGTCCTTCAGTTCCTTTACGATCCGCGGCTGCATCATCTTTCCGCCGTTGCCAAGGGCCGAAACCGCCGTGATCAGCTGGATGGGCGTAACCGCGATGCCCTGGCCGTAAGCCATGGTGGCAAGGCCCACAGGTCCCGCGGTCTCTTCCGGCTGCAGGATCGCGTAGCCCTCGCCGGGGAAGTCGATCCCTGTCTTGTCCCGGAGCCCGAAGAGCTCCAGATAATCGAAATATTTCTCATAGCCCACTCTCTGAGCGAGCTGCACAAAGACGGGGTTGCAGGAGTTTCCCACCGCCTGCACCAGGTTTTCCGGGCCGTGTGGATTGTAAGCGCGCCAGCAGTGCAGCGTCGTCCCCGCCACCACGATGGAGCCGGTGCAGACGAACTTGTCGTCCAGGGAGGTGACTCCCTCTTCCAATGCGATGGAAGTGGTGAGAAGCTTGAAGGTGGAACCCGGCTCATAGTCGTCGCTGACCAGCGGATTTCTCCACATTTTATTCCAATATTCCAGCTTTTCCTTGTCGGGCAGGCTGTCTAAATAAGCCGCTTCTTCCGGCTTCAGCGGCACCCGCGGATTGTTGGGGTCATAGTCCGGCGTCACGCCCATGGCGAGAATGTCCCCGGTCTTGGGATTCATCATGACGGCCATGACACGGTCGGCGTCGGTGTTTGCCTGAACCGTGTCAAGAGCCTTTTCCACGTAATGCTGTATCACCTCATCGATGGTAAGGACCAGATTCAGCCCGTTTTCCGCCTGATAGTACTTCTCCAATCCATAGGAAAGGCTGTCGCCATCCCTGTCTGTATTTTTGATCCACCGTCCCGGGATCCCGGAGAGGTATTTGTCATATTTCAGCTCGATTCCCGCGAGGCCTCTGTTGTCATCCGTCACGCTGCCAAGGACATGAGCCATAAAGGCGCCCATGGGATAATACCGCTTGACATCCTCGGCGATCTCGACCCCCTTCAGGCCGGACGCCCTGATCTGATCCGCCTTTTCCTTGTCGACGTACTTTGCGACCTTTACCAGGCTCTGGCTTTTACTGATAGTCTGAAGGACCGTATCCTTATCCAGCCCCAGAATTTCGGCCAGGGTGGATGCGGTCTTATCGAGGTTTTCCTGCGCCTTTTCCGGCGAGGAGCCCTTTACGACTCCGGGTCTTGCCCAGATGCTGTTGGTCACCGCGCTGATGGCGAGCTCTTTCCCGTTTCTGTCATAGATGACGCCCCGTTTCGCGGGGATGGGGACGTCTCTTGTCTGCTGCTCCACCGCCAGCTTTGAATATTTTTCGCTGGCTACCACCTGGATCCAGCCCACCCGGACCGCAAGGCCCGTGCACAGGATACAGGAAAATATGAAAACAAATATAAGCCTTCTTTTGTTCTTGTTTGAAGTTGGTGACATATTCGCAATTCCTCTAAATTCGCTTCTTAATGAAAAAACCAGATCACATCCTTACTTCCATAATTCAGTTATCTGGCTTTTCCCGCAATATGCAATTTAAATGTATCTACATACACATCTGAAACAAGTGATATAAATTTGCCGGTTGTTGATATTACTGTCGTTTAGCTCTCGTTTATATGACGCCATCCTTAAATTATATCGTTTGGCCGTCAATTATATGCCTGTTCCTGTCAATTATATGCCTGCTCTTTGAGAACCTGGGCAAAATCCTTTCCGGTTTCCTTGCTGCCGTCGAGATAAACGAGCTGGTCCGACGCCGGGTTCGGATAGACCATGCCCAGTTCCGTGGCCTTCGTCTCGATGATCTGAATGTTTGATGCGCTCTCGATCTTGACGTTCAGATTCTCGATTTCTCCCTGAACCACCTGAGTCTCCTTGATCATGCTGTTGATATGGTACTTCACGCTGGCGGCGTAGGCCGTAGCCAGGATCAGTCCGACGCAGAGCACGCCCACAAACACAGTGAGCAGAAGCAGCCGGAACTTGTCCTGGGCGTTGATCGCGCTGGAACTCTTCGTTCTTATGTTTTCCTTTTTAACCGTCTTCGGTTTCATATCGAGGCCATAGCGTTTATAGCTGTCCTGATACTCATACCATTTTTCTGCTGCCATCATAAGAATGTACCTCTATTTCTTCTCGATCACCCTCAGCTTTGCGCTCCGGGCTCTCGGATTCATCTCAAGCTCCTGGGGAGTCGGCAAGACAGGCTTGCCGCTTATCTTTCTCACATCCGCCACCTTTCCGCAGACGCAAACCGGAAATTCTTTCGGACAGGTGCATGGATTTACTCTTCTGTTGAACGCTTCCTTAACGATCCGGTCCTCAAGGGAGTGAAAGGTGATGATGCACAGCCTTCCTCCGCTTCCAAGAACGTCGATGAATTCATCCATCGCCTTTTCGAGCTGGTTCAGCTCGTCGTTGACCTCGATGCGGATCGCCTGAAACGTGCGCTTCGCCGGGTGAGGGCCTTCCCTCCTGGCGGAAGCCGGTATGGCCGCCTTGATGATGTCCACCAGCTCCGCCGTCGTTTTGATCCGGTGCTTCCGGCGCTCCTTCACGATGAACTCGCTGATTCTCGACGCCCATCGCTCCTCGCCGTACCTCCGGATGATATCCGTCAGTTCTTTTTCGCCGTATTCGTTTACCACGACCTCCGCCGTCAGCGGATCTTCCCTGTTCATCCGCATATCCAGCGGAGCTTCCTGCATGTAGGAGAACCCTCTTTCAAAGTTGTCCAGCTGAAAGGATGAAACCCCCAGATCCAGGATCGCGCCGTCGATGCTTTGAATCCCCTGTTCTTCCAAAACATCCTTGATATTCACGTAGTTGTTCCGGACGAAAATCTTCCTGCACGGATATTCCTTCAATCTGGCTTCCGCGGCCTGTATCGCGTCTCCGTCTCTGTCGATTCCTATAAAAATCCCCTTTTGATTTAACTTTTCACAGATTCCGGAGGCATGTCCGCCGCCGCCAAGAGTGCCGTCTGCGTAAATCCCCTCCGTCTTTATGTTCAAATTTCTGATTGCCTCTAAAAACAGTACCGAGGTATGTTTGAATTCCATCTCACACCCTCCTTATAAATAAGATGCAGAGCGTCATATGCCAAATTCGGCCATCTTTTCAGCGATCTCGTCGGGCCCGAGATTGGTTCCCTCGTTGTAGTTGTCCCATTCCTGCTTGCTCCAGATTTCGATCTTGCTCAATACACCTATTGTTACCAGTTCTTTATCTATTTTTGCATGCTCTCTCAGATTTTGAGGGATGGTCAGCCTGCCCTGCTTGTCCACCTCGCATTCAACCGCGCTGGAGAAGAAATATCTGACAAAAGCTCTCGCATCCTTGTTTGTTACCGGAAGACTTGTCAGTTTCTCTTCGAATTTGCTCCATTCGTCCATAGGATAGATGTAGAGACAGTTGTCCAAACCTTTGGTGAGAATAAACTTGCTGCCAAGCTGTTCTCTGAATTTTGAGGGGACAATGATCCTACCTTTCACGTCTATGGAATTCTGGTATTCTCCAATAAACATTGACAATGCTCCACCTTAAGTTTTAATTTAACACCACTATACTCCACTTCACTCCACTTTTCAACCACCGCCATGCAAAATCAATCAAAAACCGTTGAGATTTCTCCGGATTTTCTTCGATGGTTTATGTAATTTATTTGTAAAATACAATATATTGTGCGGGCGAAAAAAAACGCCAACAAAATACCGGCGTTTTTCCCGTAACTATTCAGGGGGGATTCAAGGGCTATAGGACATAGCTGAAACAGACGGCGGAAGGGTTTTGATTCCTTTCCACTGAAACCGAATAGTTTTCAAATCTGTGGCACTGAAAAAAAATCATCATATAATGTAGCATATCAATTGTCCCTTACATAGTAAATTTGAGCTCTTTGAGCTTTTACTATGATACAATTCTTAAAGAGAGGTCATAAGCTATGAAACGAAAAATGGTATCAGACGCCAATACCGTTTCCGCAGGCAATTGTCTGGGGCACACCTGCGGAACGAACATCAACACAGAAGGCGTTGAATTTACCAGACAGCAGCCTAACTTGATGTATATAGATAAGGTTTTTTCCTTTAATGAGGATACAGCATGCCCTATCCTATTCAACCTGAATACCGGCGGTCTGAACAGCGATTACTACATCTCTGAACTGGTGCTTGACGGATGCGGTATATTTCCGTGCACCCTTTCTCCCAACGCCGTATTCGAAATCGATAATTCCTATGTAGTTGTTGAATATTTCGACACGAGGCCGCCAGGAGCCGTCAACGCCTCCCAGGTTACGATAGACGGTTTTCCTGTTGACTCCGTCAGCTTCGACAATGGCCAATACACAGCAAGAACACAGAACGTGCTCCCCAGGATCCAGAAGGATCGGTGCCTCGACCGCGGGCTTCCGACAAAGGCCTTTTTCATGGTAAACAACGTAGGCCCCTGGGATTTAAGAGCGACTTATGTTTTAGAGGGTACCGTAAATACCAACGGCAGGACCTGCCGGTTCCGCGCAAAGATATCCAACGCGTCAGACTCGCCTAACACGCAAGTCAACGCCGGAGGAAACTTCGCGGTGCGCAATCTGAGTCTGCCCTGCAGCGTTAACGGAAACGCCCCTGACATCCTGTTCCAGTTCACCGCCAAAGCCAATCTGATCAATCCTCAGTTGGTCGTAAACTGTGAATCGCCGATATTTGCGGTAGACAATGTCGGCGGCGGCTCTGGAGATTCCAACCGAAAAGTGGAAGCCCAGTGGATGTATCCGCCAAATCCGGGTACGGATCCGGATTTCATTCCGCCTTGTCCGCCGATTCCACCTTGTCCGCCGGTTCCGCCATGCCCGCCGGTTTCACCGTGCCCGCCATGCCCGGATCACACTCCATGTCCGCCGTATCCGCCATGTATGGGCCCCGGACAATTTCCGCCCTGTCCGCCGACGCCGCCATATCCGCCGTGTCCGCCGACGCCGCCATATCCGCCGTGTCCCCCGGCACCGCCGTGTCCGCCGTGTCCGCCATGCCCGCCGGTGATCATCAATCCGATCTCCACCGATACGTGCAGGGTGTCCCTTGTATCAACCGTGTCGGTCGAACCTGTAATACACGTACAGACCGTCCGGAGGACCTTATTCTGCGTGAATGCATGTGAAGGCCTGCAGCCTTGCGATGGCTCCGTCACAGCAGCCGCGGAAGAGGAGGATCGTGAAGACTGCGCCATCGGCGGCGTTGACCGCCCCGATTGCAGATGCTCCGCCTCCGGAGGAACCTCAAGCTGCGGCAATAACAATTCCGGCGTCGGATGCGGCTGCAACAACAATATATCGGACGCCAGGGATCATTGCGGTCACCGGAACGGCGTTCTGGGTGATATCGACCGGCACGTTTTAGAAAAGCTGTTGGAAGAGATCGCCGATGAACTGGCGAATGATTGTGACGGCGTAGCCGGTATCGGATTTGGTCCCGGCAGGCCTCGTGGCTGCGGCTGCAGAGATAACGACAGAGTTGCAGGCGCAAGCGAGTGCCTCAGAGACGAAGCGAGATCCGCCTCTCGGTTCCACGGCCCAAACGGCTGCAGCTGGTAAACGCTGATGGATCTGGCGCCTGCCGACGTTCGCTTCGCAAACGGGGCTAGGTGCATAAGGAGCTGGCGCGCAAACGATTAAAACCGCTTGCGCCCAGCTCCGTTTTTATTGTATTTATCGTATGGACTTCAATGCCGGATAAACCTTGAGATACCGGCGGTAGAGCTCCTCATAGCCCTTCGCGTTTTCCGCATCCGGCGTGTAGCAGGCGCTTTCCCCGGAATCCAGCAATGAAGCCACATAGGACGCATAATCCGATATCCTTCCCTGAGCCAGCAAAACCGCCCCGGCGACGGCAGCCGACGGAAGGTATTCCGATCCCCCGAATACATAAATCGAATGGTCTAAAATATCCGCAAGAATCTGACACCATGTTTTCACCCGGGCGCCCCCTCCGATCAGGGATATCCTGCGGGGTACCCGCCCTATGCTCTCCAGGCCCTGCCTGATAGAGAAAGCGACGCCTTCCAGTGCGCTTCTCGCCAGATCCTGTTTGCCGGTTTCCGGCGTGATGCCCACGAAACCGCCCTTGATGGCTGTATCCATCACCGGAAACCGCTCTCCTACCAGGTAGGGAAGAAACATTACCCCGCTGCTGCCCGCCTTGCTCTGTTCCAGCAGGCGATCCATGGATGCATACTTTTCGGCGCCGGATACGCCGGCCCCGAGGACTTCGCTGATCCACCGGTGCACGTTCCCCGCGTTCAGAAAAGGCACGACGTTGATGTAGAGATCTTTCTGCATTGCCGCCAGATTGAACACCTCCGGTTTTGCCATGATGTCCGAGGAGACACAGGCGATCCAGCCGGATGTTCCAAGGTTGATATTGAATTCCCCGTCCAGGGCGATCCCGCTGGCAAGGGTCGTTGCACCCGCGTCGCCGGTGCCGCAGTAGACCGGGGTGCCCTCCGCAAATCCGCTCTCCGCGGATGCTCTCCGGGACACCGAACCGACCTGCTCCTGCGCGTAGCGGATCGACGGAAGCTTCCTCCCGTCCAGCCTGACTTTATCCATCCAATCCAGATTCCAGCTTTTTTTATGAATATCCATCAGCCCCGCTGTGGAAGCAGAGGTGACGTCGGTTGCAAACTCTCCCGTCAGCCTGGCAATCACGTAATCTTTAGAGCTGATCAGCATTTTTTCCGCTGCTTCATATCGCTCCGGCTCGTTCTCCTTCATCCAAAGCAGTTTGGGAAACGGCATGGAACCGTCGAAATGATTTCCGGTGCTCTTCAGAATGGCTTCCACTCCCAGAAGGCCGGAAATTTTCTGCGCCTGCCGATCGGCCCTCCCGTCAGAGTAGAGAATCGCGTTGCCAACGGGCTGCAAATCCTCCGCTACAGGAATCAGATCCTGCATCTGTCCGCTCATGGCGATGCCGCAAATCTGATCCGGCGCCGTCCCCTCCCGGAAAAAGTAGCTTGAAATCTCACAAAACGCGGAATACCAGTCCACAGGACGCTGTTCTTTATATTCTTTCCCCGCGCCGCCGAATACCGTCTCCAAAGTGACGCTCTTTTCCATAGCGCTCGCTCCCCCAGACGACACCAGCACTCCTTTTACAGCGGTAGTCCCGATATCAAAGGTCGCGATATAATCCATTCCCTTCACCTCCCTCTTCTCACCGCACCTGCCAATTCCTTCGCAAAAGAGAGCAATTCTTCCCGCGAAACATTGAGTTTTGACATCATCGCAGTGCCGATGATCACGCCGTCAAAACCGCTTTCCACCAATTGTGCCGCACGATCAGCCGTCTGAATTCCGAAGCCCGCAAAGACCTTTAAATCATCATGAGCTTTCGCCCGGGCGAGAATTTCCGCGAAGTCCTGCGTTGCCACGGACATGCCGGTAGGTCCGGAATAAAGCTGCTGGTAAATCAACGAAAACTCGTTGAAGCAATCCTCCTGTTCCTTTTGTCCCATATCAGGGTCCACAAAGCCCAGGACGTCGACACCGAAAGGTTCCAGCTCCGCCTTCAGCGCCAACCGCTGTTCAGAGGAGGCGTCGGGTAATACGAAGGAATCTGCCAGCCCGTTCTGCGCCAACAGCCTGTAAAAGCCCGTGTCGATCAGATCTTTCTTATATGCCATGATCCAAATCGGTGAATTTACCGCCTGGCGAATTTTCTTCCAATATCCCAAGTCTGTCTTGATGGAGTGATCCACAATCCCGTGGGCCTCCCTGATTATCTCCCCATCCGCCGAGGGATTTTCGGAAGGGTATCCGATTTCAAACACGTCTATTCCCGCCGCTTCACAGTCCGGCAAAAGGCTAAGAAAGCTCTCTTTATCCGGAAATCCTGCGAGGAGATACCCTATCGTCAGTTTGCCATTTTCAAGGCATGCGCGATTTCGTTCCGATGCAATTTTCTTCATTTGGCATCACCGCGACCGATCTTCTGAACTACTACCGCCAGAATAATGATGCAACCGGTGAGCAGATCCTGCATAAAAGTCGGCACTTGCATGATGGTCAGACCGTTTGCAAGAATCCCCAGAATGGCGGCGCCCACGAAGGTCCCCCAGATATTCGGAACTCCCTCCCTGAAAACAGTTCTCCCAAGGAATGCGGCCGCGTATGACTGGAGAAACAGTCCGTCTCCCCCGGTGGGATGGGCCGAGCCCAGCCTGGACGCCATCAGAACCCCGGTCAGAGCCGCAAGGGCGGCGCACAGCGCAAAGGCGAGATTCTTATGCAATACTACGTTGATTCCGGAAACCTGGGAAGCCACTTCATTGCCCCCGATGGCGTAAAGCTTTCGTCCGAAAGAAGTATGCCGCATGGTAAACCACAAAATTACGGTCAGAACGATCATAATGATCGACAATAAGGGCAGACTGAACAGGCTCTTTGTGCCGACAAAGGTAAAGCTTCTGGGGATATTTTCAAAAATAGTGGATCCTCCGGTAAACCAGAAGGTAAATCCGGCGAGAATTGTGCTCATAGCCAGGGTGGTGATAAAGGACAGCACCCTGAATCTCGTTACGATCCAGCCGTTTACCAGCCCGATGACGAAGCAGACGGCTACCGGGAGTATGAAACAAAAGACAATGGGCATCCCCGCTACCGCCATTCTGGCCGCCACAACGCCGCCCAGGCTCGCCATGGCTCCGACGGACAGATCAAACTCCTCCACCGACATCACCAGGGTGGCTCCCAGCGCAATGATCACCAGAAGCGATATCTGCCGTGTAATATTGATAAAATTTCCAAAGGTAAAGAAAGCGTCAAAGCTCAGAATGCTGAATACGACCACGATGGCGATTCCGGCGATCACCGTGCCGTACGCCCTCATAAAATCTGAGAGTTTTCTATTTTCATTCATATATGTTTCCTCCTTAGTCAGTCTGCGTAACAGCTGGCGAGCACCTGCTCCGCGGTCAGCCCGTCGTTGACGATGAGTTCCTTCGTCCTTCCGTGGGCCATGATCAGAACATTGTCCGCCACCTCCAGCATTTCCTTCAAGTCGGAAGAGACGAATACTACGGCGTTCCCTTCATCGGCTCTCTGGCGAAGCAGCTTATGGATTTCCTGGCGCGTTTTTACATCCACGGCCTGGGTAGGCTCGTCGCACAGCAATATCTTCGGTTGGGACATCAGCGCTTTCGCAAAGACTACCTTCTGCTGATTGCCTCCGGAAAGCTGCAGCACCGGCTGCCTTGGCCCTTCCGTCTTGATGTCCAGCGCATTGATCTGATTCTTTGCATCGCTGATTTCCTTTTTCTCGTCGACCACTCCGAAGTGAGTATAATGATCTATCGTCGATAGCACAATATTCTGTTTTACATTCAGGGAGCCAACCAGAGCTTTTCCCCTCCGGTCCTCGCTGATCAGCACCATTCCCTTTTTCAGGGACCTTGCGGGCGATGGCTTTTCAAAGGGTTCATGATCGATGGTCACCGATCCGGCCACAGCGGCGCGGTAGCCGTAGACGCATTCCAGAAGCTCTGTCCGTCCGCTGCCCCCCAGTCCGAAGATGCCCAGAAGCTCTCCCCCATGGGCGGTAAAGCTGGCATCCTTTACAATTCCGTCTTTTGAGGCGATATGGCTCACCTCCAGCCTGCTGTCTCCAAATTGTTTTGACGTATTGATCGTTTCACTGGTCCAGTTATCTGTCATCATTGAGATGATCTGCTCTTTATTCACATCCCCGGTCCGCACCGTATTGACTTTCCGGCCGTTTTTGAAAACCGTGATGCGGTCTGTCAGGCGAAAGATTTCATCCATCCGGTGAGTGACATATAAAATGGAGGTTCCTCTTTTCTTCAATTCAGCAATGGTTCCAAACAGAGCCTCCGCTTCCCGGTCTGTCAGGGCGGCCGTGGGTTCGTCAAGGATGAGCAGTCTGCACTGGGTCATCATTGCCCGGACGATTTCAAGGGTGGTTCTCTGGGGAGGGGTGAGGGCGTATGCGGGCTGGCTCAGATCCACAGACAGTCCAAGCCCTTTCATCACTTCCGTCACCCGGCTTTTCATTTTTCTCCAGTCGACGGCTACTCCGGCTTTCCTTTCATAGGGGAGCCCGAGGAATGCGTTTTCGATCCCGTTGAAAGACGGAATCAAGTTTCTATCCTGATGGATCACGTTGATCCCCAATTCCCGGCTCTGGCTCGGGTTGGAAATTTCCACCTGTTTGCCATCCCAGAAAATTTCACCGCCGTCCAGGTGATAGACCCCCGTCAAGATCTTGATCAGCGTTGATTTTCCCGCGCCGTTTTCCCCCACAAGGCCGAGAATTTCGCCCTCTTCTATCTCAAAATCGATATCCTTCAATGCATAGATACCACCGAACTGTTTGCACAATTTATTTGTCTGCAAAAGCATATCTATCACTCCTATATGGAAGCAGGCTCAGGCACTTGCCTGAAGCCTGCTTCTTACTCGTCTGTCTTACTGTTCTTTTGTCACTATGGATGCAGGCGCATATTCATCGCCCTTCGTGATCTCTTCGCCGTTAAACATTTTCGTCATTTCAGTTACTACGATATCGGCCATTCCTTCAAAGTTCTGGGCGACGGTAGCCTTCAGGTTTGTTCCCTGGTTGATCAGATCTATCGCCTGGCTGTTTCCGTCTACGCCGACGACGAGGACTTCATCCCTTCCCGCGGCCTGCAATGCCTGGGTAGCGCCGATGGCCGGCTCGTCCCACGCGCACCATACGGCGGTGATGGAATCCTTGGCGGAGTTGGAGAGGATTAAGTTTTCCATGATCTTTCTGGAATTTTCAATGGGGCCTGGCACCTCTACCGTCTGCTCTGTGATCAGCTTGATATTCGGATATTGCTTTAAAATTTCGTCGAAGGCGGTACATCTTTTGGCGACGCCAGGATGGGGGCGATAAGTCAGCGCGATGACGGTGCCTTTGCCGCCCATCAGATCGTCAAAGAGATACTTTGTGATCTGCTCGCCCATGGCTTTATTGTCGCTGGTGGCGTTTACCATCATCCCGTCCACGAAACTGCTGTCGCAGCCGAATACCGGGATCCCCGCGTCAAAAGCCCCCTGAAGCTGGGTAGCTACCTGAGCCGGATCCGCACTGACGAGCACGATGGCGTCCGCTTTAGACGAAACCGTGTCCTCGATCCTGCTGGCAAGCTGTGCAAAATCGCCTTTCGTGTCTACAACGTTGACGACCATGCCCTCTTTTTCCATTCCGGCCTTCATGTCGTCCACCATCTGATTGGTCGTTACCGAGCTGAGATATGGGGTCAGAATGGAGACCTTTTTCCCTGCCGGGCCGCTGGTCTTATCATCAGAAGAGCCGGAAGTGCCTCCGCCGCAAGCTGCCATGGACAGTATCAAACTACCTGTTAAAATTAACATCAATAACTTTTTCATTTTTCTCCTCCTAAACGATAAAAATTGAATTAATTATTCTGCTATTTTACGAGCGGTTTCAAGATTTGTAATAAACAAGTCAAGATATCCGCTCGATAATGCCGCTTTAATGGAGCTCTCTTTGCTGCTCCCGATTGCGAGGGCAATGGTCCTGCTTTTTTTCAACTGGCTCAGGGTTACCCCGATGGTTCTTTCATCCAGCTCCGTTTCGATAATTCTTCCCTGCCCGTCCAAGTAGGACGTGCAGACCGACGCGACCGCTCCCGCCTCTTCCAGCCGCTTGATATCGTCGTTACCCAGGGTCCCCGCCTTTACATTTGTGGAGTTCATATTGATCTGGCCTATCCCGACGATGGCGACGTCGCAGCCGTCTATCTTCTGAAGGACCTCCGCGATTCCGGGCTCCCGGGTCAGGATATCCTTAGCCTCTTTGCTCTGCACGATGATGGGCGCGTTTAAAATATAGCAGTTGCCGCCCGAGCATTCCGCCAGGCGCTGGGCGATGGCATTCGCGTGCCAGCTTGCGCTCGTCGAGCTCATGCCGCCCACCAGAGGAACAAACTCCAACCCTCTCCGGTTAAGAGTCCTGATGGACCAGGCAAGGCTGCTTATGGTCTGCCCGCTCATCACGCCAACCCGGTTATGGTCCATGATATATGCGTCGATACAATCGGCGGCCATCCTTCCGAACTCCTCCAATTCATCGTCCGGCTTACCCGCTTTTCCGGTGTTCAGCACCAGGGCGTCTCTCAATCCGTAACGTTCCACCAGATATTGTTCCAGCTTCGTCTCCTCAAGAAAGGGATTATTGATCTTAATGGAAACGACGTTGTTCTCCCGGGCTCCCGTGAGTATGCGGCTGATCTGTGGACGTGAAATCCCCAGCTGCGCCGAGATTTCCTTTTGGCTCATATTGTGTTCATAATATAATTGACACACTTTTAAAGTCAGTCGCAGATTATCCGTAATTGCCATGATTTCCTCCGTTTGAACTTTTGTTCAATACTTGCAATTCTGTTCAATTTGATCATATCACCGAATTATTCCTGTGTAAATAAATTTCCGGATTTCATCCATAGAAATTAATTTCAGCCATCGCTGTAAAAAAGTGGCTTCGCCACTTCCGCCAGGGAACCATAGGAGGGTTCCCTTCGGCGGATGCAAGCAGCCTGAGCGCAATGGCTTCCTGTTGCCTGATCCGCTGGGCTCACCGACACCTAGAGGCCCCATTGCGCAAAATGTTGAGCAGGGAGTATCCTTCCTATTTCTCTTGCTCAAAATGTCGAGCAGGGAGTAT
>DAITKX010000029.1:23040-34877 GCA_036835995.1 Bacillota bacterium | reverse complement strand
AACGTTTTCAAGCCTTTTTCGGGAGTTATGGAACGGTAACCAAGTTAAGTATCAGCGTCGCGCCGACACATCGACTCATACTGACGAATGATATATCGCAGTTTTTCAGAACGCTTTACCGGGCCATGAAAGCGAAACCAGCGCCGCGCCTTCTCGTCGGGCACTCCATCAATCACGCCCAACTCATACTCACCCAAACGGAATGAACAGCCTTTCAGTGCTTCCTTTCCGTACATAAAAACACCCCCTTTCCTGAAAACGTATCACAAATCACCAGGAGAAATGTAATACAGAATCAGGATCGAAAACGTATTACACTTTCCTGCAGGAAAACGTCATACACTTATCCCTGGGATACCAATAATCATTTAGAGCCTAATAACATAGGCTTCAAAAAAGTAATTTGTTTCCTTAATCTCTTTTTCCGCAAGGTGAACAACCTGTCGTAATACCTCACCGATAAGCCCAAAAGCCACCTCTTTGCCATCAACGAATATTGATAAATACGGAACACTAAGATTATTAAATTTCACTTCTTTCAGCTTCATTTTTTTCACCTCATAATAGAAACTAATCCGCTTTCCAGTACGTGACCAAGGCCGAGAATTCAGTTCCGGCCTGACCGTCACACGACCACGGGCACACGGCATAATCAATTTTGTATTCGATATTTCCAAGCTTATCCAGGCTCCCGAGAAACTCATTCAAGTTCCGCTCAAACATAGACGGACTAGCGTTCACGATCAGCTTTACAGCCATGCTTTTCATTGCTGATCACCCCCAAACCCGTTATAGAATTCAGAACAGCAAAACCCCCCGAATTTAATAGCCCTCTTATGAAAGCCGCAATAAGCGCCACACCTGGGATGATCTCTATCGAAGAACTTACAGCGCCGAGCGCATAATTCACCCCGACCGTCACTCTCCATCATGGGAATCTCCAGTTTTGGGTTTGAATAAGAAATATAGACGCAATGCCTATCCGCATTGCAAAAAGACAGGTCATAATTCAGCCCCCGAGCATCCAGTTCAGCCAAGAATTCATTGGTCTTAAACTGGAATGTTTCTGGAGAATCCGACGAAATGACCTTTAGACGAGTACCGTTCATAGGAACACCTCCAATAAAAAAAATAAGCGATTGCGCATATACACAATCACTTATTCCATCGGTAACTATTCCTAAAATATCACGGATTTAATGAATAGTTCTTATATTTTTGGCGAAAAGCCCCATTTTTTACCGTTCTCCCCTACTCCCAATACATTATTACTAAATAGTTATGATTTTAGGAATAGATATCTCTATCCAAGCCCCTCTTTTTAACGCTTTTTCTTTCCGATAACAATGGTTAGATCCACGGTTACCGACGGTAACTCCATCCTGCTGATGTCCGTTTCCGTGACGCTGCCGCCCCAGGTTAACGGAGTCATTTTAATAAGATGCGGCAAGATATCCTCATCGACGCTGAATTGATATCGGATATTCTGTTTCGATACCAATTCCAGTTTATTTGAAAAATAATCGATCACCTTATCATTGGAATAGCTGTTGTTCTTGTAAATCAATGTTCGCAATTCTTCCAAGTAGGATTTTTCGGGGATAACCTTTACAACAATTCCTTCCGGTGCCAGTACCCTTTCAAATTCGAGATAGTTGGCGGGAGAAAGGATATTCAATATTATCTGAAAGCTCCCATCTCGAAAAGGAAGTTTTGCCAGATCGGCCACAACCCAGACAATATCCTCATCGTTTTTCGATGCAATTTTGAGGCCTTCTTTTGCGATATCGATTCCAAACAAGCCGCACTTTAAGGCGCTGTTGATTCTTCGGGAAAGACGGCTAAGGTGGGAGCCTTCTCCACAGCCTGCATCCAGAATCGCAGGATTTCCCGGGCCTGAGGAATCGACGTAGTTTTGTATTATTTTGCTCAGCTCTTCTGTGAGCGGATCATAGAAGCCTCTCAGGCAAACCGGTGCCTGGATTCGAACAGCTCTTTTGAATATACGGCATTACTGCGGGAAGCTAATAAATTCAAATAGCCCGTTTTGGATAAATCAAAGCAGTGTCTGTTTTTACAGATCATGCTGTCGTGATTCCTTAAAGCCATCGTTACGCCGCATACAGGGCACTTGAATTTTACCTGATTCCTTTTTATTGTTTCCTCTGCCCTGACTTTTTTCGTTTCTTTACTCGTATTCATCTTTTAGGTTGCCTTTTTAAACAAAGAATTTATGGCTCCTGCCGGGCGTCCCTCATATTTCTCAGCCGGTCCAGGTAGCTCTGCAGGATCAAAACCGCAGCCTGCTTATCGATGACGTCCTTGCGCTTTTTCCGGCTGACGTCGGCTTCAATAAGCACTCTTTCCGCGATCAGCGTTGTAAACCGCTCGTCCTGAAATACGATCCCGATTTCACTCATGCCGGAGCTTTTCATTTTATTTTCCAGCATGGTTTTAAACTCATACACCTTTTGGGTCTGAATGCTGTCGGAACCGTTGAGGTTCTTCGGCAAGCCGATGACGACGGTATCACAGCCGTAGTCCTTTACAAGATCCATTATTTTTCCCGCATCCTTGCGGATTCCGACCCGTTCCAGGGTGGTAAGCCCCTGGGCGGTGATCAGCAGATCGTCGCTTAGCGCGATACCGATGGTTTTATCCCCTACGTCCAAAGCAATCATTTTCATTGATACGATTTCCTTTTCTTTATTTCCGTATGGCACCTACCTGACATTTGCGCAGCAAATATGGTTGGGTGCGTAAATATGAAAAGCGGACCGGAAGGTCCGCTTCATTGTAATGTCATTATTTTTTTAGAAACGCTCTGAGCAACTCTTCAACAAGATCATCCCGTTCAATATGTCTAATGATATTTCTCGCATTGTTATGTCCTGTAATATAAGAAGGGTCACCAGACAGAATGTACCCTACCATCTGATCGATGGCGTTATAGCCTTTCTCTTCCAAGGCATTGTATACAGTTCTTAAAATTTCTTCCGTCGTCTGCTGCTCTCCCTTTTCCGGGCTATTAAACAAGATCGTGTTTCTGTCCACTCTGTTCACCTTCTTTCTTTAGGTTATTATAACAAATGCGGTATATCTTAAACAAGAAGTTTTGGAATTTTTAATATTGTTGTAACAAATAGCTGTGGAGTCAGATCAATGTCGCCGCCAGATCCAGCGCTTCTTTGATCCTGGAAGGATCCTTTGCGCCGGCCTGGGCCATATCGGCTTTGCCGCCTCCGCCGCCTCCGGCAGCCGCGGCGATCTTTTTAATCATATTGCCCGCATGGTAACCCCTCTCCAGAAGGTCGTCGGAAACAGATACCATGAAAGTCACCTTTCCGCTGTTTTCCGCGGCAAATACGATGATTACGCCCTTATTTTCCGCTTTGATTTCGTCGGAAAGGCCTCTGAGCTCATTGATGTCAACATCCTTGAAGGAATTTGTGATCAGCCTGACCCCGTTGATCTCTTTCGCGTTTGTGATCATATCGTTCAGCCCGGAACTCATGGACTGCTTCTTCAAGTCCTCCAATTCCTTTTTCGTGGCTTTCAGTTCTTCGCTGACGGAGGCAATCCTGCTTATCAGACCGGAAACATTTGTTTTCAGTGCTTCCGCGGCAGAGTGGACCAAATCCTCTTCCGCTCTCAGCTTTCTGTACAGCCCTGCGCCCGTAACCGCCTCAATTCTCCTGACCCCTGCGGCCACTCCGTTTTCGCTGAGGATACGGAAGGCGCCGATCTGCCCCGAATTGGTGATATGGGTTCCTCCGCAAAGCTCCGTGCTGTAATCGCCGACGGAAATGACCCGGACCGTATCGCCGTATTTTTCTCCAAACAGCGCCATTGCTCCGGTCTTCATGGCATCCTCGATGGACATGATTTCGGTTTTTACCGGAAGGAAGCAATCGATCTTTTCGTTTACGATGGACTCGATCTTTTGGAGATCGTCCTTTGAAATCGCCTCAAAGTGCGTGAAGTCAAACCTCAGTCCTTCCGAAGTGACGTTGGAGCCGGCCTGCTCTACATGGGCGCCTAAAACCTCCCGCAAAGCCTTGTGCAGGATATGGGTCGCGGTGTGGTTTCGGGCCGTATTGTTTCTGTTCGGAGCCGACACCTGGGCGGTAACCTCTTCTCCGGTTTGAATTCCCCCTTGTTTAACAGTAATCTTATGGGCAAAAAATCCCTTTGCCTTTGAAACCGATAAAACATCAGACGTTCCATTTTTGCCGAGAATCGTCCCGATATCGCTGGCCTGGCCTCCGCTTTCCGCGTAGAAGGGAGTCTTATCAAGCAGCAGAATGCCCGTCTCCCCTTCCGCCAGCTTGCTTACAGGCTGCCTGTCGCGGAAAAGCCCCTTTACGCCGGCAGTTGAGGACAGGGTATCGTAGCCTGTAAATTCCGTAGGCTCCTGACCGATGAAAAGGACGGCGTCGTCGGACCAGCCTTCATCCTCCTCGGCTTTTCTCGCGGCCCTGGCCTGTTCCTTCTGATGCAGCATATTTTCATTAAAGCCTTCCACATCGGCGGTACAGCCGTTTTCTTCAAGAATTTCCTGGGTCAGCTCCAACGGGAAGCCATAGGTATCATAGAGCTTAAACACCTTGTCCCCGGACAGGACGGTTTTTCCCGCGGCTTTCAGCTCTTTTACATAATCGCTGATAATTGAGGTCCCCTGGTCGATGGTGGAGCTGAACTTATCTTCCTCCACAGAGAGGATTTTATGAATGTATTCCCGCCTTTCTGACAGCTCAGGATAAGCGGAACCGGAAACCTCGATGACCTTCTCGGATAGATCGGCCAGGAAGGCTCCCTGGATTCCGAGAAGTTTTCCGTGCCTTGCAGCCCTTCTCAGCAGACGGCGAAGAACGTATCCCCTGCCCTCGTTGCTGGGAAGGATGCCGTCGGCGATCATGAAGGTGACCGAGCGGATGTGATCCGTGATAATTCGGATGGAGACGTCGGTTTTTGCCTCGCCGTTCTGGTATGGAACGCCTGAAAGCTTCACGATCGCCTTTAAAATATACTGAATGGTATCCACGTTAAATATGGAATCCACATCCTGCATGATGCAGGCCAGCCGTTCCAGGCCCATTCCCGTATCGATGTTTGGATGCGAAAGAGGCGTATAGTTTCCCGCTTCATCCCGGTTAAACTGCGTAAATACGTGGTTCCAAAACTCCACATACCGGTCGCAATCGCAGCCCGGCTTGCAGTCGGGTTTGCCGCAGCCGTACTTTTCTCCCCGGTCGAAATAGATTTCGGAGCATGGACCGCATGGACCCGTTCCGATTTCCCAGAAGTTGTCGTCTTTTCCCAGGGGAACGATCCGTTCCTCCGGCAGGCCGATGACATCCCTCCATATATCGTGAGCTTCCTGATCCTCTTCGTAGATGGTGGCCCAAAGCTTGTCTTCCGGCATTTTCAGCACCTGAGTGATGAACTCCCAGCCCCAGGTCAGGGATTCGACTTTGAAATAGTCGCCAAAGGAAAAGCTGCCCAGCATTTCAAAAAATGTGCCGTGTCTGGCGGTATATCCGACGTTTTCGATGTCGCCGGTCCGGATGCACTTCTGACAGGTGGTCATCCGTTTGCTTGGAGGTGTTTCCAAGCCTGCAAAATACGGTTTCAGAGGCGCCATTCCGGAATTTATGATGAGCAGGCTCTTATCCTTTTCCGGGATCAGAGAAAAGCTCTTCCTGGCATAGTGGTCCTTTCCCTGATAAAATTCCTGGAACATGCTCCGCAACTCATTTAAACCTATCTTTTCCATTGATTATATCCTCCTATGGTAATCGTCTGATTTCGTAATCGTTATTGTATATATAAATGTACTAAGCATATACTGAGGGCATACTAACCGGACTATTATATCATATTGGCTTCAAAGTGTGAATACATTCCGTTATCAATAATTCTCACCGGTTAGTTCTAAATTTAAACCATGCTCAATTGCTGTCTACCGCCATCTATGATAATATGTTGTCAGTAAATACGGGAGGCTGGAAGATGAAAAAAAATCGATTGGGAAATACAGGCTTGGAGGTAACGGAAGTCGGCTTCGGCGTGCTGACTGTCGGGAGGACGCAATTGAACCTTTCTGTGGACGACGGCGCTGCCGTTCTGCGGTATGCTTTGGAACGAGGCATCAATTTTCTGGATACGGCGGAGTATTACAGAACCTACCCTTACATCAGGAAAGCGCTGCGTGGCACAAATTTCGAGCCTGTGATCGCATCCAAAAGCCTGGGGTATTCCTATGCCGAGATGAAGAACGCCATCGAGGAAGCGCGGACCGAATTGAACCGGGATGTGATCGATATCTTTCTGCTTCACGAAGTGAGAAACGACCCGGACTGGTCTAACCGGGCCGGCGCCTGGGAATGCCTGCAGGACGCAAAGGCGAAAGGCTTGATCAAAGCTGCCGGTATCTCGACCCATCACGTGGACGCGGCTGAAAAGGCGTCTGAAATCGATGAAATCGACGTTCTCTTTCCATTGATAAATTTTCAGAGCCTGGGTATCAGAAAAGGAACCGGGCCCGGCACAAAGGAAGAAATGGCTGAGGAGATCAGAAAGACCGCAGCGGCGGGAAAAGGAGTCTTTGCCATGAAGGTCTTTGGCGGAGGCAATCTGACGGGACATTATCTCGAGGCAATCCGCTATGTCCGTGAGATGGAAGGTATTTCATCCATGATGATAGGGTTTGGATTCCGGCACGAAATTGACCGGATACTGGAAGCTATGGACGGGACCATCGATCCGGACTATGTTCCCGACCTGTCGGCAAAGAGGATCCACATCGATCAGGGCGATTGTGAAGGCTGCGGAGCCTGCATCGAACGGTGCCCGAATCATGCGATTTTCAGAAACAGAGAAGGGCTTGCCGAAGTAGACCACGGTATCTGCCTTACTTGCGGATACTGCGCCCCCATGTGCCCCGTGAGGGCCATTATCATGTACTAAAATAAGCGGCTGCCAGGGGTATTCTCTTGGAAACCGCTCACTCTTCAAATTTCCGGATTCTACTAAGAGGAAAATTTTCGAGCTCGGACGGTTTCTATGAGAATACCCACGGCGCGCCGCTTATAAATCATAATGGCTCTAGTTGTGCACTAGACCTCGCATTCTTCTTCGTCGTGGCCGAATTCCTTATCCGGATCGTAGCCCTTCAAACCTTCCAGCTCCAGGCCGTGATCCTGCGCATAGTGCCAGATGGCATTTTTTACAGCCTCTTCCGCCAATACGGAGCAATGTATTTTCTGTGGGGGAAGTCCGCCCAATTCATCGATAAATGTCTTGTTTGTGTAGGCGAGAGCCTCTTCCAGAGTCTTTCCTATGATCATGTCGGTTGCCACGCTGGAAGAAGCGATAGCGGAACCGCAGCCAAAGGTTTTGAACTTGGCGTCTGTGATCACATTGTCTTCCACCTTGATGGATATTTCCATCATATCTCCGCAGACCGGGCTTCCGTGAGTTCCGGTGGCGTCGGGGTTTTCCATTTCCCCCGCATTATGCGGATGCATGAAATAATCCATTACTTTATCATTGTACAATCCCATATCTATTACCATTAACCTTTCTTCGCCTTGTAGATCGGCGAAATCGCTCTCAGCTTTTCCACGATTTCTATGAGCTCTTCCACGACGTAATCGATATCTTCCTTGGTGGTAAAATCGCCGATGCTGAATCTTATCGAGCTGTGGATTTGTTCATAAGGAAGCTTCAGCGCTTTCAATACGTGAGACGGCGTCAGGCTTGCCGATGAACACGCAGATCCTGTGGACGCAGCGATTCCCTTTGCATCCAATAACAGGAGGAGAGATTCTCCCTCAATATAATTGAAGATAAAGTTGATATTGCCCGGAAGCCGGTGCTCCATACTTCCGTTGATGTCCACTTCGGGAATTCTTGATGTGACCTGTTGGGCAAAATAATCTCTGAGGGACGCGATCCGCTTGACATGTTCCTCCATATTTGCCCCCGCCAATTCGGCGGCTTTGCCGAATCCGACGATGCCGGCCATGTTTTCGGTACCGGCTCTTCGCTTGTTTTCCTGGGCGCCCCCGCTGATAAAGCTTGGGACCACAACGCCTTTTCTGATATATAAAGCCCCTGTTCCCTTCGGTCCGTAGATCTTATGGGCAGACATGGACATCATATCGATTCCCAGCTCCTTCACGTTGATGGGGACGTTTGTCAGGGCCTGAACCGCGTCGGTATGGAACCATATCCCATGTTTTTTCGCGATTTCCCCGATTTCCTTGATGGGCTGGATCGTCCCGATTTCGTTGTTGGCAAACATGATGCTGATGAGTATGGTTTTATCGGTGATGGCGTGCTCCAGTTCTTCCAATGAGATCCGGCCTTCCTTGTCGATGCCGAGATAGGTGACCTCAAAGCCTTCCTTTTCAAGGAATTCACAAGTATGAAGCATCGCGTGATGCTCTACGCTTGAAGTGATGATGTGGTTCCCTTTTGCTTTTTTCGCTCTAGCCGTGCCGATTACGGCCCAGTTATCGGCTTCAGTTCCACCGGATGTAAAATATATCTCACGGTCTTCGGCGCCAATTAGATTGGCAACTCTTGCCCTTGCCTGATTGAGATCAGATTTTGCACTTAATCCTATGGCATATAAGCTGGATGGATTGCCGAACTTTTCGGTGAAATATGGCAGCATTTCATCCAATACTTCTTTTTTTACCGGAGTGGTTGCTGAATAGTCTAAATAAACCTGACGCATGATAATGCTCTCCTTTCAGCTTTTGTACTTCATTTACCATTCTATTATACCAAGTATTTCTGAAAGATAAACAGTTATTTTTGCGTTTTGGTCTAAAATTTCATACTAAATCCGTGGGAAATATATATTATGACATTTCACTCCGGCAGAGAGTGTGTCCCGTCTTTTAAAGCGCGGTTTACTCCTTTATTTTGGATCGAATCCTGCCAGTTTATATCCGTTGTTGGTCGATTTCAAAATGACGGAATACTCGTGGTCGCTGAAATAATCCGACTCCGGCCCGCTCATATGCCAGCGGATCGTCACGGAAAGCGCCACATAGGGAAACTGTTTGCTTTCCTGTTTGATTTCGCTGAATTCCATCGATCTCACCCTGTCCATCTCCGTGGCCTCCGAATCCCGCAGACTGCTGATATCCTCAGATAATAAGGGATAGGTTTCGACCTTGTCAAGGTAATCCTCCGCAAGCTCTCTTTCAACTTTGCCGTAATAGGCGTTTTGCAGCACGTTCGTGCGCTCCTTCAACAGGCTCTGGGCAAGCTGCTCATAGGATTGCTCGCTGAACTCGGAAAAAAAACCTGCAATAATAACGATTATTGCAGGAAGGATAAGAAGTTTGTAGTAACGCTTCAAGTTTGTCCACCTCGCTCTCGTCCACAAGGGCTTGTCTGTTTGACACAGCCTCTATAGCACTCTAGAGTATACATAAAAAACAGCGTGAAAATTGTTTAATCACGCTGTTTTTGTATTGATTTTTTAATTTTTTTGTTTGCCTTTTTCGACACAGCCATCGTCGTCGACGAACCGGATCGATTCCAAATGTCCTTTAAAATGTTCCCGGAACTTCGCGAGGTATTCCTGCCTGAGCTGGGTCTGTTCCTCTTTTTCCTCGGGAGTAAGGCATTCGCATTTTGATTTCCTTGCAAGTTCGTTGATTCGATCAATTTTTTCTCTCGTTAACATAAAAATTCCTATCAGCTTACCTTTCGTTCCAGCCTCAGCTTGTCGGCAATGATAGCGATAAACTCACTGTTCGTAGGTTTGCCCTTATCATTATGTACCGTATAACCGAATAAGCTGTTTAACGTTTCAATTTTGCCGCGGTTCCAGGCTACTTCTATAGCGTGGCGGATAGCCCTTTCCACTCTGCTTGGAGTCGTGTTGTTTTTCTTCGCGATGGCCGGGTAAAGCTCCTTGGTCACCGCGCTGAGAAGATCCATATCCTCAACCACCATCGTAATGGCATGCCTTAGATATTGATAACCCTTGATGTGGGCCGGCACCCCTACTTCGTGGATGATGTTGGTGATATCGATCTCCAGATCATTTTTCTTGGTTTCATCCGTATTGATGATGGACCTCGACGCCGCCCCCTTGCTCGGCTGGCTGGCCACCTGGTCATGCCCGGAAAGCTGATAGATCCTCTTGGCGAGAATGTTCAGATCAAAGGGCTTTACGACATAATATTCCGCCCCGAGATTGATTGCTTTCTGAGTGATCGATTCCTGGCCGACCGCCGAAAGCATGATGATCTTTGGCGTGTGATCCAATTCCATACTGTTTATTTTCTCTAAAACTGCAAGCCCGTCAAGATACGGCATAATCATGTCCAATATTAACACATCAGGTTTCTCTTTAAATACCGCCTCAACCGTCTGCATTCCATCGTGGACGGTAAAGGCAATCTCGATATTCTGCTGAGTTTCGAAGAAATCTGTAAGAATTTCACAAAAGTCCTTATTATCATCTGCAATTCCGACTCTAATTTTGTTAGTCATTGACATATCCCCCTTTAGCGTTACGCAAGTTTTTTCCATATTCTTTACAGTCGTACATAATTCCCTATGAATTATATAGTAAAGAAATTCCTTTTCTTTTTCAATAGTCTGGATTTAGAAAGTTACGCTAATTACTAATGGTATCCGACTTTATTCGACATCTGCGTTCTGGAGCATCCATTCGATAAAAATGCCGTATCCTTTTTCCGGATCGTTTACAAAGACGTGGGTTACGGCGCCGATGATCTTATTATTCTGGATGATTGGGCTTCCGCTCATGCCCTGTATGATGCCGCCGCTTTTCGCCAGCAGACGGTCGTCAGTCACTCTGATCACCATACTTTTCGTATCCGGTGCTGTCTGATGATTGATTTTTTCTATCTCAATGCTGTACTTTTCTACCTTGTCGCCGTCCAGAGTCGTCAGGATATATGCAGGTCCCTTTTTAATCTCATTCTGATATCCGATGGGAAGAGGCTGCTGATAAATCGGGTTGGTGATCGGGCCATAGGTCTTTCCGAAGATCCCGTATTCCGTATTCACCGCCAGCTTTCCAAGAGGCCTGTCCGCCTCATAGAAAATCCCTCTGATCTCTCCCGGACTTCCGGCTTTGCCTTGTTTTACCGATTCAACCCTGGAATTCAGCAGTTCACCGTCCGCTACGGAAAGGACGGTTCCGGTTTTGGGATCTGTGATAGCATGACCCAAAGCTCCGAAAGTGTTGTTGGAAGGATCGTAAAACGTCAGCGTGCCGATGCCGGCCGTCTTTTCCTTGACCCATACGCCGATCTTATAAAGATTATCGTCAACAGAAACCACAGGGGTCAGCTTGATATTTATAATATCATCTTTCCTCTTGACTTTCAACTTGACATCTTTTTTAATTTTATTGACGACTTCCTTGACTTCTTGCGCATTATCTATCTTTGTGCCGTTGATTTCGAGAATATTGTCGCCGATTTGAAGACCGGCGTCCAACCCCGGATTTATAAATTCTCCGTCAGGGGTTTCAATTTCTTCCAGGCCTACGACCAGGACTCCCTTTACGTTCATCCTGACCCCTACCGAATGGCCTCCGGGTACCAGGACCCTTTCCGGGAGCACGTTGATGGTGACTTCCCTGAGCGGCAGCTTTAAAACCTTTGTCTCATTGGCGAAAATCTTGATATCGCTTGGAATATAGGCCATAAAGCTGCCAAATGCGAGAAATAATGCAACAGTAAAAGTAAGGATTAAATAAAATCCCTTTTTCAAGACTCCTTTATACATTCTCAACCTCCGTCTCTAGCTTTCAAAATCCTGCAAAAGTTCGT
>DAITKX010000029.1:228-23022 GCA_036835995.1 Bacillota bacterium | reverse complement strand
CATCCTGGGTATGTTTGATCACGCCTTTTTGGAAGAGTTTTTGATCCGCGATGCTTAAAAGTGAGAATGCAATGTCCGTATTCCTGACTAACGATTCCTTTCCTTCCTTATCGTAGTAAAAGATTTTTATGATCCCATTGACTTCCTTTACGAGATAATACCCCTCCTGATTCACCGCAGGCTCTTCGGGAACAACGGCTCCGGCGGTGGTGCCCGCTCCCCCGGGACTGACTGTCGTCGGGCTTTTCCAGATGATATTATCCAAAATATCGTTATAGCCGCCGCTCTTTCCCGCGTCTACGGCATCATCCGTCGCCGCGAGGCCCTTTTCATAGGTATTGACCTCATCAGGGGCGTTTTTTTCCATAGGGGCCTGATTCAGCCAGATGCCGAATCCAAACAAAGCCAACAGGATAATATAAAACAGCTTTCCTTTAAAAAAGCTTTTTCTTTGACTAAACATTGCCATCACCTCAAATTTTAGTGTTGACAATTTCAAAGATTTTTAAACCGTTATTTTATCCTTGAACTTTTCAAAGGTTTTGGCTCCGATGCCGCTGACGTTTTTAATGTCTTCGACGGTCTTGAATTTCCCGTTTGCGTTGCGATAATCGATAATTTTTTCGGCTGTTGCGGGGCCGACGCCATTGAGCTGCTGCAGGGCTGCGGAATCCGCCGTATTGATGTTGATAAGCTTTGGTTGATTTAGCTGGGCTGGAGAGCCCGCATTAGCGGAGATGCTCTGTCCGGAGCCGTTCAAACCGGCCTTCACCTCCTGCCCTGTGGGAATGTAGAGCTTCTGCCCGTCGGTCAGAAATTCCGCCTGGTTGATGCTTGCCGTGTCCGCGTCCTTTGTCAGCCCTCCAGCTTTTTCGATAGCCTCAAACACACGGCTTCCCCCGGGCAATTCCACTACCCGGGGACTTGCCACAGCGCCGGCGACGTCCACCATGATCACCGCCTCTTTTTCAATCGCCCCACCTGTCGCCGGAAGGTTCTTTCCCGGGTCGCTTTCCCCTTCCGCAAGGATAGCGCCGCCGCTTCCGGAAATCTTTGAAGCTCCTAAATCCTCTTCCGAGGCTCTCTCCTTGGCCAGATAAAAAGCAAAGGCGACCACAAGGAGTAAAACTCCCGCGACCACCTTGACCGTCAATTTCTTATCCTGTTCAAAAATACGTCTGAAATTCATATCCAATACCCCCATTGCAATATTGATCAAGCTTTGCCGGCAAATGGTTTGACCAGCCTTTATTACCATAATATTACAATGTATAGGTATAAATGTCAACTCAAATATTCCATAAAATGTAAAAGGAAAAGTGCAAATTTTTATATCTTAAATATCAATTCGCAAAGTATATCTCCGTTCTCGTGATAGCGACCTCTGCCCTGTCGCAAGCTGTGCCTGCAAATTCGCAGAATGTGGACAACACCGCTTCCGGGCTCAGATTTGCCGTGCTTCCAGCAGCCAGCTTCGTAGTTATCATAATATGATTATCGTCAACCTGGCATTTAAATTCGGCAATCATCGGCCTGATATCGATTTCAATGTCCTTTCCGCTTTTCTTCTGATGCTTGATCATGAAAATGTTTTCCTGAGACAGATAGCCCTCTGCGGATTTCAGAACAGCCGCCGACTTCTCCGCGCTCTTTTCTTCAGAACCGTTCGAAAGAGGAATCCTGATCTCATAATCCGCGTATTCCGTCAGGGCCGCCAGAGTTTTTCCCGCTGCCGGCAGTTCCCTGCAGGAAAAAACGTGAACTCCTTCCGGCATAACGGAATTGATTTTCTCAAGGATCTCATCCGTCGGATAAGGTTCCACGGTATCGAATTCCAGGTATTCTCCGGTGCTGAAGTAGCCCAGAGACAGCGGCTGGGCGAAGCTCATCTTGGGATGGGGATTGAAGCCCTGGGAATGCTGCAGTCTGATGCCGACCCGTTTAAAGGAGCGCTTGAAAAGCCGCAGGAGGTCCAGATGGGAGATATAGCGGATCATTCCCTCTTTTGAAAACTTGATTACATATCTGCTCACAGCGTGCCCTCCATTGAACATTTCACATTCCGATTGATTCCGCAGCCGATGCACTGGCGTCTGCAGTCAGGACTTTGAACCCCCTTGGAGGCCTTGTTATTCTCTGAAATCAAGAACTCCTTTGTAACGCCGGAATCGATGATATCCCAGGGGAGAATCTCTCCGCAGGGCCGCTCTCTCGTGGCATAGAAGTCCGGATCGAGCCCTGTCTCCGCAAACGCCTTGACCCAGAGGTCATAGTGAAAATGCTCCCGCCATCCGTCAAATTTACAGCCCAGTTCCACCGCCTTGATCAGCGCGTCGCAGGTGCGCCTGTCCCCCCTGGCAAACACCGCTTCCATGTGGCTTGCCTCGGAGCCGTGATAATGGAACGAGGCGCCCTTCACGCCCTTCATCTTCTCTTTTAAATACATATGCTTTTCCCGGAACATTTCAGCCGTGTCCTGGGGAAACCACTGAAACGGCGTATGGGCCTTCGGGACAAAGTTGGAAACGCTTACCGTGACGTTGAACCGACCGCGCTTTCCGGTGATCCTGTAATTGATGTCGGTGATATTGCGGGCGATCTCGACGATGCCGTCCAAATCCTCGAAGGTTTCCGTGGGCAGGCCCACCATGAAATACAGCTTAATGTTTGTCCAGCCGAGTTCGATGGCCTGTTCCATGGAATGGTAGATGTCATGGTCCGTGATGGATTTATTGATCACATTTCGGAGCCTTTGGGTACCCGCTTCAGGAGCAAAGGTCAGCCCTGATTTCTTGTACCCCTGGATTTCCTCGAGAACCTTGAATGAGAAGGAATCCAGCCGCAGCGAAGGCAGCGACAAGGAAACGTTGTTATCCTTGCAGACTCCCATCAGCTCCTCCACCAAGGGTTCGATTTCCGAATGATCGCTGGTGGAAAGAGACAGGATGGACAGTTCCTCATGCCCCGTAGCCGCAAGCTGCCGCGCCGCGATATCCTTTATCTTATCCTTGGAACGCTCCCGTACGGGACGGTAGATCATGCCCGCCTGGCAGAATCTGCAGCCTCTCGTGCAGCCTCTGAAAATCTCCACCACCGACCTGTCGTGAACCGCTTCTATAAAGGGAACGATGGCGTCGACGGGGAAATCCAACTGCTCCAGGTCCGCCACGATGCGCTTTTTCACCCTGTCGGGAGCTTTATCGTAATTTTTGACGATTTCCTTGATCGTACCGTCTTCATTGTAAACGGTTGTATAAAACCTGGGGACGTATATTCCCTCCATCTCCGCCAGCGTCTTCAGAAATTCTTCCTTATCCTCACCCGACTCCTTCCAGCAGCCGTGGGCCTCGCAGATCTCAGGAAGGATCTCCTCCCCGTCTCCGATCATGAAAAAATCGACGATATCCGCAATGGGCTCCGGATTGAAGGCACAGGGTCCTCCCGCGGCGATGAAGGGGAAGCCTTCGCCCCGGTCCTCGCTTTTATACGGAATGCCGGCAAGATCCAGCATATTGACGATATTGCTGAAAGAAAGCTCATATTGGAGCGTGAAGCCGAGAATGTCCAAATCTTTTGCGGGGGATTTCGTTTCCAGGGTAAACAGAGGCATACCCTCTTTTCTCATCAGCGCCTCCATATCCAGCGCCGGGGCGAAAATGCGCTCGCAGTAAACCGGCTCCATTTGATTCAGGGTATGATAAATGATTTGCAGTCCCAGATAAGACATGCCGATCTCGTAGGTGTCAGGAAACGCAAACCCAAATCTTGTCGCGATTTTTGAGAGGTCTTTCTTCGCGGTGTTCAATTCGCCCCCCGTATATCTTCCGGGCTTTTCCACCCGCATTAAAAGCTTGTCCAGTTGCTTTGTCAATGTCATTCCATATCTCCGTTTCGTTTAAATTCCAGCAGTCTCCGAAAATCCGCGTAGATGCCGCAATAATAGATGCCGTTCAAAAGTTCTTTTTCGGTCAGCTGCCCGCGGTATTTTCCCTTGTCGCTGACGATGGTAAATATCCTGTTGTCCATGGGCTTATACCGTTCGATGATCTTGACGGCCCTCAGATCCTCCCTGCAGACCAGGAGCTTGGGATCGCCGGTTTTATTTCCGTCTTCCATATTCCTTGTGACCTTGTAGAAGATAAAGCCGTTATCCTGCTTTCGCGCCACGTAAAGATTGACCGCCAAAGCGCACAGAAATAAATTCAATACATTATATTGTACCAAGTAAACGCCTAAAAGGAAAAGAAAAACTGAAAATAATAACGAAAAAAAGCGGGAAATTTTCTGGGATCTGCCGTAGCCCAGAAAAACGGCAAGAAAAAGATCCGTTATCTTCCCTCCGTCCAGGGGATAAAACGGCATCAGGTTATAGAGCGCGAGGACCGCGTTGGCGAGGACCACGGGCGCAAGCCACGGCAGGTAGAAACAAAGGGAAACGACGTACAGCACACAAGCCGTGAGGATATTGAAAAAGGGGCCGGAAAGATGAATGAGGAGCTCGTCACGGGGTTTGACAAAGCCCTCTTTGATATGCAGCACACCTCCAAAAAGGCCGTAAGAGATCTTGTCGGGCGTATACCCCAGCCTCACAGCCGTAAACTTGTGAGCAAATTCGTGAAACAGAGAAAATACCACCGATGCGGCGGCAAAGACGGCGTTCCCCGAAATCGCTATGATCAAAAGCAGCAGGAATAAGGAAAAATGCAGTTCGACTTTCGTCCGGAACACTTCGATCTGAAACATAACCGGACCTAAAATTCAATATAGTCTGCAGGGTTTACGATCTTGTTGTTCACCCACATCTGAAAGCTCAGATGGCCGTTGTTCTCAGGGCTGACAGATGCGACAAGCTGACCTTTTTTCACTTTTTCCAGTGACTTCACATAGATCTGGCTGCAGCCGCCGTAGAGGGAAACGATATCGTCTCCGTGAACGATTTTGATATATTTCCCGTACTGGTCGTTCACTCCTATTTCAGAAACGACTCCCCCTCCTACCGCAAAGACCTGGAGCTCTTTCTCCGACTGAAATTCTATGCCCTGTTCGGATTGATCCTGTCCGCCTCCAAAGGTCGATATTACGGCATCCGCGTCTGTGGGAGGCGAGAAGGCAAGCTTGCTTCCGCTCCTTTGAAAGGCTGCCGCGACAGATTCAGGTACTTCCTTTGCTTTGAACGCGAGATCTTTTGTGGATTGAACGATTTCCGATACCGTATAATCCCGGTTCAGCCATGCCTGGATATTGTCCAATCCTTTGTCGGCAAGAGCAATATCCATCTGCTTTATGATGATGACGACGAGCACCACGATAATACAGATCAGCAACTGCCTCAACAGCGTGTTGCCGTAATTCTTTTTCCTTTTGATATATTTTCTTCTCCCCCTGTACATAAAAATAACCTCCTTGTCGCTGCTTCAATTAAGCATATTAACGAGGAGGTTAAAATATTCATGCCATCAGCGAGTCGATGGACATTCCGATGATCTTTTCAATTTTTTTTATCAGCGTCATGTTATCCTTGATCCTTTCGCTGATCCGTTCGAAAGCTTCCTGATTCAGCTTGAATTTCTCCAGAATATAATGCATCCGGGTCTCAAGGCCCACATACTCGTCCTCTCTGACCATCCTGTCGGCCAGGCAGAGGATGTCCGTCTCGGTGATTTCCTCTGCGTCGGGATTGCAGTTGTAAAACATATGAACCCGGATGATGTCCGCTTCCTTCTGATATCCCAGGCCGGAGGCGATGTCCGCTCCGATCTCCCAATGCCTTTCATCCACTCTGGCAATATCATGGATGAGACCCGCTCCCTGGATCAGAGCCAAATCGAGGTCATAGCCATTTTTGTTCAGGGCTTCTGCTATTTTCAGAGCGGTTTCAGTCACCTTGATACAGTGCCTGACCACATGATCGGGGGTTTTATATTCCTTCAGCAATTCCATGCATTCTTCTCTGGACGGGTGTTTGTCTGCCATTTGGTCCTCCTAACTGTTTGTTGGTTCTATTTTACCACTTTTTTCGATTATATTTGACTTTATAATTGCTTATTGATATAGTTAAGTTAAAATTCAACAATTTATTCCATAGACGCTAAAAATTTTGCAATATCAAAAGTAAAGGAAGTGTGAATGAATCCCATGAGCTATGCAGAAATGTTAGACGCTATCATCACCGAAAGCGAACTGTCCCTGCGGCAGATTTCAAAGCTGTGCACCCAATTCGATATCAGCATTACTCCGTCTTACATATCACAGCTGAAAAACGGTAAGCTTCCCCCGCCCTCTCCTGAAGTATCCCTTGCACTGGCAAAGGTATGCAACAGTAAAAACCAGTCCCAGCTCGTCTTTCAGGGATACATGGAAAAGGCTCCCGATGTGATCAAGGAATATATGCTGGCGTCTTCCCAGCTGAACCGGATCATGCTGGAATCCCTTTACAAAGCCGAAAACAAGGCAATATCAGAGGAAGCCGTCGATTATCTGAAAAACCTGGACGTTCTTTCCACTCTTGAGATGTCGTCAAAATATATCAGCCAGGACAACGATCTTAACCCTTCCGACCTGATCCGTGAGATCACCCTATCCAGCGGAGGCGTTTCAAAGATACAGGCTCAGGGCGATATGATCAATTTCTTTCTGGGCGACACTTCCATGAATCCGGTGATACCGATTCATTCCTATATATATATTCTGCCCACGAAGCTGGAATTATTAAAAGACCGCGATATCATCGCATTTTATCCAAACAACAGAAAGCAGCCCACATTGAGAAGGATCTTCAACTATAACGACAAAATCCTGTTGCTTCCCGAGGATAAGACCTATCAGATCTTTATGATCGACAGCTTCGATGATATCGAGTATCTCGGCAAAGTCGTATCCTACAAAGTAGACTTGTAAAGCGTACATGGGTGTTCTTTATTCGTCAATATACTCGAACTCGTAGTCGAATACCCGGATCGTATCGCCTTCCTCAAGGCCCAGCTCTTTCAGCTTTTCGATTCCGCCGTTCTTTTCGATATACTTATACAGGTATCGAAGAGAACCGTAATCGTTGAAGTTGGTGGAGTTGAATATTTTTTGCAGCTGTTTTCCTTCCAGCACGTAATCCTTCCCATCCCGGGAAGCGTATATCTCCCTGTAATCGGGATCCTCCTGATCCTTTTCGAAGTCGAAGAGCTCATAGACCTCTTCTTCCCGGGGCTCCTGCTCAATCCGGTGAAGCTCGGCCGCCGCGGCTGCCAGAAGCTCGTGGACGCCCTGGTTGATGGGGGCGGAAATGGGAAATACCCGGTAGCCCTTTTCCTCAACGTGTTTTTTAAACGAGAGATACCGTTCGTCCTCCTCATCCAGCATGTCCATTTTGTTTGCCGCCACAAGCTGAGGCTTTTTCAGAAGCTTTTCCCCAAAGGAGCCCAGCTCGTTATTGATCTTTTCAAAATCCTCTATCGGATCCCTGCCCTCAGAGCCGGATACGTCCACCACGTGGATCAGCAGCTTGGTCCGCTCGATGTGTTTCCGGCGCCGGTATGAGCGCCTTCGATAAGGCCGGGGATGTCCGCCATCACAAAGCTGGTGTCGAAAATCTCAACCACACCTAAATTCGGCGTAACGGTGGTAAAATGATAATTCGCTATTTTCGGGTTTGCGCTGGTGGAAATCGAAAGGAGCGTGGACTTGCCCACATTGGGAAACCCGATCAGGCCCACGTCGGCGATGAGCTTTAGCTCCAGGATCACGTTCCTCGCCTGAGCAAAACCGCCCGCCTCCGCAAAGTTCGGGGCCTGCCGGACCGAGTTCTTGAAATTCACGTTGCCCTTGCCGCCCTTACCGCCTCTGGCCGCCACGAAGCTGTCGCCGTCCCGCACCAGATCCTTCATGACAAGACCGCTTTCCTCGTCGATGACGATTGTCCCCGGCGGGACCTTGATCACCAGATCCTCGCCCTTCTTCCCGAAGCGGTTGTACTTCATGCCGTTCTGGCCGTTCTCCGCCTCATATTTTCTCTTATATCGAAAATCCATCAACGTCCTCAGATTGCTGTCGGCCTGAAAGATGACGTCTCCTCCTTTTCCGCCGTCTCCCCCGTTGGGACCCCCTTCCGGTACGAAAGGCTCTCTGCGGAAGGATACGCATCCGTCGCCGCCTTTGCCCGACTTGATGGATATCTTTGCCCTGTCTACAAACACTGTATTACCTCCAAATTCCTGGACTGCGCCAGTCATATGATATTTAAAAAAGCCCCTATAGTAAATAGGGGCTTAATCTTTTAGCTTATGCTTCTTTCGGATAAACGCTTACTTTCTTTCTGGTTTTGTCATATCTTTCAAACTTGACTGCGCCGTCAACCTTTGCAAATAAAGTATCGTCTCCGCCGATTCCTACATTGTTTCCGGGATGAAATTTAGTCCCTCTCTGTCTGACCAGAATACTGCCTGCACTGACGTATTGGCCATCCCCTCTTTTCACGCCCAGCCGTTTCGACTCGCTGTCGCGACCGTTCTTAGAGCTTCCTACTCCCTTTTTACTTGCCATAGACCACACCTCCTTTTTCCTTGTGCTGCCTTTGCCTTAGTTCATCGGCGGTTTGCAGGACAAACCGGACAAACTGGTATATGTGAAATATTGAAGATTATTTCTCTTCTTTAGCTTCTGCCGGCTTTGCTGCTTTTTTTGCCGCAGGTTTCTTTTCTGCAGGAGCTTTTTCAGCTGCGGGCTTCTTTGCCGCAGTCTTTTTTTCTGCGGGAGCTTTTTCAGCCGCAGATTTCTTTGCCGCAGGCTTCTTTTCCGCCGCAGGTTTTTCTGTTGCGGGAGCTTCAGCCGCTGCTGTCTCTGCCACAGGCTTTTCAACTACCTTTTTAGGAGCCGGTTTCCCGTCAGCGGACAATGATTCGATTTTAACCATTGTGTAAGGCTGTCTGTGTCCCTGCTTCTTTCTGTAGTCCTTCTTCGACTTGTACTTGTAGATGATAACCTTTTCACCTTTACCATTTTCAACTACTGTGCCGAAAACCTTGGCTGATTCGATGATTGGCGAACCAACCAGAACCTTTTCATCGTCGTTCAGTACCAGCACTTTGTCGAACGCAATGTCATCACCTGCTGAAACCTTCAGCTTTTCAATGGTAATCACGTCGCCTTCCTGCACTCTGTACTGCTTTCCACCAGTTTCGATTACTGCATACATATTCCTTTTTACCTCCTCTATCCAGTCTCGCCATCAAGGGCAGCGCGAAGCTTTTTCATGAACCCGTTCTGAGCGGCTTACAGTCATTTATGATATCATACAAGCATTGCAATGTCAAATATTATTTGCGTTTAATGTATTTTCATTTAATAGGTTTAACAAAAAATAATTTAAGGATTTTGGGATAAAAAACCTGGCAGGTGATCATCATCTGCCAGGTTGCCCGCCGGCCGACATTTCAGCCGGTTCCGTTGTACAAAACAGATCGGATTATTTTGTAACCAGTGCGAGGTCTACAGGAATGGACGCATCAACGGTTTCGCCTGCAATCACCTTCATGGCCGTTTCAACTCCAATGCTGCCGATCTCTTTGGGAAGCTGCTGTACGGTTGCAGCCATATCGCCGGCTTTTACAGCTTTTACGGCATCGTCGGTGGCATCAAATCCAACGACCATGATATCTCTTCCGGATGCCTTGATGGCTTCCAGCGCACCCAGCGCCATTTCGTCGTTATGAGCAAATACGGCGTTGATTTCCGGCTGAGCCTGGAGAATGTTTTCCATTACGGATAAGCCCTGAGCTCTGTCGAAATTAGCCGTCTGCTTTGCAACCACTTCGATGTCGCTCTTTGCAATTGCAGCGTTGAATCCTTCGCCCCTGTCTCTGGCGGCGGAAGCTCCCGGAATTCCTTCTAATTCAACAACTTTGCCTTTTCCGCCCAGCTGTTCAACGATGAATTCTCCTGCCATTTTACCGCCGGCGACGTTGTCGGAAGCGATATGTGCTACGACTTCTCCCGAGTTAGCGGCTCTGTCCAGCGTGATCACAGGGATCTTCGCTTCGTTTGCGGCAGCCACCGCGTTTCCGACCGCATCTGAATCGGTAGGATTGATCATTATAAGATCCACTCCCTGGGTGATGAGATCTTCTACGTTGGACATTTCGGTTGCCGAGTCATCCTGAGAATCAAGTACAACGAGGGTAGCGCCGAGTTCGTCGGCCTTCGCCTGTGCGCCGTCTTTTAAATCAACAAAGAATGGATTGTTCAGCGTGGATACCACCAGGCCGATCGTTGCTCCCTCGTCGCCGGCAGGGGTTTTTTCTTCGGTGTTGCCGCCGCAGGCGAACATTCCCACTGCCATAATGAGTACGAGCACCAATACAAATACTTTTTTCATTTTTCTCTCCTCCTAAATAGTTTTTGATAATAGATATATCTTCAACCCTATGAAGGGTCAAATGCCTTTATCTGGAAGCTTTTTGCTTCCGGTCAAGAAGAACGGCGATGAGAATCACGACGCCCTTCGCCACGTCCTGGTAATAGGAAGGTACCTGCAGGAGGTTCAGCGCATTGTTCAGAAGTCCGATGATCAGGGCCCCGATCACTGTTCCTGAGATCGTTCCAACTCCGCCGGACATGCTGGTTCCCCCCAATACGACCGCCGCGATGGCGTCCAGCTCATATCCTGTGCCCGCGGTGGGCTGCGCGGATCCCAGCCTGGCAGTTATGATGATTCCCGCCAGCGCCGCCAGCATCCCCGCCGCGCTGTAGACGAACAATTTGACGTTATCCGTTTTGATCGCGGAATACATGGTCGCCTCTTCGTTGGAGCCCAGAGCGTAGATATACCGCCCCATCCTCAAGTGCCTCAGAATGTAGTACGCGATGATGAAAACCAGGAGCATAATGTAGATTGGAATCGGTATGTGCAGAAAATATCCGGTTCCGATCTTTGAGAATATGGGCGAGCCGGCGCCTCCCGAAGTGGTGATAGGCTTCCCCTGGGTATAGACGAGGACGAAACCTCTCAACAGAGTCATGGTTCCCAATGTCGCGATAAACGGCTGAAGCCGCCCCTTGCTGATCAAAAGCCCGTTTATAAGCCCGATCCCAAGTCCCAGGAGCAGGGTCAGCAGTATGACGAGGACCACATCCATGCCGGATGAAATCAGCGTAGCCGCAATCGCTCCGCAGATCGCCAGCACGGACCCGACAGACAGGTCGATTCCTCCGATCAAAATCGCAAAGGTCATACCTGCGGCGATAATGGCGTTGATAGAGGTCTGTCTCAATACGGTTATGATATTTCCCCAGGTCCAGAACCGGTCATTCATGATAGACATTACGACGCACAGAATGAGCAGCACGATCAGGGGTTTGTTCCTCAGGGCTATTTCCTTGACGGACTTCAAATTGAACGATTTTTTTGCCATTTAGCTCACTTCCTTTCCCACCGCAAGACTCATGATCGCTTCCTGGGTAGCTTCGTCGCGGTTTAAGGCTCCCATAAGTTTACCTTCATGCATTACGATGATCCGATCGCTCATGCCCAGAATCTCCGGGATTTCGGAAGAGATCATGATAATGCTCATACCTTCCTTTTTAAACTGATTGATCAATTCATAAATTTCCTTTTTTGCTCCTACGTCGACTCCTCTTGTGGGTTCGTCAAGAATTAAAACCTTCGGTTTGGAATCGAGGTTTTTTGCGATGGAAACCTTCTGTTGATTGCCTCCGCTGAGATATTTCAGCAATTGTTTCGACCCGGAGGTTTTGATGGACATGCTGCGGATATAGCTCTGGGCCGATTCTTCCTCTTTTGCCCTGGATATATTTCCGATTTTGCCGCTGTAGTTTTTTAAAGAGGCCAGGGTGATATTTTCCCTGACATTCAGCCCCAGGACGATGCCGTTTGCCTTTCTGTCCTCAGAAACGTAGGCGATGCCGTGGTTCAGGGCATCCGTAGGATTTTTTATCCGAATCCTCTGATTCTCCAGGTATACTTCTCCTTTATCCGTCTTATAAATTCCGTATAAGGTGCGCGCCAGCTCTGTTCTGCCTGCGCCCATAAGCCCTGCGACGCCCAGAATCTCGCCGCGCCTTAGCTGGAAGGAAATATTGCTGATAAACTGATTGCTGATATCCTTCACCTCCAGGACGACGTCCCCGGATCCACCGGCGATTCTGGGATACTGATCGCTGAGTTTTCTTCCTACCATCATCTCGATGATCTTGTCCTCGTCAACCTCATCGATAGGGCTTTCTGCGATGAGCTCGCCGTCCCTTAAGACGGTTACATAGTCGCAGATCTCAAAAATTTCTTTCAGACGGTGTGAAATGTATACGATGCTGTGTCCCTGCTCCTTCAGCTCCCGAATCACATGGAACAGCTTTTCCGTTTCGGCCACCGTCAGAGCGCCTGTCGGTTCGTCCATTATGATCACTTTTGCGTTTAAGGACAGGGCTTTTGCGATCTCCACAAGCTGCTGCTTTCCTACGCTGATGTTTTTGATCAGCTCCCTGGGATCTTCGTTCAGTCCCAGCTTATCAAGCCATTTCCTCGATTCTTCGAAGAGCTGCTTCCATTTTATATTTCTCAGCTCTGTAACCGGCTCTCTGCCCAGGAAGATATTCTCGCCTATGGATAAATGCTGGATCAGGTTGAGTTCCTGATGGATGATGGCGATTCCATTGCTTTGCGACTCTTTTGTGCTCGCAAAGTTGACCGGAGTCCCATTCATTATGATTTCACCCGAGGTCTTTGAATAAACCCCGGTCAATATTTTCATCAGAGTTGATTTTCCAGCGCCGTTTTCACCGATCAGCGCCATGATTTTACCGTCGTAAATGTTAAAGTCAACATTTTTGAGAACTTGGACGCCGGAAAAATCTTTATTTATTTTGTTCATGGAAATAATTTTTTCAGGCATTTCTAAACCCCGCTTCCCTATTGCTTCGTTATCCGAAATACCGCTTCGGATAACCGGACGATCAGAATACCACTCCGGAAACCAGAATGATGTTTGCATACGGCGTAAATTCTCCGGTTCTGACAACCGCTTTGCTGCAGGCAGTCTTGGCCTTAAAATCCTCGTGGGAAATATAGTCGATAGCGACTTCAACCTTTTCTTCGTTCTGATAGCGTTCGATGAGCCCTAAAATGTCCCCGTGGAGATTCCCGCTCATTTCCCGGATCTCACCGGCAAGGATGATCTTTTCAACTCTCAGTTCTGTCAAGACGGTTTTCAATACCGTGAGGAAATCAGGAACCCCTTTCGTGACCGCCAGATCGATCTGATCGGTCTGCTCCGGGATGGGCAATCCGGCGTCTCCGATGACCAGCATATCCTTATGCCGCATATTCGCAACAACATAAGAGAGCTCCGAGTTCAGTAAAGCACTTTTTTTCACCTTGTTGTCCCTCCTTATTCTTCCGAGTTTTTCCTTATCCAGCGGTCAAAATCTTTCACTTCATTCAGTAACGGCAGCGAGGTCTGCGCTCCCTTCTTTGTCACTGTCATCGCTCCGACCTTCATGGCAAATCCGATGGATTCTTCCATAGATTTGCCGTTTGAAAGAGAAACAGCCAGCGCCGCATTAAAGCTGTCCCCCGCTCCGGTAGTATCCACCGCAGCCACTTTGTATCCGTCATAGTGTGCTGCCGTTTCTTCCGTCATGTACAGGCAGCCTCTGGAGCCCAATGTGATGACCAGTTCTTTGACTCCCTTCCCGAGAATGACCGATCCGGCGGCTTTCAGGTTCTCCATGGTATCCGTTTTATGACCGCTTAACAATTCCAGCTCAGATTCGTTTGGCGTGAGGATGTCGGTGTCCTTCAATATTTCTTCATCCAATTCCGCGGCAGGCGCGGGATTCAGGATGACCTTCTTTCCGGCCGATTTTGCAGCTAAAATCGAGGCCTTGACGATATCAAGCGGGATTTCAAGCTGCAGCAGGATCACATCAGAGGCTGCAATGACCGGATTCACATCGGATAGATCCTTTTCCGTGATCTTATAATTGGCTCCGGAAGCGACGGTAATGCAATTATCGCCGGAAGCTTCCACCAGAATAATTGCGACTCCTGTCGATTCCCCCGGCTTTACAAGCACATGGCTGACGTTTACGCCGTCGGCTCGAAGAGAATCTTTCAGCTGAGTTCCAAAGGAATCATCGCCCACGCAGCCGACCATATTGACCTCCGCGCCGAGCTTTGCGGCCGCATCCGCCTGATTTGCGCCCTTTCCCCCGGGGTTTTGCTGAAATCCTCTGCCCAGCACAGTTTCGCCCGGGCGTGGGATTCTGTCGGTGAAAGCCACTAAATCCATATTCAAGCTGCCTACCACAGTAATCATACCGTTACCCCTTTCTCATCTCTCACGGATTTCCTTATGGTCAGTTCTGTATCTAAAATTATGGTATCTGTTTTGCCGGTTTGCCCAGCCGTTTCCCGATCCTCGCTTTCAATGGCGTTGATCAGCAATTCCGCCGCCCGGTAGCCCATTTCATAGTTCGGCTGTTTGATCGTAGTCAGCGCCGGCTCTACGATACTGGACATATAGATATCATCAAAACCCATGATGCCGATATCCTCCGGAACCCTTATACCTTCTTCCTTCAGCGCTTTTATGGCGCCGATGGCGATCAGGTCGTTCCCGCAGAAAATTGCATCAAAAGATATCTTTTCAGAGAGAAAAGCCTTTGCGGCCTCCCATCCCCACTGACTTTTATACTCGCCGATCTTTACATACTCCTCTTTATAATCTAGTCGCCTGTCCGTCAAAGCCTTCCTATAGCCCTCGAGCCTGTCCCGGGCTGTTCTGGTATGCATGGGGCCGGCGATATACGCTATTTTTTCATATCCCATGTCGAGGAGATAATTCACGCCCATCCAGGAAGCTTTCGTATTGTCCACCAGGACCTTGCCGATCACGTTTGGGATATCGTAATCCCTGTCGATCAGGATGATGGGTACCCTGCACTGGCGAAATCCCTCCGAACCTTCACGGTCGGCCGAGTGGGTGAAGATGATGCCGTCGACCATTTTTTCGGTCAGAATATCGATGTAAGCATCCTCGCGTTCCAAATTGTCGTCCGTGTTACAATAGATAATGCTGTATCTGGACTGACTGGCTCTGTCCTCCGCCCCTCTTGCGATCTCGGGGAAAAACGGATTCACAATATCCGGCATGATGAGCCCAATGGTCCTGGTATGACGGGTTACGAGGCTTCGGGCCGCATTGTTGGGAATATAATTGTTTTCTTCGGCGATGGCCAAGACCCTTTCTCTTGTGGAAGGGCTGATATTCCGGTCCTTTTTATTCAAAATCATGGATACCGTCGCGGTGGAAACCTTGGCTAGACGCGCAATTTCTTTGATTGTAATGCCCATTATCAAGCTCCTAAAAACACAATTACGGTAGTTAAGCGTTTTAATTAAACGTTTAACTACCATAATATTATCATAACGCATATTATTTTGCAATGGTTTTTTTATCGTCTGAACGAGGGTCAGTCTTCGATGACCACGCCGTCCTCGTCTACATTCAAGGGTTTCAACGAGGTAATATTGCCCATCAGCCGCTCTTCGATCTGCGCCAGGGTATTCTTGTTCTCGGATAGGAATGTTTTGACATTCTCTCTGCCCTGACCGATCCGCTCCCCGTTGAAGCTGTACCATGAGCCTGCCTTTTCAACGATTTTAGCCTCAACGGCGCAATCCAGCACGTCGCCCTCCCTGGAGATTCCCTGGCCGTACATGATATCGAATTCCGCCTGCTTGAAGGGAGGCGCCACCTTGTTCTTTACGACTTTCACGCGGGTACGGTTTCCCAAAACGCTGTCGCCGGATTTGATGCTTTCGATCTTCCTGACGTCAAGGCGCATGGATGCGTAGAATTTCAACGCTCTGCCGCCGGTTGTGACCTCGGGATTTCCGAACATGACGCCGACCTTTTCACGGAGCTGGTTGATGAAGATCGCTGAAGTGTTTGACTTGTTGATGGCTCCGGCAAGCTTTCGGAGGGCCTGGGACATCAGGCGGGCCTGCAGCCCCACATGGCTATCGCCCATCTCACCCTGGATCTCCGCTCTCGGCACCAAAGCCGCAACGGAGTCGATCACCACAACGTCGATGGCGTTGCTGCGGACCAGCATCTCGCAGATCTCAAGGGCCTGCTCCCCTGTGTCGGGCTGGGAAACCAGCAGTTCATCCACATCGACGCCAAGATTCCTTGCGTATTCGGGGTCAAGGGCGTGCTCCGCGTCGATAAAAGCGGCTTTCCCGCCCATCTTCTGTGCTTCCGCGATGATATGCAGAGTAAGAGTGGTCTTACCTGAGGATTCCGGTCCGTAGATCTCCGTGATTCTTCCACGGGGAATTCCGCCGATGCCGGTTGCGATATCAAGGCTTACGGCCCCGGTAGGAATGGCTTCAATGCTCATGTTCGCCTCACCGCTGCCGAGTTTCATGATGGCGCCCTTCCCAAATTGCTTTTGAATCTGGAGCATTGCGGCTTCCAGCGCTTTTTCCTTATCCTCTTTATTGATGCCCATATGTATCTCCTCCTGTTATATATTTCATCCTGGGAATTGGCTGTTTTCACAGAGAACATTTGTTCTACTGACATCATAATATAATTCAGCATCAGGGTCAAGAATTATTTTATAACAGCTCGCCGGTTTGATATGTAAAATAATACCATATAAAATAACATATGTAAAACTATTTATTTAGGCACATATAAATATTTTAACGGAAAAATTTCTATCAATCAAAGATTGATGAAATTTCCGTATAGCACCTACCTAACATTTTCTATGAAAATGTTAGGTAGGTGCGTAAAAAAGAAGCAGTGCTCTCGCACTACTTCTCATCGATCAGCTTATTTATCATATCCAGCATACATAAGACCGTATAATTTCTATTCCATTTTCTGCTGGTATTCCGGATGCGAAATTCTTTGCTGACGCGCTTATCGTCCAGGATCGCGCAGATATAGACCAGCCCCACGGGCTTTTCCTCGGTTCCGCCCTCCGGACCTGCGATCCCCGTTACGGAAACGCAGAGCCTGCTTCCGGTGGCCTTCCTGACGCCCTCTGCCATTTCAATTGCGGTTTCCTCGCTTACGGCCCCAAATTGATCAAGGGTTTCCGCTTTTACGCCCAGCTCCTCCATCTTCGCCTTGTTGCTGTAAGTGACATAGCCGCGGTCGAATACGGATGAGATCCCGGAAACCTCCGTCATGGTCTGGGCAAAGAGTCCTCCGGTACAGGATTCGGCGCAGGAAAAGGAGATGTTCTGTTCCATCAGCTTCTTTCCCACCACCTGGTAAAATTCCACGTCGTCGTAGCTGTAGACGTACTGGCCCACCTTGCTGTTGACCTTTTCGATCATGTCGTCCACGGCAGCCTTCGCTTCTTCCAGGGTTCCGCGCTTGGACGTGATCCTCAGGCAGGCCTCACCCTCCTTGGCATAGGTGGCCAGGGTAGGATCGGTCTGGCCGTCGATCCATTGTTGAAGCGCTGTTTCCAGCATGGATTCGCCGATCCCGAAGGTCCGAAGCATTTTATAATAGATGACGCTTTCCGACTTTGCCTCAAGATAGGGTTTGACCTTTCGTTCGAACAGTCTCGTCATCTCCCGCGGCGGTCCCGGGAGACAGATGATGGTCTTTCCGTCCTCCTCCAGCGCGAAGCCCGGCGCGGTGCCGGCGTCGTTGTCGAACAGCACGGCTCGCGAGGGCAGATAAGCCTGTTTCTTATTGTTTTCCGTCATTACGCGATTGCTTCGTTTGAAATAATCCTCCAATCCCTTCAGAAGGTCTTCATGAAGAACAAGCTCGTCGTGAAGAACTTCCGCCGCGATTTCCTTTGTCAGGTCATCCTGAGTCGGTCCGAGGCCGCCTGTGGTGATGATCAGGTCGCAGTCGGTGAATGCCTGGCGGATCATTTCCCCAAGCCGTTTGGGATTATCTCCCACGGTGTAGTGATACATGACGTCGATGCCGAGATAATTCAACTGTTGTGACAAAAAAACGGAATTGGTATTGGTGATCTGTCCGAACAGCAGTTCTGTCCCGACGCTTAAAATAGCTGATTTCATATTTCTTTTACTCCTGCATTGAAAAAAATAATTTATTTTACATTGAAAAAACGCTTTTGTTCTTTATTACATATTCCGTACCGGAGACGATGGTCATGATGACGGATGCCCAGAGCATGACCGTTGCAAAAGGAAATCCTATGAGATAGAAAGGCCAGTTCTGCAGCAGCAGCGCGGGAACGGCGATCATCTGCAGGATGGTTTTGATCTTTCCGGACCAGCCGGCGGCGATGACGGTCCCCTGTGCGGCGGCGACTGTACGTAATCCTGTTATGGTAAACTCTCTGGCCAGGATGACGATTACCATCCAGCCAGGCACATTGCCCAGCTCAACCAGGCAGATCAGGGCGGAAATCACCAGCATTTTGTCAGCCAGCGGATCCATGATCTTTCCAAAATTCGTGACCAGATTATATTTTCTGGCGATATGTCCGTCCATAGCATCTGTGATAGAAGCCAGGATAAAAATCACGGCGGAAATATAATAGTGACCTGTCATAAGGACTATTATAAACACCGGAATCATTATTATTCTGAGCATAGTCAGTTTATTTGGCAGGTTCATTTAGTTTCCTCCATTCCTACTAGATCATAATCGAAGGCGTCCGTGATTCTGACGAACACCATGTCCCCCGGTTTACAAGGGCTGTCGGATGTAAAAATAACGGAATTGTCGATTTCGGGAGCGTCATATCTGCTTCTTCCGATGAAGCTTCCATCCCCGTCTACCTCCTCCACCAGCACCTCCAGCACCTTTCCTATCTTCTCCTCATTGGAAGCCAGCGAGATCTCAAGCTGCTTGGTCATCAGAATATCTTTTCTTCGTTTCTTGGTATCCTCCCTGACCTGGCCCGGCATCTTTGCCGCGGGAGTTCCCTCCTCTTTGGAGTAAGTAAATACCCCGAGCCGCTCGAATTTCTGGCTCTCAATGAAATCCTCAAGCTCTTCAAACTCCGCTTTGCCCTCTCCCGGAAAGCCAGTGATCAGTGTAGTCCGGATATGGATGTCCGGGATCGCCGTTCTCAGCCTCGATATGGTGTTCAGAATGGAAGCCTTGGTAGAACGGCGATTCATGGCCTTCAGGATCTTATCGCTGGCATGCTGGATCGGAATATCGATATAATGGCAGACCTTTTCTTCCCTGGCCATGACCTGAATCAGTTCGTCTGTGATGCGATCCTCATAGCAGTACATGAGCCGGACCCATTGAAAGCCGTCGATTTTACACAGCTCTTCCACCAATGACGCCAGCTTCAGCTCGCCGTACAGATCAAGACCATAGGCTGTAACGTCCTGAGCGATGAGAATGAGCTCTTTGCAGCCTGCGTCCGCAAGCTGCCGCGCTTCCGAAAGGATATCCTCCATCCGTCTGCTTCGAAAAGGTCCCCGAATGGATGGAATCACGCAATATGCGCATACGTTGTCGCAGCCCTCGGAAATTTTGACGGTGGCGCTGTAAACAGGCTCTGTCAGTCTGCGCCGTCCGGTTTCCATGATTCCCTTCTCATAAAGGCTCAGATATTTTTCCCTCTTTCCCGCCACATGGTTTTCCAGGATCTCCGGCAGGGACGGATAATCGTTTACGCCGAGGAAAATATCGACCTCGGGCATCTCTTTATAAAGCTCTTCTCCGTAGCGCTGGGAAAGGCAGCCGGAAACGATGAGAAGCCCTCCCTTCCTCTTGTATTCCGCCATGTCGAAGATCCGGCTGATGGATTCTTTTTTTGCATCGTTAATAAAGCCGCAGGTATTCACGATAATTCCATCGGCTTCATCGGGATTTTTTACGATCTTGTGGCCCGCGGATTCCAGAATGCCCGCGGCGGATTCAGAGTCGCTGGCGTTCTTTGCGCAGCCCAATGTTTCAATATATATATTCATTCACACCTCAAATGGCGCCATAGGTATTCTCTCGGAAGCCTGCCGCCTTTATATGCTGCGCATAAAGTCGGTAATAGGTTTCACGTCTTCCCATGAGAATACCTACGGCACTTAAATATTATTTATAACCTATACTTCTTCGGCCTCGGCGGAGAGTCCCAAAAATTCGTCCTCGGTCATGAGGACCCTTCTCGGCCTGCTGCCGTCGGCGGGGCCTATGATCCCTCTGGCCTCCATCATGTCGATGAGCCGGGCGGCCCGGTTGTAACCGATGCGGAACCTTCTCTGAAGCATGGATACGGAAGCCTGCTCCGCTCTCACGACGGTTTCGATGGCGTCGGAAAGCAGCTCGTCGGTATCATCCTCCCGGGCAGAGGTCTGGACTTTTTCAATGCTGTGGATGACGTCGCTGGCATACTCTGTTTCAGGCGACTGATTCTTGACAAATTCGATTACCTTATGTACCTCCGAGTCGGAAATGAAGGTGCCCTGTACCCGGACGGGCTTGGCAACTCCCAATGGGTTGAACAGCATGTCCCCTTTTCCCACCAGCTTTTCCGCTCCGGCCATATCCAGTATGGTTCTGGAATCGAACTGGGAGGAAACGGCAAAGGCGATCCTGGAAGGAATATTCGCCTTGATAACGCCTGTGATGATATCGACGGACGGCCTCTGAGTGGCGACGATCAGGTGCATCCCGGCCGCTCTCGCCATCTGGGCCAGCCTGCAGATCGACTCTTCCACCTGGGCAGGAGCCGCCATCATCAGATCCGCAAGCTCGTCGATAATGATGACGATCTGCGGAAGGAAGCGGTCCTGTTCTCCTTTTTTCCTGATGCTGGCGTTAAAGGACTCCAGATCCCTGACGCCTTCCTCGGCAAACTTTTTATACCGGTCTGTCATCTCCGCTACCGCCCAGTTCAGGGCCGCGGACGCCTTGCCCGGATCGGTGACCACAGGGATCAAAAGATGCGGAATTCCGTTGTAATTGCCAAGTTCCACCACCTTCGGGTCGATGAGGACAAACTTCACCTCATCGGGTTTTGCCCGGTACAGCATGCTGATGATGATACTGTTGATGCAAACGCTCTTGCCGGAACCTGTGGAACCTGCGATCAGCAGATGGGGCATGCTCTTCAGGTCTGCCACGATGGATTTTCCAGCGATGTCTTTGCCCACCGCAAAGGCTATCTTTGATTTTGCGGTCTTGTATTCGCCGGATTCGATCACTTCTCTCAAAGCGACGAGATTGACCCTTTCGTTTTCCACCTCGATGCCCACGGCGGCCTTCCCCGGGATCGGGGCTTCGATCCGGATGCTTTTGGCTTCGAGGTTCAGGGCGATATCATCCGCAAGGCGTACGATGCTGCTCACCTTTACCCCGGTGCTGGGCTGAATTTCATATCTGGTGACCGCCGGGCCCTTGGTGACCTGGATCACCTTTGCGTTTACGTTGAAATCCAGCAGCGTTTGTTCCAGCTTTGACGCCTTGGCTTTAAGTGTTTCGCTTTCACCGAAGGCGTTGGCGCTGGGACCTTTCGCCAGCAGCTCGACCGGGGGCAGCTGAAACGGCTTCTTTGAGGTGCCTTCGGTTTTTATGTGAAGCTCTTCCGGCTTTTGACCGGCGGCTTCCTTCACGGTTTTGCCGCCCGCGGCAGTTTTTTTGAAAGAACCGTCGACTGCCTTGTCCAAATTTCCGTCCGGTGTGTTTTCCGCCGCATCGAGGCCCATTCCAGGCTCAACCGCTGATATTTCCTCCAGGCCTATTCCGGCTTGACCGCTATCGCCGCCCGCCTTTTCGAACAGGCCGTCGTCATTCATATAATCCAATATTTTTATCTGGTTTTCCGTCATGCGCCCGGGAATTGCCGCGGGCTCAATGACGGGAAGCTCCATGGTGTCGCGTTTATGGTCTCTGTGTTCAGAGGGAAAGACCTTGTCGGGATCCGTTATGATCTTTATGGGTTCGGCCGCCTTGACGCTCTTCGCTGGGGCCGGTACGGGCGCACTGTGGGGTTCGGCCGCCGCCGCTCCCGCCTCGTATTCCTGCTCCAGAGCCAGTTTTTTCGCCTGCCTCTTTGCCTTCATACCGTCAAAGAATTGAGACACCGGCGTATTGATCACCAGCAGGATCGAAATGAGGATCACCACGATTGATAGTATGTACAGTCCGGTCATTCCTATCACTTTTATAAGGAGATATCCTGCGGCCATACCGAAAAGCCCGCCGGATTTCAGCTCTGTTCCCAGCACAAACATCTGGCTTAAAAAGTGAATGGTGAAGCTGCTGTAGCCCGAATCCGCCCCAAGATATCTGGCGGAATTGATCAGCGTCACCATGAGAAAGATGAGAAACAGAAAAACGATGGAACGGCCGCTGATATGGGCGGTTCGCTTTGCGAACAGAAGCAGCCCGTACAGGATCAGATAGTACGGTAAAATATATGCGATAAAGCCAAAGCTTCCCTTCAGAAATCTCGAAATCACATGGCCTAGCTCGCCGGCAGCCTCCGTTTGCAGTGAGACCACCAGAAACACGCCCACAGCCAGGATCACGATGGACCAGATCTCATCCTTCAGCCGGTTTCCCGCTTCGATTTTCGCCGGTTCAACCTTGGCACGGGGTTTATTTTTTGATCCGGGAGGTCTGCCCCGCTTCTTTTTCTCTTCAACCATATATATTATCCCTCTTTGTTTTTTATATTGTATGGACGCTGGTTGCGGCCTTGCCGCATACTAATCAACGGATTCATTATACCATAAATTAGTTGAAAAAAAATATTCAAACGCACAAAAAAGTTTAAACATTACCCTTGAAATGTTATATAATATAACAATATATA
>DAITKX010000029.1:0-213 GCA_036835995.1 Bacillota bacterium | reverse complement strand
CCGGGGTAATAATTTTGTTTACATAGAAGGAGGAATACAGAATGAACAGAAAACCAAATTTAGCAATTGTTGGCGCGACGGGACTTGTTGGCGGCACGTTTTTAAAGGTACTTGAGGAAAGAAATTTTCCTTTTGAAAATTTATATATGATGGCGTCGGCAAAGTCCGCGGGCAAAACGGTGACTTTTAGGGGCAAGGAGTATGTGATTGAGG
>DAITKX010000028.1:9650-35185 GCA_036835995.1 Bacillota bacterium | reverse complement strand
GATCAGGTCGCCGTAATAACCCCTGTAGCTGTCCGCGTCGGGGATCATGTCCATCTGCGCGCCTTCCGCCATTGAGACGATGAAATCCTTTGCCACGTCTACTGGCTCTGAGATCGCATCCAGCGTTGCGTTGAAACCGCCGATGATCTCCCGGTATGCGCCGTGGAAGTTCTCCGCGTCGCCTCTGGTTTCCAGCCTGCCCTCTACCGCGGCTTCCGTCAGCATCTCCGCCTCGGATACGAGATTTCGCAGCGTATCGACGATAGAAATCATGCTGAACGCCAGGACGTCTTTATCCGAGCGGGACTTCACTTCTATGGAGAGGTCGCCTTCCGCGATCCTTCTTCCCGCCTCTGCCTGCGCTTTAATGTTGCCGACCATTTCGCCAAAGGCCACCATAAGCTCTCCGATTTCATCCGTCAAAGTGGTCTCCGTATCCACATCCACATCGCCCAGAGCGACGCGGTTTGCCAGAGCCTTGAGCTTTCTGATTGGCTTGCTTATTTTGCTTCCCATAATCAACGCGGCCAGAATACCGAGGAGGACCACCACAACCGTGATGATGGCCAGCGTATTGCGCAAGGTGTGAACTCCCGCCAGGATCTCGGACTCATGATTTCCAATCCCCAGCATCCAGTATGTGCCGGGAACCGGCACCATTGCCGTGAGCCGCGTATCGCCTTTCAGCTCATAGTTGGTCATGCCTCTGCTTCCCATTCCAAGCTTCTGCAAAGCAAGGCCGTATGCTTTCAGCTCGCCTCCGTCTTTTACCTCTTGAAATACATTTATTTGTTTTAAGACATAATCTTTATCGGGGTGGGCGTAGAACGTGCCGTCCGATCCGATAATAAAAGAATAGCCCGTCTTTCCCAATTTCACAGAATTGGTTATGCTGTTCAGATAGGCGCCGTCCCTTCTTCCGATCAGAACGCCGGCTACCTTCCCATCCGCCGAGGTGATCGGTGCGGCTTCCATGATGACAGGTTCGCCTGTCACCTTGCTGATCAATACTCCGGAGATGTTGACCTCTCCCTTCAGCGCTTTGATTATGTAGTCGCGGTCAGCTAAATCGGCGGTTTCACCGCTTAACACATATCTGGCTTTTCCATCCGGAGTCACGACGGCCATATCCAGATATCCAAGCCGCTCGACATCCGGCTCCAGGGATGTCTGCTGCTGCGTCCAGTCCATGGTCTTTGTTCTCGCCCTCTCCGCCACTTCATTGAGCACGGTCAGGTTCTTTTCGATCTTCGCCGCAACATAGTCCGCGGTCTCGTCCGCGTAGCTCAACATCAGCTCCTGTGCTTGAGAGGTCAATTCATGGGAGCTCAGCTGGACTGAGACCACCCCTAAAACAGAGGATACGATGATGATAATGATGCCAAACAACGATGCCATTTTCCTTGCTAAAGTCAATTTCATTTCTTCACCTATTTTCGAGAGATAAATAATTACATATTTCCTGAGCGATCTTATCAAGAGGGAGCTGCTTTGCGACAGCTCCGATATTATGTGCCACCATGGGCATTCCGTATACCGTGGAAGTCTTCTCATCCTGTCCGATGGTGTAAGCTCCCGCGTTGCGCATATTCAACAGGCCCTTGGCGCCGTCGGCGCCCATTCCGGTCAATATGACGCCGATGGCTTTTTCCTTTGCGACATCCGCTACGGAGTCAAACAATACATCTACGGAAGGGCAGTGTCCGTTCACCCTTTCGCCCCGGGTGCTCTTCACATAGTACCCCGAGGGGCCCTTTGCAAGCCTCATATGAAAATCTCCCGCAGCCACCAGAATCCTTCCCGGCTTCACCAGATCTCCGTCCTCGGCTTCCTTCGCTTCCATCATGCAGGAATTGTTCAGCCGCTCGGCATAAAGCTTCGTAAAAACGGGAGGCATATGCTGTACGATCAGAATCCCGGGCATATCCCTCGGCAATGTGGTGACAATGCTGTAAATCGCTTCCGTTCCTCCGGTGGAAGCTCCGATTGCGACAACAGCGCTGGAGATACCGGCGCCGCGGCCTGAAACGATCTTCGCAGACTCATAATCCTTTTTAAACTCGCCCACCTTCGCGGTGGATGCAATTTTTATCTTCACGATCAACTCATTGATAAAGGAATTCATTCCGCCGGCTCTGGCCATATCCGGTTTCGTCACAAAATCAACCGCGCCAGCATCCAATGCCTCAAATACAGCCTGTCCCGCCGAGCTCACTACGACGACGGGCAGGGGATACTGAGGCATCAGCTTTTTCAGAAATGCGATCCCATCCATTTTCGGCATTTCAACGTCTAACGTGACGACGTCAGGTTTCAGCTCCAAAATTTTATCTCTTGCGGCAAAAGGGTCTTCTGCCGTTCCGACTACTTCAATCCCAAAATCCTTAGCGATTTCCTGCGCCAGAGTTTCTCTAAATAAAAGTGAGTCATCCACAATCAGCACTTTTATCTTACGTGTCACTTTCATTTAATCTTTCCTCCCATGTCCGGCGCTCAGATGTCTAACTGTTTATGCCTTCGATCATTTCCATTTCTTCTGTTTTCAAAAGTTTTTCACAATCGAGCAAAAGCTGCACTTTATCGCCGGCCTTTCCGATGCCTTTGATATATCTGTTCTCAAATCCTGTTTTATTTGCGGGAGGCGCGGCGATATCCTCATCGTCTATGGTCAGCACCTCATCCACATTGTCAACGATCAACCCCACGGAAACATCATTGATGTCGATGACAACGATACAGGTTCTGTCGTCATATTCCATGGCCGGTTTTCCGAATTTCAGCCGCACATCGATAACAGGAATGATCTTTCCTCTTAAGTTGATGATCCCCTTTACATAGTCAGGCACTTCCGGAACCTTTGTAATGGACTGTATCCCGATAATTTCGGTGACATGCTGGATCTCGATGCCGTATACTTCATCCTCCAGGGTAAAAGTGAGGAATCTACCGTGCTGGGTATCCTCCTCCATCAGCTTGTTTTCATCATAGTTATCAGACATTTTTTTCTCTCCTTTCAACTATCCGTTCCCCATAAGAATATCGGCAGACAAGTTAAAAACTTGAGCCTGCCGGGTTTTAGAATTTACTTAAAAGCCTCTTGATATAACCCTAGAATTCGCGGACGCTCCTGCTGAGGGACTGCACTTTCATGATCCCGGTATCGAGGTCAAAATACACCGTTCTGCCGTAATTTAACCCGGTGTCTTCGGCGAGGATCGGTATTCTGAGGCTGGATAACGTATTCTTGACACTGGCGGTATTTCTGTCTCCGATGGTCCCCACCAGGCTGCCGGGCTGGGCCTCGAACATCTGCGCCCCTCCGGCGATCTTTGCGGTAAGTCTCTTCCTGTCCGCTCCGAGCCTGATCAGATCCTGCACCAGGTCTGCGATGGCGGTATCTGCAAATTTCATTCTGTTGATGTCGCTTTTATTAAACATACTGCTTTCCGGAAGCATGATGTGGGATAATCCGCCAATCTTCAACTGCTTATCATAAAGACATATTCCAACACATGAACCGAGCGCATAGGTTACGAATACATTGGGATATCTGGCCAGTTTGTAGTCAGAAATACCAACGACAAGTAGTTCGCTCATATATCAAAGTCCTAATCTTTCCATAATTATTTTCAAAGTCTCAATTTCCGCAAACATGATGATATTGCTTGTCAGCTTGTTTTCTTCCGCCGAGAAGCTTTCCTCGATAAACATGACCTTATCGCCGACGGAACCGAACTCGATGATAGGGACGCTCATCAGCGCTCCTGCCATGTCGATGGCGACATAGGGGATCGACACGTTGATTCTGAGCCCTGTCAGAGTCGAAATGGAATTAATATAGGAAGAGCCCAGAATGTTGCCGATTTCCTTGATCGCCGACAGCTTCATGTCGCTCAGCTGCCCGTCTTCGCCATCCTCATTCTCCTGAAGGAGAATGCTCGTTACGCCCTTTGCATCATCGATGTTCAACAGGAACATGATCATTCCGCTGGCTTCTCCGCTGAAGTTGACCAGCACGCCTACCGTCATGGTTTCCGCTCCCCCCAGAGCGTTTACCGCGGTATCGAAATCCGTGATCCTGACCTGGGGCAGGCTGATCTCCACTTTTTCATTCAGGATCGTTGCAAGGGCGGTGGCGGCATTGCCCGCGCCGATATTTCCGATCTCTCTCAGAACGTCAAGCTGCATGTCGTTCAGTTCATCATAATTATTCAACAAATCTTCACCTCATTTTACCCTCTGTTGACAAAGTAATAAACGGTCTTCAGGGCGGATCTACTTCTGCTCCTGGTGCCGTGGAGACGCTTTCACCCGAACGCAGGCTTTTGTAAGGGCAGCGAGAATTTCCGTCTCATATTGTTTTTTATAGTTATCACGCTTTAAAGAATCCTGAGTCTCGCCGGCAGAGACATATTTTGCCGGCAATGAGTTCAGTGCCAATGCCAATACGTCGTTTACGCATGTCGGGCAGGTGCAGACTTTCATCTTGCTCATCACGAGCCCCGCCTTTTCCTTTGCTAAAATTTCGGCGATATTGACAAGGCCGCCGCTCTGTTCCGGCAGGGTATCGCTTTCCCGTCCCTGCTCCCGGAAGGCTTTTACGACAGAAGGCCCCGCTTCAGCGCTGGGCTGCAGCGGCGATTCCATGACTGTCTGCACCGCGGTGACCGGTTCATTTTCCGCGGTTCCTTGCCCCATATCAAAAAAATCGTCTTCCTGTTCCGATTTTTCATTTTTCGTGATCAACCTTAACACGTGTTCGGTTTTATTGCTTTTCTTCGCCATCCAATTTCATCCCCTTCTGTGAAATCAACTCATCGACCAGCTGCCTATAATCCCTGGCGGAGTTCGCTCTTGGGGAGTATTTGTATATGCTTTCGCCGTGAGCCGGCGCTTCGGCCACAGAAACAGAGGATCTGACCTTTGTCTTGAATACCCTGGTATTCAGTTCCTTTGCTAAAATTTCCGCCATCTCTTCCACGTCTCTTGTCAATATCCTGCGCTTGTCATATTTGTTGAGAAGGATCCCTATTACCTCGATCTTCGGATTGTAAATACTTTTGACGAGATCGATGGTCTCCCGGAGCTGGGAAATGCCCAGCAGGCTCAAAATTTCCGGAATCATCGGTATGATGAGGTTATCCGTCGCGGTATAAGCGTTGACCGTCAATATATTCAGCGCCGGAGGCGTATCGATGATGATGTAATCATAGTTGTCCCGAACGGGAGCGATGCTGTTTTTCAGGAGGTATTCTCTTCCCAGGTGGTTGAATTCCAACTCTGCGCCGCTCAAGAGGATATTGGATGGGATGATGTCGATGCCCTCGTTCTTTTGGATCACCTGATCGATGGAGCAGCTTCCCTTCATCAGCTCATACACCGTAGGGCTGTTGTCGATTTCCGCTCCGAGACAGAATCCAAGATTGCCCTGGGGATCGAGATCGATAGCCAGTATTTTATATCCTCTGTCCGCCAAGCCGCTTGCCAGGGCGCTCGCGGTAGAAGTCTTTCCCACGCCGCCTTTCTGATTTGTAATTGCAACTGTCTTTGACATCCCGCATCATCCTCCTTAATCTTTATTATCATGCAGCTTGTTATAGTTTTTGAGTTGGGTCTGAAGGACAAACTCGCAGAGAACTCTCTCTTTTTCCCCGCTGACGTTCAGAAAACGGCAGCCGTATTTATACCGGAATCCGCCTCGGTAGAATCCCCTTTCCTTGCGCAGAACGACGGCTTCAACCATGAGACCTGACTTTAACAGGCTGAGATCCATTTCGATCTTTTGACTTTCAAATAAAACGCTGTTGGAGTAGAACGCGATCCCTCCGATGCTCAGATCCCTGGTCAGGATCGGCTGATCGACGGTATAGGAGATATGGCGCTTTCCAAGAGAATAAGCCTTGTGCAAAAGGAGTGCCATCTTCGTCCTGACCTTGAGGCAGCTCCTTCGCTCCAGCTTTTCGCCGGTATTAGTCACATTGACGTTGAGCTGAGATCTGGTGGAAACCGTCACCTTTCCCATCATAAAAACGATCCCGTCCATTAAATATCCGATGATTTCGACTTCCGCCTTGTGGGGAATCAGGGCAAAATCTTCACCTCTCAGAATAATCCTGCCTCCTGTGACGGAAGGATGGTCGGATGAAACCGTAATATTCTTTTCATAGATCACATCTATTCTAATATAGGAATGCTCAGACAAGCCTTCTCACCTCATCCTTTATACTGTTCCATGTATGATTTTGCCGTCGGCCCAGAAAATCCTGCAATGCTCCAGGTTGGACAGTTCAAAGTGAAATTTTTCCTCGCCGAAGCTGATCTTTACACCCTGATACAATCTGCGCTTGCAGATGATGGCGCCCGGAAAATCCATGGTCCAGTCCTTTTCCAGCTGTTGGATCCGGAAGTTCAGCTGATCGATCTTTTCCCTTATGACGATAATCTGTTTTTTGGTAATGGAAAGCTGGGTGATGAAGTCGTCGGCGGCGTTCATCCTTGCCTGACTCATTTTCTGGTAACTTTCCGCCAGAATCCGCACCCTTTCATTCAGCTCGTCCCGTTCCTTTGTCAGCTTATCGATGGTAACGCTATCCATCATTTTCACGCCGAGCACTTCGATCTTGGTAGCCCTTTCGCTTTCGGAGCCGATATCCTTCGCCCTCAATTCTCCGAGGACTTTGAGTTCTCCGCCAACCACCAGTTCCCGGCTGCCGGACAGCTCGATATTTCCCATGCAGGTGACGTTGCTGTCGATGATATAATCCACGTTGATATCACCTTCCACGTAAATGTTCGCATGCTCGATATACTTGCATTTTAAGTTGCCGCCCGCAAAGATCCTGTGCTTGCCGCCGCCGTTGATGCCCTTTGAGATGTGGACATTGCCCGCAGCCTCTATGGCGGCGTCCTCAACAACGCCCTTTATGATGATATTTCCGCCCGATTTGACAGAATAGCCGTCGCTCACATCGCCCTCAATGGTAACGTCCCCCGTAAAATTGATATTCCCGGTGAGCTGATCCACATTGCTGTTGACTCTCAGCATATCGTTGACCGCGTTCTGCTTGCTGATAAAATGGATCACTCCGTCGCAATCCGCCAGCAGGACGGTGTCGTCCTGCTCAAGGCGCGTATTCTTCCCCTGGGGAGAGGCGATCGGCCGGCCGGACTTCGTCGGTATGGCCGCCCCATAGACGTTAACTCCCTCGGAGCCCTCGGTCTCCTTTGTAAGCTCTGCCAGCACCTGATCCTTTTTCACTATTTGGAAGTAGTCCAGATTCTTATAGTCGACCTCCCCTTCCAGATTGATTTCAGGTCGGTATTCCGAATCCCTTTTCACATAATAAGTGACGGTTGCATCTTTACCGTACACGGGAGGCAATCCCTTTGCCACCTCGATTTTGATGTTGTAGATGGGGCGCGCCGCCAGCTTCTCTAAGGAAGCCTCTTTAATGCCATATGTAATCCGATTTGCCTTTAATGCTTCCATCATCTGCTCTTTTGTAGCGGGAGCGGGATTCTCCCCTTGCTTGACCAGCTTGATAAAGCCTGTCATTCCGTCGTCGCTCGGCAAAACCTCAATTAAAGTAATTGGATTAGGTTGATTGACTTCCGGGATTTCATTCTGATCCATATGCTTCTCCTAACACTTAACACTAAATTTACACACTTTTTGGATTTTTCGCCGCTGCCCAGTATAGAATCAATAAAACATAGCAGAAAATGTTAAATAAAGTAACATTTTATCAAAATTTTCTGCAAATAGATAATAGCACAACTTACCGCAATGTTAAACTACAACTTTTACGATTACAGTAATATTTGCGGTAATTCAACTGACGGTGTAATTTTTTTCGCTATCTGAGCTGGTTTATGATTCTCTCCATTTCATCGGCCGTCTGTACGATCTTAGATCCGAATGCGAATCCTTTGGATGACTCGATCATCTTTACGAGTTCCTGTGCGATCTGAACTCCAGAGTTTTCCAGATATCCGACCTTTACCACAGGGTTCTCCACGGCTTCCCCTTCCCCGGAAAGTTCGGTGGACCTGTATTGATTTCCTCCGGCCAGCTCCAGCCCTAACTGGTTCGGGAAAGTATAGACGCCCACCTGTTTGGCGTCAAACCCGCCGGTGACATTGCCGTCGTCATCCGTCTCAGGCTCCGTTACCTCTATCCTCTCGCCGTCCGCATCCAGCACATAATTTCCGGCGCTGTTGACCAGATAGGCGTTGGAACCGTCCACGCTCAGCGCAAAGCTCCCGTCACGGCTGTAGGTGATGGATCCGTCCTCCTTGTTTTCTATGGCAAAAAAACCGTCCCCAAGGATCGCGCAGTCCATGGACATGTTGGTCTGCTGCGGCTGCCCCTGGTTAAAGTCGATTCCTGTTTTCTGGACTCTGACTCCGTGTCCGACGGCGATATCGTTTCCCTCTCCGGCTCCTCCGTTGAGATTTTGATACATCAGCGTGGAGAAGGCGGTCTCCTGGGGTTTGTACGCCGTGGTGCTGACGTTTGCAATGTTATTTGCTATGGTGTTGAGGTTGGTCTGCTGGCTTACCATGCTGGAAGCGCCTGCGTAAAATCCTCTGATCATTTTCTGCTCCTTTCGATTAACCGATTCTTCCGATTTGGTTTACGGTCAGTTCGTTGATCTTATCGTACATTTTTATAATCTGGGTGCAGGAACTGTAATGGTTCTGGCCCGCTATGATCTTGCTCATCTCCTGGGCCATATTGATATTGGCCTTCTCCAGAGTGCCCTGCAGCACGCTGTAGGTTCCTGTCTCCACCTGATCGTAGCTGCCGTCTTCCGGACACCGGAACACGCCGGGCCCTACTGTCTCAAGAACCGTATCCTCGGAAGGCTTCACGATATACAGGCTGTCGATCTCGTCTCCGTCCACGCTGATGACTCCTGTCGGGCTTACCGTAAAATTGCTGTTTTCAAGGCTGATGGTATCCTCTCCGTCGTTCAGCACCTTGCCGACTCCCGGAAGATAGAGCTCTCCGTCGGAATCGATCTCGAACTGGCCGTTTCTGGTGAGAACCGGACCGTAGGTCTCGCTGTCCACGAGGAAGAACCCGTCTCCGTTGATAGCCATATCCACCGGCCTCCGGGTGGTTTCATAGGTCCCCTGGGAATAGTCCGTATATTGGGAGCTGTTGATGGTCATGTAGGAGCTGGGGCCGATATCCTGCTTCGCCTCTCCTTCCATGGTGGTCATCCTGTTGAGCATGTGCTCTCCAAAGCTGGATTCCACCGTTGACTGGCTCTTATAACCGGCTGTGGAAGCATTGGCGATATTGTTCGAAATCACGTCCAACGCCTTCTGCTGTGTCAGGACTCCGGCCGCAGCCGAATACAATCCTCTTATCATCTTTGATACCCTCCTTTTGCCTGTCAATTTTCTGAAAGGCTTTCCCTTCTAACATTCTGTCCAGCGCTTCGGCGCCGTTGACAGAATTTATGCATCAATAGTTTATCATTCTGTTTTTCATCTTGACGATGGCTGCCGAGTGGATCTGGGAGACCCTGGATTCCGTAATGTTCAGGACCTCGGCGATCTCCCGCAGCTTCAGGTTTTCATAGTAATATAGTGAGACGACCAACCGTTCCTTTTCGTTCAGCTGATCGATTGCCTCCATCAGTTTCTCCTTCATCTCCTCGTACAGCAGGCCCGCTTCCGGGGAATCCTTTTCGCTCTCATTGACGATGAGGGGCGACGCCACCATCATCTTCTCATTGATCGCTTCCTCGTAGGAGAGAATGATCGAATTGTGGCGCTGCTGAAGGATCTTGTCCAGGTGGGGAAGGGACACGCCCATCCGCTCCGCCATCTCCGGCTTTGTCGGCTCACAGCCCCGCTCGGAGTAAAGCTCGTTGTATACCTCATCCAGCTCCTTCGCCAGATTTCTCTGGTTCCGCGGGACCCAATCCTGTTTTCTCATGAAATCGATGATGGCGCCTTTTATCTTTAAAGAAGCAAAGGTTTCAAACTTATTGCCAAGATCCGGATCGAACTTTTCCACCGCGTCGATCAGGGCGATGATCCCTTGGTTCACCATATCGTCCAGCTGCCCGAAATTGCTGTAACTGCCTTTGAACCGCAATACGATTTTCCTGACGAGGCCGGTATACTGCAATACGATCTCATTCCGGACCTCGATGCTTTTGCTCGATTTATAATATCTCCATTGCTCCAGTACTTTGTCTTCTTCGATGATTTCAGCTGTATTCATGTAACCTCACCTCCTCTTTGCAAGCTGCCCTTTCCGCTGTATTTCCCGCCGTACGCCGGGCGGCCCCGGCAGCTGTATTCCATGCCATATGCCGGACGGCCCCGGCAAAGGCTGACCATTTTATTCCTTTATCTGTATGATTCCGATTGCCTGGATCTGGATGTTGGCGTCGATCTCATTGAAGGACAGCACCGTCAGATTCGGCAGGAACTGGTCGATCAGCCTCTTGAAGTAGATCCTTACGATGGGCGATGTAAGAATGATCGGCTGATGGATCAACTCTTTCACCTTATCGATCTGTTCCGTAACGCTTTCCACGATCTTCTGGACGACCTGGGGCTCTATGGCCAGATAGGTCCCATGCTCGCTCTTCTTGGCGGAGCTTAAGATCGTGTTCTCGATGCTCTGATCAAGAGAGATTACCTTGATGCTGTTGCCGTCGGTGTACTTTCTCGTAATGGTCCTCTTCAGGGTCTGCCTTACATACTCTGTCAGCATATCGGTATCCTTGATGGCCTGGCCCTGATCGCCGATGGTCTCCAGAATGCTTTCCATATCCCGGATGGGTACGCCCTCTTTCAGAAGGTTCATCAGGATCTTCTGAAGGTCGGAAACGCTGATCACGCTCGGTATCACGTCATCCACAATAGCCTGATTTGCCTTGGATACGTTCTGAAGCAGGATATTGATATCCTGGCGGCTGACCAGTTCGTGAATGTGCCTCTTGATGGTTTCCGACATGTGGGTCACGATCACCGACAGGGCGTCGATAACCGTGTACCCGTAAACCTCCGCCATCTCCCGTTCGCTCTCTGTGACCCATTTTCCGGGGATCCCGTAAGCAGGCTCTATGGTGTCGATCCCTTCGATAGGGCCGGTGCTGTTGCCCGGATCCAGCGCCAGGTAATAATCCACCAGCACCTCTCCTCTTGCAACCTCTTCTCCCTTGATCTTGATCAGATACTGGTTCGGATTGATGAGCCCGTTGTCCCGGAGTCTCACGGTGGGAATGACGACGCCCATCTCCTGAGCGAACTGCTTCCTGAAGATCACGATCCGGTCGATAAAGCTCCCGCCGGTGGCTTCGTCCACAAGGGGGAGAAGTGAGTATCCGAATTCCATCTCAATGGGCTCGACGCCCAGAAGGTTATATACATTGTCGATATTTCTGTAATAGTTCGCCTCGTTGTTTTCTTCACCAAGGAATTCCTGCATCTCCCGGATCTCTTCCGTCTTCTTTTTGGATGCCTCCGTTCGAATGAGGCTGATTCCGAGAGCGATGAGGATAAATGCGAGGGCCGCGATCTGCGGGATCGGCGCTCCGGGAATGAAGGCCATGCACAGGATGACGAGACCGGAGATCACCAGCACCTTGGGCTGGGATAAGAATTGCTTTCTGACGTCCTCGTTGAGGTTGCCTTCCGAAGCCGCTCTGGTCACCACCATGCCCGTCGCCGTGGAGATCATCAGCGCCGGGATCTGGCTCACCAGACCGTCTCCTACGGTAGCGATGGAGTATACTGTCAGTACTTCCGAGAAGGTCATGCCGCCCTGGATCATACCGATGATGGTTCCGGCGATGAGGTTGACCATCGCGATGATGATGGAAGCGATGGCGTCGCCTTTTACGAGCTTGGTAGCTCCGTCCATGGCCCCGAAGAATTCCGATTCTCTCTGGATGTTCTTTCTTCTCTCCTTGGCTTCCGCTTCGTTGATCAGGCCGGAAGAGAGGTCCGCGTCGATGGCCATCTGTTTTCCTGGCATCGCATCCAGAGTAAACCTTGCGGATACTTCCGCGATCCTCTCCGCGCCCTTGGTGATTACGATAAACTGGACCACCACAATGATGATAAATACGATGAATCCTACGATGGCGTTCCCGCCCAGCACAAAGCTTCCAAATGTGGCGATCACCTTGCCGGCCTGACCGCTGTTTGAAAGGATCAGCCTGGTGGATGAAATATTCAGAGCCAGCCGCAGCAGCGTGGTGATCAGCAGCAGGGACGGGAATATGGAAAACTCCAGCGGCCCCTTGATAAACATCGTCGTGGTCAGGATCATCAACGAAACCGATATGCTCACGATAAACATGAAATCGAGGAAAAATGGCGGCAGCGGAATTATGATCAGCGCAACGATCATAATAACAAATACAACCACAACATTCTGCAATAGCTTCATCTTTTACTTACCTTTTCTCTCGTGCTATACACCCAGGCCATCAGTTCGGCAACCGCCTGATACAGTTCGGCAGGGATATAGTCGTTCACTTCAACCATTTCATATAAGCTTCTAGCCAGAGGTTTATTTTCCTTCATCAGGATCTTGTGCTTCTCCGCGACGTCGATGATCCGCTTGGCCATGTAATCCTGGCCCTTTGCCAGCACGATGGGCGCCTGGTCGTTATCAAGGTCATATTTCAAAGCAACCGCGTAATGGGTCGGGTTTCTTACGATGACGTCGGCATTGGGAACCTGCTGAATCATCCGGTTCATGCTCATCCGGCGCTGTTTTTCCCTGATCTTCCCTTTGATGAAGGGGTCTCCCTCCGTCTGCTTGTATTCATCCTTCACTTCCTGCTTGGTCATCTTCAGCTTCTGCTCATAGTCGAATTTCTGGTATGCGAAGTCCAGAACGGCGACAGCGATAAATATGAGGCAGATCTTATAAACGATGGACATGATGCGGTCCATCATAAAATGAAGATTGTTGTCCAGGCTGGTTGTAAGCATGTCCGGCGTCACCACCAGAAGGTCCTTCACGCTGGTATAGATGACCCACAGGATGATGACCACCTTGAGGATGGATTTCACCAGCTGCACCACCGCCCGAAGGGAAAACATCCGCTTTATTCCCTGAATAAAGCTGATTCTGTTGTATTTAAATTTCAGGAGTTCTCCCGAAACCAGAAATCCGGTCTGGGCTCCGGTCATAACGATGCCGGTCAGGGCAAGTACCACCAGAATCGGCACGGCGGAAATAAAGAATACCGTCACAGCCTCTCTCAGAATCTGCATGCATCCTGTGATGGTCAGGTCATAAAACCCGCTCATCTTGTCCAGATCGCTCATGTAAAGCCCTTTGATCTGAGTCACGATAAAGCTGCCGAGCTTGCTGATGAGGACGAAACCGACGATCAGCATTGCGATGCTTATGACCTCTCTGCTCTGAAAAGCGTTTCCTTTCTTTCGCTCGTCCCGCTTCTTTTTAGGGGTTGCTTTTTCGGTTTTATTCGTTTCCGCCACCGCAAACCACCTCCTTTAAATGAAGTAAGTCAGGACGTCCTGCATCCGGTCCAGCATGATGAGGTTCAGTTTTGCAATAAACCGGACCAGTATGGGAATGATCGTCAGCAGCACCATCAGTCCTACCATGATCTTAAGCTGTATATTGACCACGAACACGTTGATGTTCGGGACGACCCTCATGAGAATGCCCACGGCTACCTCTACGAGGATCTCGGTAACGATGATCGGCAGTGCCAGCTGCAGGGCGTAGACCAGGATATATCCGAACAGTTCGATCATATAGACCCCGATTTTTCCGCTCACTCCGGAAATCCCGACAGGCACGACACTGTAGGATTTCGCCGCCACCGCCAACAGAGTGATATGGCTGTTTGTAATGAAGAACAACAGGACGTACAAAATTGTGATCAGGTTGCCTGTCACGGAAACCTGGGAATTGGTCGAAGGATCGTACATCTGCGCCATGCTGAACCCCAGCTGGAGGTCCATCAGCTCGCCGCCGATATGGAATATGCCCATGAACAGCTGCATGACGAAACCCATCGCATATCCCACCGCAAATTCTCTCACCATGGACACCAGCAGGTCTATGGTGGTATAATCCGCAACGTAGGTGCCGGTCAGGCCGTGAGCTACATTCAGGGCGATTCCCAGCGAAAGCCCGATCTTCACCATCGTGGGTACGCTGCCCCTTCCGAAGATCGGATTGAAGAATATCACACCGGTCATCCTGCAGCCCACAAATAAAAATATGTACCAGTTGTTTAAATCATTTAACAAACCCTGTCACCCTGCCGTGATATCAATCTATATAAAATCATCTTGCTTTCAAAGTCATATCGACAGTCATATCGACGTCCCGATAAACTCGAAGATCCGGTTTACCAGATCCACCATCTGCTGCAGCATCCACCCTCCGCAGAGGATCAGGATCAGCGCGATCACGATCAGCTTTGGGACGAAAGTCATGGTCTGCTCATTGATCGACGTAGCCGCCTGAATGATCGAAATGAATAACCCGACCAGAATACTCACCAATAAAATCGGCGCCGCGACTTTAAATCCCGTCAGGATCGCGTCCCGGAAAATTTCAGTCAATTGTAACGTATTCACCGGCAGTACTCCTTTCGTCAGTTATATGTCATGATCAGAGTTTTGATCAGAAGACCCCAGCCGTCTACCACAACAAAAAGCATGATCTTGAACGGCAGCGATATCATTACCGGAGGCAGCATGATCATACCCATTGACATCAGCGTGCTCGCTACGATCATGTCGATGACCAGAAACGGAATGTACAGCAGAAAACCGAACAAAAATGCCCTCTTCAGCTCGCTCGTGATAAAAGCGGGGACTACGATATGTAACGGCAGGTCGGCTGCTTCCATCTTGGCCACATCTTTGTCGCCGGACAGGGATTTAAACAGCTCCACCTCAGTGGTAGTCGTCTGCTTCAGCATAAATTCTTTCATGGGCACCGAAGCCCTGTCCAGAAACTCCTGGGTCTGTATCTGTCCGTCGTTATACGGCTGCAGCGCGGTCTCGTTGACCTGATGCAGCACAGGCTGCATGATAAAGAATGTGATAAACAACGCAAGCCCCACCAACACCTGGTTTGGAGGCGTCTGCTGAAGTCCCAGCGCGCTTCTCAAAAAAGAGAGCACGATGATGATTCTGGTAAAGCATGTCATCATCAGGAGAATAAAGGGAGCAACGCTGATCAGGGTCAGAACGATGATCATTTTTACCGCATCGGAGCCCTGTCCATTGATCATGAATTCCATATCTAGTCAACACCCTTCCGCTTTTTAATCGAATTGAGCAGACTCCCAAATCCGTTCCCGCCGATCATCTTTTTCAGGCCGTCGCCGCCTGGGCCGTGATCTCCGGAAATCGAAATCGGGTCGTCAAGCTCCATCAGGATCTGCACGTTCTGATCGCTTACTCCCATCATGTATTGCCTGCCCTCGATGTCTACGATCAGGATAGATCCCGTCTTGCTGACCACCAGTCTGTCAACGACCTTAATATGTTTGCCCCCGGCGATGGGCCCCATTTTTCTCGCGTACCACCTGCTTGCGTAATATGTCAGCATAATGATACAAACGGTGCCGATCAGGGCGAACAACAGTGAAATAATATCTCCCAATTCAGCATCTCCTCCGGTTAATCGCCCAGAACATTCTTTACCGTTTGGATCAGGCGCTCCGGTTTAAACGGCTTTACGATGAAATCCAAAGCGCCCAGCTTGATCGCTTCCACGACCATACCCTCCTGGCCCATTGCAGAGCACATGATCACCTTTGCCTGGGCGTTCATCTGCTTAATGGCCTGAAGGGTCTGTATTCCATCTTTGATGGGCATGGTGATGTCCAGCAGTACCAGATCCGGCTTGTTCTCCGTATATTTCTCTACAGCGTCTTCCCCATCGCCTGCTTCAATGAAGTCGGAATAACCCGCTTTCTTCAGGTTATCCTTTACCATCATTCTCATAAACGCCGCATCATCAACTATTAAAATCTTAGCCATCGTTTTTGTACCTCTTCAAACTATAATTTTTATATTTTATTTTACTTCAGCAAGACTGTCCTTCGCTTTGATAATTTCCGTGATCCTGACGCTGTAGTTATCATCTACCACCACAACGTCACCTTTGGCGATCAGCCTTCCGTTTGCTACCACGTCCACCTGGTCTCCCGCTTGGCGGCTCAGCTCAACAATGTTTCCAACCGCAAGCTCCGCAATATCCTTGATCTTTTTCTTCGTCTTGCCGAGCTCTACCGTGATCTGGATCGGTACCGACATGATCAGTTCAAGATTGTTGTCGTCGATACCGAGATCGGCAATGGTTTTTTCAAGGCCCAAGGGCCTATAGGTATAAGGTGTCGCCTGCACCTGCTGCTTCGGGGCCTGCTCCACCATGACGGGCCGCATCTCAACCGCCGCCTGATAAGCCTGCCCCGCCGCCTGTGTATAAGCCGCCGCCGCTTGAGTCACGGCTGCCGCAACGGGCGTTTCCTGGACCGGTGCAAATGCTTGAGCTACCGGAATTTCGACAGCGGCCGCCGCCGGAGAAGGTGCTGCCGCGGCGGCTGTTGGAACCGCCTGTGCCGCAGGCGCTGCGGTCGCCGCCGGAGCCGCCTGTTCCGCGGCCGCTGCGGACGGTTCTTGGGGGGCCGATCCCGTATGCAGATCGTTGACCCCATAGGATTTTTCCACGATTTCCTTTGCCAGAGAAGGATCCATGGCGCTGATAAATTCACTGTCGATAAGTCCGTCGATGCTCAGGTTGAATTTAATGCTTACCAGGGTATCTCCCTTGATCGTGAACATCTCTTTTACATTTTCGGTGGTGTCCATGATCTCCGGCGGGGAAATATTGACTACCTGTCCGAGGAAGGACGCCAGCGCGCTTGCCGCCGACCCCATCATCTGGTTCATGATCTCGCAGATGGCGCTCAGGCTGATTTCATCCAGCTCAACGATCTCTTCCGGAGCCATGGAAAGCAGATGCCCCAGGATCTGCTTCAGGTCCGCCTCTTTTAAAAGCAGGATGTTGTCTCCGTCAACGCCTTCGATATACTTGATCAAAACGCCGACTACCGGTTCAAGATAGGAAAATTCAAACTCATCGATCAGCGTCTGCTGGATCCTCGGCGTCGTGATGCTGACTTTCTTGTCCAGTATCGCTGACATTGCCGTAGCGGCAGCGCCCATACTGATATTCATCACTTCGCCGATTACATCCGTTTCCATCTCCGTCAGTTTGTTCATCTCATTATCAATAGTCATCTAGATATGGTCACTTCCTCTCTTAATAGTTTCCTTTATTGCAACGGCCCTCTTTTTATTATGGGCGCCCATCTCTCCGCGGAACCAGACGGTCTCGCCCACGGCCAGATCGACCATGGAATTCTCCGGTTTGTTCAGCTTTATGATATCTCCGACCTCCAGATCCAGCAGGTCTCTTGACATCACGTCGATGGTTCCCAAGATGCCGGTAACTTCCAAATCCGACTCACTGATCTCCCGCATGATATCCGCCCTTCGCTGGGCGTCTGTCAGCTGGTCGCCCCGCCGCTCTTTCCGCTTGCTCTGAGCGCTTCTCATTTTAAACACATTGTCCAGCGTTACGGCGGGGATGCAGATATTCAGTTTTCCCTGGGTTTCGTTCACCAGGATATTCATGACGACGATGACGACATTTTCATCGGCGCCGATCCCCTGAAGGATCCTGGCGTTGGTTTCGAGCTTCATCAGGCGGGGAGCAATTTCCAGATAATCGCGCCAAACTGTTTTCATCAGATTGACCATGCCCTTCACCAGATGTTCGAGGATCCCAATCTCTATTTCCGTGTAATCCCGGTCCGCTTCCAGCGGTTTGCCCAAACCTCCCAGCAGCCGGTCGATGCAGCAAAATCCGATATCCTTCGAGATATCCAGAAGGACAAGGTCCTCTTCGCTGTGATCTTCCTTGACCGCAAAATCGATAACTCCCATGAGCACCGAATCCGGCAGGGCGTTGTTGAATTCATAATAGTGCTGCTCTTCAACCTCGATGATTTCAATCAGGGTATAGGTCTGCAAAACACCGGTAATGTGGGAGGAAAGGATCCTTGCATAGTTTTCATAGATGCTGTACAGAAGCTTCAGCTGTTCTCTCGTGAAAAGCTTCGGACTCCTGAAGTCATACTCCTTTACCTTTTTCCCCGATGTCTGTTCCTGTTCCGCGATGTCCTGTTCGCCGCTTGTCAAACTGCTCAGCAGCATGTCAATCTGGCTTTGTGATAGAATTTCACTCATAATGCGATCTCCTACTCGTTGTCTGTTGTATTTTTTTATCTGCCGTAAATGCTCCGCTTGAACGCGACCACTTTCGACACCACTTCCGGTGAGCTTTCCGCCACAACAAAGTGCTTGCCGTTTAATAGAGTGATCGTCGTATCCGGCCTCTCCTCGATGGTCTCGATGAGTTCGCAGTTCAGGATGAATGTCTCATTGTTGTTTTTGTTGAGCTTTGTAAGCTTGATCATAATTATTCTCCTCGGTGGCATCACCATTCCGCCTTGGAAACTCTCCCCTGCGGTTTCACTTGGTTCAATGGCGTCCAGTGGAAGCCCGCGCCCCCACTGGACCCGATTTTAGTTATCTCTTCATGTTGACCAGTTCGTTCAGCATTTCGTCAGATGTGGTGATCATTCTTGTATTCGCCTGGAAGCCTCTCTGGGTGATAATCATTTCGGTAAATTCCCTGGACAGGTCTACATTGGACATCTCAAGGGCTCCGGCCCGGAAATTTCCGGTTCCGTCGCTGCCAGGAATGGTCGCCACCGGCTCTCCGGAGTTGGTGGTTTCCACACAATACCCATCGCCGTCCTGCTCAAGGCCGTCCGGGTTGAGGAACTTCACATTGGCCAGGTGGGCGATCTTTAAGGGTACTCCGGCTCCGTTTCCTACCGTACCGATAATGGAATCCGGCAGCTTGGAAACATCCAGCGTTCCAAAGGCGGAAGGATTGACCTTAAACGAGATGCCGTTTCCGAAATCCAGCGTAGTATCTCCCGCATTCCAGGTTTGCGTAAGGGTTTCCGTCGTTCCGGCCTTGGTTGGAACGGATATGTTGATGGTGACGCTGCTGGGCACCGCCGTTCCGATTGTCACAGGCTTTGTCGCCGTAGCTGCGGTAAGATCGGTAACCGGTACTCCATCAGTCCCGCCGACCTCAAGGGTGACGGTTCCTGCCGTTCCCGCCGGAGTATGGTTATCCTCGATCCCTGCAAAGGTCAAAGGACCAGTTGTGCTTCCGTCCCAGTCGACGGTAGCCGTATGATAAGCAGCGGAGGCGCTTTCACCTTTGAGATGATAGCTTAAAACCAACTGCGGATTGGGCGTAGCTGAAGCGTTATAGCTGACCTTGATATCGCCCGCGATATTGGCATCAGTGGAGATAGAATTTCCCGCATAAGACGTGACCAATTTTGCGTCGTTGCTCGCCGTAGCGCTCGTCACGGTGATATCTCCACGGTAGGAGGTTGTCGCTGGAACATTGCCGTTCACGCCTATAATCCAGCCGGTAGTGATGCCGGCGCTCAGCTCGGGATCTCCCTCCCTGACAGCTGTGATTTCGCCGTTCTGTCCGATGGAAACCCCTGTATATTTCTCCAGCTCCGCGGGGGCCACTTTAATGGGAACCAGGTTTTGTACGTTGGTGGTGCCGTCGGTGCCCATCTGAGGATTTTTCGTGGTGGAATCCAGCTGGAAGCCGAGAACCATGTTGCCGTTTCTGTCCACCAGGTTGCCCGCTTCGTCGAAGCTCAGAACTCCAACTCTCGTATATTTGACGACTCCGTCGTTATCCTTTACCGGAAGGTAGCCTTCTCCGTTGATGTATACGTCCAGGGCCCTGTCGGTGGTTGCGCTTCCCGCCCTCGTATTGATCACGTCGATGGAGTTTACTTTTGCTCCGTACCCAAGCTGGGTCGGGTTTGTCCCTCCGCCGTTGGTAGTCGGAGCGGACGCGCCGTTCATGGTCTGATAGAACACGTCGGAAAAGGTCACCCTGCTGGCCTTAAAGCCGTAGGTGTTGACGTTTGCGATATTGTTACCGATAACGTTCATCTTGGTCTGATGTGCCTGCAGTCCGGAAACTGCGGAATACATTGATCCTAACATTTTTTAAATCCTTTCTGCGCCTTGGGGCTTATCAGTCGGTCAAAGCCCCCGATAGCTTCCTGTTAAGGTCCGGCTATATGAATACGGCGCCGTCTATATTTGTGAATACGTTGCTTTGCATTTCGTTCTTGTCAACTACCGTGATGACTACCCTGTTGGGGGCGTTGACGATGTACGCGGAATCATCCATTACGATCAGAGCATCCTTGATTCCCTTGTCCCGGGCCCTGTCACAGGCGTCCTCCAGCCGGGTGAGATCGCTTTCCGTGATCTGTATATTCCTTTCCTCGGTCCTCTGATTGGCGTGCTTGGAAAAGGAAATCCGCGGATTGAGCTGCTCGCTCAGAATTTCCCGGAAGGATTGTCCGCCGCTCTGTTGATTGCCGGCTTCCGGTTTTCTCCCCGTGGTGGAATTAACTTTTTCCGATTGCCGGATGATGGCGTCCGTCAGATTGTACCTGTTGCCCAGTATTTCATTAGACATCTCCGGCACCATCCGTTCCGCCTGTTTCGTCCGCCGGGCTGCCGCCTGTAGAGCCGGAATCAGAGCTGTCCCCTGTGGTGGAACCGGAATCCGTCGCGCCGCCTGCAGCATCGCCGGAACCTGTTGTCTCGCCTGTGTTGTCGACAGGATCGGTGGGTTCTTCAGGATCGGTGGGTTCCTCAGGGTCAGTGGGGTCCTCAGGATCGGTAGGCTCTTTGGGGATGATGATGTCCGGCTCCTTCACAGACATGACGCTGCTCAGATCGTAGCTCTTGCCGTCAACCATTACCTGGGTTTTTCCATTATAGAAGTTGACGCAGTCTACAATACCCTTGTTGCTGACCATCTCTCCGGAGCTGTCGATGGTCGCCAGGGTCACTTCCTTCCCGATGAGACTCACTCCATAAGAGGTCATGGCCAATTCGCTCATGTCGGAAAGGGCCTGCACCATGGAAAACTGGGCCATCTGAGCCATGAACTGGGTATCGTCCACCGTATTGTACATGTCCTGATTGGATAACTGCGCAACCATAAGCTTGAAAAAATCGTCCATGTCCAGGGTGCTGTTGCTGGACTTGGTGCTAGTATTGTATACGGGAGTTGAAGTACCGGTCGATCCGTAATTGTTGATTGTATCGATAGACATTGTGTTTCCTCCTTTCTATACGGCATAATTCATTCTGTGTGAGCCATACCGTAAAGATTCGATCCGGCTTGCCGTGCCGGCTTCCCGCAGATCGTCTCCCTGAAGGACTGACGCCGCCGTACTTACGCTGTTTCCGGCTTCCTGCCCATACTGTTCCTGATGGCTTCTCTGGGAGAAGTCCATGGCGGAGTTCATCGTATAGCCCTGACCTTGGCCGCTCTGGCTCTGGGAATTCATCTGCTGGCTTACCTGAACGCTTTCAACCTGCACATTCTGAAGCCCCATGCTTGAGATCAGCTTGTCCACCTGGCTTATCAGCAGTGTCTGTGTCTTGGAATTTGCCGCCAGGATGTCGATCATCAGCTTTCCTTCGCTGAACTTCAGCTTGATGTCGATCTGCCCCAGATCCGCGGGTTCAAGCTGCATTTTGAATTCCATCGGACCCTTTTGTTCCAGCTGTCCATTAAATTCTGTCGCGGCTCCCGCCCTAGACAGGATCTCATTGCTGATCTGGCTGTAAGGCTCCGCCGTCCCGGCTATCTGAGCCAACGGGTTCTGATCCGTCGTCCCGGACGCGTTTGTCATGCCGGCCTTCTGGTTCTGTCCTTGCGTTGCCATGTCATCCAAATTCTGCTCCTGGGCTTTGCTTCCCTCTTCTACGGGCTGTTGACCGGTTCCTGTTTCCGAAAGGCTAAACTTCTGTGGGGAAACAGTTTGAAGGTTCCCGGTTTTTCCAGCCGCAGGCCCGTCTTTTCCGATTTCGCTTAAATCCATCTCTCCGGAAATTACAGGAGCTTCGCCGCCTGTCATAACAGCCGCGTTAGCGTTCGTCATCCCGCCCTGCTGCGGATTTGCGTTTAAGCCTGCAAGGGTCTGCGTACCGCTGACCTGCGCCGCAATTCCAGCTTCCTTACCGTTCAGTGTTCCTGACCCGGCAAGGTCTGTTTTGGTCTGGCCAATGGCGGAAATCAACGTCCCGGAAGGATCCGCAGCCGCTTCTGCGGGAATTGCGTTCCCGTCTGCCGCCTGTGCCGGAACCAATCCGCCTGTCAACGCAAGGAGCGCTTCCATCATCCCGCCGGGTCCATCCGTCTTTGACGGTTCCTCCTGTGAGCCAGCCGCCGTGTCTGCCGCCAGAAGTGTCGCGCCTTCAATGCCTGCTCCCGTCAGGTTTCCCCCCAAGAGCAGCCCTGCGAGCAGATCGCCGCCGGTTCCTCCGGCTTTATCCTGTGCCGTGCCGTCCGCATCTTCTCCGGTATTGCCTCCGGCAGTTCCCGTCTTCATGCTGTTGACCGCCAGCACCCGGGAAATCAACTTCTGGAACAGAGATCCATCGGAACCTTCCGGCGTAGCCGCCTGGCTCTGGGAATTGACCGTCGCCGATGCGCCGCCCGAAAATAAGGCCTTTCCTATGCTGCTGTCTACATTCATTCTTTCACCTCCTTCCTTGCTTGTAAATTTTACGTAATGCTGTGTTGCTGGTTCGCTTGCTCTCGCTTGCGTATGTCTGTATACGCGCGCTTCGCGCTCGCTCGCCGCGCCTTGCCTTCCGTAAAATTTCCTGCGCAAGCCTGATGTTATCAAGCTTGATTTTATGAAGACGAAATCCCCTGAACCGTCTTTCTCATAAGCCTTGCTGTGGACACAAATTCCTCCGTCTGACGTTCCGAAGCCTTCAGGTCTTCTCTCTTGTACTCGTCATATCTGGAAGTCTTCAATGTTTCCAGGGACTTCGTTTCCAGCTTTAGTTTCTTTATCACTTCGATCTGTTTGTCCCGCTGGGCTGTTATGCTGTCGATGGTGATGATCATGTATTTGACCTGCTCCTTAAGATGTTCCGTGTAAGCGATATAGGTCCTGCAGGTCGCGGGAGTCGTCTGCTCCAGCATTTTTGCCTCAAATTCCATATTGCACTGCGTCTGCTCATCCTGGAGCACCTGCAGCTTGTGGCGGGCTTCCGTCAGCTGATTGTTCAACACTGCCAGCGTCATCATTTCGCTGTCCAGCATCTGGCCTTTATAGGACAACAATTTTTCCAGTTGGAATTCAAACTTTTTCATAGCTCCTGCCCTCAACTACTATATTGGTGTATATTGGTGCAATTTGGGATTGCCTTGTTTTTTATCTACACGATGGATGATTTCATCATCGCTACGCTGTCATCGTATAAAAACTTATCAAATATGTTCTGCTGAAGAAATTCATTGATCCTGTCGATCTTTGAGATCGCTTCGTCCAAAGCCCTGTTGGTCCCGCTTTTATAAGCGCCGATGTTTACGAGGTCGTAATTCGCGTCGTAAACGGACATCAGGTTCCGCAGTTTTCCCGCGGCTTCAATCTGCTCCTGGTCCACGATATCGTTCATCAGCCTGCTGACGCTGCCCAGGATGTCGATGGCGGGATAATGGTTCCGCATGGCGATTTTCCTTGACAGCACGATATGGCCGTCGATGATGCCCCTTACGGTGTCGGATATGGGCTCGTTTACGTCGTCGCCTTCCACCAGCACCGTATAGATCCCTGTGATAGAGCCGTTTTCAAAGTTTCCGGTCCGTTCCAGAAGCTTCGGCATCATGGAGTAGATGGAAGGAGTGTAACCCCTCGCCACGGGAGGTTCTCCCGTAGCCAGCCCGATTTCCCGCTGGGCCATTGCAAATCTGGTCAGGGAGTCCATCATGAGCAGTACGTCCTTGCCCTGGTCTTTGAAGTATTCCGCGATGGTGGTCGCCACCAGGGCGCATTTCATTCGCTGCATCGGAGGCTGGTCGGAGGTCGCTACCACAAGGACGGAACGGGCTAAACCCTCTTCCCCCAGGTCCCTCTCCAGGAACTCGCGGACTTCCCTGCCTCTCTCGCCCACCAGAGCGATGACGTTTATATCCGCCTTCACATTTCTGGCGATCATACCAAGCAGTGTGCTCTTTCCTACTCCGCTTCCGGAAAATATCCCCATTCTCTGGCCTTTTCCTATGGTCAGAAGCCCGTCGATAGGTTTGACCCCAAACTCCAGGACCTCGTGTATCCTCGGTCTGGAAAGGGGGTTGGAACTGACGCTCTGGACCTCGTACTGCATGTCGCATTCGATAGGTCCTCCGTCGTCGATGGGCTCTCCCACCGCGTTGATAACCCTGCCGATCAGGTTTTCCGACATGCCGATCTTCAGAGAGGAATGGCTCGTTTCCACAAGGTTGCCGGAACTGATCCCCTCCGGTTCCTCATAAGGCATGAGTAGAACTTTATTTCCCCGAAAGCCCACAACTTCGGCGCCGATATATTCCTGACTTCCATGTCCGTATATTCTGCAGAGATCTCCGACCTTGCACTCAGGTCCGTTGGACTCGATCATCATACCGATGACCTTGTCGATCTTGCCGAAATATGTATAGGGATCCGCATTGCGTATTATGCTGCCGTATTTCTTTATATCCATCCAAAGCTCCTCAGTATGCGCGGTCGACCGCCTTTTTCAGCTGCTCCAGCTGGACCGGTATGCTCATATCCACAATACCGCCCTCGTTTTCACTCATGATCAGGTCTTCTTCCTTGATCATGATCAGTCTGACGTCTTTGCTCAGATTTTTCATTTTTTTTGCGATGGCTTTATCAATGCGGATATCCAGCGTCTTCTGATATTCTGAAAAATAGATCTTGTAGCTCCCCTCGTTTTCCGAAATGATCTCTTCCAGCATCTTCTGCACCGCGCTTTCATCCATCTGTACGTGCTGTTTCATGATCTTTCTCGCAAGCTCGAAAGCGATTTCCATGATATCCGCTTCGCTTCGCTCAAGCTCTTTTTTCTGCTCGATTTTAAAGAGATCGAGCAGAGTCTTCAACTCATGGAGCCCTTCTTCCGCCGCGGCTTCCGAGGCGTTGGCCCCGTCTACCAGCCCGCGGAGATAGCCTTCCTCATATCCCTTTTTCTCAGCGTCCCTCACGATCTCCTGACTGCGCTTTACCGCGCTCTCCATCAGGGCGTCGGCTTTGATCTGCGCTTCGCTTTCGATCTCCTTCGCTTTCCGGAGCGCGTGGTCCAGAATGACCTCTTTCTTTTCATTCGCAGCGCAGACGCTGTTCCTTGCGATTTCCGCAAGCTCCGCCAGGTCCGCCAGCTCCTCGAGACCGGCTCCTCCGATTCCCTGCTCCCCGCAGCCGTCGCTTCCCGTCCTCAAAGTTTCCACCGGTCTCGGGGGGAGATAGGTGAGCAGGTTTGCCTTAACGATACTAGACAATGATATCATCCTT
>DAITKX010000028.1:0-9640 GCA_036835995.1 Bacillota bacterium | reverse complement strand
TTTCCGCCTTTGGCTATGACGATTTCGCCTTCCTCTTCCAGCCTTCTAATGATCGCCACGATCTTCTGCTGTGCGTCCTCCACGTCTCTCACCCTGATGTTGTGCAGATATTCCATCTCGCTCTTTACGGTGTCGGACATACGGGACGACATGTTCTCAAGGATAATATTGGTCACTTCCTTGTTTGCCCCCTTGAGAGCGACAGCCATCTCTTTGGTGTCAACTTCTCTGACAAATCTCTGGATCGCAAGAGGATCAAGAATAATAATATCTTCGAATACGAACATCCTCTTCCGGATCTCCTCCGACAGCTTCGGATCGTTCCGGGAAAGCTCGTCAAAGATAAATTTCTCAGTCCCTCTGTCGATGTTATTCATGATTTCCGCGATATAGTTAATGCCGCCGACCTCCAGCAGGTCTACGGACACGACAGACTCGAACTTCCTCTCCAGAATGGCCTCAACCTGACGGATCACTTCCGGGGAAGTCCTGTCCATCCGGGCGATTCGCTCCACCACGTCGACCCGGATGCTCTTCGGCAGCTCGGCAATGATAGCAGACGCCTGATCCGCCCTGGCATAGGACAGAACCAGAGCGATGGTCTGGGGGTGTTCATTCATGATCATGTTCATCAGGTTCTTATAGTCCGCTTTCCGGATAAACTCAAAGGCCTTGGTCCTCAAGGTCTTGGTCACGCGTTCCAAAAGCGCTGTGCCCTGCTGGATGCCGAAGGCTTTTTCCAGGACGTTTCTGGCATAGGCGATGCCGCCTTCAAGGTAAACCTTCTGAGCGACGCAGAGGCCGTAAAACTCATCGATGACCTGATCCGAAAGCTCAGGCCTGACGCTTTCCTGACGGGTGATCTCATAGGTCAGTTTTTCAATTTCATCTTCCTGAAGATGCTTATATATACTGGAGGCGACATCGGCTCCAAGGGATATGATGACCTGCGCCGCCTTTTGTTTTGATGTCAGAGAATCGGCTATTCCAACTATCATAATCTTCTACCCTCTATATCTTAATTCTCGCGGGATCGATCCTTCTGTCAATCCTGGCACTGTCAATCCTCGCTGCGCAGCCATGATTTGATCATCTGTGCGGCGATTTCCGGATTGGTCTTCGCAAACTGCTTGACTTCCTCTCTTCTCGTATCCTGAACCGGGGTGATCGGCTTGATCTCTTCCGCTTCTTCCTCAGGCGCCCCAAACAGTGCATTCAGCGCTTCCTGCGTTCCTTCCGCCATGACTGCTTCCTCTGCCGCCGCCTTTTTGCGTCTGCTGATCAGGATCAGTGCGACGAGGCTTCCCAGCACCAGAATACCGGCTGCGATGCCTCCGAAAAGAAGCAGCTTATTGATTTCCTTCGTCTCCGTCAGAGCCGGAGTCGGTTCTTTATAGAACCGGAAGTTCTGGACGGATACATTTTCCGGCGCAACTCCCGCCGCATAAGCTACGAGCTGCGTGATGCTCTCCCTTTCGCCCGGATCGAAGGACGTTTTGTCGATGGCGATCCCAATGGTGAGGTTTTGCAGTTTGGCGCCGTTTTTCTGCATCTGTGACTTGCTCTGGCTGACCTGGTACTTTATGTCTTCATCGCTTTTCGACGAGGAACTCTGTCCTGTGGAGCCTCCGGTCTGGTATGTCGGTATTTCTGAATTGGTAGAGGTTCCCGGAACTCCTCCGTCGCCCTGAGCGGATGTGGAGGATTCGCTGCTGCGGCTTTCCTCGCCGATTACGCCGGTGTTGTTTCCGTCTCCTTTCGGGTCGGAAGGAGTATAGATCGTCTCCTCTTTGACCAGATCATCCGTATCTATGGTAGCGGTGACAGAAACGGTAAATTCGCCTTCTTTATACGGTCCCATCAGTACGGCGTTTACTTTTTTCCTGATATCATTTTCGATTTCCCGCGTCATCTGAATCTTTTCATAACCCGGATCCTTTGAGGCCTGACTGCCTTCGATCAAGTCGTTGCCCTGGCTGTCCGTCAATGCGATGTCCTCTTTTGCGAGACCGGAAACAGATTTTGCCACCAGGTTCTGTATCCCCATGATCTGGCTGTCCGTCAGGACGTTTCCTTCCTGCATATGTATGATGACGGAAGCGGTCGGCTTTTGTCTTTCCTGGAGATAGAACACCTGGTCCTCAGGCACCGTGATGGTGACCACCGCATCCTTAACACCCTTCAGCGTTTTGATGCTTGCGGCAATCCTCTCCTGGAGCTGCATGTTCATGTACTGTTTCCGCTCGTAATCCGTTGTAAGCATTCCGCTGTTTTCTTCGATCAGGTAATAGCTCAGCCCGCTTTTGGGATAGCCTTCTGTCGCCAGCTGCATCCTTACCTTGGATTCGTCCTCTTTCGGAACCTTGATGGCCTTGCCGTCCGTCTGGACCTCAACGTCCATGTTCTGCAGGGCCGCCAATACTTCAGCGTTCTCCGATTCGGGAAGCTGATCGAAAATGGTGACATAATCCTTATGATTCAACAAAATACTCAAAGCAAGAGCAACAATAACTACGACTATCACTCCGCCGATTATGATCCTTTTTACCATCTTGGAGGAACTCTCCCAAAAATGAATCAATGGCGCCAAGGTCTTCCTTATCTGCTCATTCATATTTATTTTTCCATCCGTATTCAACTAATTATGGCAAATTTAAAACAAGAAAAGAAAATATCCCGCAGTTATAAGCTCGTCCTCATAATCTCGGAATAGGCGTCAAGGAACTTATTTCTAAGCTGCACCATCGTCTGCAGGGCAACATCCGCCTTCGCCGCGTCGATGATCATAGTATGCATATCGTCCATTTCGCCAATAGACAATTTATACGCATCCATCTGCGTGACAGCATCCGTTTCTTCCACATTGTTCACGATGTCCTGAAAGATTTCTTTGAAGCCATGATTGGAGCCGTCTGCGACGGCATTTGCAGGTTTGTCAGAATTTGAACTTAAAGAATTAATACTGCTCGTATTAATGTTAGAACTCATAGGAACAATAAACACTTTTCTACCTCACTTATTACATAAATATTTCTACACACATAGACTAAAGATCTTACACATTTACACACATCTAACGTTTTTACACACATCTGGTCTGGTCTTTTTCCGTCTTATCCGGAATGGTTTTTTACCTTCCGATCTCCAATGCCTTTAGAACCATGCTCTTTGTCGCATTAAAGGCCGTCACGTTTGATTCATACGCTCTGCTTGCGCCCAGCATATCGATCATCTCCTGCGCCGTATTTACATTCGGCATCATCACGTATCCCTCTTCATTGGCGTCCGGATGACTCGGGTTGTATACGGGAACGAGAGCCGACGGGTCTTCTATTATGCTCTCGACCTTTACTCCGCCGGTTTTCACTTTGGTTGCCTTGTCGAACGCATCCCGGAAGCTTTCGCTCCCCTTTATGCTGCTCAGGACAACCATCTTCCTGCGGTAAGGGGTCCCTTGTTCTGTCCTTGTCACCTGCGAGTTGGCGATGTTCTGTGAAATCACATCCATTCTCAGCTTCTGCGCCGTCAACCCGGAGCCGGAGATGTTCAGTGAACTTAAAAAGTCCATTACTTATTCCCTCCTATCGCTTGCCTTCACTGATCGCATATTTCAGTCTGGCAAATGTATCCGTCATACTTCTTGTCAAATAATAATACTGGATCTGGGTCTTTGCCATTTCGATATTCTCCAGATCAAGGTCTACGTTGTTTCCATCCGCTCGCTCCGTAGTCGAATAATCGGTATATGCGCCGATTTCCGAATCCTTCACCGCCTGCAGGTCCGCTGCCATCTCCTCTTTGGTTGTCGGCGGCCTGGTTCCAAGCTTTTGGATCTCCTGATCCAGCGAATCCTCAAAGGAAACTTTGATTGCCTTGTATCCGGGCGTTTCATGGTTGGCGATATTGTTGGAAATAGCGCGCTGCCTCTGCCATGTGCCGTCAAGAGCCTTCTGCACCAAGGCGTTCGCTATGGTATCACCGATCACATACCCACCTCCTTCTGTCGACTTGATTTTTCTAAACCAGTCAATAAAAAACACGAATTTACAAAATCTAAAAAATATTTACATAAAATGTCGCTGTTCGTATTGATTCTACTACATTTTGCATTAGTAGACAATACTTTTTTAAACTGAGCGTCAAGCGGGGTTTTTAGTTTCGTTTTCTCGATTTTTTATTGATTTTTAGGCCTATTTTTTCATGTTTTTAGGATATTAGTTCGATAATTAATCAATATAATTGGATTTATATTCCAAATGGTGACATTTTTGCGGGCGCTTTTGGTCAAAAACTATTTTTTTTATCGAATTTTAAGTTTTTACGGGAACATCTAAAGTTTTATTTCGGAGAGCCGATATAGATAACGTAGACAAAAAAAGGCTGCGGAAAATCCGCAAGAACATAGAAAACAAGCCATTGAAAGGAGGTTGGATCAGTGGAAATATCATATGTGAACAAGAGCAAGACCGTTCAGCCACAGCAGGTCCAGGACCTTAACAACGACCCCGCAAAAAACATTGCCACGGAAGAAAATAAGAAATACGTTTTGAAAAACAAAGTGGACAGCGCGGAAATCTCCAGCACTCACAGCGGGTCTTTCGACGACAAGCGGTTGTCGGTTGCCAAGTCGGCTATCCTTTACGACGTATCGGTCAACACCTCTGCGTCCAGGATCGAGAATTTGAAGAAATCTGTCGAAAACGGCACCTATAGGATTCCCACAGACTTACTCGCAGACGTAATCCTAAAATAATCGCATATTAAATAGGAGGCTTGACGATCATGACAGACAAAAAAGAATTTGCGACCGTCCTGGACGAGTTTTATGAATACCTCTCCGGGATCCTGGAAATTTATCAGAACGCGGTTCCCCTGCTTAAAGAGGAACTCAGCCACATCCTGGGCGACGAGCTTCAGGCCCTGGACGAAAACATGAACGCGCAGCAGTCCCTTCTGCTCCGCACAAAGAATTTCGACGCGAAGCTTGCCGAATACCAGACGGCGATGGATATCTCCGGAGCTACGCTGTCGGAGATGGCGCTCCGGTTTCCCGAAGAAAAGCAGGCCGAATTTTTTGAGTTGATCGGCCAGTTCCATCAGACTCTGGAGGAAGTCGAATTCTATAAAGAGAAATGTAAGGACACGCTTCAAAACAAGCTTTACCATATCGATAAGGTTCTCACAAGGAAAGAGATGCAAAAAAGCAACACTACATATGATCAGAATGCGGCAGAGGTCAAGAGCTCACTGTTCTCCAAGGCCTTTGAAACGAAAATATAGCAAGGGGGGAAAGACTTATGAGACCGACCTTTTTATCATTTCAAACGGCGGCTAGAGCGCTGGCGGCAAGCCAGGCGGCCATCGACGTTACCGGGAACAACATCTCCAACGTCAATACCACCGGATATTCCAGACAGAGGGTGGATCTGAACGCCGTCATGAGCAGCGGTTATACCGAGCGCTATTCCAGCGGCCGGACCTTCGTAGACGCCGGAGTCGAAGCTTCGGGGATCAGCCAGATCCGCGACCCCTTCTTAGACGCCCGGTACCGCAAGGAAAATGCTCAAGACGCCAGATACAATTCGCTCCTCGAAGGACTTTCCGATCTGGAGAACGTTCTCGATGAGGCTTCCGTAGACAAGCTTCAGAGCGAATTCAACGAATTTGTCACTCAGCTCCAACAGCTGAAAAAGGATGGAACAAGCCAGGATCAGAAGCTGGTAACCAGGACGGCGGCTCAAAAGATCACGGAGTATTTAAACGCCCAGGCAAATCAGATCGACGAGATCCGCTCTCAGGAAATCGAAGACCTGACCGACGTGGTGGTAACCAAGGATTTCAATTCCATCGTGCAGAACATCGCGAGTTTGAACAAGCAGATCCGAACAGAAGAGCTTTACGGAAATACGCCCAACGATCTCTATGACGCCAGGAACAACCTCCTGGACAAGCTTTCCGGCATCGCCAACATCAAGGTGAGCATTTCCTCGGAAAAGGTGTCGGATGAAAAGAGCGTATCCCATATGACCGTTTCCCTTTACGATGTGAATACCGGCGTTTCCATCGGACTCGTAGACGCCGATAAATACAATACCCTGGCGGTACATTCCGACGGCGGAACCGTCTCCATTTCTCTGAACAGTTCCTTTATGCTGGACGACGCTTCGGCAAACGTGGACCCCACAAATATCACCAAATATTTCACCGGCGGTTCCATCAGCGCATCCCTGGATCTCATCAACGGAAACGGAACCTATGCGAATGCGGCCGTGGGAGAGAGCAGCTTCCGGGGAACCCTTTACTACATGAGCTCTTTGAATACTCTGGCGTCAACCTTTGCCGATACATTCAATAAGCTGAACGATATCGACGGAGCTGACATGAAGCCGCTGTTTTCCTCAGGCACCGGCGGAGGGCCCATCACGGCGAAGAACATTCAGGTTTCCCAGGAGTGGCTCGATGATCCAAACTACATCAACACCACTCAGTATCCTGATGCTGCGCATCCTGATCCCGACACAGGTTTACCGGCTCCTGGAAAAGGAGACAATATCGACCGGATGATTGCGGCCATGAACGATGCCCACGATTTTCCCAGATCTGACGGCACCGTCATGTTCAACGGCTCTTTCAACCAATATGTCAGGGGGACCATCGGTGAACTTTCGTTGGATGTAGAGTTGAACAAAAACTTTGCCGACGCCTCCGATAATGTTATGGAAAATCTCTACAGCAGCAGAGAATCCGTCTCCGGCGTGCTGTCGGACGAGGAAGGCATCAACCTGATGACCTACCAAAAATCCTATAACGCCGCAGCCAGATATTTTACGGCGCTGGATGAGGCGGTGGACGTGCTGATCAATAAGGGCCTCGTGGGTCGTTAACAGAAAGGATGATATGCTATGAGAATCACCAATAAGATGATCACCAATTCGTACTCCCGCAATCTCAATAAAGTATACTCGGATATGAACAAGCTCAGCACCCAGGTGTATACTCAGAGAAAGTTTTCCAAATCCTCCGAGGACACAGCGGCGGCGATAAGCGCCTACCAGATCAGACAAAACCTGAGCAAAGCGCAGGACTATAAAGAAAATATTCTTCATGCCCAGGACTTTCTCAACAACTCAGAGTCTGTTCTGACCCTGGTCAACGGGTCCGTTCAGGATGCCGTAGATAAAATTCGCGCCAGCCTCAACAGCGGAACCATCAGCTCGGATGAGAGAGATACCTTTGCCACTGAGCTAAAAGCCATCCGGGATCAGATCATGCAGACGATGAACAGCAACAGTACCGGCATGTATATATTCGGAGGAAGCAATACTGTAGAGCAGCCCTTCGGTTTGACAACCCTTGACCCTGCTGATCCGCTTTACGATTCGCTCAACCCGGATAAAACCTACCTTACATATAACGGGCAGCTGTTGAAGAATATGTCTTCCACCCAGGCGAACGCTTTGGCGAAGGACGGGCTCACCGTCGATACCGGCATGGGTCTCACTATCGGCGCTGCAGGTAAAGCCGACCCCAACAGCGTCTTCACTTACTCCATTACGGGCATTGAAGTCATGTCTGCCGGTTATGCCACTGTCGGCGGAGACCAGGTCCCAAACAATCTTTACGATCTTCTGGGCTGCGTCGTGGATGAACTGGAAAAGCCTGACGGTACTTACTCCAACGACAAATTGGAGTCTCTCTTCGGCAAAGTGGAGGATGCTTCCAATGCCTTTTTGCTCAATATTACGAAAATCGGAGCGAAAACATCCTATCTGGACTTCATGTCGGACCGGTATGACACGCAGATACTGAGCCTTCAGGAGCGCCAGAACCACGTGGAGGTTGCAGACCCGGCCCTCACCCTCATCAGTTTTTCGACGCAGAAGGTAGCCTATCAGACGGCTCTGCAGATGGGTGCCGATATGATTCAGCCCTCCATCTTTAACTTTATGGATTAGAACGGAGGTGGCAAAAATTGAAGCCCCTTATCACCATCGAAACGGTACCGATTTCAATCGAATATGTAAAGAAGGAACACCATCGGTCCTCCCGGGTCTCTTCCGCACAGACGGCGGAGCTGCACATTTCCCATCAGACAAACCGGCTGACCATTCAGAGCGATCCTATCAGCATCCCGCTCAAGGACAAATTTGAGCAAGGTTCCATCGCAGATCTCCGCAACCTGTCCTATACGGCTACCGCCAGGTATTCCGACGACGGAACCCTCAGCCTGAACGTTCAGTTTAAAAGCGGTGATCCTGACGCCTATCAGTTTCAGCAGTTCAGCAGAGGGATCGATCATATCATAGACGCACTGCCAAAATCCAGCGGTCCTGTTTTCAATTTTGAAAGCATGCAGATCAATTTTGACATCAGCAATCTCCCCGAGGAGATGCGGCCTGTGGAAAATGGAGACACCGATTTCCTGCCGCCGGATCTGGAGCTGAAGGTCGTGGAATGGCCTAAGGTCATCATCAAGTATATCGGCGGACCGCTCTACATTCCGCCCAGCGCCGATCCAAACTATGTCCCTCCCGAATATCAGGAGCAGATATTCGACGGAAAAACAAATTTTGACGCAAAAGCGTAGGAGGCTTTCATGATCCAGATCGACACGAGGGATTTCGGCACAGTTGAAGTTGAAGAAGACGCTGTCTACGAGTTTCCCGACGGAATTTACGGATTTGAGGAAGATACCAGATTTGCGGTCTTTTCCCGCCCTTTTGAAGGCTTTTCCTTCTTATATCTCCAGTCCATGGAAAACAGCGTCCCATGCTTTCTGGTCTTTGAGCCATGGGATCTCCATCCGGATTACCGTCCGGCCATGTCCGAAGAAGATCTGATGGCATGCGGCGCAGGCAGCATAGACGATCTGATTTTTCTGGTAATCGCCACAGTGCGGGAGAGAGCGGAAGATCTGTCCGTCAACATCAAGAGTCCCGTCGTTTTAAATCCCAAGACCCGAAAGGCAAGGCAGGTCATACTGCAAAATCCAGACTATCCGGTGAGATACCTGCCCTTTCAAAGGGATGGAAAGGCGGGGGACTGATGTTAGTGATCAGCAGAAAAGCCGGCGAGTCCATCCTCATTTCGGAAAACATCAGAATCACCGTAGTATCCATGGGAAACGACAAGGTCGCTCTTGGGATCGACGCGCCAAAGGATATCAAAGTGATCCGGGAAGAGCTGATGGAGACTATCGAGGCCAATCAGGCGTCTGCAGAAAAGCCCGAATCAGACGATTATCAAGGGATCGCCCATCTGATAAAAATTCATAAAAATATGGACGATAATCACTAAAGTATATCCGGCCTCGGCCGATATATATATCACCAAAGCAAATTACCGCTTCTAAAAACCGAGACGGATCTCGGCAAATCAAAGTTTCAAGGAGGAAACAAAAATGAGAATCAACCACAATATCGCAGCTCTGAACACATACAGACAGCTGACAACCAACACCACCAACACATCCAAATCTCTGGAAAAGCTCTCATCCGGTCTGAGAATCAACCGTGCCGGCGACGACGCCGCAGGACTTGCCATCTCTGAAAAGATGAGAGGCCAGATCAGAGGACTTGACACAGCTTCCAGAAATGCCAGCGACGGCATCTCCCTGATTCAGACGGCTGAAGGCGCCCTG
>DAITKX010000027.1:27848-36357 GCA_036835995.1 Bacillota bacterium | reverse complement strand
GCTAGGCCACGCTTTCACGGTTTGTATTCTTACTGAAAATCAAAATCAAAACAGAAACTCAAAAAAACAGTCCAACAGGAACAATGACGTATAGGAGGTCGGAGAATGGCAAAGGCAGGAATGAGAAGGCCGGATCCTGAAGAACCTCACGGCACGGAGAGCAACCATAAACAGCACTTTCCGAAAAATGACCAGCGACCCGTCCCTGAGGTACAGGGCAAAGCGAAGTACGGCCACAAAAAGGCTGACGATGGGCGGGATTAGCTTTCTGAAACCCTACAAATGAAAAAAGCACCTGGAAACAGTTACCGGGTGCTTTTTTGTGAAATGCGGAACTTTAGGCGGAACGAATCCGTCTTATTAATACATGAGGTAGAGTAAGGTTGGAAGGAAAAATGAGACCAGGAATTACATTAAAAATAATAACGATAACTCTGGTTGTGATCGCCTTGATGTCCGCGACGGCTTTCGCATATATCGGTCAGCCGTCGACGGAGTCGGCGGTTCCCGCTGCAGCCGGTCAGAAATAAACATAATTACCTCCCCTTGGACATATTCTGTAGGTAGGGGAGGTGAAACTATGCCTTGGTATAATATTAAGGCGTCGCAATATGGAACCATTATTGTGAGCGGGTATGCTTATCCGTTTATCAATCAGGGAGTTCTGGAGCAATGGATGCCGGATTTGACCTATGTCTATTCCTTCAGCTTCGGAATCACCCCGGAAGGGGATCTGATCCCACTCAGCGACGAGAGATTGAGGGAGACCGCGAGGGCCCACGGAGTTCAGACGCTTATGGTGCTGACTCCTCTTAATGCGCAAGGGCAGTTCAGCAATGAGCTTGCGAGCGTGGTTCTGAATAATCCGGCGGCGAGACACAGGCTGGTGGAAAACATATTGAGCACGTTAAAGGAAAAAGGTTATTACGGAATCGATTTTGACTTTGAGTATGTCAACCGGCAGGATCGGGATCTATATACGGCATTGATTTCAGAGACGGCAGCCAGAGTACATCCGGAAGGATTTATCGTGACGGCGGCTCTTGCCCCGAAAACTTCATCGGAGCAGCCGGGCTTGCTTTACGGAGGGCATGATTATGCGGGGATCGGATCTGTCGCCGATCTGGTGATGCTGATGACCTATGAGTGGGGGTACACCTTTGGCCCGCCGATGGCCGTCGCGCCCCTTGACCAGGTCCGCAGGGTACTGGATTACGCCGTTACCCAGATCCCGCGGTCCAAGATCCTGATGGGAATTCCGAACTATGGATATGACTGGACGCTGCCCTTTGTTCAAGGAGAATCGATGGCCGAGAATATCTCGATTCCGGAAGCGATGGAAAGAGCGAGGCGTGTGGGAGCCGAGATCCAATACGATCCGGTTGCCCAATCCCCGTACTATGAATATACCGACTCTCAGGGACGGCAGCACATCGTATGGTTTGAAGACGCCAGGAGCATAAGAGCAAAACTGGAACTGGTCAATGAATACGGCCTTGCCGGCGTAGGATTTTGGACCATTATGGATCCGTGGCCGTCCGGTCAGGAAGTGCTCCATACCATGTTTACCGTCGCCAAGGTGGAATGAAATCTTTATATAGACAGCTGAAATTTCACTGAGGTATTTACTATCAATATTATTTTAAATTTAAACAGTATAAGAAATGGGTGGCGGTTTTGAGGAGAAACGCAATGGAAGCGAATAGCTTAAGACCATTAAAGCGCGGCAGATTAAGGCTGGCGGCAGGAAAGGCCTTCTATTCGCTGACCCGGTATTTGTTCTGGCATTCGGGGACCTGCCGGTTCGCGAAGACACGCCGTCAGAACCTGCTGCCCTATCTTCAATTTTCCCATCACACTCCTTTGCTTCGGGAGCTGAAAGATGTGGACATGCAGTATCAATACAATAAGATCATCAACCTGAAGCTCGCGGTAAAGAATCTCGACGGAATCGTCGTCAGGCCCGGAGAGACCTTCAGTTACTGGAAGCTGATCGGAAAACCGACTGCGAAAAAGGGATATGTGCCCGGAATGGTTCTTTTCTGCGGGAGCTTTCATATGAGCATGGGCGGGGGGCTGTGCCAGTTATCCAATCTGATTTATTGGATGACTCTTCATACGCCCCTTACCGTCGTGGAGAGATATCGCCATTCCTATGACGTCTTTCCGGATTCCAACAGGACGCAGCCATTCGGAAGCGGAGCGACCTGCTTTTATCCCTATCGGGATCTCATGATTCGCAATGATACGGATACGGAATTTCAACTGAGCCTCAAGGTAGAAACAGAGGATCTGGCAGGCGGATGGTATGCCGGTAATCCCCCTCGTTATCGATATGAAGTGATAGAAAAAGACCACCTTTTCAAAGCCGAATATTGGGGAGGATTCAGCAGACACAACAAGCTGTACAGGAAACGCTATACCCTTGACGGCAAGCTTGCAGACGAAGAATACATTACTGAAAATCATGCGATAATGATGTATTCGCCTTTCCTGCCGTCAGGTGAGTAGCAAGCTGGTCAACGGTTTTCCGTCTCCGGTTCCAGTTTCGGCTCCGGCTCGGATTCCGGTTTCGATTCCGATTCTGATTCTGATTCTGATTCTGATTCCTTTATCTTTATGGGGCCCACGGTAATTGCGCCTACGGCGACTACCTTTGCCAATGTTTTAGCGCCCCGTACGATCTTCCTGCGGTCCTTTTCCTTGACGCCTTCCAGGATTTCGCCGCTGTTATCTACGACGGTATGGACATTGGTGACGATATTTTGAACGACCTGGGTTCCGGCCGACTTCAGTTCGTCCTTTCCCTCGTTGACCTTGCGGCGGCTTTTTTTAATCTTTCCTGAAATCACATTGGTGGCGCCGCTGGCGAGTTCTCCGGCGATCCCGCCGGTCAATATGGTTGAATCGACGATGCTTTCGCCAAGTTCATCGATAAATTTCTGATTGGCCATTCTCCCGACCACAGAGATCGTCCCCCCGATGACGCCGCCGACAACCGCCCCTGTAATGATGCCTGCTTTTTTGATGTTGTTCACTATTCTCATCTCCCCCTGAAGAAACACGTTGAAAAAATCTGTCAACCTTAGTATACTATAAATCATAACTTTATTGCATAAAAAATAACCGCTATGAGAGCATTTTAACTATGAAGCAAGCAATGAAAGCCGCTTTTCCAGTGACAATACCCGTCTTGCTCGGATACGTTTCTACGGGGATCGCCTTTGGTCTGTTATTTGAAAACGCAGGATATAATTTTATATGGACCTTTTTCACAAGCCTGACCGTCTATGCCGGCGCGATGCAGTTTGTCGCCATCAGCTTTTTCTACGGCGGGATCGGCCTGATTCAGGTCGCAATCATGACCCTCGTCGTAAACTTCCGGCATATTTTTTACGGCCTTTCCTTTCTCGACCGATTTGAAGGCATGGGGCCTAAAAAATGGTACATGATGTTCGCCCTTACGGATGAGACCTATTCCCTGCTCTGCGGCGGAAAAGTCCCTGAAGGAGTGGATGAAAAGAAGTTTCTCTTCAGTGTCGCTTTTATGAATCAATGCTACTGGATCATAGGCGGCGTGATCGGCTCTCTCGCAGGGTCGCTGCTCACCTTTGACACCACTGGGATGGATTTTGCCATGACGGCGCTGTTTATCGTGATCTTCATCGAGCAATGGAAGTCCTATGCTTCTCATATCCCGGCGCTGATCGGGCTTGCCGGCACTGTTGCCGTCCTCCTTGCCCTCGGTCCGGACAATCTCATCATTCCGTCCATGATCCTGATCGTTGCCGCCTTTATGCTGGCGAGAAAACAGATCGAAAGCAGGGTGCCGGAGACGGTGTCGGGGCCGGAATCGGAGGACGAGCTGCGGGAAGAACAAAACGAGAAGGGGGGGCGGGGACCATGATTCTGAGCGTTAAGGAATCCATCCTGATCATTCTCGTTATCGCCGCCATCACATTCGGCTTGAGGGCCGCCCCGTTTATTCTGTTTCGGACAGGGAAAACCCCAAAGGTCGTTTCTTATCTTGGAAGCGTGCTTCCTCCCGCGGTGATGGGAATGCTCATCGTTTACAGCCTGAGAAACGTCTCGGTTCTGCACGCGCCCTTCGGTATTCCCGAGCTTTTAGCGGTTGCGGCGGTGGCGGGCCTGCACCTGTGGCGGAGAAATACGCTGTTGAGCATCCTGGGCGGAACAGCGCTCTACATGGCGCTGCTCCAGTTTGTGTTCGTATAAAAGAGGGGGATGAATTCGTATATTATCAAGATGATACCCAAACACAGTCTGAAAAATAAATGCTAAATTAAATGGAAAAATGCCAAGTTTACTTTGACAAGCCGCCCTGAAATGTTATATAATAAATCCCGTACTCGACAAGAACAGCAGGCATTCAATGTGTACGCGCGCCCATAGCTCAGCTGGATAGAGTGGCACACTACGAATGTGAAGGCCGGGGGTTCGAATCCCTCTGGGCGCATTAAAAAAAGGTAACCATCCTCGCGATGGTTACCTTTTTTTCCGTCCGGAGGGATTTCGAGCAGGGAGCGGTGTGGCATTGGGCGCTCATTATCCAATCCTGAACATAAATGTTCAGGATTTCAAATAATTCAGTGGATCAACCGCAATCCCGTTTAAATAGACGCCGAACGCAAGGAAAGGGGCGGTAGCGTCACCGGTCGAACCAGCCGTTCCTATCGTGTCGCCGGCGGAAACAGGGTCTCCTGCCGAGACGAGCGTCTCATCAAGGTGCAGGTAGAAGGTTTCAATGCCGTTTCCGTGATCGATCATGATGTAATTGCCCCGCTCGTCGTCGAAGCTGACTTCGGAAACGGTTCCGGCAAGGGCTGCATATACGGCCGCGCCTGCTATTCCTTTTCCGGTGATTTGTATATTGTCGTTAAATACTTTAACTTTCTTAATGGGATGATAGCGCGTGCCGAACGCCCAAAAAATGTTGTGGCATCCCTCCACGGGCCATACCCATTCCGTGTCCGAAGCTGTCTCATTATTGACATCAGCGCCGGCGGCAGGTGATGTCCCTGCTGTATCCGAAACGGATGCGGCACCGATGCACCCGGCAAGAGTACACAGCATGGCTATCACAACAGAAATAGCCGCCGTTTTTTTACTCATTTCCTTGAATCTCAACATGAGAGTAAGCCTCCTTTCAATCCCTTTTTTCGTCTCGGCAAGTGTGGCGTAAACACAGGCTTGCTTTTCCGCTACCCTGCCCAACATATTCAAAATCGTTTCTCCATAAAAGTGCCGATCCTCCAGGGACATATCCCGTACAACCTGTTCATCGCAAGAAAGTTCGCAGCTCGTTTCAGCTTCCTTCGCAAGCAGATAAATGACAGGGTTAAACCAATGTATTGCTCCGATCAGCAGCATTAAGGTTTTTACCCACAGATCGCGGCGCTGATAATGGATCAGTTCATGCTTGAAAATGGTGGAAAGTTCCCGCTCATTCACCTCCACTTCGGGCAGGACCAGAAGCGTACGAAAAATCCCGGTGAGCATCGGAGTTTTCACGGTGTCGCTCGTAAGAAGCAGAATCTTTCCGGAAACGCCCTGGGTAGTTTTTCCGGCTTCAAGCAGGGAATATATCTTTTCATCCTCAACTGGCAGGCAGGTTCTTATGAGCCTTCTCCTGAAACGGATATACCGGAGTCCGTTGGTACAAACGGAAAGCACCGCACCGGTAAGCCAGATATACGGAAGGAATGGCAAAATGTTTAAGGAAATACCCTTGTCCATCCCCGGAGTTAATGTTGAAGTCTGTGCGGACGTATCAATCACGGCGTTGCCTGTAATCGGAAGGGGGGCAATCGTGTCCAGCACAGCGGTTACGGCCGCCTGCGGTCTATCCGGTTGCGCGCTTTGATGCAGCAGGGCATCATAGAGGCTGTTTCCGGCCGCGCCCACAGGAAGAAGGAAGAACATCACCGCCAAGATGCACATGCGGTAACGCCAGGTTTGATTAAAAACTCTTTGTGTAATCGGCCGCAGCAGGAAAAGCAATACAGTAATAAGGCTGCCCGCAACGGACAGGGTCAACACTATTCTGAAAATCGTTTGCAGCAATTTCGTCACCTACCTCTGCGAAAACCACTTTTTGAGATCCTCGATCTCGTCCTTGGTCAGGTCATCCCCCTCGTATAACGCGGATATAAATTTCCTGATCGACCCGTCATATACCGAATCAAGAAAAGATCGGGTTTCAAAGTGTTTATACTCGTTTGCAGACACAAGAGGAATATACTCGTTTGCCCGACCATGCTTTTTAGCTGTCAAAATCCCTTTTTCAATCAATCTGGCAAGGAAGGTCAGTACGGTATTGGGCTTCCAATCCTTGTTCCGATTTTTAAGTTCATCCAGCAACCAAGCGGACGAAATGGAGCCGCCTGCGGCCCAAATGATCTGCATGATTTCTTTTTCAGCGTCCGACATTCTTTGAATTTTACTCATAAGCCATACCTCCATGACAAACTACATGATGTAGTGATTACTATTCTACAACTTGTAGTTTAATGTGTCAAGGACAAATTGAAAATTTTTTACAAATAGAATGGCGAACGGTAAACGGCAAGCAGGGCAAATGTCCAACAGGTACTTTCAAAACTATGCTTTACTTATAAGCGATTTGACAGAGGGTGATTTCCTCTGCTGCATGCCTTAGTTCGTTCATCACGACATAACTTTTCGTTAAAGGGAAGATATGTCTTTTTTGTCTAATCAGAAGTTTTATTCTGAATGGCTGCCAGGCTCAGGCTATAAACTTTCAGATTTGCCTGTATTTGAATGCTAAATGCAAGAAAATCGCCAGGAAGTATGGATAGCAATTGAGGAAGCATGATGAATATTGATATATTATCACAGGAATTATTTGGGCTTTGTGGGCAAGCCTGCATAGCATTGCTGACTGTAAAACACACCAAATGTGGGAAAAGGTAAAATGTCCGGCAGGAAGCTATTCGAGGCACTGGATTTATACCATATTCCTCATGCTGAAAAAATGAAATATACCAGAGGAAATCCGGTTGAACTTTTTATGATAACATTAAAGGTATATTTACCGAATATGATTATAGCCAATTGGTTGCGTATCTGGAAATTAACTTCGTTAAATGAGCGTAACACGAAGTCGGTAAAGTCCGGTTTGCCGATCAAGTTGCTGTATTTTCTCTGCATTTATGGTATAATAATCATATTAAATCGCTGGGAGGGGAACGGCATGACTCGGTCGGAAGCAGAGGAACGAAAACTGCGGTTTGTTCGGGCAAATATGAAGATGGAAGGATTTCATGTCAGTGAGGAATCCATTGCAGAGTGCAAAAGAATCCTGAAAAAAGAGGTCTCGGGGGATGAAGTCGTCCAGGCCTGTATTTGCAGATATAAAAAGGCGCCCCAGAGATGAACGACTATTTTGTGGATGGCGAAGCGTTCATTGCCAACAAGCTGGGGATTGAGGACGCCGGCGAACTGAAAAAGGCAGAGGAAGAAATTGTAGCTGCGCGAATGACGGAACTCATGGAGCATCCCATTCATGGCAGCTTTGATTTTAATATGCTCCTGGAGATTCACCGCAAGCTTTTCTCCGATATATACGACTTTGCAGGCCAAATCAGGAGGGTCAGGATCGCCAAGGACAGCAGTGTATTCTGCTATCCCGAATTTATCGAGGAAAATCAGAAACGAATTTTTGACAGGCTGCGGGACATGGATTACTTAAAAAATCTGGATAAGAGCGGGTTTGTCCGGGAATTTGCCTGGCTGTCGGGCGAGTTGAACGCACTGCATCCTTTCAGGGAGGGGAATGGGAGATCGATTCGGCTGTTTCTGAAGCTGCTGGCGGAACTCGCGGGTTGGTACGTTGCCTACGAAGATATGGACGCCAGGGAACTGATGGAGGCGGATATTCAGTCTTTCAACGGAGACTCCGCACCCCTGGCCCGGCTCATGGAAAAGCACGTTGAATGCGCATAACCGTATTTCATTTCCGCTTCGGCAGCCGGTTTGGAGAAAAGTTGGAAAAATATAAAATTGTAAAGATACAGGAACATAAAGAATTGATACCGCAAGCCGCCGAGTGGTTTCATCGGAAGTGGGGCATTCCCAAGAGCGCTTATATCGAAAGCATGGAGGAGTGTTTTAACAATACTTCCGCTGTCCCCCAGTGGTATATTGTTTTTAATGGGGAAATTATTATTGGGGGTATCGGAGTAATCGAGAATGATTTTCACGACCGAAAAGATTTAACGCCGAATGTTTGCGCAGTCTATGTGGAGGACGAATATCGCAATCAGGGCATTGCAGGAGAAATGCTCCAATTTGTCTGTGATGAATTTATGATAAAAGGAATTGATACGCTTTATCTGGTAACAGACCATACATCCTTTTATGAAAGGTATGGATGGGAGTTTTTGTGCATGGTTCAGGGCGATGGAGAACCGGATACGACGAGAATGTATGTTCACAAAACGTTTGCATAAAATGTTTGCACAAAATT
>DAITKX010000027.1:23866-27838 GCA_036835995.1 Bacillota bacterium | reverse complement strand
CCATGTTGGCAGATTCTCGAATTTGACGCTGCTGATTAAGACGACCATTTTACAGATACTTGTACCATGTGGCAGAATCAATTCCTTTGATATTGCATTCATGGCATTGATTTATATACTTAATTCTTGCTGCTTTCTCGGATGGCAAGCCATAGTAAGCGCGTTTTAGAGCCATTATTACAGTCCATTTCGAAAAATCGGACAAATTAAATTTTTTCAATTTAAGCATCTGGCTTAAATAAGTTTTTGCCATTATGCGTCCTATACAAGTTATAACAGCGTGTTGTAAGCCTCTCTGTCCAGTCAGCGTTGGCACGTTCGTCATAAGCAGATAAGTATGCGCGATATCGGAAACATAATTGCCATGATAAGCTGCTCCCCAATCAATAATATAATAGCAATTATTCTGTATCAAAACATTACCCGGATGAAAATCTGCATGACAGATATAATCATCGTCAGGAAATTCCTTAAGTAAATTCAACGCAAAATCTACTAACTTTTCGTCTATTGGGAATGCCTGCATAGCAAAACGGTTTACTACTTCGTGTATGGAGTACAGTTTACATTTAGAATGCAAGCTTAATAATTGTGCGTGCATCGTTGTAAATTTTTTTATTTCATCAATCATCTGAAAAGGATGCCGTTTCAACTGATCTAACATTGTGGTTCCGGTTATTTTCTGCATAACCATCGCTGTCATTTTTTCATTTTCTATATACTCATAAACGGAGGGGATGCATATGTCATGTTCTTTTAAAAAAGGGAACAGGTGTTTTTCCACCCGAAATGAACGTCCCTTCGGATTTCTGAGGATGCGCAGGACTTTTCCGTCTCCGAGATCGTAGATATTAGCCTCTCCGCCTTCGGCAATTAAAGGGAGCTCATTTATATCATATTTCTCCATTGATCACTCCTACTTTTTTGCATTAATACTGAAAGATTTCGGGAACATCGGGTCAATTTGTCCCGATGTTACTTTCGATACCATTATACAGATAAATATTGATAGATGGAAGCGGCTTCCACACGATTGGAGTCAGAAATTCTGCCATGATGAAAGACCCGGCGCAAGCACATGAAGGATGGAATTGCAATCGCAAGGCCCCGGCCCTTGACGGGTCGGACAAGGCATAAAACAGGCAAATATCACGGCGTCAGCCGTGACAACTGGTTCAGGGCGATGGAGAATCGGATATGACGAGAATGTATATTCACAAAACGTTTGCATAAAATGTTTGCACAAAATTTTCGATACAGAACACCATGTTGGCAGATTCTCGAATTTGACGCTGCTATGGCGGTAAATTTATGAATAAAATTCGTTGAAATAAATAATTTAATAAAGTAACCGTCCTAAATCGAAAAAATTGTGCAGACTTCTGCAGTTTCAAGGGAATACGATAGCTCTTTGCGGGAAACATGTGAAATAGATCCCGGCATATGATGAAATAAATCCTGGCATATGGTATAATTTGTTAATGATTTCAACGGAAAAACAGGAGGGGTCATTATGAAATTTGAAGGATTGATCATCGGGATCGCCGCCTTTCTGATCATTGGGGGGTTCCATCCCATCGTAATCAAATGCGAATATTATTTTTCGGAAAAAATTTGGCCGGTATTTTTAGCGGCAGGAATTGCGGCTTTAGCATTGTCATGCTTTCCGCAGCAGACCATTATTTCAGCGATTCTCGCAATTTTAGGCTGCACCTGTCTCTGGTCGATTATCGAGCTGAAGGAACAGACGAGACGTGTGGAAAAGGGCTGGTTTCCTGAAAATCCAAGGCGCGCATCCCGCCGGTCCAAGGAGGACAGAGAAGAGATATGAGATATTATTGGAGCGATTTCCAGAGGGAGAGAAAGAGGGGATAAAGAATGGCAAAATTATATTACCAGGGGCACGGGAGTTATCGAATTACTACAGGCGACGGCCGCGTAATTTATGTTGATCCGTATGTGGGAGGCGGTTACGACCTGCCTGCTGATCTCATCCTGGTGACCCATCAGCACGGCGACCACAACAGGATCGAGCTCGCCGCCAGAAAGCCGGACTGTCGGATCATTACCAACAGAGAAGCTCTCGCCGGCGGGAAATATCAGTCTTTTTCCATCGATGGGATTGAGATTGAAGCGGTGGAAGCGCAAAACCTGAACCACGATCCCAAGGAATGCGTGGGATTTATCATTACGGCAGACGGCATTGTGATATATGCGTCCGGAGATACGTCAAAAACGAAACAGATGGAGACTTTTGCGGCAAGAAAGTTCGATTACGCGCTGTTCCCCTGCGATGGAATATACAACATGGATCTGAAAGAAGCCGCGGAGTGTGCGCGTTTGGTCGGCGCCAGACATAACATTCCGGTACACATGAAGCCCGGCGCGCTGTTTGACCGCAAGCGCGCCGAAAAATGGGACGCCCCCAACCGGCTGATCCTTGAGCCGGGAGAAGAAATTCAACTTTAAAATCAAAAGAAAGAAAAGGGAAGCAAGCCGACATGCGTCAGCTTGCTTTTTTCATTAGCAATAAGCAGGGGAGATTCATATTATGTTAAGGAACGGGCTTTAGAATTTGCTGATTATTGTCTATTAGCCAATAAAATAGGAGATTTTGATCATGTATAACAATAACGATATATGTGGCAGATGCGCTTACCGTTGCCATACGGATTTTTGCAGATGCTGTCCTTGGTTCATTTGTCCGCCCGGCCCTCCAGGCCCTCCAGGGCCAATTGGACCGCAGGGGCCGACAGGGCCCGCAGGACCAACCGGAGCGACTGGACCTCAGGGACCCGCAGGACCAACCGGGCCGGTTATATTAAGAAAACTGCACATGCCTTTTCTCATAGGACAATCTGAAAAACGCATATAGATAATCATGCCCGAATGAAGGGGGGACTTCATGATTATGGTTACGGTACAGCGATTAGACGCAATGCGAAGCGTTGATATCCGGTCAATCGACAAAGACACGCTCATGGATGTGCAGGGCCTCCAATTCGATAACAGCCTTTCCAAGGGGGAGCGTATAGAACAAATTATTGAAAGGACGAAAAATCCTTACTGCTTCCGCTACGGTGATTTAGGCGTTAAGGTAGAATTTACCGAAGAAGGCCCGGGCCTTGGCGATCTGCTGACAGACTTCTTTCTTCGCAAGAAAAGCGGTCTGTAACCTCAGGGAGGGAGACACATGGCAAGGCCGAAGGCACGATATGAAATCATGCCGAAAACGGGCAAAAGCAGAACCTGGTATGTAGGATTTTACATCAGGCTGTCCCGGGAGGACGCACGGGGCAGCGACGAATCCGAGAGCGTCCAGAATCAGCGGCTTATTCTGACAGACTGGCTCAACAATCAATTTGACGATGATAAATACATATTGGCAGATGAATTCGTCGATGACGGCGTAAGCGGCACCACCGATGATGAGCGCCCGGAATTTCAAAGGCTGCTTCGATTCATCGAGGCAGGAAAGATAAATTGCGTCGTCGTTAAGAATCTGGCCCGCAGTTTTAGAAATCACGCCGATCAGGGCTACTATCTGGAGGATTGGTTTGTTATTCATCAGGTGCGGTTCGTGTCGCTGTATCAGCAGCCGGTGGACACCTATAGAGATCCCCGCGGCGCAACGAATATCGGCGTTCCCGTCCAGGGCGTTCTGAACGAAAGCCACGCAAAGGACACGTCGGAAAACGTGAGAAAGACGTTTGATAAAAAACGGGAAAAGGGCTTGCATATAGGCTCCTTCGCTGCCTACGGATATAAAAAGGACCCGGAGAATAAAAATGCGCTGGTGATCGACGAGGAAGCCTCCGAAGTCGTCCGGGATATTTTTGCATGGTTTTTGGACGGAATGAGCAAAAGCGCCATTGTGCGGACGCTGAACGGGCGTGGTGTGCTATGTCCTTCACTGTATAAGCAGAGCAAGGGCATGAAGTACAAAAATCCTCACGCCGGGAACAATCCGCT
>DAITKX010000027.1:16048-23856 GCA_036835995.1 Bacillota bacterium | reverse complement strand
AATGCCAAGACAATCACAGAAATGTTGAAAAACCGCCTTTATACCGGAGATATGGTGCAGGGCCGTTATCGAGTACGGAGCTACAAAATCCATATTCAGGACATCGTCCCCGAAGACGAATGGTTTATCGTTGAAAATACCCATGATCCTATCATAGACCGGGAGCGGTTTGCAAAGGCGCAGGAGCTTTTAAAGCGCGATACGCGGGTAGCCCCCGGGAAAAAGCAGCTCTATCTGTTTTCGGGGTTCCTGCGGTGCGCCGATTGCGGCAGATCCATGTGCAGAAGCGAGGTCAAGGGCAAAGTATACTACTTTTGCCGGACCTACAAGGAGCAATCAAAAGCTGCCTGCACGAAGCACTCCATCAGGCATAACCTTCTGGAAGCAGCGGTTTTGTCCGTTCTTCAACAGCAGGTGTATATAGCTGACGCCTATGATGAGGTTATTTCGCGCGTCGATCAGGCCCCTCCCAGAAAGAGTCGGTCAAACAGGCTGGACGGCTTGATAGCCGCAAAGGAAAGGGAGCTTGCCAAAGTCACGCGCTACAAGCAATCGCTTTATCAGGACTGGAAGGACGGAAACCTTTCGCGCAAAGACTACCGCCAGATGTATGAGAACTATGAGCGGCAGATTCAGGACATCAACGCCGCTATGGGAAATCTGATGGCGGAGCAGGCGGAGCTTGAAAAGGACGCGGATGATGAAACCCCATCTTTGACAGCTTACAGAAAGAATGAAAACATCGACGAACTGACACGGGACATTTTGATTGAGCTGGTTGACCACATCAAGGTCTTTAAAAACGGCAGCATCAGCGTCAAACTGAAGCACCGCGACGAGTTGAAGTACGGTGACGAGTTGAAGCAGGGTGACGAGATGCACCGGATTCAGAGTACTCCTTCGTTCACAACAATTCCGCCCTGCGAATAGAATGAAACAACAGTTTTTATCTAATTTGCTTGGAGGTATACAAAGACATGAAGGTGGTTTTGCTGGCAGGGGGACTTGGTACCCGAATTGCCGCGGACTCTCATTTGAAACCTAAACCGATGATTGAAATCGGGGGAAAACCTATCCTGTGGCATATTATGAAAGGCTATGCGGCCCAGGGCTTTGATGATTTTATCATTTGCTGCGGCTATCGCGGTGAAGTGATTAAACAATATTTTGCCGATTATTTTCTTTACAATAGCGATGTTACCTTTGACTACAGGAGTGGAAATACCCTGGAGATCCACAATAACGTCGCGGAGCCCTGGCGGGTGACCGTAGTGGATACGGGTTTGAATACCATGACAGGGGGCCGGATTAAACGCATCCGCCCTTATACGGGAGACGCTCCCTTTATGATGACCTACGGGGACGGCGTGTCCGATGTCGATTTGAAAAAGCTGCTGGATTTTCATCAAAGCTGCGGCAAATCGGCTACCATGACTGTAGTGCGCCCGGAAGGGCGCTTTGGCGTCACGGATATCGAGGGCGATCTGGTGGTTTCCTTCCGGGAAAAATCAGGGCTGGACGTGGGATGGATCAACGGCGGATTCATGGTGCTGGAACCGGAGGTATTCGATTATATTGAGAACGACAGCGTGATCTTTGAGAGGGAGCCTCTGGAAATGCTGGCCAGAGATCATAATTTGGCTGCGTTTCAGCATATGGGTTATTGGCAATGCATGGATACCCAGCGGGATAAAATGCTTTTAGAGGATCTGTGGGAAAAGGGAGACGCGCCGTGGAAAATCTGGAAATAAGGGAGTTTTATCGCAAGAAACGGGTTTTCGTAACAGGACATACGGGGTTTAAAGGTTCCTGGCTTTGCCAAATTCTCTTGAATATGGGGGCGGAGGTTTACGGTTACGCGCTGAACCCCGAAGAGAATAGCCTGTTCGAACTCTGCAATATGAAGGATTCCATTCGATCCGTCATCGGTGATATCCGGGATGAAGGGTCGCTGCAGGCTGCCTTTCGGCAGGCGCGGCCAGATGTAGTACTGCATCTGGCCGCACAGCCCCTGGTGCAGGAGGGGTATCAAAATCCGGCCCTCACCTATGATACCAATGTGATGGGCACGGTGCGGCTGCTGGATTGCGTGCGGCAGAGCGACAGCACAGGCTCAGTGGTCAATGTCACCACCGATAAAGTGTATCGAAACGAAGAATGGGTTTGGGGCTACCGGGAAATGGATGTCCTGGACGGCCATGATCCGTATTCCAACAGCAAGTCCTGTTCAGAGCTGGTAACCCATTGCTACCGAAGCTCCTTTTTTGCGCGGTCAGATGTGGGGATCTCCACCATGAGGGCAGGGAATGTAATCGGCGGAGGAGATTTTGCACAAAATCGCATCATTCCCGACTGCGTTCATGCCGCCATGAAGGGCCGGCCGGTGCTTTTACGCAATCCTTTCTCTGTCAGACCGTATCAGCATGTACTGGAGCCGCTCTTCGCCTACCTCTTGGTTGCGGGAGAGCAATACCGGAACCCGCAGGCGGCGGGCTGCTACAACGTGGGTCCGAACAGAGAGGATTGTATCTCCAACGGGGAGCTGGCCCAGCTGTTCTGTGAAAGCTGGGGTGAAGGAATGAGCTGGAGCGCGTCCTCTAATGAAGGCTTCTTTCCCGAGGCCAATCTGCTTCGGCTGGACTGTTCCAAGATCAGCGGGGTGTTCGGCTGGAAGCCCCGTTGGGGAATCCGTAAAGCGGTGGAAAAAACGGTGGAATGGGCGAAGGCATACAGAGACGGCGGGGATATCGTTCCGCTGATGGAGCGGCAAATAGGCGAATATGAAAGGGGAGACAGCAAAGATGCTTGAGGAGATGGACCAAAAACAGGCAAAGGAAGCTGTTTTGAAATTGGTGGAGGAATATTGGAGCAAGTTCCACCAGGCGCAGGAAACGGAGGAGTCGGGAACATCTGAAACATTGGAAACATTTGAAACATTGAAAGCATCTGACCGTATTCCATATGCGGGCCGGGTATATGACAGTCGTGAAATGTGCAATCTGATAGACAGCGCGCTGGATTTCTGGCTGACTGCCGGGGACTATGCGGCAAAGTTTGAGAAGGGGCTGGCCGGCTATATCGGCGTGCCCTTTTGCAGCCTGGTCAACTCAGGCTCTTCCGCCAATCTGTTGGCCTTCATGGCTCTTACCTCTCCTTTGCTCAAGGAAAGGCGGATTCTGCCCGGGGATGAGGTCATTACGGCGGCTGCCTGTTTTCCCACCACGGTAGCGCCGATCATACAGTACGGCGCGATCCCCGTGTTTATAGACGTCACCATACCCCAATACAATCTGGACGTCTCTCAACTGGAACAGGCGCTGTCCCCAAAGACCAAGGCGGTGCTGGCGGCCCATACACTGGGCAACCCCTTTGACCTGGCGGCTGTAAAGAAATTCTGCGACGCCCACAATCTATGGCTGATTGAAGACAACTGTGACGCTTTGGGTACGGAGTACCACCTGGACGGCGTCTGGCGCAAAAGCGGCAGCATCGGTGATATCGGAACCTCCAGTTTTTATCCGCCTCATCATATTACCATGGGAGAAGGCGGCGCGGTATATACTGCGAACCCCTTGCTGCATAAGATTATCCGCTCTCTGCGGGACTGGGGCAGGGACTGCGTCTGCGATCCCGGGCAAGACAACCGCTGCGGGCATCGCTTTGACCGCCAATATGGAAATTTGCCCATGGGGTATGACCATAAATATGTCTATTCCCATTTTGGATACAATTTGAAGGCCACCGATATGCAAGCGGCAATCGGGCTGGCACAGCTGGAAAAGCTGCCGGAGTTCGTCCTCCGGCGCCGTGAGAACTTTGAATCCCTGAGAAAAAGACTGGAGCCCTATGCTCATCGGCTGATTCTGCCGGAGCCTTGCCCGGATTCCCGGCCCAGCTGGTTTGGATTTTTGATTACCTGTCGGGAAGGGATCAGCCGCAACCGGCTTACCGTGGACCTGGAGGCGATGGGCATTCAGACCCGCATGCTGTTTGCGGGAAATTTGCTGCGGCACCCCTGTTCAGCGGAGCTTCAAAGCCCGGTTCACTACAGGGAGGCGGCTCCGCTGGTAAACACCGACCGGATATTGAACGATTCATTCTGGGTGGGAGTCTATCCGGGGTTGACCCCGTCTCAGTTGGAGAGAATGGCGGATGAAATTGTCGAAGCGTTGAAACGCCAGGAAACTGCTATTGAGGCGTTGGACCGTCAGGAAGCCGCGCTATGAAAAGCGCGGTGATAACCGGCGCAAACGGCTTTGTTGGCCGCGCGCTGACAGAGGAGTTGAGGCGGCAGGGAATCCGTGTGCTGGCGGTGGCGAGAGGGCGCGATGAACCGGTTCGGGACGCTCAGACTGTGCCGCCAGAATCGAATCTCGCTCAGATCGTGCCGGTAACGCTGGACCTTGCCCGGCTTGCCCAGCTTCCGACCTTGACGGAGGAGCGCTGGGATGTGTTCTACCATCTGGCCTGGTCGGGAACCTCCGGTGAAGGGCGAAAGGATATCAACGCGCAGCTTTTTAATATTGAGGCCTCGGTAGAGGCAGTACGGGTAGCCAAGTCTCTGGGCTGCAGCCGCTTCATCGGGGCGGGCAGCATTATGGAGCGGGAAATTCTGGCCGCGTCGGCGGAACCGCAGGCACGCCCGGGAAGCGGGCATATCTATTCGGCGGCCAAGCTGGCGGCCCATCAGATGAGCCGGTGTATGGCGGCGGAACTCGGAATCAGCCACATCTGGGCAGCGATTACCAACGCTTACGGAGAAGGCGAAGCTTCGCCGCGCTTATTGAATACCATCCTGCGTAAAATCCTCCGGGATGAAGAGCTGAGCTTCACCTCTGCCGTTCAGAATTATGATTTTATTCATGTAGAGGATGTGGCCAGGGCTTTTCGGCTTCTGGGGCAACGGGGGACTCCCTTTGCCCAATATACGGTAGGGAGCGGCAGGGCACGTCCCCTTCGGGACTTTCTGCGGGAGCTCTATCAGACTGTAATTCCGGATCGGGAGCCATCCTTTGGCGGTATTTCCTTTGAAGGGGTTTCTCTGCCCCTCGAAGCCTTTGATACCGCTCCTCTATACCGGGATACGGGCTTTGTGCCGGAAATAGGCTTTCCCGAGGGAATTTGCCGAACCATGAGCTGGCTGCGGCAGACTTTAGAATAAAGCGGTAAAGGATGAATCATCATGAGAGAATTTACTTTTCGGCCCGGGCGGCTGAACGGGCTGTATCTGATTTTGCCCTTTTACACACAGGATGACAGGGGCTATTTTTTGAAGCGCTTTGAGCGGGATGTATTTCGCTCGAAGGGCGTTGACATGCAGGTTCAGGAGATCTTTGAAACCAGGTCGGAAAAAGGGGTTTTACGGGGACTGCATTTTCAGACAAAGGCGCCCCAGGCAAAGCTGATCTCCTGCCTGGAGGGCCGTGTTTTTGATGTGGCGGTCGATTTGCGCCGCGGCTCCCGGACCTTTGGACAATGGGAGGGCTTTTATTTAAGCGACGAGGAGCATAACTCCCTATACATTCCCCCGGGGCTTGCCCACGGATTTTTGGTGATGTCCCAAAGGGCGCGGGTGAGCTATCAATGTGACGGGCCCTATTTGGCTGAAGAGGATACGGGTATTATTTGGAACGACGCCGACGTGAATATAGATTGGCCGCTGGACTTGACGGATGAGGTGCGCTTATCGCCGAGGGACCGGGAGCTTCCGACCCTGCAGGAGTGTATCCGTTTGCAAACTCTGCCCGAGGAGGTGCTTGAATGAAAAAAGATTACTGCTTTGCCCAGGATGCTCAGGGGCAGGAAATGCTTGAGCGGTTTGGGCGTGCGCTGGATACGGCGAGAACATTGGAAGAAGACTGGATGACAAAAAAGGAAGAGCTTTTAAAAATCCTTTATGAAGAGCTTTTATGGCTGGAGTCCTTTGGAAAAAGCCTTCCGGCGCTGAGAGACAGCTCATTTGCGGAACAGACGGAGAATGTGCGCTTTACGCTGGAATGCGTCAAAGCATCCCTTGGCAGTAAAGAGGTTCCGGGAGCCGTTCGCTGGCAGCTTCCCTGCTTTTTGCTGGAACTGCGGGAAGAACTATACTTTTGGGCCTATGTGCATCCTTTCCCGGAACGGTGGGCGACCTATTACCGGGAAGAATTTGCGGCCCATCATAAAAATACTTTTATTGAGCAGGGAAAGGATAAATACGAGGTGTCTATCTTTGTTCCGGCGAAGGATAAGCTGGAATATACCCGACGCTGCATAGAGAGCATCCTTGCAGAAACAGACAAAGCGGATATTTCCTACGAATTGATTTTGATCAACCATGGAAGCCGCGATGAAACCCAGAGTTATTTTGAATCCATTCCCGGCGCCAAACTGCTCCATTTCAAAGAAAATGTCCGCATGCTGATGTTTTCCTCGGCGCTCCGGATCTGTGAAGGCCGGTACATGGCTTTTGTCAGCAATGATACGGTGGTTACCAGGGATTGGCTGACTCTGCTGCATCGCTGCATTCAATCCGATCCATCCATCATCAGCGCTACCCCCATAACACCCAATACCTCTAACTTTCAGTCCATGCCGGAATCCTATGGGGACATGGAGGAAATGGCGCGTTTTGCCGCCGGCTACAACCGCCACAATCCTTCCGGGTGGGAACAGCGGTCACGGATCCTGCCGGTGATCGCCGTGTATGACATTAGAAAAGTCAATACGATAGGGTTTGGCGACCGGTATTTTCGCACCATGGAATTTTGGGACGATGACTTTTCACTCCGTTCCCGCAGAGCCGGCTATCGTCAGATTTTATGCCGCAGCATATTTTGCCATCACTACGGCAGCGTTACAGGCGGAGAAGCACAGACCAAAGAAAACACGTTGCAAAAGGGGCGGGAGCTCTTTCTCGCCAAGCACGGCGCGGACCCCTGGGAAAATGGAGCCTATTACGATTATCCGGTCTGTACCCGTCTGCAGGGAATGGAGCTGCCCATTGCGCAGCAGGCAGATGTTTTAGGCATAGATGCCGGATTTGGGGATACCCTTCTTCAGATTGGGAATATTCTGCGAAAAAGCGGTAAAGAAACCCGAATCGACAGTGTGACCACAGAAAAGCAATACGCGGATGATTTGCGGGCCATAAGCCGCCTCTTTTATCTGGCAAAGGATGAAAAGGATATTTTGGATTGGCTGAATCAGGAATCTCACGATACAGGATACGATTACATTTACCTTTCCAGGCCGCTGGAGCGGTATATGAGCTGGCAAGGGATGCTGGATAGGCTCTGTGCTAAGCTGAATCCCGGCGGATGGCTTCTATTCTATCTGTCCAACGCGCTGCATGCGGTGAATTTTCAATGGTTCCTGGCGCTGACCTTTCCCCCTGGGCTGGAGCGTCTGAACTATCTGAATCCCGGCCAGGTTGAGACATATCTAAGCCAGCGGTTAGAAAGAGTTACCATGGAGAGGACCCGCGGCTGGACGGCCGCATCATTCTTGTCTCATCTGGCAAATCAGATTCAAAGCCCCGGATTTTCAGCGGAAATCGCGACGCTGATGCTGGATACGGTGGGATTTCATTATTATGCCAGAAAGAAACCTTTGTCACCGGATGAGAAATCCTAAAAAGGCAGTCTGTTTTCTTAATACGAACGGCCCGACCGGAGCAACAGGCCCGCAGGGGCCGACAGGACCCGCAGGACCGACCGGAGCAACAGGACCCGCAGGACCAGCCGGAGCAACCGGACCCGCAGGACCGACCGGAGCAACAGGACCCGCAGGACCAGCCGGAGCAACAGGCCCACAGGGACCAGCCGGAG
>DAITKX010000027.1:15083-15948 GCA_036835995.1 Bacillota bacterium | reverse complement strand
CAACAGGCCCGCAGGGACCGATAGGTCCACAGGGACCAGCCGGAGCAACAGGCCCGCAGGGACCGATAGGTCCACAGGGACCAGCCGGAGCAACAGGCCCACAGGGACCGATAGGCCCGCAGGGACCAGCCGGAGCAACAGGCCCGCAGGGACCAATAGGACCCACAGGACCTACAGGGCCGACAGGACCCGCAGGAGCGACCGGAGCAACAGGCCCGCAAGGACCGACAGGCCCGACCGGAGCCACAGGACCCGCCGGAGCAACAGGACCGCAGGGGCCGGTAGGACCCGCAGGCCCGGCAGGAGCTACTGGTGCGACAGGACCACAGGGACCGATAGGACCCGCAGGCCCGGCTGGTGCTACTGGTGCGACAGGACCGCAGGGACCGATAGGACCAACCGGAGCTACTGGTGCGACAGGCCCACAGGGACCGATAGGACCGACAGGCCCAACGGGTCCGACAGGACCGACAGGCCCGGCAGGAGAGGGGATCACGACCTTCGGATATGTGTATAACCTCGCGACACCGGAAACCGTATTGCTTGTCGGCGGAGCTGACGTAGCGTTCAGCAGCAACGGGACCTTAAACGGTGTGACCCATACGGCAGGCACTGCAGGTGTTACTGTCCCCAATACGGGAATCTATGAAATTAGCTATACGATAAACTCACTGACAGCTTCAGGCGCTGCAATTGCGCTCACAGTAAACGGCACAGTTGTCGCCTCCACCAACATCTCCATCGGAGATTCAGGCGGTTCAGGGACAGCGATCTTGAATCTGAATGCAGGTGATGTCATAACGCTTAGGAATAACTCGGCCAACGTCATCATGCTGGTGAGTCCGCCGGCCATAAGCTCTCAGCT
>DAITKX010000027.1:1967-15073 GCA_036835995.1 Bacillota bacterium | reverse complement strand
CAATATCCTTCAGCTGTCGTAGGTTTCAGCCCGGAGCGGGCATTCTGAATAAATTTCCCAAAGCCGGCGACGGGACTGTGATATAAATTGAGGCCGTGGACTTTAAGTCCCGGCCTCAATCTGAAAACGAACATCATTCATTGAACGGTTGGTGATATCTTGGGTAAATATAAAATTTGCGTTTACTCTATCTGCAAAAATGAAGCTGGATTTGTGGACCGGTGGATGGATTCCATGCAGGAAGCTGACTGCGTTGTGGTGACGGATACGGGCTCCGGCGACGACACCGTTGAAAGATTGAAAGGCCGCGGTGCGAAGGTCTACACGGAACGCATCGATCCCTGGCGCTTTGATGTGGCACGTAATATTTCCCTCTCCCATGTACCGGAGGATGCGGATATCTGCGTCTGCACGGATCTTGACGAGCTTTTTGTCCCAGGCTGGCGCGCCTTGCTGGAAGAGGCCTGGAGGCCTGGCGCCAAAAAGGGGAAATATCTATATAACTGGATGTTAAAAGAAGACGGCACGCCAGTCATTCAGATCTACTACGCAAAAATGCATACAAGAAATGATTATAAATGGGTCTTCCCAGTACATGAAAACCTGAAGTATTGCGGAACGGAACCGGAGAAGGATGTGTTTGTCAACGGGGTGGTGTCATATCTGCCGCTGCTGGAACTTGCGGTGGCGGACGACCCGGAAAGCGACCGCATGTCGTACTATCTCGGGCGGGAGTACATGTATAAGGGTATGTGGGAAAAATGCATCGAAGAGCTTCAGAGGTATTTGAAGCTGGAGACAGCCACATGGAAGGAAGAGCGCTGCGCCGCCATGCGCTGGATCGCGCAGTCCTGCTATAAGCAGGGAAGAATGATGGAAGCCGCCGCATGGTATTATCGCGCCATTGCGGAGATGCCCTATATGCGGGATCCTTATGTGGAATTTGCTCAAATGGCATATGAGCTGGAAAATTGGCCGGTGGTTTTTTGCATGATGGAGGAGGCCCTAAAAATAAAGTCAAAATCAACCGTGTACGTAAATATGGGATACGCCTGGGATCAAACCCCTGACGACCTGTGCGCGGTGGCCTGCTATAGGCTGGGGATGTATGAAAGATCTCTCCTGCATGCGCAGGAAGCGCTGCGCCTCCGGCCAAATGACGAGCGCCTCATAAACAATCTGAAGTCCATCGAGGAGCGTCTTTCGGATGTGAATAACGGGTGTAAATGAAGTGTAAATAAATGGAGGTCAGGAGATCGCCGCTTCAGCTTCAGGCATCAGGATCGTCGTCCTGGTCCCGATATCCTTGCGGCTGATCACCTCAATCGCTCCTCCGTGACGGTCGACGATCCATTTCATAATTGCAAGGCCAAGGCCGGAACCCCCGGTCTTTCTGGCTCGCGATTCGTCGGAACGGTAGAACCGGTCAAAGATATACGGAAGATTCTGCGGATCGATTCCGATTCCGTTGTCCTGCACAGCGATCTTCACCATACCGTCTTCCGCTGTTACCGAGACGAGTATCTCGCCCTGATCCGGCGTGTATTTGATGCTGTTGTCTATGAGGATGCGCAGCGCCTGCTTCATCAGCTGCCTGTCGGCGTTGATGAGAGTCCGGGCGCTTTTTTTGATGCGGAGGGTATGCAGGGAGTCGATCATCTGGGTTTCCTTGAAAATCTCTTCGATTATTTCCGAACAATCGAAGATTTCCAGATCCAGGCGGAGGGTCTCGTTGTCGCCCCGGGCCAGAAACAGAAGCTGCTCGATGAGATCCTTCATGCTTTCCGACTCGCTTTTTATGGCGTCGATGGCCTCCTGCAGCGTCGCCTCATCGTTCTTTCCCCAGCGGTCCAGCAGATTGACATAGCCCTGGATTACGGAAATAGGCGTGCGCAGCTCATGAGAGGCGTCGGAGACAAACCGGACCTGAGAACGGTAGGCCTCGTCGATGCGGTTGAGCATGCTGTTGATGGCGTTGGCGAGATCACCAAGCTCGCTTTGAGCTCCGTCTACGGAAAGCCGTTTATCCAGCTTTGTGGCGTCGATGTTGCTGATGGTGCCCGCCAGTTCCCGCAGCTTTCTCATCTCTCCGGCTGGAATCCCGCTGACCGACGCGGAACTCAAATTTTGCGCCTGCCTGGACATTTCCGTCAGAGGGTGCAGAGTGCGCCGGATCCGGCGTTTCTCCCGCCTGGCGCCTGCAATGAGGATCAGAGCCTCCAAAATCAGCAGCCCATAGAAGGGATACAGGTATTCCTGGAGGACTGCTCCGAGCCGGTAAGTGACGGAGAGCTTTTCATCCACAAAGTTCATCTGATATTTTAATGAGGGAAGGGGATGGCCGGACTTCGCATCAAACCAGATTCTCCTCAGCACATGGTGATCCCTGAGGGGTGTCACCTGATGAAAAACACCCCAGAGCTCGAAGCCGCGAGATTCCTTTGGAGACGTGACGACGTTATAGTCCATGATCGTTTCGTCGTGCGGTTCCTGAGCCAGGGTGCCGGCGGTGCCCTCCGCTTTCCACAGGGTGAAGGTGAAAACAGCGAGGCACAGCAGCATATTTACGATGATCAATACCCCAAATGTATAAAAAACCGCATGAAAATTTAGCTTCCGCACCAGAGAAGAGCTTGCTCTGTACGAGCTGTTTGCGGACGAATTGCCTGCGGCGGTGCCGCTGCTGTCTCTTTGCTGTTCCTTTGAATTACTCACGAATGATATACCCCACTCCACGTATTGTCTGAATAACTTTTAATCCGAAGGGTTCCTCAATTTTTGCCCGGAGATACCTGATATATACATCCACGGCGTTGGTATCCCCCGCGTAGTCATAACCCCAAACGCTGTCAAGGAGACGGTCGCGGCTGATCACAAGGCCTTTGTTTTGCATCAGATAAGCCAGAAGGTCGAATTCCCTTTTTGTCAGATCAACGGAAGCATCGCCGACCCATACCTCTCTGCTGTCCAGATTCATGCGGAGAGCCCCCGACGAGACGGTGTTTTCCGTATTTCTGACGTTTTCCTTTGAAGCCGCGCTGGTTCGGAGCACCGCGCGGATCCTGGCCAGAAGCTCTTCGATTGCGAAGGGCTTGGTGATATAATCGTTGGCGCCGCTGTCCAGCCCCGCGACCTTATCCATAGTATCGTCCCGGGCGGTCAGCATGATGACAGGAACCGATGAGGTCTGACGAATCCGCCTCAGCACTTCAAAGCCGTTGAGTCCTGGCAGCATGATGTCCAGCGCGATGAGATCAAAGTGCTTTGACTGTGCCAGAGCGAGTCCCGTTCTGCCGTCCGCCGCCTTTTCCACCTCATAGCCTTCAAAGGTAAGCTCAAGCTCGATGAACCTTGCGAGCTTTTCTTCATCCTCGACAATTAAAATACGTTCCTGCATAATGCTTCCCCCGTTTGTTTTATCAGTCCTTGCCGCCCATGTCGTTCTTGATGTCCTCTGCGGCGTCGGCGACCGAGTTCATGGCGTCGTTTACTTTGCTGCTTGTAATGTCAGGCCCCTGAAAGTAGTACCGGAAGCTGAAGAAAAATCCGACGACCAGAAGGGGTACGACGATCCAGAATGCGCATAAGAGCAGGATCACCAGAGCGGTAATGGGCAGCCGCATGATGGTTTCACCGTTCTTTTCCACGATGAGGGCGTTGATATTCCCCTTATGGATAATCATTCCCACCCAGCGGAAAAATCTTCCCGAATGCTGGTGGAAAGATGACTCGCCCTCGCCGTTTCCATGACAATGGCCATGATGGTCATGAAATTTTCCGTGATCTCTGCCGCCTCGATGCTTTGACTGATCTTTGCCGCAGTCGTCCTGGTCCTCCCGAGTGCTGTCTGAAACTTCAATGCTGCCGGAGTTATACTGCCCTCCGCCCTGAGGCGGCTTCACCTTGCCCTGACGTTCCAAATCGATCAGCGCCTGAAGGATATCTCCATCCGCGTTTTCTAACGCGGCCTTTGCTTCGTCATAGGTAATGTCCGCATGCGCCCGAAGCTTTTCAACCTGTTCTAGTGTTACCATAATAAATTCCTCCTTTTCACACCGGCAGGCAAAGCGGAAATCGGATTGCAGCTCCGGTGCTGTTTCATTATGGTTTTATTATAAGCAGCAATTCTTCAAAGCTCCTTTAACGAAAATTAAAATAAGATTAAAAAAGCCTTATCTTTTCCTCAGAATAACATGGAACCGCGAAAAAGTCCATATTGACGGCATGGGGGAATGCATTGTAATATTGAGTATATCGTACCGAAGTAAGAAAATTTTCTGCGATGCGTTAGAATATATAAGGAATGAGGGAACTTGCAATGAGAATCGCAGTAGTAGACGGACAGGGCGGCGGGATCGGCCGCGCAATCGTAGAAAAAGTAAAGGCGTCGGTGCCCGGCGTCGAAGTGCTGGCTCTTGGGACGAATTCAGCCGCGACAGGCCAGATGCTGCGGGCCGGGGCGGACGACGGGGCGACGGGAGAAAACGCTATCGTGCACAATATGCGGTATGTGGATATCGTGGTCGGCGTCATCGCCATCATCAACGCCAATTCCATGATGGGGGAGCTGAGTCCGAAAATGGCCCAGGCCATCGGAGAGAGCAGAGCCTTTAAGGTGCTGCTGCCCATAAATCGCTGCAACATCCACGTGGTGAGCGTCGAGGACGCGCCCCTTGGGGTCCATCTGGACAACGCGGTCAAGACCATCAAAGAATACGTAAAAAAGTGCGAATAACAGAAAAATGTGGCAGCCTGAGGCTGCCACTTTGTTGCAATATTTCACTCTATAAATCTTTAAAGTGGAAAGCGCTCTTTCCTTCCGCATAGTCGCCGACGGTCTGGCCGTTTCCATAGAGCTTATACTTATAGGTCACGAGTCCTTCCAGCCCTACAGGGCCTCTGGCATGAAGCTTGCCCGTGCTGATGCCCACCTCTGCGCCAAAGCCGTAGCGGTACCCGTCGGAGAACCGGGTGGAGCAGTTGTGATAGACCCCGGCGGAATCTACCAGCAGCATGAACTTCTCCGCGGCGTCCGCGTCCTCTGTGATGATGCTGTCGGTGTGGTGGGAGCCGTAACAGTTGATGTGGTAGATCGCCTCATCCAGCGAGCCTACGATCTTCACGGCAAGAATGTAATCCAGGTATTCTTTTCCGAAGTCCGATTCCGTTGCGGCTTCGCAGTCTATGATCTTCCTTGTCTCTCCGCAGCCGCGGATGGTGACCATCTTTTCATCCAGCGCTTTTTTGATCGCTGGCAGGAGCTCCGCCGCCGCATCCTCATGTACCAGCAAGGTCTCTACGGTATTGCAGGCGGCCACATACTGAGTTTTTGCGTCGACAACGATGAGAACGACCTTTGCCGGGTCCGCGGTTTTGTCGGCATAAATGTGACAGACGCCGTCGGCATGGCCCATGACAGGAATTTTCGAATGGGACATGATGTATTGGACAAATTCGTTGGAACCCCTCGGAATCAGCAGATCGATGGTGTCGTGGCATTTGAGAAGCTCGTCGATTTCAGCGCGGTTCTCGATCAGGGTCAGAAATCCTCCGGGTATGCCGGCGCTGATCCCGGCCTCATGAATGATATCAAATAAGATCCTGTTGGTGTTTGCCGCTTCGCTTCCACCCTTCAAAATGGCGCAATTGCCGCTTTTCAGGCAGAGGGTAGCGATTTGAACCAGAGCGTCGGGCCTGGATTCAAAGATGACGCCGATGACGCCGATAGGGCAGGTCACCTTGTACAGCGTCAGGCGGTCGTCGAGCTCCCGGGCCAACAGCCTGTTCCAGAGAGGGTCCTTTAAGCCGATCAAACTTTGGATTCCGCCTATGACGTCAGCCAGTTTCTGCTCGTCAAATTTCAGCCGCTTTACGATAGGAGACGCGAGCTTCGCCGCAGCCGCCTTATCCAAATCCGCCCTGTTTGCCTCGAATATTTGGTCCTTCTTGCTCTGCAGCTCCTTTGCGATGACTTCCAGAGCGCTGTTTCTCACGTTTTCGCCCAGCAGGCTCATCTGAAAGCTGTCCGCCTTGACCTGCCTGGTTATCTCATAAATCCCCGCCATAAATATTCTCCTTTTAATCTTTTCCTAATCCAGTCTTGACATATTACCGCCAGACTTGCCTTTAAATTACAGAATACTGGATATTTTCTTCAATATCGTTTTATATCTGCTTTCATTGCAGTTCTGTTTCGATTTGGCCATTCTTTCCTCGTTTGACATGAAGTTGGAAATCGGTTCAGGGCCTCTGACCAGCGTCCGCTTGATATAGACGGTCCCGTCTTTTTTGCTGCTCATCGCCCAGGACACCAGCATGATTTTGCCGTACATCAGCTCAAGGCAGGTGACGCCTCGGGGATGGATGCAGCAGCCCGTGTTGAAGTAAGAGGGTTCGCCTGCAGCCGGGAATTTGGGCCTGTGAGTGTGGCCGCAGATGATCATAGTGTCGTTCTGCGCATTCCATTTGTTGTAATTCTTTTCTATCTTATGTCGTTTGCTGCGGTTCCGTGCGGGGCTTGCCGCGTATTTGACGCCCATGACGTGCAGGAACCTCCATACAAACCGAATGAGAAGATAAGAGACCCTCCACAGCTGATCGTTGATCAAATCGCCCTGATGTCCATGGACGACGAATATTTCCTGATCCGTAACCCGGTGTTTGAGGATCAAAGCTTCATGTACGTTAAGTCCGGGAAATAAATCCTCTTTTACATCGAGATATTCATCGTATGTATGATACAGGTGTTCCTTGACGTATTTCGGATCCCGAAGCTGCATGTTGTGATTGCCAAAAATCATGACCAGACGGTTTGCCTTATGAAAGTTTTTCAGCATTTCAAATACGGAAACGTGGGCGGAACGGATATGCTCATAAACCGGGTTCTCCCAGAGCTCGTCTCCGTCGCCTACCTCGACATAGGTAAAATCGTTCTGGTAGTAATAATTCAACGCGTGATAGTAGATGTGGCGGTTTCTTCCAAACTCGTCGGAGAGGCTGTCATCTCCTCTATGTACGTCTCCAAAGAAAACAAATTTTGATCCATCGTCAAATGGGATCGGAAATGCTTTTTCGTGTACCTCATCCAGCCTGGCTCGGGTTTTCATAGTGTAATCGCTTCCTCGTTTTAAATATCTTTGAATCAACTTCATTCTATCTTGCGGGCATCGCCGCGCAAAATATATCATAAATTCATTATATCATATCTCATTCAAAATTTCTTTTAGCAATAATTTGATAAGATGGTTAACTTCTGCATAATTTACCGCGCCGTCATTTCTGACCAGGAGGTAGCCGCTCTCGTAGCCAGGATATTTTTCCAGGGCGGAACAGTCGTAGGAGAATTCTTCTAAATCTATGTAAGCGCAGTTCATTTTATTCTGCCACGGGATCCTCAGGGTGAAATCGCGCTTCTTTTCGGAAAAGGCCGCCTCATGACTGGCCTGGTAGCACCTGTAATCCATCGGAACATTTTTATGCGTGCCTGAGACGAGAATGGCGTCCTTTTGGAGGATGATGCTTTTAATATAGGCTTTTTTTCCCTGATCCGCTACGATAAAACCGGTGTGAAACATGATTTTATGGAGGTCCAGTTTTTCAAAAACCTTCAGCAGCCTGGAAAGCTGGAGAATATCGTCCCTGTTGTGCAGCAGGATGGTATCCCTGAGGCTGGTATCTCCGGTCCTGAGAAACTTCATGTAGAGCTCGACGCTTTCCGCTCCCGAGATTTCATCGGCTCTGTCGGACCACAGGCCGAGAAAGGTTTCCACTGTCTTTTGCTTTAAATTGGGGAGCAATTTTCGAAAATTGGAATGACTGTCCAGAATCCGGTAAAGGTCGAGGCTCAGGGCGAGGGGAAACTCTGACCCCGGGATATGGTTGGACCGGAGTCTCTGGTTCAGAAAGGGCAGGTCAAAATGATCCCCATTATAGCTGACCAGCACATCCAGGTCTTTCAGCTCGGAAAGATACGACCGGATCAGGAGCGGTTCTTCTTCTTTTGATTCCGCCAAAAGCTGGATCGCCTTTTTCCCCTGAGAGTCGGGCGTAACGAGGCCGCCGAGGATAAACAGGCTGCGGTCGGGGCTCAGTCCCGTCGTTTCGATGTCGACGACGCCCAACTTCAGACCGTCGAAATAAAAGCGAAAAATATTTGATTGGTAAAAGAGTTCGCTGCTGCTTTCTGTTGTAGAATACATGAATGTTGTTACTCCTGATTCGAGACGCCTGTCAGACGACATGTGGAAATAGGAATCTTTGATTCCGGCATTCCGGCATTTTCATTTTTTTTATTTTACCATAAAAAAACCAAAAAACAAAACAAACCGCAGGGGAGCAGTTTGTTTTGTTCAAAAGGGGTATTGGGATTAGAGATTAATGAGGTTATCAGGGGGATAACCACGAACACATTATAACTAATTGTGATACGAAATGCAACCCTTCGACAAAAATTCTTCAAAAAATTTTTTGTCTGTCGAACGATTTTTATTATGAAAAAAAAGGATTGTGCTTGTCAGCAAAGAATATAGTAAAGCAAAACCTATTCAAAAGGGAGTTTTAAAAAGTATTTAGGGAGGTTACAACAATGGAAGTATTAAAGGTATCAGCGAAGTCAAATCCTAATTCAGTAGCAGGAGCTTTGGCAGGCGTCTTGAGGGAAAAAGGGGGGGCTGAGATACAGGCGATCGGAGCGGGGGCTCTGAATCAGGCGATAAAGGCGGTTGCTATCGCGAGAGGCTTTGTTGCGCCGAGCGGTATCGATCTGGTATGTATACCGGCTTTTACCGACATTCTGATCGACGGCGAAGAGAGAACTGCAATCAAACTGATTATTGAACCGAGATAGGTTATGGCCGGCAAAATTTATAAGAAAAATTACTTAGGGACTGTGCTCGCTGCACAGTCCCCTTTTTCGAATCCTGATGAAAATAACTTCAACAAGGTGACCGGCGGCTGTTTGCGGACATCCGCCTTGTGTTATTCTTGATTTTGAGGCAAAACAGGTATATAATTTGACCGTAAAATGTGAGAAAAATTGAAGAATTACAGGAAAGTTGAGAGACCAGAATGAGCACGGATAAATATGAAAATCCATTGATTACAAGGTACGCAAGCAGTGAGATGGCCCATATCTTTTCCTCGGACGTCAAATTCACCACCTGGAGGGTTCTTTGGATCGCTCTGGCTGAGGCGGAGAAGGAGCTGGGTCTTCCAATCACCGACGAACAGATCGACGAGATGAAGCGGTTCAAGGATGAAATAAATTATGCCGACGCGGAAAAAAGGGAACGGGAGACAAGGCACGACGTCATGTCCCACGTGTATGCCTACGGGCTCCAGTGCCCCAAGGCAAAGCCCATCATTCACCTTGGCGCCACGAGCGCCTACGTCGGAGATAATACGGATATCATCGTGATGAAGCGGGCGCTGGAGCTCATCCGGGGAAAGCTCGTGGATCTGATGCGCCGGATCAGCGATTTCGCGTTGGAATATAAATCGATGCCTTGTCTGGGCTTTACTCATTTTCAGGCGGCGCAGCTGACCACTGTCGGAAAGAGGGCGTCCCTCTGGCTCCAGGATTTCTACTTTGATTTCCTCGAGTGCGAACGGCTGATCGAAGAGCTGCCGCTCCTGGGCGTCAAGGGAACGACGGGCACCCAGGCCAGCTTTGTGGAGCTCTTCGACGGAGATATGGAAAAGGTCAGAAAGCTGGATCGAATGGTGGTGGAAGGGCTTGGCTTCAAAAAGGCGGTGGCTGTTTCAGGACAAACCTATACGAGGAAGATCGATTTCATGGTGCTGTCGATGCTTTCCGGCATCGGGCAGAGCGTCCACAAGATGACCAACGATATCCGCCTGCTCCAGCATCTGAAGGAAGTGGAAGAGCCCTTTGAGACAAAGCAGATCGGCTCCTCCGCCATGGCTTACAAGAGAAACCCCATGAGGAGCGAACGGGCTGCTTCCCTGGCGCGGTTTGTGATGAACTGTGCGGGAAATGCGGCGGACACCGCCAGCACCCAGTGGTTTGAACGAACCCTGGACGATTCGGCAAACCGGAGGATCGTCCTGCCTCAGACCTTTATGGCGGCGGACGGCATGCTGGATATCTGCAGAAATATTTCCACGGGCCTCGTAGTTCACGAAAAGGTGATCGAACAGCATATTATGAATGAAATCCCGTTCATGGCGACGGAGAACATCCTGATGGAAGCCGTCAAAAAGGGCGGCGACAGACAGGAGCTCCACGAGAAGATCCGGGAGTACTCCATGGAAGCGGGGAGCAGAGTAAAGGATGAGGGCCTGGATAACGATCTGCTGGAACGGATCGCCGGAGACGACGCCTTTGGGCTTACCCTGGAACATATCAAGGATCTCCTGAAGCCCGGAGAATATATCGGGCGGGCGGCAGAGCAGACACAGGAACTGGTTGAAGAATATATCATGCCGATTTTCAGAAAATACAGCGGAGATATCGGCGGAGAGGCGGAGTTAAAGGTATAAGATGAACGTAATAGGAGACTTGATTCAAGACAGTAAAAAGATCGTGATAAAAATCGGAAGCAATGTGTTATCCGGAGAGGACGGATCTGTAAATAAAGAAAATGTCCGCAATATCGTGGATCAGATGATGGACCTGATCAATCACGGAAAACAGGTGATCATCGTATCCTCAGGCGCAGGCATCTGCGGCGTTGCGGCGATCAATAAATGGAACAGAAGAGGGGATATCAACTACAAGCAGGCGCTGTGCGCTATCGGCCAGGTGGAGCTGATGAACGCCTACAAGGAATTTTTCGGTCAGTACGACATTCATGTGGGACAGATGCTCCTGACGAGAGAGGACTTCGGAGACCATATCCGGACCCTCAATATCAGAAACACGCTGTTCACCCTGGTGGATGAAGGGGTGGTTCCCATCATCAATGAAAATGACAGCGTGAGCGTGGATGAAATCAAGATCGGCGACAATGACACCCTGGGGGCGCTTACCGCAAACCTGTGGAACGCAGACCTGCTGGTAGTGATGAGCGATATCGACGGCGTGTTTGACAGGAATCCGAAAGATGACAAAAACGCGGAACTCATTGAAGAGGTTTACGATATCGACGGCCTGCTCTCTGAAATCGATTCCACCGGGAAAAGCAGTTTTGGCACAGGCGGGATCGTGACAAAGATCGAAGCGGCCCGCAGAGTCAATCAATATGGAATTCCGATGCTGCTGGTCAACGGCAAGCGGAAGAATGTTTTAACCAATGCCTTAAAAGGCGATGAAAAGGGAACTGTTTTTTTCAGCAAGGAGGCGAGAGGGTGAGAATTGGATTTATCGGTACGGGCAACATGGGAACGGCTATTATCAAGGGCTATCTGGCGGCTAATCCTGAGGAGAAGCAAAATGTCTTCGCCTATGACAAGGATGTTGATAAATTGAGAGCCCTTTCCCATTCCGACGGAATCACGGGATGCGACAGCCTTGAAAAGCTTATGGCCGTAAGCGAGGTCGCCCTTTTGGCGGTGAAGCCCAACATATATGACACGGTCATTCCTGAAGTCAGCGCATTTTATCGACCCGGTCAGGTGCTGGTATCCATTGCGGCGGGAATCAGCATGGGATATATCGAGAAGCTGATGAAAAAGGACGGCGTAAAGATCGTACGGATCATGCCGAACACTCCGGCTATGGTAAACGAAGGCATGAGCGCTCTGTGCAGAAACAGTCACGTTACCGACGAGGAGTTTGAACCGGTGTTGAAATTGTTCCGGTCCGTCGGAAGGGCCGAAGTCGTTCCGGAGGAGCTGATCGATACCGTGATCGGCGTCAGCGGAAGCAGCCCGGCCTACACTTATATGTATATCGAAGCGTTGATGGATGCTGCCGTCGCAAACGGTATGGACAGGGAGCAGGCGAAGGTCTTTGCGGGGCAGGCCGTTCTCGGAGCCGCAAAGATGGTTCTGGAAACCGGGATTGATCCCGTTACCCTGAGAGAAAATGTCTGTTCCCCCGGAGGAACCACCGTTGAATCGGTGAAAGCCCTTCAGAATAACGGTTTTCATGACAATATCGTGGAGGCGTTCAACGCTGCGGTGGAGAAATCAAAGGTGCTGACGAAATAATGGCTGCGGCAGGAATCGATGCCGGCCGCGCCGGAAACAACAGGTGAAAAAATGGTATTTGAAGAAAAGACGATATCCAGTGAAATGATATATGAGGGCAGGATCCTGAACCTGAGAAGGGACAAGGTCCATGTCAAGGATGGCAAAACATCCTACCGCGAGATCGTGGAGCATAACGGAGGCGTCGCCCTGGCGGCAATCACACCGGAAGGGAAGATGGTCATGGTCCGCCAGTACCGAAAGCCGGCTGAAAAGGCGATCCTTGAGGTGCCTGCGGGAAAGATCGAAAAGGGCGAGGATCACCGGCTCACCGCGGAACGCGAGTTGAAGGAAGAAACCGGCTATTCCGCCGGAAAGATCGAATTCATCACTTCCTTTTATTCCTCTATCGGATATTCCACCGAAGTGATCTATCTTTACTTTGCAACGGACTTGACCCCCGGAGAGACGGATTTCGATGAAAACGAAGCCATCGAACTATACGAATACGAATTGCCGGAGCTGAAAAAAATGGTTCTTCGCGGCGAGATTGAGGACGCGAAGACCATAGCGGCTATACTATTAGTCGAGTCAATAATGGAGAGATAAAGGATTCGATGAGGCAGCCGCCGAGAATTGCCGCGGCGAGGACCAGATTGATGAACACATAGGAGCCGGAGCTTTCCGCCAGGCTCTTTTTTATTCCGAACCTCCGGTTTGAAATGGTATGGAAAGCCACGTTCAAAGCGGCCACGCCGGCCAGAACGATGGCGGGTATGATGATCAGATTTTGAGGAATCATAGAGGTAAAGACGATGGCGACTCCCTTGAAGGACATGGACTCGATCAGCAGCGTCGCGGAAAAGCCCAGAGCCATTCCCTTATAAACCAATGTCGCCAGCGCGGCCGGAAATCCTATGGCGGTGATTCCTGATAAAAACATGATGAAGAGCAGTCCCAGATTATTTCCCGCCGATTTCATAAAAATATCCCAAAAGCTGAGATCGTTTGGTTTG
>DAITKX010000027.1:0-1916 GCA_036835995.1 Bacillota bacterium | reverse complement strand
CATACTTTCCTTTTCTGCGCCGGTCAGCATCAATTCCGTGAAAATTCCCGCCGATATGCCCAGAAAGAAAAAAAACAAAGCTGCGGCAAAGCTGGATCTGCTGGACATAATAAGCTCGGACGCTCTGTTCATATTACGTTTCATATACCCTCCTTTGACAAAGTGCAACACGCCTGGAGCAACGAAATTTGAGCGCTAACTGCGTTCTCGTCCTAGCGTTACATCCAGTAGCACGTCGTCCTGCGGCCTTGTTATCCCTCAAATTTCATCTGCCCAGGTCACAGGTTTACAGATAGAGTTTGCAGATGGAAAATTTGTTCAATGACAAGGCAGACGCTTGAGGCATAGCGGTTCCTATGGTGATAAGCGGCTAACACAGCCAGTGAGCAAATTTTGCTCCGCAAACCGTGCTGCACCTTGTCAAGGGAGGGTAGCCCCTCCTTTGTACTTCACTACAGCGTATGAAGAGCAGGCCGATTTTAGTACATGTTTTTCTGCTGACAAAACCCGTAAAAACTTTGCACCAGCAGAAAATTCAGGTAGAAATTTAACGAAATAAACAAGCGAAACATTATTGTAAACCAACCCGGCTTCATATATAATTTTTTACAAAGGAAATTCGCAATAACAGCAGAAATCCGCAGCGCGGCTTTCATCAGGCGAATCTATAGATCAGGGGGAGTCCCATGGACGATTTGTTGAACGACTTTATCAAATATCTCTCCTCGGAGAAAAAAATGGCGAAGAACTCTCTGGAGGCGTATAAGAGAGATGTGATCGAATTTGAGAGAATGATCCGGGAAAAGCAGAATATTTCTTTGCGGGAAGCCAGCAATACGGAGGTTGTCGCTTACCTGCTGAAACTGAAAAATGACGGCAGATCCGCGGCCACGGTCAACCGTAAGATCGCGTCGCTAAGGGCGTTCTACAGCTATCTGGCGGCCGGTCGAATCATATCGAGCAACCCCACCGTCAACATCAAATCGCCGAAGATCGAAAGAAAGAGCATTGAATATCTTACACTGGAAGAAATCGATAATCTGCTGGACAAGCCCGACGGATCGCTGAAAGGGCTGCGGGACCGTGCGATTCTGGAGTTGCTCTATGCGACGGGGATCCGGGTCAGCGAAGTCGTGGAGATGAACATCGAGGATGTCAATCTGAGAATGGGCTTTGTCACCTGCACCGGAGAACACGGAAAAGCGAGAATCATTCCCATGGGCAGACCATCCCGGGCTGCCGTGGAAGAGTACATATATGAAGTGAGGCCGAAGTTTTTAAGAGAGGGCGGCGAAGAAGAAAAAGCTCTGTTTGTCAATTATTCCGGCACCCGCCTGACCCGTCAGGGGCTGTGGAAGCTGCTGAAGGAGTATGCAAGGCTTGCCGGGCTTGAAAACAGGCTGACGCCCCAGACGTTGAGAAATTCCTTCGCGGTCCATATGATACAAAACGGGGCCGATCTGAAGTCGTTGCAGGAGCTGCTGGGCCACGAGGACATCAGCGCGACCCAGATCTATCTCTCGGTCTCCAAGAACAGGATCAAGGAAGTGTACGACAAATCCCATCCGAGGGCATAGAGTAACCAAGGTTATTTAATTTACACCATTATACGGACATAAGCTCAGCCGTCAGCCTTGAAATTAAAGCTTGATTTACATATTGAGTTATGCTAATATATTATTCGATGCATTACGGGCGGTCCTCTGGATATATTAGCTCGCCCAATTCACGAAGTGAATTGCAGGCGAACTTATGCACCGAAATCCAAAATCTTGATTTTGAGATTTCGACTGCGAAGGGTATGAGCAAAGCGAGCATACCCGTCAGGAATACCAAGAACGTCTATGAGGGAAGGAGGAAATAACAATGGATGTAATGAAAATGATCGCACAGGATTATGTGAGAGACGATATCCC
>DAITKX010000026.1:0-36758 GCA_036835995.1 Bacillota bacterium | reverse complement strand
ATTTCTGTCATTCTGTTCTTCGCTTTGATGATCAACACCTTTATCGAGGATCCCGTGACAGCCATGATCGGATTCATCGTGCCCGTCATAGGAGCTCTCGTCTACTGGTACTTTGACAGACAGCTGAAAAAGAATGGAAACATAGCGGAACAATAAAACGAATAAACAAATAAGACCTGTGTTTTGGACCCCCGTGTTTCGCGGGGGTTCAAAGCACAAAAAGCATGATAGAGACATAAACGGTGTCTTGATTGGAGATGACAAGGAAATGTATGATTTCATTATTAAAAATGCCAGAATCATCGATGGAACAAATTCACCGTGGTTTCGCGGCGATATCGGGGTGAAGGACGGAAGGATCCAAAAGGTCGGGGTTCTCGATCAGGCCGGCGCGAAGGAAACGGTAGACGCGGAGGACCGCTATCTGGTTCCCGGGTTTATTGACATCCATTCTCACAGCGACAGCACCCTGTTTGACTATCCTCTGGCTGAAAGCAGGATCCTCCAGGGAGTTACTACGGAGATCGGAGGCAATTGCGGCATTTCTCCGGCTCCGGTAAATCCGGCCAACGTAAAGCTGTTAAAGGATTACGCCGGGGAGTCCGGAGAACTGGATTACAATTGGGAAAGGTTTTCAGAATACTTTAAGCTCTTGGAAAACGCAGGCATCAGTACAAACTTTGGCGCTTTGGCCGGTCACGGGACCATCCGGCTGGCCGTTATGGGCTTTGACGACAGAAAGCCGGAGGAAAAGGAAATGGAAGCCATGAAGCGCTTGCTCGTACAGGCGCTGGACGACGGTGTATTCGGCATGTCAAGCGGATTGATCTATCCGCCGGGGTGTTTTTCCGATATGGATGAAATGGCGGAGTTGGCAAAGGAACTGAAGCGTTACGGGGGGTATTACGCGACTCATATGCGGGACGAGGGAACGAAAATCGTGGAATCCGTTGAAGAGGCCATCGAGGTATGCAGACGGGATGGCGTGCCCCTGCAGATTTCCCATCATAAGGTGACGAGAAAATCCCACTGGGAAATCAGCTGCAAAGCGACCGTCGCAATGATTGAAAGAGCGCGCCGGGAAGGTCTTGACGTCACGGCGGACCAATATCCCTACAGCGCGTCCGCCACAACCCTTGACAGCAATGTGCCGCTGTGGGGCTTTGAGGGAGGAATGGAAAAACTGCTTGAAAGGCTGAGAACGCCGGAAATTCGCGAAAAGCTGAAGGCCGAAACCAATGCCGGCCACGTCGGGCGCTGGGGAGATATCTATATCTCCTACGCGGCCAGCGAAAAGAATGCCTGGGCCGTGGGAAAATCCATCGCGGAAATTGCTGAAATCAGGGGAGTGGACCCTGGGGACGCCTGCTTTGATTTGATCTCTGATGAAAAAGGCAGGGTAAACGAAGTGAACTATGGCATGTGCGAAGAGGATATCGAATACATCATGTCCCAGAGGTTTACCATGACAGGTTCCGACGGAAACGCAGCCTCCCTTAAATATCCGGGAATTCCCCACCCGAGATGGTACGGTACTTTCCCAAGGGTGATCGCACACTACTGCCGGGACAGAAAGCTTTTCCCTCTGGAAACCGCCATTCATAAGATGACGGGGATGCCCGCCGCGCGCCTTGGATTGCCGGACCGAGGGCTGATCAAAGAGGGAATGTGCGCCGATCTGGTGCTGCTGGATTTTGATACGATTCAGGATACGCCGGATTACAAAAATCCCGAATGCTCATGCGATGGGATTCTGAGAGTCTATGTAAACGGCGTTCTGACGGCTGTCGGCGGCAGGCATACGGGGAAAAAAGCGGGAAAAATATTGAGAAGGTAAAGAAGAATATTGAGAAAGTAAAGGAAAAATACTGGAAAAGTAAAAGGAGGGGCAGGCTGTATGGAAGTGATAAGAGCGGACAGCATATGGAAAGAAATTTATGACAGGCTTGGGAGCATGCCCGGAAAGGTCGGGTTTTACTATAAAAACCTGGTTACGGGGGAGACGGCCGGCTTCAACGAGATGGAAGTGTTCCGTGCCGCAAGCATTTTCAAGTTTCCGCTATTTGCGGGAATGCTATATCAGAAGGAGCACGGCAAGGCGGACTTCAGCGAAAAGGTAAAGATCCTGGAATCCGATAAAATCCCGGGCTGCGGAGCGGTGCAGCATTTCCCCGGAGAGCCTTCCATCGATGTTCTGACCCTGGCAAAGCTGATGATCACCATAAGTGATAACACCGCGGCAAACGTCCTCGCGGAGCACTTCGGGATCGAAGAGATGAAGGATGTTTTCGACAAGCTTGGGATGAAAAAAACCAGGCTGAACCGGCGGCTCTATGATTTTGAAAGAGAAAGCCGGGGTATTCAGAATGTATTCGCGCCCCGGGAGATCGGAGAACTGCTGGAGAAGATCTACCGGCGGACGCTGATCAGCGGGCCGGCTTCGGAATTTTTAGAGGAGGTTCTTCTGCAGCAGCAGATCAATCATAAAATACCGGCGAGGCTTCCCTATGACTTCAAGGTTGCGCACAAAACGGGGGAGGAAGAAGGAACGACCCACGACGTCGGCATCGTATATGCAAAAGAACCTTTCGTTGCATGCTTTGCGTCAAACGATACCGACGTTCCGGAATTTGAAGATTTTATCAGAGAGATATCCTACAGGCTTTTCTGCCTGTCGGAAGGACGGGAGGAGTAATATGTTCACTTTATTAACAAACGGAAATATCCGCACGATGGACGGCAGGTGTGAACGGGCCGAAGCGATGGTTACGAAGGATAATAAGTTCGCTTATGTCGGAACGGAATCCGGCGCCCGCAATTACCTGAAGGAAAGCGGGGAAGCGTATGAAGAAATCGATCTGGGAGGGCATCTGGTGCTTCCCGCATTCAACGATTCCCATATGCATTTTATTCATTTTGCGAAGAATATACGGAGCGTGAACCTCTCCGGCACGACGAGCATCCGCGAGGTCATAGAGAGACTGAAGGCGGGTCTTGAGCGACGGGACCCGGCGGAAAAGGCCTGGCTGGAGGGCGACGGCTGGAATCACGATTACTTTCAGGATGAGAAGCGCTTTCCCAACAAGTTTGATCTGGATGAAGTCACAGATGAGGTTCCCATGCTGGTGATCCGGACCTGCAGCCATATCGGCGTGCTCAATTCCGCGGCCATGAGGGAAATCGGTTTGAATAAAGAGACGGCGTCCCAGTACGGCGACCTGGCGGAAGTGCTTCCCGACGGCGAGCCCAACGGCGTCATAAAGGAAAATTTGCTGGGCGACGTGAAGATCAAAATATCAAATCTGAACCTTGAAACGTTGAAAGAGATCATTCCGCTCGCCCAGGAAAAGCTTCTGGAGCAGGGCATCACATCGGTTCAAAGCGATGATATCGGCTATCTCTCCGGCTCTGACTACGAATTGCTCTTTAAGGCGTTTCAGGACCTTGAGGAAGCCGGAAAGCTGCGGATGCGCCTGGGGGAGCAGTGCCTTCTTGAGACGGTGCCGCAGATAAAGGAATTCTTTGGAAAAGGATACAATGTTGGCTGGGGAAGCGAAAAGCTCAGAGTGACCTGCATAAAATTGCTGGAAGACGGCTCCCTTGGGGCCCGCACCGCCGCTTTAAGAAAACCCTATGCGGACGACGCGGCTGCCACGGGGCTGATACTTCATCCTCAGGAGGAACTCGACGAGCTGGTTGCCCTTTCCCATCAGAACGGCTGTCCGGTCGCAATTCACGCCATCGGTGACCGCGCCATTGAAAATGCGCTGAACTCAATCGAAAAGGTGCGGAAAAACGATCCGAAGAATATCCGCCACGGTATCGTCCATTGCCAGATCACGGACGAAGCTCAACTCGACCGGTTTGGCAAGCTCGACGTACTGGCGTTTATACAGCCGATCTTTATCGATTATGACATGAATATCGTTTACGACCGCGTCGGGCAGGAGCTGGCGGAAACCTCCTATGCCTGGAAAACTCTGATCGATAAGGGCGTCCACGCGTCCATCGGCTCCGACAGCCCCGTTGAAGCCTTTGATTCCATGCCCAATATCTATTCCGCCGTCGCAAGAAAAAATATAACAGGCAAGGAGAAGAGAGTCTTTCTTCCGGAACAGAAGATGACCATGGAGGAAGCGATCCACGCGTTTACGGTGGAGGGAGCGTACGCATCGGGGGAAGAAGCGGTCAAGGGAACCATTGCGGCGGGCAAACTGGCCGATTTCATCGTCCTTGATCACGATCTGTTCAACCTGAACAATGAAGAGGAGATTCTTGACACAAAGGTGCTGGCTACCTTCTTTGACGGAGAATTGGCCTATGGATCACAACACTTACTAAAGAAGGGATAAAACATGAAACAACTGTCTCAGAAAATGATCAATATGAAAGCTTCGTCCGTAAGAAATCTGACAAAGTACGCCGACGAAGCGGAAGCAAACGGAAAAAAGGTATACCGGCTCAATATAGGACAGCCCGATCTCAAGGTCCCGCCGGAATACTACTCGTATATCAGAAACTTTCATGAACCGACCGTAGAATATATGCCGTCCAACGGAATTCCGGAGCTGATCGAGTCGGTGGAGAAATATTACAACGGCTCAGGGATTCATATAAAGAAAAACCACATTGCCATTACGACAGGCGGAACGGAAGCCGTGCTCTTTACAATGCTGGCGCTGGTCGATCCGGGAGACGAGGTCATCGTTTTCGAGCCGTATTATTCGAATTACAACACGTTTTTCACCATAACGGGAGCGGTTCCGGTTGCCGTAACGACTTACGCCGAAAACGGATTTCATTTCGGGAGAGAGGAATTGGTCAACAGGATCACGGACAAGACGAAGGCGATATGGGTCACAAACCCGGGAAATCCCACGGGCGCGGTGCTCACCAGGGATGAAGTCCGGATGGTCGCCGACATAGCTAAAGAGTATGACTTATACATCGTCGCAGACGAGGTTTACCGGGAAATCGTATTTGACGGCAGAGAAGTGACCAGCTTCGGATTTTTTGACGATATCCTCGACCGGCTGGTTATGATCGACAGCGTCTCCAAGAAATTCAGCGCGTGCGGCGCGAGAATCGGAGCGGTGATAACAAAGAATCAGAAGATATTCTCCATCGTTTCCAAGCTGTGCCAGGGAAGGCTTGCGGTCTCCACCGTGGAGCAGCACGGGGCGGTTGGCCTTTACTCGACGGGGTATCGGGTGATCCACGAGGTGAGGGACGAATTCCAACGCCGCCGTGACGTGGTATATCAGGGTCTCAGCAGCATTCCCGGCATCGTGTGCAGAAAGCCGGAGGGCGCGTTTTACGTGATCGCAAAGCTTCCCGTCGACGACGCGCAAAAGTTCCTGGTGTGGATGCTGAAGGAGTTTGACGTCGATGGTGAAACCGTTATGGCGGCTCCGGCGAACGGATTTTACGCGACGGAAGGCCTCGGAAAGAACGAGATACGAATCGCCTATGTTCTGGAGCCCGACAGGTTGAAAAGAGCTCTGGGGATACTGGCTCAGGGAATAGAAGAATATAACAGGCAAAAACTTAATTGACGCTGCCGAGAAGTTCAGTAAAGTGCGAATAGAAATCCGGGATTTCAATATTCGCACTTTTTATATCCGGAAAAACAGAATATAATAATTGATGTTAAGGCTTAATGCCTGAACCCAATGAAGAAAGGAGAAATGACTTATTTTCAGTAAAATGGATGCCGTAATTGTATTCCTCATGGAGGGAAAAAAGCGGTAGCATTATTGTCCCTCCAATCGATCTGTATGAATGAATAAATTTGGAGGATTACAATGAAATATAACAATTTAATAAAATACGGTCTGACCGACCGTTTCGCACAGGAGGCGACTCTGTATGAAGGGCTTTTTCTTGCCAGAGTGACGGAGCAGCACAGAGATCTGTATAAAGTAGCCGGCGAAAGAGGGATACTTCAGGCCGGAGTCTCGGGAAGCTTTCTTTACAGGGCAAACGACGGTCCGGATTTTCCGGCGGTAGGAGACTGGGTAATGATCGACAGGGAGGATGACGGCGCGGGAAATGCGGTGATCCATCATGTCCTTACGAGAAAAAGCTTCTTTGAGCGCAAAGCGGCGGGAACCGGAAACGAGATACAGATGGTTGCCGCAAACATCGATACCGTCTTTATTTGCATGTCTTTAAACGCCGACTTTAATCTTAGGCGGCTGGAGCGCTATCTTTCCATCGCGTGGAACAGCATGGCGACGCCGGTCATCGTGCTCACCAAGGCCGATCTGTGCGCCGATTTGGAGGACCGTCTCGCAGAGGTTTCAAAGGTGAGCGTCGGAACCAATGTGGCGGTCTGCTCCAGCCAGGAAGAAAAGGGATACGAAGAAATCCGCTCTTATATTAAAGAGGGGAAAACCATCGCTTTTATCGGCTCCTCCGGCGTGGGCAAATCAACGCTGATCAACCGCCTCATGGGAAGCGACGTCCTGGCGACGAAGGAGATCCGGGAGGACGACGGAAAAGGGCGCCACGCCACGACCCACCGCCAGCTTCTGGTTTTGCCCGGCGGCGGGATTGTTATCGACACCCCCGGAATGCGTGAACTGCAGCTCGATTCGGTAAACCTGCCCAGAGCTTTTATGGAGCTGGATGAATTGGCCGGGCAATGCAGATACCGGGACTGTACCCATACTTCGGAGCCGGGATGTGCCGTGAGAAGGGCAATCGAGGCGGGAACTCTGGAGGAGGAGCGCCTGGAGAGCTACCGGAAGCTTCAGAAGGAAATGGATTACGCAGGCCTCAATTCCCGTCAGCTGGAACAGAAAAAGATCGAATCCATGTTTGGCAGCAAGGGAGAAATGAAACAGGCCATGCGATATGCAAAAGAAAAGCGTAAAGATGGTCGTTATAAGAATATGAAAAAATAATTTTAACGCTAACTTTAATTCAAACAATTTTTAAACATTTGCCTGATATACTGTGAAGACTATTCGAAGAATGTGGAGGAACTTTTATGATTAAGGTACTGGTCGTGGAAGATGATTTGAAACTGAATCAAATTGTTTGCACACATTTAAATGATAATGGTTTTGAGGCCACCGGCTGCCTTAGTGCGCAGGAAGCGTATGATATTATGTACAACTCTTTGTTTGATTTGATCGTTTCCGATATCATGATGCCGGGAATCGACGGTTTCGAGTTTGCACGAACTGTACGCGACATCAACAAAACCATTCCCATTCTGTTCATGACGGCCCGCGACGACATAGCCTCTATGAAAAAAGGATTCCGGATCGGTATCGACGACTATATGATAAAGCCTATCAATATGGATGAACTGGTGCTGCGTATCGGCGCGCTGCTGCGGCGCGCCAACATCGCCGCCGATAAGAAACTTATGATTGGAAATCTCACCCTCGATTCGGATGCCATGACCGCCACAGTGGACGGTGAGGAAATCCCGGTGACTGTCCGTGAGTTCAATATCATTTATAAGCTGCTTTCCTATCCAAAGCACACCTTTTCCCGCGCACAGCTCATGGATGAGTTCTGGGGTATTGACAGCGATACCAGTCTGCGGGCGGTGGATGTATACATCACAAAACTGAGGGATAAATTCTCCGCCTGCGACGGCTTTAAGATCGTCACGGTCCATGGACTTGGCTATAAGGCGGTGCTGCAGTGAGAAAAGGGAAAGGCGAAACTGATTCGCGTGTTAAAAAGCCACACTTTGCATGGAAAGAGTTTCTGATTACGTATGCGGTTTTGTCTGTGCTTTCAGCTGGCCAGTGGATGATTTATTCTGAGTATACTGATTTTACCTCTATGCCCGTTGAATATATCCTTGGCATGATGGGGTATTGGGCGCTTGTTTCTGGTGCGTTTGCTTTGGTCACACATGCACAAACATGGAGAAAATTTGATGAACCCATGCACCGCTTGAGTATAGCCGCCAAGGATGTAGCGAACGGCGACTTCTCTATCTATTTGGAACCTATCCACAATCCTGACAAATATGATTATATGGATGTGATGTTTGAGGATTTCAACAAGATGGTTGAGGAACTGGGCAGTATCGAGACACTCAAAGCTGATTTTATCGCCAATGTGTCCCATGAAATCAAAACACCGCTGGCCGTTATCCAGAACTATGCCCAAATGCTGCAAAAGGAAACCTTGCCCTATGAGCTCAGGAAAGATTACTGCAGCACGATTATCTCCGCATCTCAGAAGTTGGCGGCACTGGTGACGAACATCCTGAAGCTCAACAAGCTCGAAAATCAGGAGATCGTCCCGACAGCCCAGCCCTATGACCTGTGCCGCCAGTTGGCCGAGTACGCCCTGCAATTTGAGGAACTGTGGGAGTCCAAAGATATTGAATTCATTGCGGACTTGGAGGATAGAGCGGTTATCAGCGCCAATGAGGAGATGATGGGGATTGTGTGGCAAAATCTGCTTTCCAACGCTATTAAATTCACCGAGCCGGGCGGAACGATCACTCTGACTCAGACCTCTGATTCGGATTGGATCACCGTTACCATCTCTGATACTGGCTGCGGGATGAGCAAAGAGGTTATTGATAGGATCTTCGACAAGTTCTATCAGGGAGACAGTTCCCGCTCACAGGAGGGCAACGGGTTGGGCCTCGCCCTCACGCTAAGGGTGGTCGAGTTGATTGGCGGGTCCATTACCGTTGCCAGCGAACCGGGCGAAGGCAGTACGTTTACAGTAACCTTGCCTGTCGGCAGGTAAATAATACAAACGGCTCGGATTCATTAACGAATTCGAGCCGTTTTTTTGATTTTTGTTATTAATATTTCTCAAACAATTCTCAAGCATTTCGCAAATATATGACCGGTAGAATACGATTATCAACTGCAGCAATGAATTTTTAAGGAGTGGTGAGATAATGAGAAAGAGCAATTTTGTCGCAATGATTATGGGAACCATCGGAGGCATTCTCTTTGCCATCGGCATGTGTATGACCCTGGTTTCGGAATGGAGCGCATTCAGGCCCGGTGTGGTGATGGGCGGGATCGGTCTTGTGGTTCTGCTGACCACGGTAATCATATGGCGAAGGATGGAAAACAAAACGCCGATCAGCCTGAATGCGAAGACCGTGGGAACCGTGGCACTTGGCATTGTGGGTGCGCTTCTATTGGGCGTCGGCATGTGTTTGGTCATGGTGTGGAGCAACATTGCGATTGGCATCATAGTCGGAATCATCGGCATTGTCGTACTGCTCTCCCTGATTCCGCTGATCAAGGGTTTACGGTAGAGTTGAGAGCAAGAACAGCAAACTAAATGAAACTATTATAAAGGAGATATGCATTATGGCAAAATCAAAGCTGGTAGCAGCAAATAAGAAAATTGAAGAAAGCGTTGTGGGCGGTTACAAAAAAATCGAGAACGGCGTTGTGGGCGGTTTTAATAAAATCACTGACCGCTTTGTGGATAACTATCTCACACGGGAGGGAGAATCTGTAGAAGAAGCCAAGAAAAGACTGGCGGCAGAGCAGAAGGCACGCGAAGAAAAAATCAAACAGGAAATGGAAGAAAGAAAAACAAAGATAGACAGGTAGATTAGATAAGCCAATCGGAGGAATTATCATGAAGCATGAAAACAATCAAACAAGCACGATTTATCTTGTGACTGGCGTTGCTGGAAACTTGGGAGGCAGTGTGGCGGCAAAACTGGTGGAGGAAGGCAAAGCCGTGCGCGGTCTGGTGCTGAAAGGCGACCCTGCCGCTGCGCATGTGTCGAACAAAGTAGATACCTGTATAGGCGATGTGACCGACCTTGAAAGCCTTGAGCGTTTCTTCAGAGTGGATAACAACCAAGAAATCGTTGTTATCCACTGCGCGGCCATCGTCACCCTCAATCCGGACTTTAACCAGAAAGTATACGATGTAAATGTCACTGGCACAAAAAATATTTTAGATGCTTGTATCGCACACGAGGTGAAAAAGCTGGTGTATGTGAGCTCGACCGGTGCAATTCCAGAATTGCCGCATGGCAAGTCAATCAAAGAAACCGATCACTTTGATCCTGACCCGGTTGTCGGATATTACGGAAAAACGGATTCCATCAAAGATATCGTTGCATGGCTGGAGCATGAGCACAAAATTCAAACCGTGTAAACCTGTATTGCTATGGCAGCCCGATTGCAATTTAAGCGCGGGCTGCTACTATTAATATTTCTCAAACATTTTGCAAATATTGAGGGCTTAGTATATGGACATGGAATGAGTCGCTTTAAACAATAACACGATTGGAAAGAAGGAGTTGCCAATATGAACGAAATTACAAAAAGCAGCAATAGATTTGTAGGCTATGAGTACAAGGACGTTACAGTAAAGCAGGAAATTGAGGCGATCTATTCCGACTGCTATCCAAATTTCGGCTGGGAGCTGGAGAACACCTCGGTTCCTCTCGCGGGTATTGGTACGATCACCATGAAGTTCAAGCGCGACCGCAAAATTCGTAATAAGGCCGAGCTCACCCGGTTGCAGCGCCAGTTTGATTCCCTCGCAGGTGAAATTGTAACCCTTGAGCATTCCAAGGTGATCGGAGCCGCCACCGCTGCCTATGTCATCGGGGTCACCGGAACGGCTTTTATGGCGGGATCGGTGTTCGCCTTCCTTGCCGATATGCTTCCTCTCAGCATTGTCTTGGCGATTCCGGCCTTTATTGGTTGGGTCATGCCCTACTTCTGTTTCACCAAAATCCGCAGAAACAAGACGGCTAAAGTCGAGCCCCTCATTGATCAGAAATACGACGAGATCTATGAGGTGTGTGAGAAGGCCAACAGCTTATTATCGAAATAACAACCCCAAAAATAAAGTTGTAGACATGGGGAAAACGGAAAAGAGGTGAAAGAAATGCCCGTAGCCATCATCGTGGTCGCTGCCGTCGCCGCCGTAGGCGTCGTCGCCGGCGCGGTCATTAAAAAGCGCCGCAAATAAAAGAAAACCAACGAAAGGAGGATATGTTCCGTGAAAAAATTGCTGCACCGCTATATGGGGAATTATCAAGATCGAACGATTGCCACAACAACGGCATCATTTGTAATCAATGCGGTATCCGGCACCGGGCAGTTAGCCCTGGGCATATACCTCCTCTCCCCCTGGTTCATGGCAAACGCCATGTACTATCTGCTGCTCTGCTCTGCTCGCGGGCACGCATTGCAAAGGTATCGAAAAGCAAAGTTAATCGCAAACACCGAGAAACGCTACGATTTTGAATTCTCTGTTTATAAACATAGCGGCATTTTAATCTGCCTTTCGGGGATTGCCTATCTACTTGTCTGCTTACGGATGCATTTCGCAGGAGACGCCACTGTTTACAGCGGATACACGGTTTATTTGGTGGCGCTGATCGCTTTTTCCAAGTTAGGGACTGCCATCCATGGAACCATCGTAACCCGCCATTTAAAAGCTCCCATCGTTTCCACGCTGAAGGTTTTAAATTTTACCGATGCTTGCGTATCCATTGTCGTAACACAATGCACGCTCTTAACAATGGAGCACACGGAAAATGCCATAGGGTACAGTTCGATAGCCGGCATGATTGCCAGCGGGATATTTATCCTTCAAGGAATCATCATGCTGATAAAGAAGAAAAAATACCCGGCAACTGAATACGGGCAGTAATGCAGGTTTAAACATGCTCATGGGTATGCTGGTGATGCAGCTCCGGCGTGTGGGTATGGGTGTGCTCCAGCGCCTCGTGGGTATGCGGGTGGCTGTGCTCCCCGGCAACCTCGAAGTCATGGCGGTGGTTGTGATGTCCGTCGTCATGCCGGTGTCGGTGTTCATGGGTCTCTTCCACGTGGACATGGAAATGCTTATGCTTCTCGGAGATGGCCAGATAGGTTCCGGCAATCATGATGGCCAGAGCGATGAGAAAAGAGCCCGTTATGGCGTCGCGAAGCGCGACCCAGGAGATCAGAACGCCGATGAAAGGCGCGGCGGCGTAATAGATGCTCGTCCTTGCGGCCCCGAGTTCTCTCTGTGCCGCGATGTAGAAGAAGATGCTGAGTCCGTAGGAGATAAACCCCAGAAACAGGGCCATGAGGATATAGGGGAGGTTTTCGTATAGCCCGGAAAAGCTGACGGTTCCCGCGAAAAAACCGCTGACCGCCGCGGCTATGAGCAGGGCTCCGGTTCCCGAGCCGAACCCTTTTATGATTACGATCTGAAGGGGGTCCTTCAGGGATAGCATTCTTGTGCAGTTGTTTTCAACGCCCCAGCACAGGCATGCCGCCAGGACGAAGGCAGCTCCGACGGAAGGGTTGAGGCTGTGGAAGTCTTCCACCGACAGGATGATGCTGGACAGCGTGATCAGCAGAATCGCCATCCACATCCGCTTATCCATGGGCTCTTTGAAAAATACCATTGCCACGGCGGCGGTGGCGACGATTTCGAAGTTGTTCAGGAGGGATGCGGTGGACGCCGCAGTCATTGTCAGTCCCACCATAAGGAAAATCGGCGCCGCGATATCCAGCAGGATCATCGCCGCGGCGTAAGGAAGCTCTTTCTTTGTCATTCTTGCTTCCGTCCGGGGTTTTTTGCGGAGGATTCCCACCACGCGGATCAGGAGCATGCCGAGCCCCGCGCCGAGATACAGGAGCGCCGCCATGAAAGTCGGCGGCAGGCTGGCAAGCAGCACTTTTGAAACCGGAGAGCAGACGCCGAATAAGACGGCGGCGAGAAGCGCAAAAAAAATTGCTCTTGTCGATTCGTCCCGGCCAGCCGATTTTAATTTATTCTGTAGTGGTTTCATAGGATGGATCCCTCCCCGGACTTTTGTATTATCTGTTCTTGTAATTGCTTATTAATTATGGTATCCAGTGTGGTTCTTTGTCAAGGCGAAACTGACGAGAAGGCCGGCAGAGATATCGGTAAAATTCATCCAAACCCGATTAGATTTCATCAAAAAGTTAATAATTGGAAATTTGCTCCTTGACTTTCATTCTTCTCCATGTATACAATGAAGAAAAACTCCGGTTGAAATCCGGTGAAATTGAATAGAGAGTTTTATGTTCTGCCTGCCGGATGATTCCGGACAAGCAGCTAAGAGGGAAGCAGGTTGGAATCCTGCGCGGTCCCGCCGCTGTAAGCGCGTAGTTTCGCTCATAAACCACTGAGAAGAATACTCGGGAAGGGGAGCGGAACATCAATGTGCAAGCCAGAAGACCTGCATAAAACCGGACAGTCGCGTCACGGGTAATTGACATTGGCGACATGGCCTATATATATTTATTCTGGTACAGCAAAAACGGACTGTGGCATTAACTGCCACAGTTTTTTTGTATTTGGGAGCAAGAGAAAATGAATCGGCGCTTGTATTTCACAACCAATTTCAATTTCTGAAAACGGTTTGAAATAAAAGGCAATTTAAAGGGGGGATGAAATCAATGAATTGCACAGGCCGCGGTAATTCCGCCGGCGGCAGGAAAAATTTCATTCGAAAGGGAGGTACAAGAGAATGAAAAAATTGTTTATGAACAAAAAGGCTATTTCGTTTATCTTAGCACTGACCATGGTGCTGGCGATGTCCTCGGTGGCCTGGGCGGTGGAACCCGGCGATTATCTTTACGGAGATGCGATACCGCCTAGCCCGTCAAACCTGAATTGTTCTAGCTATCTGGCGACGCCGCCGGCGATGTCCACATCCGCGGTGGTTACACTTGTAATAGAAACCGGGGACCTCTTTTCCTGGGATGAGTGGGGGACTATACCAGATACTGCATTCCGGGAAGAAATTACAACCACATTATCAAGCATTACACCGAAGAATTTTACCGTTGAGGATGTTCTGGACGAAATTGACGGAAGCAACGGACTGGACTTCGATATCCGCCCCACTTCCCGCGGCGATTATCTGCAGTCTGTTTCCCATGATGGAGACACATGGGAAAGCGGGCAGTTGGGCTTTGACGGCTGGACATACCGTGTCAATGATAAATTCCCTGTAGAACTTATTCCCGGCAATCCTACTCCGGCAGGCTACTGGGGGACCTATATCTCGAACACCTATGTTCAGGATGGAGATGTGGTGCATCTCTTCTATGACTTCCCGTCTGACCTTGATCGAGAAAGCGGCAGCCTGGCGGCTCAATATGTGCGCGGCGTCTATGAATGCGCCGATGATACGACGCTGATCGTACAGCTTCAGGGTCATCAGACATATATTGACCCGCTGCCCGACTACTTCATGAGCGTGTATAATTATACGGATCTTGGCGCTGGAATTGTGGCGAAGCTCTACCCTCTGACTGGTGGTACGGCTATCGGTACGGCGGTATCCAACGCACAGGGTGAGGTGACTTTCACGGGCAGCTTCGATTCCAATCAGAAGTATATTCTAAAAACACAGAGCGTTTTAAATAGCTTAGAAGATAATGACAATTGGGGAGATATGCTTGCTGACGCATACTTTACTTATACGGGGGCTTACAGTCTGATTACGCTTCCGTAAAGCTATAATTCCCGGCAAAAGGGCGTGGAAACGCTCTTTTGCCGGGTGAATTTCAGCAGAAAAATCGTATACTATATTTAGGAAAGCAAGGTAAATACTATAATGAAAAAGCTGAGAGCACTTTTTTGCGTATTAATTGTTTTTTCACTCGTTCTAGGAAACATGACAACGACGCTGGCAGATGGACGTCCATGGGGCGATCACCCGGAGGAGCAGTTCGATTACTATATTCCTGTTAACGACGAATACTTACCTCCGTTGCCATCAAAACTGTCATGGGCCAAGCTACATGGATGGGCTATTGATGGGGTTGAGGGTTCCAGCTATACCGTGGATGTGACAGGAACAGGGAATTACCCTGACAGAACATATAATATTTCTCTTGTTTATGGTACTCCTAATGATGCTACATTTGATTTCCTCTGCGATTATAGCAACAGCTCCGAAACGTTTGGAAAATGCCCGTTAATTAATACATTGCCAGGATTGACAACGAAGCAAATGACGGACAATTTTAATTTATTCGTCACGAACGGAAATAAGATAAAAGTTTCTCTTGAGGATGGAGAAGCGCAAGAGATGCTTTATTTTTATTGTGGTGATGGCAACGGTACATTAACGAAATATACCTTTAACTTTACCATCGCAGCGCCAGATGCTTCGTCAGATCCTGAGCCTGAGGATGTCGATTCCATATCTATCACAGCGCCGCCTTCCAAAGTGGCCTTCTTCGCTGGAGATCACTTTGATCCTGCCGGTATGGTCGTGATGGCAAAGCTTAAAGCCGGAGGAGATCTTGTTCCGATCTTGGGATATTCTGTGGAACCCTCTGACGTATTGACTCTCAGCGATACCCGGATAACCGTCCGTTTCGGAGAGCATACAGCGGTTCAGGAAATTGAGGTCTTGCCCAGCACAGCTATCGGCAACGTGGAGATCACAAACGGCCAGATGATGAGCGATGTTAACTATTTTGGCCTTGAAGGAGTCCAAAAAAAAACCAGGCAATATGATGCCGTCACCCTGTACGGTGAGGCAAAGGGGAAGTTTACCATTCAGGTAGGCGAGGGAGCTGAGGTCTGGATCGGAGATGCGAGACAAACAGTGACAGACGGCGTTTGTAAGCTGGAGCTGGACACATCCAGAGATGGGGCCCGTACGGTAGTTCAAATACGTTCGACCGGCACATCTACTGACTATACCTTTTGGTGTTATGAACAGGTATACGGTGATATGCCGCAGCGGGTAGAGGAATATCTCTGCATTGCATCGCAGTTTACAAACGGCGCCGGAACTGGGTCCTATGGTCTTAACGGTGTAGCGACACTGCGGGGCAACGAACTGACGAATACTACAAAACTATCCAATCCCAGTGTTAGTGACGAACTCTATGGCAGTAACACAAGCATAAATGGAACCCCCATTTCACTTGGCAACTTTGGCGGCTATATTACATATTACTATGAAAAACCCATCATTGATAACCCCAACAACCCTTACGGAGTGGACTTCATTGTCTATGGCAATTCCCACGATGGCGGACCAGGCTTTGCTGAACCGGGAAATGTGCTCGTTTCAGAGGATGGAGAACACTGGTATTCTCTTGCGGGTTCGCTGCATTACGATGATGCCGCCATATGGGGCTACTCTATGACATATAAACCCAATGCCTCAACATCTATTTGGACGGACAATTACGGCGGTGCAGGCAAGGCAGGAGGTTATCCTGTAAAGGAATTTTATCCACTGTTTCCTTGGACGCCGGAGCTTGAAAGGGAAATCACTCTAACAGGCACGTTGCTTGTGGCAGAATCAGGGAAAAATGAATACGGAAACACCGTGCCGCCATTTCCACATTTCGGTTACGCGGATTGCGGAATCAAGGTTGACACCAATGTTGCTTTGAATCCGTACACGGGATTGGTTGATTGGGTAAGCGCAAGAAATGACGGTTTTGACCTGAAGTGGGCTGTGGATGAGAAAGGAATGCCTGTAGATGTCAGCGACAAGGGATTTCATTACGTCAAAGTCCAGACTGCGACGAATATTCTCAACAGCGCCATAGGTGAAAAGTCAACGGAAATTAATGGAATGCGCCTTACTGCTCCGACCCCTTCCAAAGTTGGTACAACGCAAGCTCCTGCTTCTATCACGGTAGACGGCAAAGCCGTGGCGCTGCAGGACGGCGTGTATGTGTATAACGATGTACCCGTCAGCGGCGCATTCGTCGTGAATGTAAACACGCCCAATGGCTCGAACATCTACATTAACGGTTCCCGGGGAGCTTCCAGCACATACAAAAAAATGCCAAATCATAAGATGCTGAGGATCATCGTGCAGGAAGGGGAAAAGGAGCCATGGATAGGTTATTTCAACCTTGTGGAAGGACAACCGGACGAGAATGATCAGTACACGCTTGTCAAGTTTGATCCTGGTTATGGCAGGATAGAGGGCGCTTACGAACGCACCTATACGCCCGACACACCGGATAAGAGCTTTCCGGTTCCCGTGTGGGAAAAACGTGAATTCTTAGGTTGGTATGACAAGAGTGGAAAAAAATACGACCAATATACACCTGATATGCCCAAAGAGATTGCATTGACGGCGCAGTGGAAATATATTCTTCAGCCGGATGAGGATCCGACCGTAAAGGTTACCTTTCGGCTTATCGGGTCCACCCGTTCAAAGGGAGACGTGGATCTGAGTAAAGGCGACGAAGGATATTACGGTGCAAAATATGTTACATGGAGGGCCACAAGGCAGTGGACGATGGAAAAGGGTTCCACTGTATACGATCTATTTGTGCTGGCCATGGAAGATGCGGGGCTGATCACGAAGGGAGAGGGCAAGAATTACGTGTCAGATATAACTGCCCCATGCGGCGCCTACAAGTTGTCCGAGTTTACGAATGGGGAGCGTTCCGGATGGATGTATACCGTCAATGGAAAACATCCCCCGGAAGGTTTGCAGTACTGGGATTTGAAAAAAGGCGATAAGGTGATCTGGCACTATGTAAACGATTATTCCTATGAAGTTGCAGACTGGGAGAGTCTGGGAGGAAAAGAGTATCCACCTCGAGGGGATGGAAAATATTGGAACAAATGGCTAGAGGCGAAGGATGTAGATCCGAATTGTGACGATGTGCTCGGTGGCGACGCAGCGACAGGTTCCACCACCTTAGCGCCAAAGGTCACGGCGTTAAAAGGTGTGGCGTCTGTTTCCATCAAGGCTTCGGACATGACCGGCGCTATCACCGATGCAAAGAAAAACAGCAGCAAGACCATTGTCATTGCTCCGGAGATCACAGGAACTGCCAAGAAGGTAAGCGTTGAACTGCCGAAATCTTCTCTTTCCTCTGTAGCGTCAGACACTGACGCCGATCTGATGGTTCAGACTCCCGTGGGCAATGTGACGATTCCCAACAGTGTGCTGCCTTCAGTGGTATCCCAGGCCGCCGGAAGCGAGGTAATCATCAGCATTGAAGCTGTGGATTCATCAGCCCTGACAGAGAATCAACAAAAAACTGTCGGAAGCGGTCTTGTTTACGATGTTTCCATTTTGAGCGGCGGCAAGAAAATCACCAACTTTAGCGGAGGCAGCATTACAGTGTCCTTGCCTTATACCCTCAAAACCGGCGAAGATTCCAGCGGCGTCACGGTTTGGTACTTAAACGATAAGGGCGAGTTGGAGAAAATAGCCTGTAAATATGATAAGAATACGGGCCTTGCGACGTTCACAACAAACCACCTGTCCTATTATATGGTTGACTGGGTGGCCGCCTGGAAGAATCCATTCACTGACGTAAAGGATACCGACTGGTTCTATGGCGCCGTGGAATACGCGGTGAAGAACAGCTTGTTTAACGGCACGACGACGACAACTTTCAGTCCGAACAGCCAGATGACAAGAGCGATGCTCGTCACGGTTTTGTACCGCCTTGAAGGTTCGCCTGCCGCAAAGGCAGAAGCCACAGGAGCGGCAATCACGAAATCAAACGGTTTCACCGACGTAAAGAGCGGCCAGTGGTACAGCGATGCGGTATCATGGGCTAACGCCAACGGAATTGTCGCGGGCACGGGCAATGGGCGCTTCGGAACCAACAACGATGTGACACGTGAGCAGATGGCGACGATTCTGTACAACTATTCTAATTATAAAGGATACAATACGTCGGTAACCGCAGCCGCGGAAATTGGAGGCTTTAACGATGCGGCCGCGGTCAGCGGGTGGGCACAGGCCCCCATGAAGTGGGCAAACTCAGAAAAACTGATTACCGGGCGTACGGCGACGACACTTGCACCGGATGGCAACGCTTCCCGAGCTGAAGTGGCGACGATTCTAAAGCGGTTTGCGGAGAGCGGTGCAGAATAGTGGGCGTTAGCTGTAAATTCTTTCAAACGCGCTTGACATGGGAATCCGGCGGTGATACTATTTCTTTGGTACAAGTGAATAAACATTTTATGTTCTGTTCATCGGACAGATGAACAGCTAAGAGGGAAGCAGGTCAAAATCCTGCGCGGTCCCGCCGCTGTAAGCGAGGAGTTGAAATCCTGATCCGAAAAGGAAGATCACTGGAGCATAAGCTTTGGGAAGATCGGATGATGATGTTGATGCGCAAGCCAGAAGACCTGCATAGAGTGTATTGTAATCCGAAGGGAAATCGGTATTTACTACTTATGTTTATTACAGAAAAAACGGGCTGTAGCGAAAAAGCTGCAGCCCTTCAATTTTTTTGGAAAATCGGTTCCGGAGAGCGCGAAATGGAAAATCATCGTCACAAAATAGGCCACAAGCACGGGGAAGGAGCCTCCATAGATTTTTACGCCTACAATTCACGGATCAGAGACTGGAATCCGACCTTCAAGGTATCCTTTTCCCTCCTGACCCTCGTGCTCTGCATCGTGCTGAACAATCCGTGGGTATCCGTCACGGTGATCCTGGCGATGGCCTGGCTGACCGTGGTAAAGGGTGGCCTTCCGCTGTCCTCCTACCTGTCGGTGCTGTCGATCCCGGTGGCTTTTATCCTGGTGGGCGCCGTCGCCATCGGCCTGAACTTTTCGACCCGGCCCCTGGGGCAGTTTAGGCTGGATCTGGGCATCTGCTATATCTATACCTCCTGGGAGGAACTGCGGAAGATGTTCTTTCTGATCCTGAAGGTCTTCGCGGCCATCAGCGCCATGGAGCTGATGGCGCTGTCGACGCCCGCGGCCGAGATCATCAGCGTGATCCGAAAAGCCCATGTGCCGAAACTGTTCATCGAACTGATGAATATAACATACCGGTACATTTTCATCCTGTTTGACGTCAACATCAACATGAGAAATTCCGCGGATTCCCGCCTTGGATTTTATGATGTGAAGACGTCATGGATCACATTTGGAAAGGTCGCAAGCAATATGCTGATCGTTTCGCTGAAAAAGGCGGACACTTACTATAACGCAATGGTGGCAAGGTGCTATGACGGCGAATTTATGGTTCTTGAAGTGACTGAGGCTGTAAAGGCGTCCCAGGTCGTCAAGGCGGCAGTCTTCATTCTCATTCTCCTGGTGATATGGGGCTTTACCCGGTAAAGCTGCCATGAGGTTCGCTTGACAGAATCGTCCCGGGGCTCACTCGATAGAAAGGTCAATTATGAAAAAACCGATACTGGAAGTCAAGGATTTACATTATTGCTACGGAAGCGGACAGGCCGCGCTGAACGGCGTCTGGATCGACATCTTTGAAGGCGAGAAAATTGCCGTAGTAGGCCCAAACGGGGCGGGAAAGTCAACATTTTTCCTGAACACCAACGGCGTGCTCACACCGGATGAAGGGCAGATAATCTATCGGGGAACGGCCATCAACAAAAAGAATTTAAAGGAGCTTCGGAAGAATATCGGCATCGTGTTTCAGGACGCCGACAACCAGATCATCGCGTCCACCGTTCTGGCAGAGGTCGGATTCGGCCCGATGAACCTGAAGCTTCCCAAGGAAGAGGTCCTGGAATGCGTGGAAGAGGCCCTCGATTACATGAACCTGCAGGAGTATAAGGCGCGTCCCCCCCACTATTTAAGCGGAGGAGAGAAAAAGCGGGTCAGCATTGCAGACATCATCGCCATGAGATCAGAGATCATCATATTTGACGAGCCTACGGCAGGACTTGATCCGATCAATGCGGAAATACTGGAGGACGTTCTGGAACGCCTTTCCTTGGAAGGGAAAACGATGCTGATTTCCACCCATGATGTTGATTTTGCCTACCGGTGGGCCGATCGGGTGATCGTTTTCTGCCAGGGGAAGATCATTGCGGACGGAACTCCGCCGGAAATCTTTCGGGACGAAGAGGTGCTGAAACAGGCGAATCTAAAGCCGCCGGTGCTGATGCAGGTCTATGACCTGCTGATCGAAAACCGCATGGTTGACGATACCCGGAGCTACCCCAGGAGCATGCAGGAGTTTGCTGAGATGATCGAAGCCAATGACCCTGTTAAACATAAATCTTTATTTATAAATAATCAGTAAAAGGAGAGAAAGCAATGAAACTGAGCATGAAAGAAAGAAAAATCGTTCTTTGCACTGCAGTTGCCGCACTATTCCTCGGAATTGCCCCCGCTGCAAACGCAATGCATATTATGGAAGGATATCTCCCACCCTCATTCTGCATCGCATGGGGAGCTATCTGTGTTCCGTTCCTGGTGGCAGGATACCTGTCCCTTAAAAAGACTCTTGCCGCGAGCCGCAGAACCATCGTAATCATCGCAATGACGGGAGCGTTCGTCTTTGTGCTTTCATCATTAAAAATCCCTTCCGTTACAGGCAGCTGCTCCCATATGACGGGCACCGGACTCGGAGCGATTCTGCTGGGGCCGAGCGCGGTCAGCATCCTGGGTATCATCGTCCTGATCTTCCAGGCGATCCTTCTCGCTCACGGCGGTTTGACGACTCTGGGGGCCAACACGTTTTCCATGGCCATTGCCGGTCCCTTCGTCTCCTATGGGCTCTACGTGCTGTTCAAGAAGCTGAATGTGAATAGAAAGGTCGGCATCTTCCTTGCGGCGACCATCGGCGATCTGTTTACATATTGCGTGACCAGCGTCCAGCTCGCTCTTGCCTATCCTGCCGCCAACGGAGGATTTGCCGTGTCCGTGCTGAAATTCCTCGCCGTATTTGCGCCGACACAGCTGCCCTTGGCGATCATAGAAGGTATTCTCACCGTCGTCATCGTGATAGGCCTTGAAACCTATGCAAAATCTGACCTGAAAGAACTTGGATTTCTGAGCGGAGGTGAAATGTAATGTCAAAGAATAAGAAAACCGTAATCATTCTGTTAGTTATCGCGGTGCTGATCGCCGTCGTCCCGCTCTTCGCGTTAAAGGGCGCAGAGTTCGGCGGTTCCGACGACGCGGGAAGCGTGGTGGTCTCAGAGGTGACGGGCAGGGAATACGTGCCGTGGTTCACACCGGTCCTAGAACAGGCCATCGGAGGGGAATTGCCGGGAGAGATCGAAAGTCTGCTGTTCTGCGTACAGACGGGGATCGGCGTCGGTATACTGGCCTTCTTCATGGGAAGATATGTGGAAAGAACCAAGAACGAGAGAGAGCGGAACAAGAAAAAAACTATCGAATAACACGCTTTGATCACAAATACCATGGGCATGTCCCATGGTATTTTAACTTCCATCCCATTGACGAACAAGGGGTAAGATGTTAAACTGAAATCGTTAATTTGAACAGTCAACGGGTGCCCACTTTATTGCGGGTGGGATAATAGGGAAGTGGGTGAGAAACCCACGCGGGACCGCCGCTGTAAAAGAGGAGCCGTATCTGAAACGCCACTGTGAAAAACGGGAAGGCTGATACCGGCGACGACGCTTGAGCCAGAAAACCTGCCTGATGATGACGGAAATTCAGACGCCTGGGCGACCAGACTGTCTGGTATATTACACACTCCTACGGACGAAGGGAAGGTGTAGTAAACGGAAACGCGCCTCGTTTCTTTTATTATGCCTATTCCGGCAAGGTCCAGGATCAGGCAGTTTTTTTTTGGAAATGATCGTTTTCAGCCTGAAAAGGCGTCGAGACGGCGGACAGGGGAGGTTACCCAATGACAAATGAGAAAAAAGCGATCCTCGTGGTGAGCTTCGGCACGAGCCATGCCGAAACCCGGGAAAAGACCATAGGGGCCATTGAAAGGGCCATTGCGGAGGCGCATCCCGAATATGAGACCAGAAGGGCTTTTACCAGCGGAATGATCCTGAAGGTGTTGGAAAAGCGGGACGGAATCGTCATCGACAGCGTCGCGGAAGCGATGAACCGGCTGGTGAACGACGGATTTCGGAAGGTGCTGGTCCAGCCCACCCATGTGATTCCCGGCGATGAATATGACGGCATGACGGCTGATGTAAAGATGTTTGCCAGCCAGTTTGAAGAGATAAAGATTGGAAAGCCCTTATTATATCATAGATCAGATTACGACAAGGTGATCCGCGCCGTCATGGAGCAGTGCCCGAGGCCCGGGGACAGAGAGGCTCTGGTGCTGATGGGACACGGAACGGAACATCCCGTCGATACGGCGTACGCCGCGCTGGATTACCGATTTAAGGTCATGGGATATCCCAATGTTTTCATGGGGACCGTGGAGGGCTATCCGGATTTTGAAACGGTATTCCGGCAGGTTGATTCGTTTCACCCGGATAAGGTATTCCTGATGCCGCTGATGGTGGTGGCGGGGGATCATGCTGTAAACGACATGGCCGGAAACGAAGAGGATTCCTGGAAGAGCTGCTTTGAGAAGGCAGGATATGAGGTGGAGTGCATCCTGAGAGGGCTCGGGGAATTTCAATCTATTCGCAATATCTATCTGGAACATGTTAAGGATTTACTGAATGAATAAAGGCCTTAATGCCTTTCAGAAAATACTCGCAAGTTTTAAAGCTGGGCGGAGATTCAATGGATCAATATGTTTTTAAGGACAATAAAAGACTGCGGTGCGGTTACACCACCGGAAGCTGTGCGGCGGCGGCGGCTCAACGGGCTGCCGCCATGGCTCTGGGCGCCGCGTTTCCCAGGGATGAGAAGATCGTTCTGAACACGCCCAAGGGCGTCCGGCTGGAGCTTGTTCCTGAGGATGGGTCGAGCGGAGACGGATGGGGAAAGTGCGCCGTGAGAAAGGACGCCGGAGACGATCCGGACGCTACCAACGGGATCCTGGTCTATGCGGAGGCGGTGAAAACTTTCCGTGAGCCGGAGATAATCCCGGAGGGTGCGGTAGTCCTGCACAGCGACGGCCCCAGGATCATCCTCGACGGGGGAGAGGGCGTAGGCAGAGTGACCAGACGGGGGCTTGCGTGTTCCGTGGGGGAGGCCGCCATCAATCCCGTTCCCAGACAGATGATACTGGAGCAGGTTCGGGGTGTCTGTGAAGAATTTGATTACAATAGCGGGCTTTACGTGGAGATTTCCGTTCCCGGGGGGGAGGAGATCGCGAAAAAGACCTTCAATTCCAGACTGGGAGTCGTCGGAGGGATATCCATACTGGGAACCAGCGGGATCGTCGAGCCCATGAGCGACCAGGCCCTGATCGATACCATCAAAGTGGAGATGGACGTTCAAAAAGCCGCAGGGACAGAATATCTGGTGATCACTCCGGGAAACTACGGAGAGACATTTCTGAAATCACAGACCGCGCTGTCCGGAATATATTCCGTGAAGTGCAGCAACTTTGTAGGAGAGGCGCTGGATTATGCTGAACTTTCTAAATTCAAAGGCGTGCTTCTGGTGGGGCATATCGGGAAGTTTATCAAGGTGGCGGCCGGAATTATGAATACCCATTCCAGATACGGCGACGCCCGTATGGAGATCATGGGAGTCCACGGGGCGCTGGCTGGAGCTTCAAAGGAAGTCGTCGGCGAGCTTCTGGACTGCGTAACGACGGAGGATGCGATTTCGGTTCTGGACCGTGCGGGGATCAGGGAAGCGACAATGCAGTCCATCTTGAAAAAACTGGACTTTCACATCAAAGAGCGGGTGCATCAAAGCATGGAAATCGGCGCCATCATCTTTTCCAATCAGTACGGATATCTGGGAGAGACGGCGGATGCGCCGGCATTGCGGGAAAAACTGGAACGCGCCTGCCAGGGGAGAAACATATGAAAAAACCAGGTAAGCTATACGGGCTGGGGGTGGGTCCCGGCGATCCGGAACTGATGACCCTCAAGGCGGCCAGGCTGATCAGGGAATGCCAGGTGGTGGCGATCCCTGCGTCGGGGCGGGATACGAATACGGCCTTTAAAATCGCCGAAGGAGCGGTCCCCGAAATCAGTGAAAAGGAACTCCTGGAGGTTCCCATGCCCATGACCCGGGATGAAAGCAAGCTGAAGGAGAGCCATGACCGCGGGGCGGACGCGGTGATCGCGGTGCTGGAAAAAGGCCTGGACGTCGTGTTTTTGACTCTGGGAGATCCGTCCATCTATTCGACCTACATCTATGTTCACGACCGGGTTGCGGCCAGGGGATATGAGGTGGAAATCGTGCCCGGAGTCCCGTCCTTCTGCGCAGTGGCGGCCAGACTGAACGAAGGCCTCACGGAGGCCTCGGAAGCTCTGCACATTATACCCGCCTCCTATGAAGGGATAGAAGAAGCTCTTTTGCTGAAGGGGACAAGGGTTCTGATGAAATCGGGAAAATCCATCGGCAGGGTGAAGAGAATCCTTGAGGATATGGAAAATCCGCCTGAAGTAAAGATGGTCGAACGCTGCGGGATGCCGGGAGAACGGATTTTCCGGCGGCTTGCGGACCTGGATGAGGAAGCGGGTTATTTCTCGATATTGGTAGTAAAAGATAAAAGGAGATAGCATGATACATTTTGTGGGAGCGGGTCCGGGAGCGGCAGATCTGATCACGGTCAGGGGGCAGAAGCTTCTGACGGAAGCGGACGTCATCATCTACGCGGGTTCTCTGGTGAATCCGTCGCATCTGGAAATTGCAAAGGAAGGCTGCCTGATCTACGACAGCGCGTCCATGACCCTGGAGGAAGTGATCGCCGTGATGAGGGAAGCGGAGGCCGCGGGCAGGATGACGGTGCGGCTGCATACCGGAGATCCGAGCATATACGGAGCGATCCGGGAGCAGATGGATCTGCTGGAGGAATCGGGAATTCCTTATGATGTAGTGCCGGGAGTAAGCTCCTGCTTTGGAGCTTCCGCCGCGCTGAAGGCCGAGTACACCTTGCCCGACGTCTCCCAGACGGTGATCATCACGCGAATGGCGGGAAGAACGCCGGTGCCGGAAAAAGAAGAAATCTCCCTGCTGGCGGCTCACCAGGCGACCATGGTGATCTTTCTTTCCACAGGGCTGCTGGAGCCGCTGAAGGAACGGCTTTTGGCCGGAGGCTACCGCAAGGACACCCCTGCGGCTATCGTCTACAAGGCGACCTGGCCCGATGAGAAGGTTTTCCGGGGAACGGTGGACACCCTGCCTCAGATGGCAAAGGATAACGGGATAACAAAGACGGCCCTGATCCTCGTGGGGGACTTTCTAGGTGGTCATTACGACCGTTCAAAGCTTTACGATCCGGCCTTTACCCACGAGTTCCGGAAAGGAATAACCGAGAAGGAATAAAATGATAGAAATAGACGAAAAACTGAATGTCAGGATGGTCGGAATCGACCACAATAAAGCTTCAATTGAATACCGGGAACGCTTTTCCTTTACGAAATCAGGGGCAGCGGAAGCCATGAGGCTTCTGAAGGAGCGGTATCCCATAGACGGCTGCGTGATTCTTTCCACCTGCAACAGGACGGAATTGTGGATCAGCGCCGGGCCCGACCTATCGCCCTACAGGATGCTGTGCGCGTTAAAAGAAGCCGACGCCGGGCAGTACGGGGATCTCTTTGTTGAGAGAGAAGGAGAAGGGGCTGTGCAGCACCTGTTGGAGCTCGCCTGCGGGCTGGATTCCAGGATATTCGGCGAGGATCAGATCATTTCCCAGGTGCGGGAAGCGGTCATCCTGGCCCGGAAAAACCACTGCACCGACATGGTGCTGGAAAAGGTGTTTCAGACGGCCATCGGCGCCGCCAAGAAAGTCAAATCCCAGGTGAGGCTTGCCGCCGCAGACGGTTCCACCGCGCTGCAGGTTCTGTCTCTTTTGAAGGACCGGCTGGGTGAACTCAAAGGCGTCCCCTGTTTTGTGATCGGAAACGGGAAGATGGGACAGCTCGTCTGCAATACGCTGCTGGCCCAGGGGGCGGTGGTCAAGATGACCCTGCGCAGGGCGATGCACGGATGCCACCCGACGGAGTCTGCTGTTCCGGAGGGCTGTATCATGATCCCTTACGAGGAGAGGATCCGGGAGCTGGCTTCATCGAAGGTGGTGATCAGCGCGACCCGCAGCCCTCACTATACGCTGAGGAAGAGCGAGATAGAAGGTCATTTGAACAGAGAGCCGAGCATCTGGATCGACCTGGCGGTTCCCAGGGACATCGAGCCTGAAATCGGCGGGATGGAGGGGATCGCCCTCTTTGACGTGGATCATCTGGAAAAGGAAGAAAGCCGGGCCGGGAACGGGCACGGAAATAGAAATAAATATGAAAACGGCAGTGGCAGAGGGGAAGCCATGGGGATACTGGAGGACTACATGGACGGTCTGAAGAGATGGTTTGCCTTTCGGGAGAGGGTTCCTGAGATTCAGGACATCGTGAGGATGTCCACAGAGGACGTGTCCAAACGGCTGGATCATCCCATCGAGGCCATCGAACTGCCGGAGGCTGAGAAGGACCAGCTCCGGGCGGAGATCGAGCGGGCGGTGGAAAAATCCGTCGGAAAGCTGCTCTTCGGTTTGAAGGATACTTTGAATAACTCACTGTGGAAGGAATGTCTGGACGCGGTATACGAAGCGGCCAGCAAGGATACGTTAAAATCATAGGAGGAAAGATGAAGATATATGTGGTGGCTCTCGGCCCGGGAGAATGGGGCCAGATGACGCAGAAGGCCGCGGAAGCCCTTGAAGAATGCGATGTGATAACGGGGTACGACGTATATGTGGACCTGATCAGGGAGAGATTCCCCCATAAGAACCTGGTCTCAACTCCGATGAAAAAGGAAGCGGAGCGGTGTCATCTGGCGGTCGCGGAGGCTCTGAAGGGACAGACGGTGGCCATGGTATGCAGCGGAGATCCGGGGGTTTATGGAATGGCGGGTCTGATGTACGAGGTGGCTCAGCAGTATGATCCCGTTGAGATCGAAGTCATTCCGGGGATCACCGCCGCCTGCAGCGGAGCCGCTGTTTTGGGGGCGCCTTTGATTCACGATTTTGCGGTGATCAGCCTGAGCGACCTCCTTACCCCCTGGGAGCTCATTGAAAAGCGCCTCGGCTGCGCCGCGGAGGCGGACTTCGTGATCTGCCTCTATAATCCTTCCAGCAAGAAGCGGCAGGATTATTTGAAAAGGGCCTGTGAAATCGTCCGGAACCATCGCGGGCCGGAAACCAGGTGCGGATTTGTCCGAAATATCGGCCGCCAGGGAGAGACGGGCACCGTGCTGACGCTGGGCGAGCTGCAAGATGCCCAGGTGGACATGTTTACCACCGTATTCATAGGAAACTCACAGACGAGGGAAATTGCCGGAAAACTCGTCACCCCCAGAGGGTACGGCATTGAAAAAAGAGGATAAAGGGATGCAGAATCTATTGGTCTTTGCAGGCACGACGGAGGGACGGGAGCTTTTGGAAACGCTGTCCCGCGCCATTGGCGGGAGCGGACCCGAAGTCTACGCCTGCGTGGCGACGGAGTATGGAAGGGACGTGCTGGGGTCTGACCTTGAGCATGTTCAAATCCATCCGGGACGCATGACGGAGGATGAGATGGCGGCTCTTATGGAAGAAAAGCGGTTTGATTTCGTCATCGATACGACCCATCCCTACGCCAGGTCGGCGAGCGAAAATATCAAAGCCGCCTGTGAAAGAGCAGGCTGTAGCTATATCAGAGTGCTTCGTCCCAGGGGACTCAGGGAGCGGATGGACTGCCTGTTCTTCGGCAGCCATGAGGAGGCTGCCGAATATCTGGACCGGACCGAGGGCAACGTGCTGCTTACGGTTGGGAGCAAGGAGCTTTCAAAATATACCGGGATTCGGGACTATCAGAAGCGCTTGTTTCCAAGGGTGCTTCCCATGCCCGAAGCGTTGGAGAGCTGCTTCGCTCTGGGGTTTCCGGGAAAGCGGATGATCTGCATGCAGGGTCCTTTTACTGCGGAATTGAATGCCGCGATGATCAGGCAAACCGACGCGAGGTTCCTGGTGACAAAGGATTCGGGAGCGGCGGGAGGCTTTTATGAAAAGTATCTGGCCGCCCGGGAAACGGGAGCTGCGCTGTTGGTCATAGGCAGAGAAGAAGAGGAAGAGGGAATCTCTGCTGAAGCCCTCCGGAATCTGCTGGAGAAGACCTATCACCTGAAGCTTTCGAAGCGCGGAAGCGATGAACCGGGCCAATGGTTTCCTCTGTTCACCAATATTTCGGGCAGGACCGTCGTCGTGATCGGAGGAGGAAAGATCGCTCAGAGGCGCGTCCGGTCCCTTTTGGACTTCGACTGCAGCATCCGGGTTATCGCCCGGGAGACCTCGGAAGAGATCAAAGGTTACGGCGCGGAACAAAAGCTCGAACTCCGGCTCAAGGGCTATGAGCCATCTGACCTGGACGGGGCGGACTATGTGCTGGCGGCTACAGACGACAGACAATTGAATCATGAGATATATAAAGGGTGCAGAGAAGGCAATATCCCTGTAAACGTGGCAGACGACAAGACAAAAAGCGATTTCTATTTTCCCGGGATCGTTCGGAGAAACGGGATCACCGTCGGCGTCACCGCGGAGGGGAAAGATCACAGCCTTGCAAAAAAGGCGACCAGGGCCATCGCCGATTGCCTGGACAGCAATATTGGCAAGATATGAAAACAGAAATCTGCGGGAGGATTGAAGCATTGAAGCCGGAAAAAATTAGAATCGGAAGCAGGGAAAGCAAGCTGGCGGTGATCCAGTCGGAGTTGGTGATGGAGCTGATCCGTCAGGCCCACCCAGAGATCGAGCTTGAACTGGTCACCATGAAGACCACAGGAGACAGGATCCTGGACCGGAGCCTTGACAAGGTCGGTGGGAAAGGACTCTTTGTAAAGGAGTTGGATCAGGCCCTTCGGGACGGCAGGATCGATATTGCGGTGCACAGCCTGAAGGATATGCCTATGGACACGCCGGAAGATCTGCCTCTTCTTGCCTTTTCCAAACGGGAGGACCCCAGGGACGTACTGGTGCTGCCCCTTGGGGCGCATACGGCTGAAGATCAGGCCCCGGAAACCGGCGGAGCCGCCGCTTTCAACATCGGCGTTCCCGGCGCGCCGGATAAATCCATCGGCAGTTCCAGCGCCAGGAGAAGCCTGCAGCTCAGGCGTTCCTACGGCGGCATTTCCACGGCGGTGGTGAGGGGAAACGTCCTTACCCGTCTGTCGAAGCTGGATAACGGCGATTACTGCGCCCTGGTTTTGGCTTATGCCGGATTGAAGCGTCTCGGCATGGAAAACCGGGTCAGCAAGGTGTTCGAACCGTCGGAAATGATACCGGCGGCGGGCCAGGGCATCATGGCGATTCAGGGAAGAGCGGGGGAAGACTACGGCTATCTGGATTGCGTCAACGATGAGGATGCGAAAACGGAGGCCCTGACTGAACGTGCCTTTGTAAGGGCTTTGGACGGAGGCTGCAGCTCGCCTATCGCGGCTTTTGCCCAAGCGAAGGGCGGAGAAGTGAAGCTGACAGGCCTCTATTATATAGAAGGAAGAGATGATTATATCACGGGAGAGATCTCGGGCATGCGCGAGGACGGAGAAGCCCTCGGAGAACAGTTGGCCCTGCGGCTGAAAGGGGAGGTCTGAAAGAAGATGGCGGCGGATATGGAAGAAATGAGAAAACAGAATATAGGAAAGGTGTGGCTGGTGGGAGCCGGCCCCAACGACGCCGGACTGCTCACCGTCAAAGGAAAAGCCGTTCTGGAGCAGGCTGAAGTGGTGGTCTATGACCATCTCGTAGGCCGGAGCATCCTCGCTATGATTCCCCGGGAGGCCAGGCTGGTGAATGTGGGAAAGCTCTCGGGCAATCACCCTGTGCCGCAGCAGGAGATCAACCAGATCCTTGTGGACGAGGCTCTGGGTGGAAAACGGGTCGTTAGGCTGAAGGGGGGAGACCCCTTTGTCTTTGGGCGCGGAGGCGAGGAAGTGGAGGAGATTCGGAAGCACGGGATTCCTTTTGAGGTGGTTCCCGGCGTGACCTCCGCGATTTCCGTGCCGGCGTATAACGGGATTCCCGTGACCCACAGGGATTATTGCTCCTCTATACACATCATAACGGGACACACAAAAAATCTCGCCCGGGTGGATATCGATTTCCCATCCCTGGTAAAATTCGGCGGAACCCTCATCTTTCTCATGGGAGTCGCCTCCATGCCGGTGATCTGTAAGGAGCTCATGGATGCGGGAATGGACCCGGCGATGCCGGCAGCGATCCTGGAAAACGGGACCTCGGCTCACCAGAGGCGGGTCGTTTCCGACATTCAAAACCTGCCGGAAGCGGCGGCGAAAGCTGAGATAGAGCCCCCTGCCATCATCGTGGTGGGAAGGGTCTGCAGCCTCGCGGAGGAGTTTCACTGGGCGGAGGACAGGCCCCTGGGACAGGTAAAGGTCATGGTGACAAGGCCGAAGGAACGGGGCTCCGCCTTGACCGCAAAGCTTCAGGAGTACGGAGCGGAGGTCCTGGAAGTTCCCACAATAGAAACGGATCGGATCCTGGACAACTTCGCGCTGGATGAAGCTCTAAAAAATATGGAGAAATATCAATGGGCGGCCTTTACCAGCCCATTTGGGGTGAAAGCGTTTTTTCAGCGCCTGAGGGAGCTGGGAATCGATATCAGGAAGCTGTACGGCCTGAGGTTTGCGGCCATCGGCTCCGCGACCCGAAAGGCCATCGAGGATAAAGGCGTCCTGGTGGATCTCATGCCGGAACGGTACGACGGGAAGGCCCTGGGGGAAGCCCTTGCCCGCGGGATGCGAGAGGAAGAGGAACGCTCCGGAAAAAGCCAGCTCGTCCTGATCCCCAGAGCGAAAATCGGATCGGAAGAGCTGATACGGCCCCTGGAAGAAGCAGGGCTTCAGTATGAGGATCTGGCGGTCTATGAGACGGAGGAAGCGGCCGGGCCGGAATTCGACTGGTACGATGAGTCGGTGGATTATGTGGCCTTTACCAGCGCTTCCACGGTGAGAGGTTTTGTAAAAATTGCAAAGGATTTAGATTATACAGGAGTCAAGGCTCTCTGCATCGGGGAGCAGACCGCTCAGGAAGCGCGGAAATACGGGATGCGGACCTTTGTTGCGGAAGAGGCTTCCATAGACAGCATGGTGGAATTCCTCCTCAGGACGGTGCAAAATGGTATCTGAACTGTTGAATCCCGCTGAATTTTTGAACACCGCGGTCCTGCCGTCCATGATCGCCCTTGGGGCGGGTTTTCTGCTGGATATGATCTTTGGGGACCCCCACTGGATGCCCCATCCGGTTTGCCTGATGGGAAACGCTATCGCTACAGGCGAAAAGCTCATCAGAAAAGCGCTGCCTAAGACCCATGGAGGGGAGCTTGCCGGAGGGGCGCTCCTTGCGGTCGCCGTCGTTGCACTGTCCACCGCCATTCCCTGGGGAATACTCTGGGCGGCAGGCAGGATTCACATCCTGCTGCGGATCGGACTGGAAGCGTTCATGTGCTATCAGATACTCTCTGTGAAATCCCTGAAAACCGAGAGCATGAAGGTTTACCGGGAGCTGGTCCGGGAGGATCTGGAGGTTGCCCGGAAGGCGGTCTCCATGATCGTAGGGCGGGACGTCCAGAATCTGAGCCTGGAGCAGGTGACCAAAGCCGCGGTGGAAACGGTGGCGGAAAACACGTCGGACGGTACGGTGGCTCCCCTTCTGTTCATGGCTGTGGGCGGCGCTCCTCTGGGTTTTTTCTATAAGGCCATCAATACCATGGATTCCATGATCGGATATAAAAATGACAGATACTTATATTTCGGAAGGTTTGCCGCAAGGCTTGACGATGCCGCCAATTATGTCCCGGCAAGGCTCGCCGCCTATCTGATGATCCTTGCGTCCCGGCTCCTGAAGCTGGACTACCGGAACGCGTACCGGATTTTCAGGCGTGACCGTTACAATCACTCCAGTCCCAACAGCGCACAGACGGAGTCTGTCTGCGCGGGAGCGCTGGACATCCAGCTCGCGGGAGACGCCTATTACTTCGGCAAGCTATATCCGAAAAAGACCATAGGAGATCCGCTGCGTCCCGTGGCCTATGACGATATCTGCCAAGCAAACCGGCTGCTTTACGGGACGGCGTATCTGACATTCGCTTTGTGCATGATCTGTATGGGGGTTGCGGCATGGATCCTATAAAAAATATTCACGGCGGGGACCTTTCCGGGCAAAGGCCGGTACACGGCGGGGACGTCTATTCCGCCCGAGAACAGCTTTCCCGACTGAAGAATCCCCCTGATATTCTGGACTTTTCAGCAAATATCAATCCCCTGGGCCTGCCGGATGGAGTAAGGCAGGCCCTTCGGGATTCCGCCGAAACCTTTGACATATATCCCGACCCTCTCTGCAGGGAGCTTGTGGGCCGTCTTTCAGAGTACGAAGAGGTCCCGGCGGAATGGCTCCTGTGCGGAAACGGCGCCGCGGACCTGATCTACCGGACGGTCTATGCCGTCAGGCCGGGGAAAGCCATGGTGCTTGCCCCCACCTTTGCGGAGTATGAGGAAGCGCTGCGGGCGGTATCCTGCCGGACGGTCCACTATGAGCTTCGGGAAGCGGATGGCTTTCAGACCGGGCCGGGACTTATCGATGCGCTCACGGAAGATCTGGATATGCTGTTTTTATGCAATCCCAACAATCCCACAGGGCAGCTGATGACCAGGGACTTTCTGCTGAAGGTCGTCCGCCGCTGCAAAGAACTGGGCATCCTGCTCTTTCTGGACGAGTGCTTCAATGAATTCCTGGAGGAGCCCGGGGAATATTCGGCAAAGGAGTTTTTAAGGTCCTTTGACAATCTGATCCTGTTAAAGGCGTTTACAAAGATATACGCCATGGCCGGGATCCGGCTTGGGCATTGCATTTCATCCAACGGCTCCCTTTTGGGGAAAATCCGTGAAGCGGGTCAGCCCTGGAGTGTGTCGGCCCCCGCTCAGACGGCGGGGCTCAGGGCGATGGAGGAAACGGATTACCTTGCCCGGACGAAGGACCTGATCCGGCGGGAAAGGGATTACCTGATCCCGGATCTTGGGGCTCTCGGCATCGCCGTCATCGCGTCCAGCGCCAACTATATCTTTGTGCGGGATTCCCGTTCCACGGAAAGGCCTCTCCATGAGATGCTCTTTCAAAAGGGGATCCTGATCCGGAACTGCGATAATTACAGAGGGCTGGGCCCGGGGTATTACAGGATCTGCATCAGGAAGCACGAGGAAAACGCGAAGCTGGTCGCGGCGCTTCGAGAGATAAAAGGCGGAAGCCGATTGCGCCGCGAGAGATAAAAAGCCGAAGCTGGTCGCGGCGCTTCGAGAAATAGAGAGCTGAAGCCCCAGAGACAAGGCTGAAATTCAGCGGGAAGGAATCAACCGATGGCAAAAGCAATTATGGTACAGGGGACCATGTCCAACGCGGGAAAAAGCCTGATTGCGGCGGGCCTCTGCCGGATCTTCCGTCAGGACGGATACAGGGTGGCGCCCTTTAAAGCGCAGAACATGGCACTGAACTCCTTTATCACGAAGGAGGGCCTTGAGATGGGAAGAGCCCAGGTGGTTCAGGCGGAGGCGGCGGGGATCGAACCCTCGGTCCTCATGAACCCGGTGCTGTTGAAACCCACCAACGACACGAGTTCCCAGGTCATCGTCAACGGAGAGGTATACAGCAACATGAGCGCTCAGGAATATTACCAGCGCAAGCGGGAAATCGTGCCCGAGATCATGAAAGCCTACCGGGAACTGGATTCCCAATACGATATTATCGTATTGGAAGGGGCGGGCAGCCCTGCGGAGATCAATCTGAAAGAGAACGATATCGTGAATATGTATATGGCAAAGCTTGCGAAAGCTCCGGTGCTGCTGGCGGGCGATATCGACCGGGGCGGCGTTTTCGCGTCTTTGGTGGGGACCATGACGCTCTTTGACGAATCGGAGCGCGCCATGGTAAAGGCAATCCTGATCAACAAATTCCGCGGGGACAAGTCCATCCTGCAGCCGGGCCTCGATATGCTGGAGGAGATGGTCCACGTGCCGACCCTGGGGGTGATCCCATACCTTCACGTCGACATCGACGATGAGGACAGCCTGACGGAGCGGTTCGATAAAAAAGGATCGGTGGGTCTCATCGACATCGCTGTGATCAGGCTGCCCCGGATCTCAAACTTTACCGATTTCAACGTTCTGGAATATGTGCCGGGAGTGACGCTGCGCTATGTGAAATCCGCCGCGGAGCTGAAAAACCCGGATTTGATCATCATTCCCGGAACGAAAAATACCATGGAGGATCTGCTCTGGATGCGCCAGAACGGATTGGAAGCCTCGATTTTGAAGCATGCCGCCGAGGATAGGCCGGTGTTCGGCGTCTGCGGCGGCTATCAGATGCTGGGGGCGGAGCTTTCGGACCCCTACGGCGTGGAAGCAGGCGGAACCATTCAGGGGATGGGACTCCTGCCGGTGAGAACGGTGTTTGAAAAGGAGAAGACCAGGACTCAGATCAAAGGGAGGTTTCAAGCCGGCCTCTCCGGGCTTTTGAAAGATCTTGCGGGAGTGGAGATCGAGGGCTATGAGATCCACATGGGGCAGACCCAGGTCCTGGATCGAGCGGCGGTCCGGACCGGAACTCCGGACGGCCAGGCCGGAACGGGGGCTTTGAACCGACCCACCGTCGATTGGGCTGAACCCTGCGGCCATCTTGCGGTTTTGGAGGAGATATCGGGCCGTCCCGCCGCGGAGGCGGTGGGGCTGTGCCGGGGCAACATATACGGTTCGTATATTCACGGCATTTTCGATAGGGAAGGCGTGGCTAAAACTCTTGCGGAAGCCCTGTACCGGGCAAAGGGACTCGACAGCGGAGAGCTTGCTGGACTCGACGTGCGGGAATATAAGGAGCAGCAGTACGACTTGCTGGCTAAGGGCATACGGGACAACATCGATATGAAGCTGCTGTATCGGATACTGGAAGCGGGGGTATAAGAAAGCGCCCTATTGCGGAAAGGGGCGCATTGGAAAGGGTTGCGATGGATGATAACAACAGAGGTTTGATCCACCTATATTATGGAGACGGAAAGGGAAAGACCACGGCGGCGCTGGGCCTTGCGGTCCGCGCCCTGGGCTCGGGATTTCGGGTTGCCATCGTCCAGTTCCTGAAAAATCACGAGACGGGGGAGCTTTCCATATTGGACGGCCTGGCCGGGGTAACGGTGCTTCGGGGGAAAGAGGGGAGCGGATTTTCCTTTGCCATGACGGAGGAGCAAAAGGAAAAGACAAGGCGTATTCACAGCTCGAATTTAAAAGCCGCCATGGAGCTTGCAGACTCCGGAAATTGTGATATGCTTGTTTTAGACGAAGTCGTCGGCGCTTACGCGAGAGACCTGATCGACCGGGAGCTGCTGGAGGAGTTTGTGCGAAACAAAAGGCCGGGGCTGGAGCTGGTCATGACCGGGCGAAATCCCGCAGCCTGGATGATCGATTGCGCCGATTACGCCTCGGAGATCAGGAAAATCAAGCATCCCTATGACCGGGGGGTTCCGGCCAGAACAGGGATCGAAAAATAATACGGATTTTGAAAATGCGCCGGCGACTGCCGGTCATGGAGGAAAAACATGAAGGTTGAACTGCAGAACGTGCTGCCGGAGGAAATCGAAAAGCGGAGCTTTGAAATCATCGGACAGGAGCTTGGGGATATCAGGCTGGATCCTTTGGAGGAACCGGTGCTCAAGCGGGTGATTCATACTACGGCGGATTTTGAATATGTGGACAATCTTTGTTTTGACCGGGAGGTTGTTAATAAGGCAATAACCATTTTGAAAAACGGTGCATGTATCGTTACAGATACCCAGATGGCTAAAGCCGGAATAAATAAAGCTGCATTAAAGCGCTGCGGCTGTGAAGTACAGTGCTTTATGTCTGACGAAGATGTTGCGGCCGAGGCTAAAGCAGAAGAAACTACAAGAGCTGCTGTTTCTATGAGAAAAGCAGCAGAAATTGATAAGCCACTTGTTATT
>DAITKX010000025.1:5769-36852 GCA_036835995.1 Bacillota bacterium | reverse complement strand
CCGGTCACCTTCCGGAACTATGAAAACGATCAGGTGATCATAGACGGATCCGGGACTTCCACATCAGATCAGGGAGATGTGATCCGGATCAGCAATCAGAGCTTTGTCCGGCTGATGGGCCTTGAGATCGCCAACAATACCAGCAAGGCCAAGGATGGTTTCATCACCGGCATCGGAATATGGGGCAAAGGGGAAGGAATCGAAATCCTAGATTGTAAAATCCATGAGATCCGGTATTCGGGCGGGACGGACAGTTCGGACGAGTCGGAGGGTGCGGGAGCGCGGGCCATCGCCGTATACGGTATGGACGGTTCTGAGCCCATCAGCGGCCTCGTCATCGACGGCAACGAGATTTGGGACGTAAGCTGCGGAGCGGGAGAGGCGGTCACCGTCAGCGGCAATGTGGATGGATTCGAGTTTACCAACAATTATGTTCACGATACCGACAGCGACGGCCTGGTCCTGGTGGGAGACGGCAAGCTCAAAGGTAAAGCGGTCTGCACCCCTGCGGCCCAAAACCGTGCGAGGAACGGATTTGTCGGGTATAATAAAATGGAAAGAAACAGCCGCAGAGGGAACCCGGATTATCCGGGCAACTGGTTCAATGCCGGGGGCATTTACGCAAACGGTGCGGAGAACGTCACCATCGCGTATAACACCTGCAGGGAAAACGATCTCGGGATCAAGGTGGGAAGCGAAGCCAGGGAGAAGGTTTGCCAGGGCATTACCGTGAGGGATAACCTGATTTACGGCAATCTTTCCAGCGGGATCCTGGCGGGCGGCAACGATATGAATCGCGGCTGGGCCTCAAACTGCAAATTTTTGAACAATACTCTATACAATAACGATACGGAAAAGAGCGGCAGCGGTGAGATCAACCTCTTAAAAAGCCGGGGTATTTTCTTCAGCAGCAATATTGTCTATACGGGCCCGCAGAACCTGACCGTTGTAAAGAGTCTCGGCCCGGAATACGCCTATGACATTTTGTTCAATAATAATATCTATTACGGGCCGGGCGGTTCCCGGAGCCTCAGGTTTACGGGACCCGATACGGGGTCGGTAGGACTGAACATGTGGATACATAAGACGAAGCAGGACAGCAGCTCCAAGGTCGCAAACCCCAGGTTTGCCGACGCCCCAAAGGGTGATTTCAACCTCCTTGGAAATTCTCCGGCAATCGACTTCGGAGATCGCGCTTACGTTCCGGCGGAGGGTGAAAAGGACTTTGGAGGGAACCCCCGGGTAAACGGGAGAGCTGTGGACTGCGGCGCCTATGAACATTAAACGGGCGGCAGACTGCGGAGTCATGAGCGTTAAAAGGGCGGAACCTTTCTTTTGAAATTTACGTCTAAAGAAAAAATTGGAAACCGTGAAAAGAAATAAGGAAAGGGTTAGGGAGAATTTTATGAACGAGTTAAAGAGCAGAATAACGGCAAACATTATCATTGCAGTCATTGCGGCAATAGCAGTCATCGCTGCATCGCTGATTCTGGTAGGGGGAGTGAAGGCGGTCAAAGGCGGCACCGACAAGATTACGGTAACTGGATCGGCAAAGCAGCAAATCACTTCCGATCTCATCGTCTGGACCGGAAGCTTTTCGGCGAAGTCGCCGGCGCTGCAGGACGCCTACACACAGCTGGAAGGGGAGAAGGCAAAAGTCATGGATTACCTTGTAAAGCAGGGCGTTACGAAGGATAACATCGTTTTCTCATCCATCAACACCAATACTTATTACATAATGCTGCCTAACGGCCAATATACCAGCGACGTGGACTATTATGAGCTGAACCAGACCGTTACCATCAGCTCAGGGGAAATCGACAAGGTCACGGATATTTCCAGAAACGTTACGGAGCTGATCAACGAAGGCATTCAGTTCCAGTCCAACGCGCCTCAGTATATGTATACCAAGATCGCCGACATGAAGGTCACCATGCTGGCCGAGGCCACCAAGGACGCGAGGAAACGGGCGGAAATGATTGCGGAAAACGCGGGGAACAAGCTTGGAAAGCTTAGGTATGCGGATATGGGAGTCATTCAGATCACGCCGCTCTATTCCAACGAGGTTTCGGATTACGGAATGAACGATACCTATTCTCTGGAAAAGGAAATCACGGCCATCGTCCATTGTGAATTTCAAATAAAGTAAAATAAATTTCATGGGAATTTGAAATACAGCAAGGTACATGTTAGGAAAACCTGCATGAATTGCAGGTCAAACAGGATAATTTATGAAATTTAAAGAACTGCTGAATACAAAGGGGCACAAGCCCGGCTACGGGCTGCGTGAATTGCTGGGATATATCGGGCCGGGCCTGTTGGTCACGGTAGGTTTTATCGACCCCGGAAACTGGGCCTCGAATATCGCCGCCGGCTCGGAATACGGGTACAAACTTCTGTGGATGGTGACGCTGTCCACCATCATGCTGATCCTGCTGCAGCACAACGTGGCGCATTTGGGCATCGTTACCGGAGACTGCCTTTCCGAAGCGGCCAAAAAGCACTTAAAGCCCTGGCTGTCGTGGACGGTTTTATCTACAGGTATCGCCGCGACGATTTCCACGGCCATGGCGGAAATCCTCGGGGGAGCCATTGCGCTGAACATGCTGTTTCGTCTTCCTATAAAGCTCGGCGCGGTAATCATTCTGGCGCTGATCCTGTTCCTGCTCTTCGGCAACACGTATAAAAAGCTGGAGAAATGGATCATCGGCTTCGTATCCATCATCGGGATATCCTTTCTGTACGAATTGAGTTTGACCCAGGTAAACTGGCATGAAGCCGCGGTTGGGTGGACCACCGTACGGTTCCCGGAGGGGTCCATGCCCATCATCATGTCGGTCCTTGGCGCTGTGGTGATGCCCCACAACCTGTTCCTTCATTCCGAGGTGATACAGAGCAGGCAATGGAATCTGGAAGACGAGACGGTCATTAAGAGGCAGCTGAATTTTGAGTTTGTCGATACGCTGTTTTCCATGATCGTAGGGTGGGCTATCAACAGCGCCATGATCATCCTGGCGGCGGCGACTTTTTACGAGCACCATGTCAAGGTGGAGGAGTTGGGGCAGGCCCAGCAGATGCTTGCGCCTATCTCAGGCAGCATGTCGGCGGTCGTATTCGCCTTAGCTCTGCTGTTTGCGGGGATATCTTCCACGATGACCGCGGGGATCGCCGGCGGAACCATATTTGCAGGGCTTTACGGAGAGCCCTTTGACATCAAGGACAGACACTCCAAGGTAGGCGTGGTGGGGATCCTTGCACTGGGAACCGCTGTGATCTTCCTGGTCAGCGATCCCTTCAAAGGCCTGATCTACAGCCAGATGCTTCTCAGCATTCAGCTTCCGATCACCGTATTCCTCCAGATCTATCTCACGTCATCCAAAAAGGTCATGGGGAAATACCGCAACACAGTCCTTCACAACATTTTCCTGTGGACCATCGCCGCCGTTTTAACGGTTTTGAACATCATGCTGTTTGTAAGCTATCTGAAGGGATGACTGCGATCTGAAATTTATAAGCCGCTTGAAGCTGGGCGCAATCTGAAAAGCGGAAGAGATATTTTTTAGAATATAAAAGGGGGGCCAGGATGGGCAAGGCAATCGTTGCGGCTATTTCCACGATAGTCGTTTCAATCATAGTGGTAAATCTTGCCGGGGAGCGCTTCCTGTATTTTATCATGCCGGCCGTCATCGTAGGTGCCATCGTCGGCACCGGAGCGGTGCTGTATGATAAAATTGCCGGCTTGGAGAATAAAGACGCGGCTGAAAAGCAGGATTTTGACGAGCTGATAGCGCTTCGGGACATTGGGCTGCTGAGCGATGCCGAGATTGAAGAGGCGATCGCGTCATATCAGAAGGCAAGGGCTGAAAGAAAAAACCGGGATGAGTACGAAAAGCATTCAAGGGTCTTAAATGAACTGAAGGAAACCGGTTATTTCACCGACGCCCAATACGCCGATCGAATCGACAGCCTGAAAGAGTATTTTCATATTGAATCCGACGAATAGGAAAGGAAGTGTTTGACCTTGGGTTTTGGAGTAATAATTTATGTTCTCTTAGCAGTTGTTATATTTTTTCTCACCGCGTTGATTTTCCGATGGCTTTGGAATATCACCGTGCCTCAGGTCTTTGGCCTGAAAGAAATCACCTATTGGCAGGCATTCAGGCTTCTGCTGATCGCCGGAATCCTCTTTGGCGGCATATATTTTAAGGCTGCGTCTGCGGTCGCGACATTGCCAAGACTTTTCTAGATTGAGCCAGGAGGTCAGGAAGGGTGCAGAGGGGTTAGGGGCTAAAAAACGGGCAAAAAATTGAGTTGTACCCGAAATATTTGTAAATATATACCGGTTTTATGCATGCTGATCGAGTTTCTGCGTCAGATTGATGAAATAACTCGATTACAAGTTGAAAGTCTGTGCACAACGCCAAAAAATGAACGGAAGATTTGATCGGTTGTCAGGAAGGGTCGGTGTGTGATTCATGATGAGACTTTTTTGGAAAGCCCTATTTTCTTTAAGAATCCTCGTTTTAATCCTGTTTGTGGCAGTGATTGCAACAGGATGTTCTTATGAGGTGACAGCCAGGAACAGTCAAGCGCTTCAGGGAGAGGATGAGAATTGGAAAGCCGAGTATAGAATCGACTTTGCCACCGATTATCTTCAAAAAGATGGCAAGGTTTATCCTAAATCTATGAACCAGAAGAGGATAACCGTTACCTATAAAAAGAATCTTTCCGATCTCTTTGATGTAAAGCATCTGGAAATCTCCTATGAAGACAGCTTTGGAGGAGGAGGCAAACTTATCGAGGATTTTGATTCCCCGCCGACAGAGAAGCAGTTTCGACTCGGCGGAGGCAGCGGAAGCGGTTGGGACGGCTGGACGACCACCGAATCATACGGCTATCACGGGGATCCGGAACATCTGCAAGATACTATCATGATATTCAGCGGCCCCAGCGCCGAAATAAGAAATAATGCGGCAGTAACGGTGGATATAAATATCGACGGCAAGATCGATACCCTCCAATTATCGCCGGACAAAGAGCCTGCGCCGTTTCGCCCGATTTTAGAACAGGTCAAAGACAAGCTGTCCAAAAGGCCTTTTTTAAAAACCTTTTCCGGTCACGCTTCGGACTTATCATTAAAGCTTGAGAGCTATGACGTTCGCCTTGACCCTGCGGCCATACATTATAACTTTACAGTGAGAAACGAAGGAAGAAAGACCCTCATTGGCAGGATAGATGAGCTGGAGATGAAAGTCGTTCCCGGAGACCGTCTTAAAGAAGCATCCCAAGGGGCTGTTGGCAGAAACATATTTGATCCGAATTCGGGCTTTGGATACGGGGTGTCTACGGAGGGCGATATCTTCAATCATGAGGATTGCAGCATTGACCTGTCATACGATCTGATCGAGGAAAGCGCGGGAACGGCGCCGGCAACGGCGTCGGCAGAAGAAGAGCTGGCAAAACTGCTGTCCAGCGCATCGGACTGCTCGCTCATAATATCTTACAAAGGGGAAGAAGCGGCGCGCTTTGATTTACGGGCTCATAAGCCTGGGAAGCAATAAAAAGCCTATCATATTCTCCACCACATAACGGGCCTCCATTTGGGAACAAAGGCTCGCTTTTTTTCGTCAAAGCAAATAAAGGAAAGTGTGGAAACACAAGGAAATTAGATGACGAAAAGCTGTCAGCGGCGCTAAAGCACCGGACAGAATGTTATGAATGGAAAGAGGGTATTTTATGTGTTCGAAAAGAACTTCTCTCGTCTGCCTGAGCCTGGCAGCGGCGCTGCTGCTGCCGACAGGGCTCACCGGCTGCAAATCCAAGGGCGAAACGGATCAATCCGCCGGCACTCCCAAGACAGAGGCCGTCGTCTTTGCGCCCTATCACGAGGTCCCCGTCAGCGTTAAGCCTTCGGTGAAGCCATATCAGACAGCCGCCGACCTGAGCAATATCACGAACAAGGACCGCTTTGAACTGTCCACTGAAGCACAAAAACTTCTGGTAAAGAACAACTTTGTGGTGGTCCCCAGCCCGGCGCGGGAATTTTTCAGCATCTATGAGATCAATCGCTATGACACGATCCCAAACTTTATTACCACCGATGCGATGCTGCATAATTACCACCTGTATTACAGCCATCTGCTGCGAATGCTTGAGAAGGAAAGCCTGCGGAATGAGTTGGACGCTCTGACGAAATCCATGCTGGCGAAGAGCCAGGACCAGTATAAGGCGCTGAATGGAACGGATTGGGAAAATGCGGCTAGGCGCAACGTGGCATTCTTTGCGGTGGCGGCCCGACTCCTTGATTCCAAGGCGGAAATTCCTTCTTTTGTCATTGGGAGGGTAAACGGGGAATTAAAGCTCATCGCCGACCATCAGGAGACATTTTTCCCCTCCCCTGTCATGAACATGGGAAATACCGACGCCGGCCCTGTTGAAGCTCTGAAAGAGGATTACACCCAATATCAGCCCCGGGGACATTATACCAAGTCCGATGAACTGAAAACCTATTTCCAGTCCATGATGTGGTATGGGCGCATGACGTTTCGCGTCGACAATGAGGATGAAACCAAATCGGCTGTCCTGGCCACGCTGCTGCTCAGCGGACAGGAGGATTATGACCGCTGGAACCGCATCTACGAGCCCACCAACTTCTTTGTGGGGAAAAGCGACGACCTGGGGCTGATCCAGTACCATCAGGTATTGAAGAATATTTACGGCGGGATCCCTTCCCTGAAGACGCTGAGCGGGGACGCAGACAAGTGGGACGCCTGCCGCGCCTGCATTGAAAAATTGGAGCCTCCGGCTCTCAACTCCATGCCCATCTTTGACGCAAACACCCAGCCCGACCGGGAAGAGGTCATCACGGGCTTTCGATTCATGGGTCAGCGCTTCACTCCTGACGCTTCTATTTTTCAGCGCCTGATATACCGTGAAGTGGGTGAGAACGGCGCGGGACAGCGCCGGATGCTTCCGAAAGGCCTGGATATTCCCGCCGCTATCGGTTCCAAGGAGGCTTATTCCATATTGAAGGAAATGGGCGAAACAGATTACTTGAATTACCCCGGAAATATGGAAAAATTACAAAAGGACATCGCGTCTCTGGATACGGGGATATGGACCCAAAACCTGTATTGGACCTGGCTCCACACCCTTACACCCCTAACGGAAGCCAAGGGCGAGGGGTATCCGTCCTTTATGCGGAATCCGGCCTGGTCCTGCAAGCAGCTGCAGACGTACCTGGGGAGCTGGACTGAGCTCAAGCATGACACCATCCTCTACGCGAAACAGGTTTACGCTGAAATGGGCGGGGGCGATATGGAGCAGGACGACAGAGGCTATGTGGAGCCCAACCCGGTAGTATACGCGCGCCTTGCATCCCTCACCAGGATGACCGTCGACGGACTTCAGAGCAGAGGGCTGCTGAAAGAAGGCGAAGCTGCTTCTCTGGAAAGGATGGAGGAGCTGGCGCTGAATCTGAAGGAGATTTCGGAAAAAGAGCTGGCCCGGGAGCCGCTTAGCAATGAAGACTACGAGCTGATCAGGAGCTTTGGCGGACAGCTGGAGCATTTCTGGATGGAGGCACTGGCGGATGAAGGCGTCGACCATCCCTCGGCCGTTATGGAGAACCCCGCCGCCCTGATCGCCGATGTGGCCACCGATCCCACAGGGCAGGTTCTTGAGGAGGGTACGGGGCTTATCAGCCATATCTATGCGGTGGTGCCTGTGGATGGAACCCTTCGCATCGCAAAGGGAGCAGTCTATTCCTATTATGAATTCCCCTGGCCGGCGAACGACCGTCTGACGGATGAAAAGTGGAAGGAAATGCTGGATAGCGAAAAGACCCCGGCGCCTCCGTTCTGGACTCAGACCTTTACATCCTCGGAGAAGGAATACGAATGGTAAATCGGGCGGCAGGGCGTTTTTTCCTGCTGCTGGGAGCGGCTTTGATCCTGTTCCTTTTTATCGTTCCGCTGATTTCCGGCTCGGGAGAGTCATCCCCTCCGGTCCGCGCCTCAGGTGATCTTGACGGCGATGGGAAGGTGGAGGAATATTTTCTGGAGGGCGGCGTTCTCTCGGTCAGAGAAGACAGCGCCGCTGTCGGGAGCGAAGCCCGGGATTTATGGAGAACGCCGCAGGAATGGCGTGTGGACAGCTTTGCCCTGGGAGACGCCGACAACGATGGAAAGACCGAGCTGGTCATCAGCTTCGGTGAAGTACGGCCTTTCTGGCACACGGACGCAGATGACAGTTATAAGAACCACCTGTTTGTATACCGGCTTCAGGAGGATGAGTATAAGCCCGTCTGGTGCTCGTCCGACCTGGACCGTCCTATCCTCTCTTTTGCTATTCGGGACTCCAACGGCGACGGCCTGAACGAACTGGTGGTCGAGGAAGGGCGGTACCGCAGGGTAGCCGGAGAAAGATACGCACCGGACCCCAAAGGGCCGGTGCGAACTACCGTATGGCAGTGGAAGGAGTGGGGATTTTATCTGTTGTAAGGCTTGGGATGGACGGAGGACCCTAGGGCTTATTTCCCTGTGCCATAGAGTCCTTCGAGCTTTATCGTGCGCTTTTCTTCATTGCTCCTGATGGCCTGTTCAATGATTTTAATCGTATTTGCGGCCTGCTGCGGAGTGACGATGAGCTCGGCCCCCTCGGTTATGGCGCGGCGCACATTTCTGTAATACTCGCGATAATCTCCGGTTTCGCTCTTTACGGTTCCATCGATGCTAACACCGTTTACAACGGTTGATATCCTGCCGTACCGCTCCTCGGGCTCCCGGTCCCAGTCCTGTTTGTTCAACGGGGTAAAACCGGCGGACAGGTCGTCCTCCTGCACGTCCAGCCCATATTTTACAAAGGACCCGTTTTCTCCTAAAAGAGTAAATCTGGGGGTCGGGATCTTGACCAGCATGCCGACCTTCAGGGTAACTTTCAGCTTTTCATAGTGGAGGATCACTTCAAAATTATCGATGGTCTCCGCACATTTCCTTTGGATCCGCAAATCAGCGGTCACCGCGGTTGGCAGGCCGAACAAAGCCACCGCCTGGTCGACCATGTGGGACCCTAAATCGTACCATTGCCCGGAACCCGGCGCGGCTTCCTCCCGCCAGTTCCCCTTGGGGCTGTTTTGAAATCTGTCCCAACGGCTTTCAAATTCAACAAGAGATCCGAGCATGCCGCTTTCCACGATCTTTTTCACCGTCAGGAAATCGCCGTCCCATCTTCTGTTCTGAAAAACAGACAGAACTGCGTTTTTCTCCTGCGCCAGCTCGATGAGTCTGTCTGCGTCCCGTGAGTCGATGGTAAAGGGTTTGTCCACAACTACGTTCTTGCCCGCCAGAATGGCTTCTTCCGCCAAGCTGTAATGGTACGCGTTGTGAGCCGCGACGACGACAAGCCGGATCTCGTCATCCTGCAGGATCTCTTTCAAATCCGATGTTACGGATGTGCCGGGATATGCGGTTTGGGCCTTGGCCTGCCTTTTGCTGTCCGCCGTATAGATGGCCTTTAAGTGAAATCCCTCCGTGCTGCTGATGATGGGGGCGTGAAAGACGCTTCCGGCCAGGCCGAACCCGATCACTGCGGTATTGACAACTTTCATCAGAATAGTCCTCCTTACTCTTTGGTATCGGTGTTATCGATTTCTATTATTGAGCATCCGCACTGTCCGCATTGTCGGTGCTGTCGCTAAGGGCGATATCAGCGTCCGTAATGCGGGAATTTTCGAGCTTGCTGTACTCGACCTTGCCCACGAGGGTCGTGGGAAGCTCATCGCAGAACTCTATGGCCCGGGGAACGCTCCATTTGATCAGATGCTTGCGGCAGTACTTCAGCAGGATCTGTTTTGTTTCATCCGTAGCCAGCGCCGGGTCTTCAAGAACGATATAGGCTTTGACGCTGGTCATCTGATAATCGTCCGGCACGCCCACGACGCATGCTCTGAAGACGAGTTCATGGGCTTCCAGGATCTGTTCGATCTGCATCGGGTATACGTTTACGCCGGACACCTTGAGCATGCGTTTCGCCCTGCTTTTAAAATAAAGGTATCCGTCCTCGTCCATGTAGCCGATATCCCCGGTGTAAAGCCACCGCGTGCCGTTTTCGTCCGTCCGGACGGCATTTTCCGTGTCCTCGGGGCTGTTGATGTACTCGATCATAAGGGTGGGACCGGCGACACAGATTTCGCCGATCTCTCCGTAAGGGAGAGGCATCTTTGTTTCCATATCAACAACTTTTACAAGCATATTGGGCATCGGGATTCCGATGGCATCTTTGCGGTAGAGGCCGGGAGGCGTCAGAACGCAGCCCGTCACGGTCTCGGTCAGCCCGTATCCCTCGGCCAGTTCGATGGCGCCGCCCTGGGCGAGGATCTGTGCGTCAAACCGTTTCTTTAATTCGCCGGAAAGGCTGTCGCCTCCGCTGTAGATCGCTTTCATGTGGTCAAAGCGGACTTTTTTGAAGTTTTTATCCCGAAGCATCGCCTCAAACAGGGTGGGGACTCCCGCCATAAACGTAGGCTTGTATTTTCGAAGGCTGTTGATGTATATCTTGGTGCCGAACTTGGGCTCCAGAATAAACGTTCCGCCGGCACACGCGATGGTATGTACGCAAAGTCCCAGGCCAAAGCCGTGGAAGACCGGCAGGATCGCGATCACGCTGTCGTCCTTGCCGAATTTGGCGAAGGGGCCCATGATCTTTGACAATGCGTTGAAGTTATACGAGGAAAGCAGGATGCCCTTCGGCATGTCTGTCGTCCCGCCGGAAAACAGCACCACCGCGCCGTCCCGGGGTTCTATGAGCCTCTTGTAGGGAGCGGATTCCCCTGTCGATTCCTTCAAAAAATCCTTCCAATAGATCACCCTGCTGTCGGCGGGGATTTTACTGCGCATCCCCTTTGTGATTTTAAAAAGCGTTTTCTTGGAGGGGGGGAGGAAATCGGATATCTTCGTGATCAGAAGCTTCTGATCGGAGCGAAGGATGTCTTTGAACCTGTCGTAGAACATATCCACGGTAACGCACCAAACACTGTCCGTCTCCTTCAGGATATGAGCCAGCTCGCTTGAGGAATACAGCGGATGGGTCATGACGATGCGGGCGCCGATCTTATTCAGAGCGTAAAAAAGCATCAAGGTGTTGGGGATGTTGGGCATGGACAGGATCACGCTGTCGCCCGCTTTGATCCCGTATGCGGTAAGGGAGCCGGCGCACCTGTCGATCATCGACAGATATCTCTTATATGACATTTTTGCTCCGAGGTATTGCAAAACCGTCTTATTGGGGTATTGCAAAGCGGTTTCCCTCAGTATTTCGTACATCGTCAATTCCGGTATATCAACAAATTCAGGAATGTCGCCGTAAAATTTAAGCCAGGGCTTTTCGATATGATGCCCTCTGTCGGTTTCGTTGTTCATATGGGTACCTCTCTTACAAGTTTTCAATAGCTTCCGGATCATTGATATATTTCTCTATGAGCTCAAGTGACCGGGCGAAATAAAAACCGTCTGCAATTCTTTCGTCTAAAGTAACTTTTATCTCAACCATTTTTTTAGAGGTAAGGGTGCCGTCCTCAAGGGCTACCGGCATGTATCGTATCTTGCCGATGGCGATAAATACCGAACAGGTGCCCCATTCGTACAGATGATGAAACGGCGCCTCGATTCCTATGCTTCCGAGGTTGGCGATATACACGCTGCAGCGCAGCGGATCAAAGTCGGCGAGAGCCTTTGGCATTTCAAAGTAGAAGTCGAGCCAGCTCAATATTCCGAAAAAAAGTCTGAGCATAAAGCGCGGCATTTTCATAACCGTGCCGAAGAGTGCGTCGTCGTCCTTTACGGCGTCCGATTTGGCGATTTTAATATCGCCTTTTATCCTGTTTATGACATCGTCAAAGCTTGATTTTTCATCGAATTCCAAGGTGACATTCGTCTCCTCGGCCTCGTCGAAAGCTCCTTTCTTTGCCACAAATGAAATTTTGATATCGTTGCGCTGATAGACGCGCCTGCCCGCCACGAAGCGGTTGAGACCCGGACGCTCTTTAAAAACCTTTACGACGGCGGCCAGAAACATTTGGAAAAATTTAAGCTCAATGCCTTCGGCCTGCTTTTTTTCTATGTACGCAAGAAGGTTCTCCACGTCCAGATTCGCGTTAAAATACACGAGCGATTCGGTTCGGCTCTTCATTATATAAGGGAACATTGCGTTCATCGGGTGCATTTTGATGACTCGCCCGTCTCTTCTTGTCATATCGGTACCTCGCTAATTTAGAATTATATACTAGTTATATTAATCTATGTGAGGGATTTATGCAATGGCGGATATCATTGTCCGGCAATCTTTAGTGGACGGCGCGATAAAACGAAAGAGGGAATTCCTCTGTTGCCATTCACATATTGCTATCCACAGCCGAGGCCGGGTTGCGGCCACAGCCTCCCCAAGTGGTCGCGGTTTTGACACTTTCTGTGATACTGCGCCAGATTCATCTCGCCATGTTTAGATTGTCAAACAAACTCCGTCCGCAGACAGTGTTTGACAGGAGCTAAACATATTGCTCAATTTCATCGGAAAGTGACGCAAAACCGCTCCAACACTTGTCTCGGCTGTGCCCGCAACCCGGACCCGGCTGTGAATGGCAACATTCCCACTAGATGGCAATTCCAAAATTAATAAAAAGGCGGTTGATTTTAATGCCGATTAATGATAATATAATTTTAAAACTAGATATCGAAGGTGATGGAGTTCACCTCAAATGCTTATGCTAATAACTCCTACAAGCGGTTATTCCACTATGTAGGAGTTTTTTATTTGCCTATTTTGGCGTATGCGCGGCAAATACTCCTGCATAAACAGTACTAAAAAAAGGAGAACTTATCATGCCTGACAACATTTGGTTTGAAGCAGCGATCTGGATGGGGCTTGCATTTATCGCCAGTCTGATTTCAATTCGCGTAGGGATTTCAGTAGCGTTGATAGAAATATTTGTAGGAATTATGGCCGGAAATTTTCTCGGGATCCACCAGACGACACAATGGATCGACTTTCTTGCCATGCTCGGCAGCGGGGTGCTGACCTTCCTTGCCGGAGCGGAAATCGATCCGAAATCGCTGAAGTCCAACATTAAAATCAGTTCAATTATCGGTATTCTTTCCTTCGCAATTCCCTTTGCGGCCATATGGGCGTTTACACAGCTTGTTCTGGGGTGGGACGTCCGGCAGGCGCAGATTGCAGGGATTGCGCTCTCCACTACTTCCGTAGCCGTTATTTACGCCGTCTTGATCGAAAAGGAGCTTGCCAATACGTCTCTTGGAAAAATGCTGCTGGCGTCCTGCTTTATCACCGACTTCGGGACGGTTTTGGCTCTGGGCGTTCTCTTCGCCGATTTTAACTGGATCCTTCTGCTCTTTGTCGTTGTGCTGGCCGTCGTGCTGTGGCTGATGCCCCGGTGGACCAAGTACCTGATCGGGAAGTTCGGCGCGCACCGCGTCAGCGAACCCGAAGTGAAATTCATCCTTCTGATTCTGTTCTTCATGGGCGGGCTTGCCACCACCGCGAAAAGCGAGGCGGTCCTCCCGGCGTATCTCATCGGTCTGGTGGTGGCGGGAGTTTTTCTTACGGACAAAACCCTGGTGAACCGGATGAGGACCATTGCGTTCACAATTTTTACCCCGTTTTACTTTATCAAAGCCGGACTTTACGTGTCGCTGAAGGCGGTTTACCTGTCGGCGGGCATTATCGTCCTGCTGTTGGTGATCAAGATCCTTTTAAAGACAATCGGAGTGTGGCCCGTGGCATACAGGTTTAAGATGAACCGGAGCATGTCGACCTATACCACGCTGCTGATGTCCACCGGCCTGACCTTCGGGACGATTTCCGCGCTTTACGGCTTAAACAACCATATCATCGACCAGAGCCAGTATACGATCCTGGTTACCGTCGTGATCCTGAGCGCCATCATTCCCACCCTGGTCGCCCAGAAGTTTTTCGAGCCGACGGTTCAGGAAATGAACGATTGGAATCAGGTTGAAACAGAGAAAAAAAGAGGTTTTATAGAGGAGGGAGAAAGTGATGAACAAAATTCTTGTGGGGCTTGACGGATCGCCGAATTCATTCCGGGCGCTGGAGGAAGCCCTGAAGCTTACCAAGCTGAACGGCAGTGAGCTTCATACCATATCGGTGGAAGAGCTTCCCCATTTTTCCGAAACGGTCAGCGAAGTCGAGGAGGAAAAGACAGAAGACGAGGGAAAGTTTCAGGACATCATCGAGAGAGCGAAAGAGATAGCGAACCGGAACGGCTGCCGGATGGAAAGCCACATCCAGTCCGGCCATGAGGTAAAGGTGATCGTTGATTTTATCGGCAAGCATAAAATAGATCTGCTGATCATCGGTTTCGTAGGCAGGTCCGCCCTATATGACCGGATCATGGGGAGCACCTCTCTGAGCCTGGTCCGGGTGGCGCCGTGCTCCGTGTACGTCGTAAAATAAACGGAAGGTGATCTCTTGAATTTTCAAAGCATTTTATTCAGCAATGCCGGGACCCGCATCTCCGGCGAAGAGCCCGATTATTTTCACGATCTCAATCTGGATCAGGTCGTCGGCGCAATCGTGGAAGGGAAGCAGGAGTACGACCTTAAACCCTTCTACCATACCCCTTTGCGGAGCGCGGAAGAAGTGACCTACCGGCAGGAGGTCATGAAAGACGCGGAAAAGCCTGAGCTGCTTTCCGCTTTGAAGGCTTTCGCGGGAAACATGCGCTCCATGAGAGAACTCCTGAAGAGGAATGAAAAGCTCCATTATCATTACCAGAAGGAATTCTACTTTTTAAAAGCCGTCAGAACGTACTGTGAAGCGGTCCAAGGCTTATTTCTGGAATTGTCGGAGGCGGGGCCGGACTCGAAAGGTTTCCAGGGATTTTACGGATATTTGAGGGAATATACGGCCTCGGCCCCGTTCCTTGGGCTTGTGGAGGAGGAAAGGGCGATACGGTCGGAATTTGACGCCGTAAAATATAACATGCTCGTCAAGGGGGAATGCGTCAGGGTCAGCGGCTATGAAGGGGAGCGCAACTACAGCGATGAAATCGAAAGTACCTTTGAGAAATTTCAGCAGGGCGCGGTCAAGAGCTTTTTGAGAGACTATCAGACGGGCTATGACATGAATCACGTGGAAGCAGCAATCCTGGATAACGTGGCGAAGCTCTATCCGGAGATATTTGGAACATTGGACCATTTCTGCAACGCCCATGGCGATTTTATCGATCAGACGGTCCTCACCTTTGACCGGGAGATACAGTTTTATGTCGCTTTTATCGATTACGCGGCGAGGTTCAGGAGCCGCGGCCTGGCATTCTGCTATCCCGGGATCACAAGGTCCAAGGAGATTTACGATTACGGCGGGTTTGACCTGGCCCTTGCGAACAATCTGATGAAAAACGGCGGGGAGGTCGTGTGCAACGATTTCTGCCTGAAGGATCAGGAGCGAATCTTTGTGGTCACCGGGCCGAATCAGGGAGGAAAGACGACCTTCGCCCGGGCCTTTGGTCAATTGCATTATCTCTCCGGCATCGGATGCATGGTTCCGGGGACGAGAGCGCAGCTTTTTCTGCCTGACAGAATCTACTGTCACTTTGAAAGGGAAGAGGCGGCTGTCGCCCACGTCGGAAAGCTGAAGGATGATCTGATCAGGATTTACGCCATTTTGAAGGAAGCGACACCGGACAGCATCGTGATCATCAACGAAATCTTTTCCTCCGCGACGTTAAAGGACGCCATATCTCTGGGCAGGAAGATCTTCGACCGAATGAACGCGCTGGATCTGATCGGCGTCTGCGTCACATTTATCGACGAGCTGGCCTCTTACAGCGATAAAATCGTGAGCCTGTCCAGCACCGTCCTGGCGGAAGACCCGTCTGTCCGGACCTACACGATCATACGGAAGCCTGCGGACGGACTGGCCTACGCCATCTCCATCGCGGAAAAGTACCGGCTTACTTACAATAGCTTAAAGGAGCGGATTCGGGCATGAAAGTTCACTTGATGTATAAAGACAGAGATTTCGATATGCAGGGGTCGGAGCCCTTCGGAAAGGAAGACCTCGTGAAGGATCTGAGGCTGGATGCCGTCTTTGAGGCTATGGCCCGGGGCGACAAGTTTATTGCCGGCGTTGTAAGTCACGGGATGCTTTTGAGCTTGACCGGGGTTGAAGAGATCCGCTACCGCCAGGAGATACTGCGGGACTGCATGGGCAACGCCGGTCCGGTCAGAAGCCTCTATTCCCTGGCCGTTGAAACGATAGAAAACGAGAAAGAACATCGCTGGGGCATCTTTTCAAATTATCCGGAATCGATTCTGCACCGCTCTGTGGATGTGATGAAGATGTACGTTGAAATGCTGCGGAGGCTCAGGGAGTTTGCAAGGGAATCGCTGCCGCATTTTTCCTCCGACGGATTTTCAACGTTGTTTCAGATGCTTCAATCGGAGCTGGACGAGGAATATATGGCCTCCATCCAAAAGCATATACAAAACCTGGAGTTTAAAGAAGGGATCCATTTCAGCGCAGTTCTGGGAGAAGGCTTTAAAGGGGTGGATTTTAACCTCTGCGAGCCCAGAGAGAAACAAAATCTATGGAAGGAGTTTATCCGTTCCAGAAGAGTTCCGAGCTATACCTACTGTCTGGCTCCCAGGGATGAAAGCGGCGCCAGGGCGCTGTCCGAGCTGAAGGACCGGGGGCTGAACACGGTGGCCAACGCCCTGGCGCAGTCCAGCGAGCATATCCTGAGCTTTTTTCAGGCGCTGCGCACGGAGCTGGCCTTTTACATCGGCTGTCTGAACCTTATGGAAGAGCTGCAGGAATTGAAAGAGCCGTTTTGCATCCCCGACCCGGGGGAGAAAACATCCCGGGAATATTCTTTTGGGGAACTGATCGACGCCGCGTTGGCTTTGAGCACGAAAAGCCAGGTTGTGGGGAATGACATGAACGCCGACGGAAAGAAGCTGACGGTGATAACCGGAGCCAATCAGGGCGGTAAGACCACCTTCCTGCGCAGCGTCGGCCAGGCTCAGATCATGATGCAGTGCGGAATGTTCGTGAGTGCGGAGCGTTTTTCCGCCGGAGTCTGCGACGGGATATTTACCCATTTCAAACGGGAGGAAGACGACGCCATGAAAAGCGGAAAGCTCGACGAGGAGCTTGGAAGGATGAGCCGGATCGCCGACGTGATGACGGCGGACTCCATGATCCTGTTCAACGAATCCTTCGCTTCCACCAATGAGCGGGAGGGCTCGGAGATCGGGGCCCAGATCGTGAAAGCCCTCCTCGAAAAAGGCGTCAGAATATTTACCGTCACCCATCTCTACCAGTTTTCCAGCGACTTCTATCAGCAAAGGCGGGGGGATTCCCTGTTCCTGCGGGCGGATAGAGGTGAGGACGGATCCCGGAGCTTTAAACTGGCCGAGGGAGAACCCTTGAAAACCGGGTATGGCGACGACCTCTATCATGAAATCTTCGAGGGCGGATAACGGGGTGGGTTTTTACCTCTCAATGTTTTGTCAACTCAATGTTTTATCAGCTAATGCTTTCAATATGAAAAGGAGTGAGTAAAATGATGTTAACATGTGACAAAAAAAGAATGGAAGAGAAAATTTTTGCTTTCAGCGAATTCGGGGATACCGGCAGCGGCGGAGTTACGAGGTTTGCGCTGTCGGAGGAGGACCTTCAGGCGAGAGCTGAATTTGTCAGAAGAATGAAGGCGCTGGGCGCGGAGATCAGGATCGACGATATGGCCAACATGTACGCCACCATCAAAGGTTCGCAGGATCTGCCCGCCATCGCCATGGCGTCCCATATGGACTCCGTCAGGAACGGCGGGAACTACGACGGTGTATTGGGGATCCTCACCGGAATGGAGGTCGCGGAGACCATCGTTACGGAGCACATTCCCCACCGCCATCCCATTACCGTCATGATCTGGACCAATGAAGAGGGTTCTCTCTATCCTCCCGCCATGATGTCCTCGGGGGTCGTCTGCGGCAAATTTAAGAAGGAAGCGATGCTGGCCTCCAGGAATCCCCAGGGAGAAACCTTTGGCGAGGCGTTAAAGGAAAGCGGATATGAGGGCGACGAAAAGAACCGGTTGAACGCGAAGGACTATGAGGCGATGCTGGAGCTGCACATTGAGCAGGGCCCTGTGCTGGAATCCGAGGGAAAGGATATAGGGGCTGTGGAAGGCGTAGTCGGGATGGTGAATTACAGGATCAGGACCTACGGACAGGCGGAGCATGGAGGAACTACTCCCATGAACCGCAGGCAGGACGCCCTGGTGGCGGCCATGTCCGCCATCCGGTATCTCCACGAGAAGCTGGATCAGCTGGATGAACATCTCGTCTATACCAACGGCGAAATCCTGTGCCATCCGTGTATCCACACGGTGATTCCCGACTATGTGGATTTTTCTCTGGATGCGAGGCATAAGGACCCGGAAGTGATCCGGCAGGTTGTGGACGTGATCGAAAACATGCCCAAAACCTTCGACAACTGCAAGGTGAAATATGAATTGCAGTGGGCCCGGGACACGGTGCACTTTGACCCTGAACTGATCGGTTTCGTCGAGCATAACGCGGAAGAATACGGGTATTCCTCCATGAGAATCTACAGCGGCGCCGGCCATGACGCGCAGTTTTCCGCCTATCTCCTGCCCACCACCATGATCTTTGTTCCGAGCAAAAACGGCCATAGCCACTGCGAGGAGGAATTCACAAGCGTGGAGGCCTGCTGGAAGGGCGCTAACGTAATGCTGCAGACCATCCTCGCCGTGGATGGAAAATAAAAAAATGGCTTTTAAAAGCATCCTGTTTCAGGGGGCGGAAGCAAAGGGCGAAAGCGTTGCGCGGGAAGCTCCCGCCTATTTCAAAGACCTGAATCTCGATCAGATCATAGACGCTGCTACAGCAGGGAGAAAGGAGTATGATTTAACACCATACTTCTTTACCCCTCTGCACAGCGAGAGCGCCGTGCGGTACCGGCAGGACGTTATGCGGGAGCTCGGCGATGAAAGCTTACGCGGTCAAATAAAGACGTACGCCGGACAGCTGTACCAGGTCGCGGAGACTGTGGCGAGGATGGGGGAACGCATTGAAAAGTCCGAGGGAGGCGGTTGGAATTACCTTGAAAAGGGGAGGCTTCTGGAAGCGGCGGGCGAATACTGTGAAACGGTGGAGGGCCTGGCGCGGGATATCGCGTCCTTTGATCCGAATTCCCAGGGTCTGCGGGAGCTCGGCAAATATGTTTCGAATTATAAGGCATCGGACGCGTTTACCCTTTTGCGGCGGGAGACGGAGAAGATGAGAGAGGCCTTGTCCGCCGTTCAGTACTGTATGCTCATCAAGGGGAACAGCATCAAGGTAAAAAAATATGAGGGGGAAGCGGACCTCACCCCTGAGATCGAAAAGGTCTTTCAGAAGTTCAGGGAAGGTGCGGTAAAGGATTATCGTCAAAAAATTCCTGAGGATCCGTACGCTGAACATGTGGAAGCGGGAGTGCTGAACCTGGTAGCCGGATTATATCCCGATATCTTTTCCGGGCTGAATCAGTATTGCGCCGGATTTAACGGCTTCGTCGATGAAACCCTTTCCCTTTTCTCCCGGGAGGTGCAGTTTTATCTCGCTTATCTGGAGTATATGGAGAAATTCAAACCCGCGGGGCTTCGCTTCTGCTATCCAAAGGTGAGCGGACAGGATAAGGAGATCCGCAGCCTGGAAGGCTTTGATCTGGCCCTTGCCGGCAAGCTGATCAGGCGGAGTCAGCCTGTGGTATGCAACGACTTTTATCTGAAGGGAAAGGAACGGATCATCGTGGTTTCAGGCCCCAATCAAGGAGGGAAAACCACATTTGCCCGGGTTTTCGGACAGCTGCATCATCTCGCCAGCCTGGGCTGTCCCGTTGCGGGGAAAGAAGCGAGGCTCTTTCTGCCCGACCGGATATTCACCCATTTTGAAAAAGAGGAGGACATCCGGAACTTCAGCGGAAAGCTGCAGGATGATCTCGTCAGAATGAATGAAATTCTCGATGGGGCCACCACCGGCAGCATTATCCTCATCAACGAGATCCTCTCCTCCACCTCGCTCAAGGATGCGGTGGACATCGGCAAGAGGATAATGGAGGAGCTTGTGGAGCTGGACGCCTTATGCGTATGCGTTACTTTTCTCGACGAGCTGGCTTCCTGCAGCGAAAAAAATGTGAGCATGGTCAGCACCGTCGTGCCGGAGGACCCGGTGCGGCGGACGTATAAGATCGTCAGAAAGCCCGCGGACGGGCTGGCATATGCGATGCACCTTGCGGAAAAATACCGGCTTACTTATGACTGCATAAAGGAAAGGATCAAGGCATGAAAGTACATCTGATGCACCGAGACCGCGATTTCAGCCGTGATTTCGCGCTGACCCCGCAGCAGCGGATCCTGGTGCGGGACCTGGAACTGGACACGCTGTTTAAAGCCATGGCGGGAGACGATGAACTCATCCTGGAAATTGCCAGGGGCGTCATATTATCGAGCCTTGATCGCACGGACGAAATTTTCTACCGCCAGGATATCCTGAAGGACTGCGTCAAAAATCCCGATGTGGTCAGGAAGCTTTACAGCATTGCGGTGGAAGCCATCGAAAGAAAAAGAAAAATCTGGTGGAACATCTCCAGCATGTACCTGTCCTCCGTATTGAGCAGTTCCGTAAGCCTGCTGCAGATGCTCACGGAGATGCTGAAAGCGCTGCGCGAGGTCGCGGATGAGCACTCCGCCCGGTTTGAATCGGCCGGATTCAAGACATTTTTCGCAATGCTGCAGGAAGAATTGGACGACGGGTACTTAGCCGATCTTGAAGCCCATCTGAACGAGGTGAGATTCCGGGACGGGATTTTGATCAGCGCGGAATTGGGGAGCTATAACCAGGGGGTCCGATATCTGCCCCGAAGAGAGCTGGATAAAAAATACCGGCGGCTCAGGTGGTACCTCGCTCCGAGCATCAGCATCAACCCCTTTGACGACAACGGCTGCATGGATCTGTCAAAGCGCCGTGACCGAGCCACCAATCTTGTAGCCAACGCCCTCGCCCAGTCCGCCGAGCACGTCCTCAGCTTTTTTATCCTGCTTCGGGCGGAGCTGGCCTTTTATGTCGGATGCCTGAATTTGTATGAGCAGCTTGACGGGAAGGGAGAACCGGTTGCTTTTCCCGCGCCGTCGGACTTCCATGACCGCAGACATTCGTTTCAAGGGCTGTATGATGTCAGCCTCGCCCTGATTGCGGAAGAGCGGGTTACGGGCAACAGCCTGAATCTGGATGGCAGGGACCTTATCATCGTTACAGGGGCCAATCAGGGAGGCAAATCGACCTTTCTGCGCAGCGCAGGCCAGGCCCAGCTTATGATGCAGTGCGGAATGTTTGTGGCGGCCGAAGCTTTCAGCGCCAACCTCTGCGACGGCGTGTTCACCCATTATAAAAAAGAAGAGGACGCGGACATGAAAAGCGGCAAGCTGGACGAGGAGCTTGCCAGGATGAGCGATATCGTGGATTGCCTCCGGCCGGACTCCCTCGTTCTGTTCAATGAATCCTTTGCCGCCACCAACGAGCGGGAAGGGGCTGAAATCGGACGGCAGATCGTCCGGGCGCTTTTAGCGGGAAAAATCAAGGTGTTTTTTGTCAGCCACCTGTACGATTTCTCCCATAGCTTTTATGAGCAAAAAACGGAAAACACCGCCTTTCTCCGCGCCGAGCGGCAGGCGGACGGGGGGCGCACGTTCCGGATCACCGAGGGGGAACCACTGAAAACCAGCTATGGAGAGGATATTTACCTTAAGATATTTAAACCCCGCGGGCGCTTTTCAGAACAAAAGGGTATGGAGAGGGGGCCGGACCTTGTCCATCAGTGAGCTGGAAAAGCTGTACCGCACGGGAAGGTCGGCGGGACACCGCGTGGACGGCTTGATCCGCGATATGGAGAAATATGTTCAATGCAGCCGGGTAACGCCGGTAGTGGTTGCAGGGGTGGGAAAATTGGGGAAAGCATTGATGAGCTATGCCGGTTTCACCGTATTTGAGCTCGACGTCCTGGCCGGATTCGATGTGGATGTCGATATCATCAAGAAAGGTGTCTGCGGGAAGCCGGTATATCCGGTGGAAATGCTGGGGTCGACCTGCAGGCGGCTGGGCGCGAAAATCGGCATCGTCACCGTTCCGGGTTACTGCGCCCAGGAGGTGTGCGACATGCTGGTGGACGCGGGGATCCTGGCGGTGTGGAACTTTGCGGCGGTCCGGCTGACCGTGCCGGAGCATGTCATGGTTATCAACGAGGATATGTCGAAATCGCTGGTCCGCCTGTTTGAACACGTGAAGGAGGGGGAGGCCGGAAAATGTATTCCATAGAAAAGCTAGAGCAAATACAGATGACCTGCCAGGACTTCGGGCTGGACGTTTTGAAAAAGACTCTGGAAAGCGCGAGAAAATTCGCCGAGCAGAATCAGTATCTGGACCTTGCGGTGCTGGGGCAGTTTAAGGCGGGAAAAAGCTCGTTTCTGAACGCTTTTCTGGGCAGGGACCTCCTTCCTGTGGGCAATATTCCCGTCACTTCCGCCATCACCAGAGTATGTTTCGGCCCGGAGGAAAAAGCGGTTGCGACCTTTCTCGACGGCCGGGAGCAGAGCATTTCAGTTGCCGAGGTAAAGGATTACGTTTCCGAGACGGAAAACCCCGGAAACATGAAAAATGTGTCCATGGTGGATATTATGAGCCCTCTTTTGGAGAGGATAAAGGGGATCAGGCTCGTGGATACCCCCGGAATCGGAAGCATCTGGAAGCAGAATACGGAAACCTCCATCGGGTGGTTTCCGGAAACCGGCGGAGCGTTGTTTGTCATCAGCGCCGAAAGGCCAATATCGGAGACGGAGCTGTCGCTTTTAAAGGATATTTATTCCTATACGCCGGAGATAACGGTTTTAATCACGAAAGCAGACCTCTTTCCGAAAGGGCAGGTAGACGAGATCATAGGGTTTACCGCCGAAGCGATAAAAAGGGAATTCGGCGGTGAATTGCCCGTTATGAGATACTCCGCGCATGGGGATACCGCCGAATACAACAGGGCGGTGGAGGAAAAGGTGATCCTGCCGATGGAACGGGGCAGGGAAAAGATTTACCGGGAGGTGCTGGACCATAAGATCAGCTCTCTGGCAAAGCAATGCCTGTCATACCTGAATATCGCCTATCAGGCCTCTTTGAAAGAGGAATCGGAAAAAGCCAGATTGCGGGAGGCCGTGCTGGACGAACATTTAAACTCACATTTTATCCGGCGGGAATTGACGCTGATCATCGGAAGCTATAAAGAGAATTCCCGGGACAGCATTCAGGCGTATCTGAACCGGTATAAGGAGGATCTCATAAAATCGGTTTCCGAGAAATATGCGGCAGCCTTTCCGGGCTGGAGAGGCAACCTGTACCGTGTGACGAGACAATTTGAACGGTGGCTGGGAAATGAGCTGCATTTTGAATTCAAAGAGCTCCTCCTTGAGGAATCGGAATCCTACGAATTGCTGAACAATGTCGTAAAACACCTGACGTTTTACTTAAAATCCTTTCGGGAACGGTTAAGCGACAATCTGGAAAGGGCTTTAGGAGTCCCGATGAAGCCCGAGGAATTCACATTTTCCTTGGGAGAGATGAAAAGGCCGGACATTTCAGTGGGCAGATCCTTTGATTTTCACCTGGATTTATTATGGATCTTCTTCCCCATGTTCCTGTTTAAGAATGTGTTCTATCGCTTCTTTCTGCGAAAGATTCCCTATGAAATCGATAAGAATCTCCACCGCCTGACTTCCGGCATGAATGAAAAGGTCTGCAGGGAAATGGACCATCTGATGGCCCAGGCCCTGGCATATATGAATCAGGAGATGAAAACCGTCGAAGCGCTTTTATCCGGGGATGGAAAGCGCAGCGAATACATCCTGGAGCGGATGGATAAAATACGCTATTGAATCCGGGGCCGTATATATGTTAAAATAATATCGAAAACAAACCGGCGATGGAGTTCGCCTTAAATGCGTTACGACCTATACGCTAATGACTCCTACAAACGGGCAAACGCCCTTGTAGGAGATTTTTTTTGTAAATGGAGAAATACTTATGAACTATTCAAATGAAGTGGAAGAAATGATTTGCATCGCAAAAGGCGCTAACCACGGCCCTGCGCCCATCCCGCAGGAAGGGAAATGGACGCAGGCGAAAGAAATTAGGGATATCTGCGGGCTGACTCACGGGGTAGGCTGGTGTGCTCCTCAGCAGGGAGCATGCAAGCTGACTTTGAATGTGAAGGAGGGCGTCATCCAGGAAGCTCTTGTGGAGACGATAGGCTGCTCCGGCATGACTCATTCGGCGGCGATGGCGGCCGAGATCCTGCCCGGAAAAACCATCCTGGAAGCATTGAACACAGATCTGGTGTGCGACGCGATCAATACGGCCATGAGGGAATTATTCCTGCAGATCGTCTATGGAAGATCACAGACTGCGTTTTCCGAAGGGGGACTGCCGGTTGGCGCGGGCCTGGAAGACCTGGGAAAGGGCTTTAGGAGCCAGATCGGCACCATGTACGGAACCCTTGCGAAAGGGCCGAGATATATGGAAATGGCCGAAGGTTACGTGACCCATATCGCTCTGGATGAAGACAGCGAGATCATCGGATATGAATTTGTCCATCTCGGAAAGATGATGGACATGATCAGAAAAGGGACTGACGCCAGTGAAGCGCTTCAAAAAGCAACCGGGAAGTATGGCAGATTCGATGAGGCGGCAAAGATTGTCGACCCCAGATGCGAGTAAACGGGAGGGAAAGGAATATGGCACTTTTTGAAAGTTATGAAAGAAGAATCGATCAGATCAACGAGGTCCTGAATGCAAATGGAATCAGCTCTTTGGAGGAAGCCAGGAAGATCTGTGATGAAAAGAGCGTCGACGCATATAATATCGTTAGATCCATCCAGCCGATCTGCTTTGAAAACGCCTGCTGGGCCTACATCGCCGGCGCGGCGCTGGCAATCAAAAGAGGATGCGGAAAGGCCTCCGATGCGGCCGAGGTGATCGGCGAAGGGCTCCAGGCCTTTTGCATCCCGGGTTCTGTCGGCGCGGACAGAAAGGTCGGACTTGGTCACGGCAACCTCGCCGCAATGCTTTTGAGGGAAGAGACAAAATGCTTCGCATTTCTGGCCGGACATGAATCCTTCGCCGCTGCGGAAGGGGCCATCGGAATTGCCAAATCGGCCAACAAGGTGAGAAAAGAGCCCTTGCAGGTGATCCTGAACGGGCTTGGAAAAGACGCCGCCCAGATCATTTCAAGGATCAACGGCTTTACCTATGTCCGGACGCAGTTCGATTACGGCATGGGAAAGCTGAATATTGTGAAGGAAATTCCATATTCTAAAGGTGACAAGGCGAAAGTCAGATGTTACGGCGCGGACGACGTCCGTGAAGGAGTGGCTGTCATGCACCATGAGAGCGTGGACGTATCCATCACGGGCAACTCAACGAATCCGACGAGATTCCAGCATCCGGTAGCCGGCACCTATAAAAAGGAATGTGTCGAGCTGGGGAAGAAATATTTTTCCGTCGCATCGGGAGGCGGTACCGGGAGGACGCTGCATCCGGATAATATGGCGGCGGGCCCCGCGTCTTATGGAATGACGGATACCATGGGCAGGATGCACTCCGACGCCCAGTTCGCAGGCTCTTCATCCGTGCCGGCTCACGTTGAAATGATGGGCTTTCTGGGAATGGGGAACAATCCCATGGTAGGCGCTACCGTTGCCGTTGCCGTCGCCGTGGAAGAAGCGATGAAACGGTAGACCTTTGCCATTGCCGTGGAATAGGCGATGAAAAGGTGACATTATCATAAAAATTGCCGCTGAAAACGCGGATCGAAGGTTGAAGGGGGTGCTCGTCTATGCCCGATTACTTAATGCGGATCATTTTGAATGAACAACAGCATGAGGAGAAAAAGCAGACCTGCAGGGAAATCCTGACCTGTATGTGGGAGGGGGGCGCTCCCGGAGCGACGATGCGCCGCGGCAACGCAGGGATCGATAACGAGGACCATATCGAGTATGATATCCTGGAGGATGCATACTATAACAATTTGCCGATCATCATAGAGTCCGTTTTAAGCGGAGATTTGATCAAAAAGGTGGAAGGGTGCGTGAAACCATTGGTGAAACACGGGCAGATCAGCATTTCAAAGGGCTTTGAAGAGACCGACTTTCTGAAACATGAGCATTTTCTCGTAAAGGTTTATACGAGCGAGAATAAAAAGAAGCTCCTGAAAAAAGAGGACTACGAAAAGATACTTACCTTCCTGCAGAAGAAAAATGTCATCTGGGCCACTGTCACCAAGGGGATTGCGGGCTATGGCAGGGACCATGTGATCTACAATCAGCATTTGTTCACTTTAAGTGAGCATATGCCCCTGGTGGTCGAGTGCATCATCGCCAGAGATGATCTCGCCGGCTTGACGGAAGAACTGGACCGGATCGTCACCGGAGGGATCGTCTTTACCACGCCGGTGGATCTGATACTGAACAGGTGAAAAAATGTACTATTTATACGTGGCTATATTTGGAGCGATAGGGGCGGCGGCCAGATACTGGATCAGCATAACCCTTGAAGCAGGGCTTTTTCCTTACAATACGCTGCTGATCAATATTATAGGGTGCTTTCTGATGGCGGTTATCCTTCGATATCTCGCCAGCTTTTCGATGATTTCCAATACGCTGGTCACCGGCCTTGGGACCGGTCTGATCGGTTCTTTTACAACGTTCTCGTCTTTCAGCATGCAAAATGCCGGTCTTATTTTGGACGGGCACTATATTACAGCGGGTTTATACATCCTTTCGAGCCTGATGGGGGGCTTCCTTTCTGCCGGTCTTGGGGTATATGTCAGCAATAAGCTTATCGCAGAGAGGGAGACGGCACAGGATGACTGAATATGTGATGGTGCTGGTGGGAGGCTCCTTCGGCGCGGTATGCCGTTTTGCGATGTCTTCCCTGATCAAAAGGATCAACGTGACGGAGTTTCCGGTTGCGACGTTATTGATCAATATGATCGGATCGTTTCTGATCGGGCTTCTGATGGCTGCACATCCGGGCAACTTTAATCAGCTGCTGCTGGGCACCGGATTCATGGGCGGATTTACGACGTTCTCCACATTTCAGATGGAGAACATTACGCTGTTCCAAAAAAAGAATTATCTCATGCTGTTCGTCTACATCCTGTGCTCCCTTGTCTTCTGCATCCTGCTCTCCATCCTCGGACTTCACCTGGGGCATTTCCTGAACGGGCTGCTGTAAATATCTTATGGGGTACGGCAACAGGGTGATTTGAATATTTTATGGAATATGGCCTCCTATTATGGTATAATCTGTTAACCGATAGGGGGTTTTTACATGGAGAAAAAACTTTTAACAATACTTGCGGCTTTTGCGCTGACAGTTGGGATCGCAGCCCCGGCATTCTCAAATCTGACCCTGACAGCCTCGGCGCTCTCAGACCTGACCCTGACAGCTTCGGCAGGGGCGGCAATATCCAATGAAGCCGAAGGGCAGTCGCGGGGCTGTTTTATCAGCATGAAAGCCGGCGATGGAGAGGCCCTCATGCCGGATGGAACTCACGCGTTGAAAAACACGCCCTTCATAGCGAACGATATCGCCTATGTGCCTCTGCGAGAGGTCGTGGAACTGTGCGGCGGAATCGTACGCTACAACGGAACGGACAAAAGCGTCCTCATCGCCCTGCCGTCCTCTTCCGGCCAAAGCCCTGACGCTGAGTTCTCACAGGTATGGATCGGCAGTTCCCGGGTCCTGAACAACGCTTCGGAAGAGAATCCGCTGCGCCCCTACCTTTATGAGGGAGGCGAAGCAGGCGATTATATCCCTATTATCAAGGATGGAAGCGTCTTTGTTCCGGCGACGTACTTCGACCGGTTCGGATTTGGAGGAGCGTTTTACGATGCTCAGTCCTCTGTCATCCTGATCAACAATTTTGAGGACGGAGATTACCTTGCCGGATTTAAGGTCGACATCGATTTTTCATCGCTGGATAAGAGCATCCGGGACCGCTTCAAACCGATAGGCAGGGAAGAAATCGACGGCGGGGCGCTGATCGAAGAGACCCTTTCGGATGGAGATGTGGAGCTGGTCATCCGCACGGCAGAACTGGGGTATATTAAGCATGAAGACGTAAAAGAGGAAATTCACATGATCACGCTGGTTTCTGATAAATACTGTACGCCCCGGGGACTGCGCACAGGGGACGGCGCGGAAAAGGTTCTCCGGCTCTATGGCCTCAACGGAAGCAGGTTTACGGATGGGTATTTTTCAAATGGGCGTATAAGAATAGAGATGGAGGATGGCAAGGTGGCGCGGTTTGGCATATTTTCCATGGATTGAAAGAGGAGAGGGAACATTTCTTCCGGATTTTTCGTCTCTAATATTATAATGATGTTATACTAAATAGAGCCCGGGGCCCGAGATGCGATAGTTCAGAAGCTCCGATAGCTTGGGAGCCTGAGAGAACGGTAGCCCCGACAAATGGATATGGATAGAATGCATGAGCAGGATAGGCGCGACAGAGAAGAGTATAAAAAGCATCCCATGTCGAATTTTTCTGATGCAATAAACCGTTCAACGGTCGGCGATATAAGGCAGCTGGCAAAGGGGAGCTGTATTTCCAAGGGAATAACCGCGGCTGTTATCATCGGTATATTGCTCTTGGCCTATCACTTTTTATAGGCCGGGTTGGTTGATTCGACATAGACCGGGTTGGTTGATGCGAAATAGATTGCTCAATTATTCGCGTATGGAGTAGTCAGGTAGGTCTCTGTGCTCAAAACTTTGAGTATGGCGCACGTTTTTCGTCCGAACCGGCCCATCAAAAACCATTAATATACGCCCTGGTTGAAAATATGAGCAAAATGTTACTCCATATTTGAAATTTTGAACCAAACAGGGAAAAACACTACCCGTGCTTGGAATTTTGAGCAGGGAAAACAAAATTCTACTCATAATCTGTGATTCTGCACAGCAGGAGATTTTGCGGACATAGACATATAAGGAGAGCATTTAAGAACTGCGCTTATGAGGAGGGCGAATGAAAGAGGAAGCGAATAGGGGCCAAAAAGGTCGAAAAGTGCTAAAAGGTCAGGAAAGTCAATATGATCACTATATTGACGACATTGAAGAGTGGCAGGAAAACCAGTATAATCCGGGATATTATCTCGGGGGAAAAATACCTGGAAATTTGCTATACTCCAAAAGGCCTAAGATGATTGGCGCCTTTTTGCTTTTGATCGGCCTCATGACGCTGATTCTTTTCGCCTTGGGGATCATCGAATCCTTTCGCAGCGGCGCATCGAAAACGGCGATAGACTACGCGCTTCTGACGGCGCAATTATTGGCTGTCGGAGGATTCAGCGCGCTACTTATCGTAAACGGCATCAGAAAAATATTCGGCAGGGCAAAATAAACCGAGAGGAATTTGATCGAAGCGAAATAAATCAGGGGAAATTTGATCGGTAATACGAAATCAACAGGGAGAAAGAAGGGTGAGATTTGAGATGAAAAGGGGAACCGCTATTCTAATTCTGACTTTTTCCTTAATTTTGGCCGCGTGTGCGGCGTCCACGACATCTGCAGAGAATTCCCTTGAGGGATTGCCGCGCGATTACAGCCTTGAAGATGCAAAGGCCGATAACTGCGTTACCTTTGAGGATGGCGATATCACATCCGGCCAGCCGGTGTGGGACGAATTTGTCAAAACCGCGGAGGAAGGCAAATCAGCTTCGGTCAGGCTTGCTTTTTACTATACTCTCGGTGATCCCTCAGAGTATTCAGCGGAATATTATGAAGAAGCAAAGGATGACTATCCCGCCCTTTACATCCTGGACTTACTCTATGACGGTGAGAAATATGTTCTTGAAAGCATGGAAAACGGCCGGCTGATTTCTCAGGAGTATAAATACCTGGTAGAATATGAGGGCAAACCGAGCAGTCCATACGCTACATTTTCCTGGTATACTTATTATGTCCTGGTGGACGATGACTCTGTGACCTGGGAATATATTGAAAAAGCAACACTGAGTTCCGATTCAAAGGATTGGATCGCCCACCATGTCGTGTATTCGGATTTGGTATTCAAATAACCTAGGGTGCAGGCGCATCATAGAGTTATTTAAAATTAAATTGTTTAAATAAGAAAAGGGAGAGGGAAAGGGTACCGCTTATGCTGGAATTTTACCGGAAACATTATATGGCGAACAGCGCTTATATCAATTACCTCGATATAATAATAGCTGCCGTTCTTACCAAGCCCATATGGGACTTACCGGTTTCATTTGCGCTGAAGGCGCCGATAATACTCCTGCTGTGGCTGAGGGCAATATTGACAGGGCTTTGTATAGCACGGAACGATCATAAGAAAATAGGGATTGGCACCGCATCCTTATTGCTTGTTGTTCTTGCCGTTTTATGGTCGTCCAATATAAAAAATGGCGTCTGCATCGGCGATGTCGTCCTGGGGAAAGTGGGTCTGCCAGCCTGGACCAATGGGAGCAGCGGTCTCCATCTCACTTTAATCTATGGGCTCATTTTTCTGATTCCCGCCCTTATCCTGGCAAATAAATATCCCGATCACCTTTTCGCCCAAACCAGCAAGGCTATTGCGTGGATCGGATCGCTGATGATCGTTTCTTTTTTGATCGTCATAGCATTCATCTGAAGCAAATCATTTCAGGCGACAACCGACCGTATAAAAGCGCTAAAAGCGCATAAAAACATAACAAGAAGAGAGAAAGTGGAGAAAATTATGATGAAAAAGAAGATAGCAAATATTCCTTTTGGTCCATATATTACCGTTTTGGCGGGCGCCACCGTTAACGAAAAGCCCAATTACGCCGCCGTCGGGGCATATGGAGTCGTCAGCCAAAAACCTGTGCTTTACATTTCTTTAAAGAATTCCCATTGCACAACGGCAGGAGTGGAGGAAAACGGATTTTTCAGCGTCAACATA
>DAITKX010000025.1:4311-5759 GCA_036835995.1 Bacillota bacterium | reverse complement strand
TCGGAGCTGCTTGACAGGACTGATTATTGCGGAATGGTCTCCGGCAATCAAATCGATAAATCAGAGGTCTTTGAATCGTTTTACGATGAAGTGGGTAAGGCCCCGATGATTAAAGAATGCCCCGTAAATTATCTTTGTAAAGTGATACAGACGATTCCCATATTTGATTTTACGATGTTTCTTGGGGAGATTGTCGCGGTATACGCAAATGAAGACTGTCTGGAAAACAGCAGGCCGGATGCCTTGAAAATCAAACCCGTCGTGATGATGGACGCAGGATATTTTGATTTAAACGAAAAAATCGGATCGGCCTTCAAAGCCGGCGAGGGTTATCAGGTTCGCTAAAAGCACATGGACAATAAGGGGATGACGATGTTGAGCTATAAAATATATGGGGGTTTACTGTTACCATGAAAACTTTTTCCCTTTTACTTCCTTTATTGATTTTAATCGCGGTTCCTGCGGTATTTATCATTCTCGCAGCGAGATCTTCCCGCAGTCGGAGCAATGATTCGTACCAGTCGGGCCGGGAATATAGAGTACTGTGCAGGAGCCGGACCAATCGAGTTTTTGCGGGAGTTTGCGGCGGTATCGCGGAATACTTCGGCTGGAGCGGAACCGTGGTCCGGCTGTTTTTCCTGCTGTCTGGAATCGGCCTGTTTACCTATATCATTTTAGCCATAGCGATACCGGATTCACCCAGTTCCTTGTTGTAGCTGATTCCACGGAAAAAGGGCCGATGATACCGATTCCATGAAAAAGGGTTCGATGATACCGGAATTTAAACCGCATTAATAAATAAAAAGGGGAATAATATGAGAAAAAACATGCTGGCAGTATTAACGATTGTTCCGGTCCTCACCGGTTATATGCTGAATCGGACGGTGCTGATCCCCGGATTGGGAACTCTGCTGTATTATCTCCTGCCATGTGTTGTGTTTGTCTTTTGGTTCTATTTGGGAAGCAATTACTCTAAATCCGGATGGAACATATTACAATCGGCAATGATCGGAAACTGGGCCGGATTCCTGTCGCTTCTACTATACCTCTGGCAGTTTCTTTTGTGTGATGACGGCGGCAGAAATTTACTTCTTTCGGCATTATCTCAATCCTTTGCTTCAAATACAATCTTAGTGACAGCGAAATTAGCGCTGCTGTTTGAACCCGAGGAGAATGCGGTCACACAGGCCTCCATAACGGCCATGCAGATCCTTGGCTTGCTGTTGATGGTTCTCATATTTTCAGCCGGTTACGCCTTCGGCAAAGCGAGAAACAGGCGAAGAGCGATGGAGTGACTTTTCATTCCGGTTTAATTGGGGAGGGAATCAGGGGATTTATGATTAGAAAATCAGTAATTTTTCTTTTGCTTTTGTTATCCTTCGGCCTGTACGGCTGTGGCCGGTCCGGGGGCGCGGCTCCGGCGGAGCAGGAGACCGCCGTTCAGTCCG
>DAITKX010000025.1:0-4301 GCA_036835995.1 Bacillota bacterium | reverse complement strand
AACGGCGATCATAAACACTTATTTAGAGCGGATCCACGCCGCGTCGACGGACTTTTACGCCGAGTATTTCACCATAGAGCCGAGAACGGATTATTATACCGTAACGGTAGAAAAAATAACTTCAGACGGCCCGAACAATCCAACCAGCCTGATCACCTTCGTCTGTGAGCCCTTCGTGGGACCTCATGATCCCATCGGCAGGGATGAAATCACATTTTCCGCCGATTACACAGGCGCCATTGAATTGAAGGAGTTCAAACATATCAAAAGCTATACCTTGCCGGACAATCTAAAAAGCCTTGTCAAAAAGAAGATTCCGGGTGAGTATAATGAGTATGAATAGGTGAGAAAAATGAGAAGTAAGTTGAACAAACTGATCGATATCGATCCGGCCTCCATTTTTATATTCTTGTACGGGGTCATTATCCAAATCGTATCTTTGCCGATCCTATACTATTTCAACCAGCTTTATCACGAATATTCGGCGTCGATGTATGAAGCGCTTTTTATCATCTGGTACTGCATCCCCGCCGCCGCGGTGTTTTCCATCGTGCTGGCCGCGATTCAGATAAAACAGGGAAATGCCGGCGGCAAGAAGCGTAAGCTGCCCCTTGTAGGTTTGATCCTGAACGGAATGTGGGTTTTCATTTATTTAGTTGTTCTGTATATGATATTTGTCGTCAAGACGCCCTTTCTGCTTACGCAATAGCAGAAGGGCGATTAAAGCAGCCAAAAGCCCCTGCGGTTTTTTAGAAATCCCGCCAGGGGCTTTATTATGAGCTTGCCGGGAATTTCTTATCAGGAATTATCGAACTTTTGTGTAACTTTTCATGCCGTCCTGCGTTATATAAGCAGATGATCATCAAGGAGAGGAATTCGTCGGATGAAGGAGAGGTTCAGGGAAATATATGAGAATTATCAGAGCGCGGTCTATGGATATCTCTTTTACATGACCCATGATGAGCAGACCGCCCAGGATCTGTCCCAGGAGACCTTTCTGAAAATTTATCTGGGACTGAAACGGATAAGAGAGGATTCCAATTTGAAGGCGTGGTGCATGACCATAGCACGGAATACCTTTTTATCCTATGCCAGAAAAAAGAAACCGTTTTTATTAGGGGATGAGCAGATTCAAAACAGCATGCCGGCTGCGGAGCAATCTCCCGAGGATCTGATTCTTCAGTCCGAAGAAAAAAAGGAAATCCAAAGGCTTCTGTTAATGCTGAACGAGTATGATCGAACGGTTCTGATCCTTCGGGATTACGAATGCTTATCCTATGCGGAGATAGCCGGAATCATGGAGCTTACGGAGACGGTGGTAAAGGTAAGGATCTATCGCGCGAGAAACAAGCTGAAAAAATTATATGAATCGGCATTAGGGCCTGACAGGGGGTAGATCATGAAATGTGAAATGAAGGAACGTGTTCTGGAATATCTCAAAGACGACAGACACGACTTGGAAATTGAAGAGCACCTGGAGCATTGTGAGCAGTGCCAGGCGCTCATGGAAGGCTACCTGGCAAAAGAGGAAGCGATCAACCTTCCGGAAGCGGAATGCGGCGATTGCAACTTGAAAGAGCAGGTGGAGAATTATGACAGGGGAACGAGAAGAATCGCTGTTTTTACCATTGCGGGACTGATCCTGGGATGGTTCAGCTATATGTACTATCGGACGGATCCGGTGCTCTTGAAAATCATCATAGGAATCCCCTATAAGATCAGCGAAATGATCCATGTGACATTTCATAATCATGGCTATGTCTATTCGATGCTGTCCAACCACGCGTCATTTGACGAGTTCTTTCCTCAGTCGTATTTTGCGTCCTTTTTCGCGGAATACGGGATATCCGCGCTGGTGGGGGGCGCGGTGTACGGGAGCATCGGATTTTTCACAGGGGATAAAAGAATATTTACCCTGGCCAAGTATCTCAAATTTGCCGCGGTATGGGCTGTCGTCGTTTCCCTTGCCGTCGGGGGGACCTTTCTCGCAAATCATATCGCCGTAGAGAAGAACCAGAAATTTGAGGATATCAACGGGTTTTATCTGGACTACGAATTCGGCGGAGAAGGATTTTACAAGGATGACATAGAGGTGCGGGGAGCCTTCTTCAAGGACCTTGAAAAAGCCTTCTATGCGGATGGGAAAATCAGGGAAATCAAACGGCAGCGTGATCCTGAAAACGAAAAGCTGATCGAATTTTATTACGGGGCCTGGAACACCAGATACATGGCGGCCTTTATCAATCTGAAGGGAGAGTATCTCGTGTCGGACACGGGTAAGATCTTTCCCATGAGCGATGAATTCTGCCGGATGGTGGCCGCATTTCAGGAAGAGAAACTGAAAGAGAGGGAGGAGCAAAATGCAGAAGCTGCGGATTAAATCAAAACGGGACTGGTTCATCGCTTTCATCATCGCCTTTCTCTTCATCTATTTGATAGCGCTGAAATTTCAAGTCAGGATCAGTGAGCTTTTATGGCCGCTGACCCCTGACAAGCTCAGCATTCTCAACCAGCCGGACGGGCAAGGGGTTTTTGCGGCCGCGGTGCTGGCGATGACTGCGCTTTCCATAGGGGTAATGATATATAAAAAGGTAAAGGGGAAATATCTTGTGCTTGCATTGGCCGGAGGTATTGTAATAGCGGGGGCGGCCATAGGAGCCTATTGCTATCAGTGCCAATCCATCGTCAACATACCTTCGGAGAGCAAGCCGGAATCCGTAGACGTGCAGTATTTTGGGCGAGACGGCGGATTCGTCAATTATCAACCGGACGAGGAGACCAAAGCGAGGATTGTCGATAAGGTCCTGACGCTGCAGCCCTTGCCGAAAGAAGAAGCGAAGGCCGAAAGGGAAGCGGCAAAACAGAGGATTGAAAATACCGCTGACAGCAGGGGCGGCTGGACGTCCGTTGCGGTCTGGTATCCCAAGGAGGACGGTTACAGCTACCTCATAAGCATCGACATAGAGGATCATGTCATACGCGCCGACAGGGGGCACAGTCTGAATTCCACCGTATTCTACCGGGATAATGGCTTATTGGAACTGATAGAGGGCTTGAAAAGCTCTGAACAATTAGAAAACAACCGGTGAAATTTCTGTGGGGGAATGGTACAATAGAAAAAAGCTGTCATCTATTTTTTACAGGAGGATCAAATGAAAAAAATCATTAGATTCATGCTGGCCGTTCTATTGACTACCGGCATGCTTGCCGCCGTTGGATTCGGAACTGTTTCGGAAGCAACAGAAGTGGACCTTATCATACCGGAAACCGCCGCCTCGCCCATTGAAGAAAACGGAATCCGGCTCGTGATCGACGGGCAGCAGGTCTCATTTTCAGAGTCGGATGGGCTCGGCGTGCCTTTTATCTACAACGGAAGGACGATGGTACCGCTGCGAAAGCCCTTTGAGGCGATCGGCGCCAGTGTCGGCTATGACGCCGCCGGCAGGACCGCGACAATCGACAAGGATGACACCGAAATCTCCGCCGTTGCCGACGGGGAGATATTTGTAAACGGAAACGAATTCTCTCAAACGGTTGCTCCGATAGCTCCGGCGATGATAAAGGACGGCAGGATGTACGTTCCCGTCAAGCATATCTTTGAAGCCTTAGGCTATTCCGTTTCCTGGGACCAGGCAGCCCGGACAGTAAATATAAAAAAGACCGGCGTTCCCATAAAGGCTGCGGAGGGATGGTCTTTTCCCGGTCCGTCGTCAGGCGTCACAGGCCTTGGAGCGGTTGGCGACGTGGAAGTATTGACCGGCTTTCGATGGTATGATAAAATGGTGCGTTTAAACGACAATGAGCAGATCCAGAAATTGAACAGCCCAGAGATCGGCATCAGAAACTTTTTTCAGGATAAAGCGGTCGTGATTGACCCCATCACCCTTGAATATCAGATCTATAAAAAGGGAAACGGAAAGGAAGAACTGGTCTTTCGAAAGCTGTTTCCGCCCTTTGAAGGAACCTTGCCGGCGCTGTCGGCCACCTTCGCCGGATTGCAGGTCGACTTCTGGAATCCGAATACCACAGCCCCCGGAGAATACACCATCAAGCTGGCGCATCCGGAGTTTTTAACAGGGACGATAAAGGAAAGCACTGAACCGTTGAAAATTCCCCTCAGCGGCGATGCCTTCACGGAGGCGGTAACGATAACGGTAAGCAAATAAATAACCGATCTGAAACCCCGGAATTCTATTTGATTTTCCGGGTTTTTTAAGTGCGCCCAGCATGGGCGCAGTCTAACGGGTGAAAGTCCCGAACACGCCCAGTAGCGGGAAGTGTATAGCCAGAGGCAAGGGTGT
>DAITKX010000024.1:26714-36997 GCA_036835995.1 Bacillota bacterium | reverse complement strand
CCCTGCAGAACGCCCGTCAGCGTCTGGACCGTGGAAAGAAAGATCACGCCGAAGGCCATGATAAACAGGCAGGGGGCCGCGCTTACGGCGCTTGCCTTCTGAAATGGGTACAGCAGCAGCATAAGGGGCTCCGACAAGGTCATAAAGCCCAAAGCGCAGGGCAGCCCGATGATCATCGCCGTACGGATCCCCAGCCGGATATTGTAGCTCAAAAACGCCTGGTCCTTCTGTTTATATGCCACCGAAATCGCCGGAACCAGGCTCATGGCGATGGCCTGGGTCATCACCTGGGGAAAATTGATCAGCGGCCCTACAAGGCCGGTCAGCTGACCGTACAGTCCATTGGCCGCCTCTTCAGTCCACCCGGTTTCCTGGAGCCTCCTCATGACGATTCCCGCGTCTATGGTGTTCATGATAGGCATGATGGCGGCGCCTATGGTGATGGGAACGGCAATGATCAGGATTCTGGCGAGGATATCCCGGCTCCGCTCCCCATTGATCTGCTGAGCCCGTTCCACATCGTTCCTGAGGCTGTTTTTTCTGAAATAGTAAACCGTCACCACGGTGATTAGGCCGGCGATAGAGCCTGCCGTCGCACCGAAGGAAGCGCCCGCCGCCGCGAATTCCCGTCCCCGGTCCACCAGAAGATAAGCCAGTGTCAGTCCCGCTGCCACGCGGAACAGCTGCTCGGCCACCTGGGAAACCGCCGTGGGCTTCATGTCCTGCATCCCCTGGAAATATCCCCGGTATGCAGCCATGATCGGAACGAACAGCAGCGCGGGAGCAATGGACATCATAGCATATTTTGCCCCGGGATTTTTCAAGGCATGCACAATATATTCCGCACCGAAAAATAAAATAGAAGAGGAGCATATCCCGATGGCAAAAAGCAGCACAAAAGATACCCGGAACACCCGATATGCTTCATAATGCCGGCCGACAGCGATGCGCTCCGACACCATTTTGGAAATGGCGATGGGAATTCCGGCGGTGGCCAGAGTCAGAAAGAGCACATAAATAGGATAGGCCGTCTGATAGTAGCCCATCCCCTTGTCGCCGATTAAATTTGCCAGGGGGATGCGGAAAAACATCCCCATTATCTTGATGATGATCCCTGCGATCCCGAGGGTCACAGCGCCTTGTATGAACGATTTTTTCGCCATTCTATTTCAGTTCTCCCAGAATTCTTTTCACCGACTTTTCCGCCTCAAAGACTGCCTTTTCGATGTCGATGGTCAGGTATTCCCCATTCCGATACAACACCCTGCCGTCCACCATCGTGAGCAGCACGTCGCTGCCGGAAGCTGAATAGACCAAATTGTTGGCCAGATTGTGAACAGGCCGCATATTGGGCTGCGACAGATCCATCACGATCAAGTCCGCCTTGAATCCGAGGGCCAGTTTTCCGCAGTTTTCCCGGCCTTGGCCCTTCGCTCCTGAAAAGGTCGCCGCCCGCAGGGTTTCAACTGGAGTGATCAGCGTAGGATCAAACTGCTTCCCTTTGTTCGCAATGGCGAAAACCTTCATTTCTTCTATCATATTTAAACTGTTGTTGCTTGCGACGCTGTCTGTGCCGATGGCCACGTTAATTCCCTTTTCCAGCAGGAGAGGCACGTTGCAAACTCCGCTTGCCAGTTTCAGATTGCTGATGGGGTTGCTTGCAACCGTCACGTCCTTTTCCGCCAGGATGTCAAAGTCTTCCCCCTCGATCCATACGCAGTGGGCGGCGGTAGCCTTTGTGTCGAACACGCCGTTCTTGTTCAGATACTGCACCGGCGTCAGTCCGTGGCGCTTCTTGCATTCCTCATGCTCAAGCTGCGTCTCCGAAACATGGACGTGCATGTTTGCACCGACGGATTTCATATATTCCGCAAGATGGCGTGCGGTCTTCGGATTTGACGTATATTCGCCGTGAAGGCTGACGTCCACCTTGAGTCTGCCGTTTCCCTCATTGTGGTATGTTTCGAAAAGATATTTCGTCTCCTGAAAGCCCGGCAGCTCATCAATGTCCCCGTCTTCGGAAAAGTTCGTAACGCCTCTTCCCATGTTGTTTTTTACTCCGGTTTCCAGAATGGCCCGTGCCATGTCGTCGCAGAAATAATACATATCCGTAGTGGATACGATGCCGAACCGGAGAGATTCCGCGATCCCAAGGAGCATACCGGCGTAAACGGACTCTCCGTCAAGCTTGCTTTCAAAGGGGAAGATCCTCTTGTTAAGCCAATCCTGCAGGGACATGTTTTCTCCGTATCCCCTCATCAGAGTCATGGGCGTATGGGCATGGGAATTGAAAAAACCGCTCATCAGAAGCTTTCCCCTGCCGTCGAAACTGTCGCCGTAATCTTCCTGTGGCTCTACATTATCAATATAGTCAATGGTCTCACCCTTTATACCTACATACATATTGTCCCTGGCATCAAAATTTTCATCCAGTATGGTAATATTTTTAAATAACATAATAGAATCATTCCCCCTTTGCGGTGATTATTCCACGGCTGCGGCACGGCCGCACTGAAATCAACTGCATTATTGTAACATAAATCCAGCAAAAACAACAGAAGAAAAATGTTTGAATAAATACGCCCCTATTACAGATACTATTTTCACAGGAAATTGAGGTAAATTTAATCAATTTAGGAAAGCGAGGAAAATCAGATGAAAGCAACTGGAATAGTCAGGAGAATTGACGATCTTGGACGCGTAGTTATTCCAAAAGAAATTCGAAGAACAATGAGGATCCGCGAAGGGGATCCGCTTGAAATATTCACCGACAGGGAAGGAGAGGTCATACTGAAAAAGTATTCGCCAATCAGTGAATTAAGCCAGTTTGCCGGTGAGTACGCAGACAGTGCGAACAATGTCCTGGGGGACCTTGTCCTGATTTCGGATACCGATCACATCATCGCCGTATCCGGCGGACCGAAAAAGGATTTTATTGAGAAGCGGATCGGAAAAGATCTGGAAAAAGTGATTCAGGAAAAGACAAGCAAGGTTGTCCTCGAAAAAGGTGCCCTTTGCGCGGTTACGGCCGACGACGGAACTGCGGCGGATTTTGCATCGCAGATCCTCGTTCCTATCGTCTCTCAAGGCGACGCCATCGGCTCCATCGTGATCCTGTCGAAAGACAACCCCCTTGGGGAAACGGAGCTGAAAGCGGCGGAAATCGGGGCCAACTTCCTGGCGCGGCAAATGGAAAGCTGATTTTGCATATTAAAGCGCCTGCCAGGGGCATTCTCTTGAAAACCGCTCGCTTAAAGTCAACCAAAGGCTCGGACGGTTTTCCATGAGAATACCCACGGCACGGCGCCTTATATTCACCAAGTCAAGCATGTCCAAACAGGACCCAGAGGATCCGGAAAATCCATACTGGCATTTCTGCACACGTCAAACAATATGGGTACTCCCTGCTTAGATCTTTGAGCAAAACCAAATCGCAGCGCGGTTATATCCATATGATGGAGCGTCCACGGCGCTGCGCTTTATTTATGTCTGTCGATAAGCGCTTCTTACATAGTCAAACAGGCCCCGGGCGTAATATTCGCTTGAGCTCTCCGCCTGATTCAGAAGGGTGCTGAATATATCCAGATTCCGGGCGTAGTCCCCTGTTAAGAAGGTGGTGGATTCATCGATCGTGCTTCTGAGGTTTTCATACAGCCTTCCCCGCCACTCGCTTTCATCCCAGAAAGGATTGATCGACGCAAGGAAGGCGGCTCTTTCGTCGGCATTCTGGTATAGACGCCGAGTGATGCGGTCTATCTCCGAGGTATTGTCTGCCAGCTGGGCGTTGATCAGCTCAACGATCAAGTCGATATACTGATTGATCAGATTTAAATCGACTTCCACATCCTTCTCACTAAAGATCTGCCTCAACATGTCGGTATAATTGACCGACACCTGCCTCAAACGGTCAAGGGCTTCATCGGGATTTCCGATCCCCGTATACCTTCGCAGCATATAGGATCTCATCCAGGTTTCCAGTTCGAACCAAAACATTCTTATTTCGTATATGGCGTTCATCTGCGCATAGGTAATGCACCCCGAAGCCGGCCTGCCCGCCGGAGGCACGCCGGATGTGACGTAGTCATACAGCGCCTGTGCAAAGGCGTCTCCCATCCGGTTTGAAAGGCTTGTAAGATTGTCAAAGGTTTCAATATCCCTGCTGAAATCACCTGAAGCAAACGAGTTGGCCGCATCGATGGTATACCGGAGATATTCGCCAAGCATGCCTTTCCATTCGGCCTCGTTCATGTATGGATTGATCGACGCCAGGAACGCCGCGCTGTCCTCGGTGTTCTGATACAGCTGGTCGACCCTTTGCCGGACAGCATCTGCGTCCCCGGCAAGCTGGGCGGAAATGAGTTCCCGCAGCCCGATCGTAAAATCCTGCTGCAGTTGGGTATACCGGTTTGAAGCGTTGCGGCCGAAAATGATCCGCAGCATTTCTCCAAAATCTGTGGCTTCAAGATATAACCGACCAAAGGACTCTTCAGCGGTTCCTATCCCCTTGTATCTGCTGATGATATACGCTCTGACCCACGTCGTAAACCTTCTCCAGAATATCCTCGAGTTGGAAATCAAATTTACCTGGCTGTATGTAATACAATTCTCATCAAATTTGCTTTTCGTTATCATAACAGTCTCTCCTTCAAACAGGACTTGCCGGACAATGTGCTATAACAATATATTTACTGAGAGTTCTGATAATGCATAAAACATATTGAACTGTGCGCATCAGCGACTCTTGGTGAGCGGCTCTTGATAAATAAAAAGAAGGGCCCGGCGTCTGCTTTTGAACAGACAGCGGGCCCTTCCTGAGCCTTTGTGCTTATTTTATGCTTATTCTTCTGTTTTCGTGTCCGCCGCCGGGCCCGTCGTCGAATCGATAGCCGAATCGGTGGGCGCGGTATACTTGTCGGTTAAGTATTCTATCTTTGCGGACTCTTTCATTTCAATGAGCTGCTTCTGGACTTCCAGGCTGACAAGGTTTGAAATGATGGAGTCCTTCACCTCATCGTATGTTTTCAATCCCTGGTTCTTGTCGGTCACCTTGATGATATGGTATCCGTATTCGCTTTTCACGGGCTCGCTGATTTCGCCCGGCTTAAGGGCAAATGCGGCGTCTTCGAATTCCTTTACCATCTGCCCCCGTCCGAAGGTGCCAAGGCTTCCGCCGTTGTCCTTATTGGAGGTGTCGATGCTGTATTCCTTCGCCAGCTCCGCAAAGTCTCCGCCGGCTTTCAGCTTTGCCAGGACCTCCTTCGCCGTATCCTCCGATTCCACCAGAATATGGCTTGCCGTGACTTCATCCGCCTTGAAGCTGTCCTTGTTGGCATCGTAATAGGCCTGGGCGTCCTGGTCGAGGTTTTTCATCCCGGCCTGAACTTCGTCGAAATAAGCCTGCCTGTAATATTGGTTATAATAGAAATCCTTTAGCGTATCATCGGAAATATTCTTTTCCTTCAGGTATTTGCTGACTGCTTCCGTCTTTTTCGCCTGATCCGCAAAGGCTTTATAATCGGCTTTAATGGTGTCCGGAAGAATCTTGGCCTCTTTCCCGGCGTAATGCTGTTTGATCAGCTCCATGGATACCATGTCGTCCAGCATTTGAGTTCTGATGAGCTTCATGTTCTCTTCCGAAACCTGGGTCAAATCGATGCTCTGAACCATTGCCGTAAGTTCCAGATATTCCTCCAGCTGGTTTTCACTGATCGTGACGCCGTCTACCTTGACAAGATCGACGCCCGTATCCTTCGTCCCACCGCAGGCGGAAAGGCTTATGGTCATTGCGATCAGCAGGATCGCTGCTACTAATTTTTTCATTCGTTCTTCTCCTCACTATCATATTTTTGATCGCCTTCACGCAGAGCGTATAAAGGCGGCGGTTTTCCTGGGAATACACCTCCGGCCGTCAAAGGCCGTATAAATCATTGTACCATAAATTTGTTTAAAAATATGGTAGCCTGGTGAAGTTTATCTTTCCCATTATGATTGATTTTAATAAACGGTTTTACACCTGCGTGAATCAGGATCCCCATTCCGAATTCGGCGGACAGCTCCGCAACCCTCTGGGGAGTCAGCTGATTTTTTTCATGAAAGTCGAATACGACCTTCCTCGGCTCCTCGTGGACCCGTGAAATTCCCGCGTTTTCCGCCATAGCACGGACATGGGAAACCTTGATCAGATTTTCCACCTCCGAGGGAAGCTCGCCGAAGCGGTCTATGAGCTCGTCGATGATCTCTGCTTCATCGTTATCGTCTCGGATTGCCGCAATTTTTTTATACATCTGGAGCTTCAATATCTCATCGGAAATGTAGGCGTCGGGAATGAACGCCGGAACGTCGAGCTCGATGGAGGTTTCCTCCCTGTCCGGGTTGACGATCTCGCCGGACAGCGCCCGCACCGCGTCGTCCACCAGCTTGCAGTACAGCTCGTATCCGATGTTCATCATGTGGCCGTGCTGCTCCGTCCCGAGAAGATTTCCGGCTCCCCGGATCTCAAGATCCCGCATGGCGATATGAAAGCCGGCTCCGAATTCAGTGAACTCCCTGATGGCCCGCAGTCTCTTTTCCGCAATTTCCGTGAGCACTTTATCCTTCTGATACATCAGATAAGCGTAGGCCAGCCTGGTGGAACGCCCTACCCGGCCCCGGAGCTGGTACAGCTGGGAAAGGCCGAAACGGTCCGCATCCAGAATGATGATGGTATTGACGTTGGGAATATCAAGTCCGGATTCGATGATGGTCGTCGCCACGAGAACGTTGGATTCGTGGTTGACAAAATCGATCATGACGTCCTCCAGCTGCTTCTCGTTCATCTGCCCATGGCCCACGACCACCGTCGCTTCCGGCGCAAGGGCCGCGATCTGCGCTGCAATTTTGTAGATGCCCCTGACCCTGTTATACACGACATAGACCTGTCCGTCCCGGTCCAGCTCCCGCTGGATCGCATCGCGGATCAGTTCCTCGTCCTGCTCAAGCACATAGGTCTGCACCGGATACCGCTCCTCCGGCGGTTCCTCGATAAGGCTCATATCCTTAATTCCCACAAGCGACATGTGCAGCGTCCGGGGGATCGGGGTCGCGGAAAGGGTGAGCACATCCACGTTTTTCCGCAGGCGTTTGATGGCTTCCTTGTGCTGTACGCCGAAGCGCTGTTCCTCGTCGATGACCAGAAGGCCCAGATCCTTGAATCCCACGTCCTTTGACAGCATCCGGTGAGTGCCTATGAGGACGTCGACATTCCCCTTTTTCGCGGCTTCCACAATAGTCTCCTGCTGTTTTTCGTTCCGAAATCTGGAGAGCATTTCCACCTTAAACGGAAACCGCTCAAACCGGTCCTTAAAAGTATAATAATGCTGGTTTGCCAGGATCGTGGTGGGCACCAGCACGGCGGCCTGCTTCCCGTCCGCGACGCACTTGAAGATCGCCCGGGCGGCAACCTCCGTCTTTCCGTATCCCACATCGCCGCAGAGCAGCCGCTCCATGGAGAGGGGCCTTTCCATATCTTCCTTGATCTCTTTGATGCAGCGAAGCTGATCCGCCGTTTCCTCATAGGGAAACAGGTCCTCGAATTCCCGCTGCCAGAGGCTGTCGGGCGCGAAGGCATAACCGCCCCGGGCCGCCCGCTCCGCTGAAACTTCAAGGAGCTCCTTCGCCATGTTGACGATGGCGGCCTTAGCTTTCGCCTTTGTCTTTTTCCATTCGCCGCCGGAAAGCTTGTTGATCCTGGGCATGCCGCCGTCGGCCCCGATATACTTCTGGATCATATCCATCTGTTCTACGGGGACATAGAGCATATCCTCGCCGGCGTATTTTATTTTCAGATAATCTTTTTTGACCTTCTGGATCGTCAGCTGTTCGACGCCGATAAATTTGCCGATTCCGTGGTTTTCATGAACCACGTAGTCGCCCTTCCTGATATCGGTAAACGCCTTGATGGACTTTCCGCGCTTTTCAGGCGTCTTTGGCTTTCTGTGTTTCTGGGTCGTAAAGATATCGCCGTCCCATAGATAGACGAGCTTTTCCTCCGGGAACTCCATGCCGGAAGTCAGGCTGCCCTTTTCCAGCCTGATCTTCTGTTCGCTGTCGAAATGCCCGAGGAAATTTTGCAGATTCGCTATTCTCTCCTCCGTGGAGCAGACGATGGTGACTTCATAGTTCTGCTTCAGATACCCCTTTAGCTCGGTCTCCAGGAAATCCATCCTGCCGTTGAAAATCGGCGCCTGCTTTGACGCGATCTGGATGTTGGCGGAAAGCCGATCGATTCCCTTCAGCTGCTTCTGAAACGGCGTGAATAAAAATACGGCGGGATGCCTGTAGAGGCCCTCCAGGTCCGCTTTTGACGGAAACGCCTTATAGTCGCCGGGAACGGCTTCTCCTCTTTCCAAGAGCTCCTTGAAGTCCTCTTTGTCCTCCTTTTCTCGGAACTCCAGAACTTCCCCTACCCTGTCGGGATCCTCTATCATCACGATGCCGTCAGGATTCATGTAATTCCACAGGTACTCTGTATCCTCGTAAAAGTAATGGATATAGTTCTCAAGAAGCTGGACGTTGGCCGTGTTTTCTATAAAGTCCAGAAGCTGGTTTTTTCTTTGGAGCAGGTTCTCCCTCTGTGGATCTCCCAGCTTTTTTGCAAAAGCGTCATAGGCCTTGCCCAGCCGGTCCGCTGCGTAACGGAACAGGTTTTCCTCCTGGACCATCTGCTCCGCCGGGTAGATTTCAACGGACTTCAGATTCTCGATGGATCGCTGGGTCAGCGGATCAAAGCTTCTGATGGAATCCACTTCCGCATCGAAAAACTCGATTCGGTACGGGTACTCGGCGTCGGCGGGGAACACGTCCACGATCCCGCCTCTGATGCTGTACTGGCCCTTGGATTCGATGTAAGCCGCCCTTTCGTATCCCATAAAGGTCAAACTTCTTTTCACCTGTTCGATATCGGACTCGCTCCCGAGCTCGAAGCGGACCGTGTTTTCCTGGAATATCCGGTGGGGCGCCATCTTCTTCACAGCCCCCAAAACCGGGGCTATGACGACGCAGCTTTCTCCCGACAGGAGAGCCTTGAGAGCCCTGAGCCTTTCCTCCAGGCTGCCGTGACTCTTTGCGTCATATTTCAGGAACAGCTGCTCCTCATCGGGAATGACGAAGATTTTTTGCTCCACAAAAAAAGACAGGTCTTCAGCCAATCTCTTTGCCTTCGTGTAAGAGGACGTTATAATGAGGCTTTGTCCTCCTCGTTCCCTTACGATCAGGGATGCGACCGGCATGGCACGTCCCTCTGAAATACCCGATATGTTGATAAGTCCTTTGGCGTTTTTGGCCAGCGCTCTTATTTCATTGAACTTGCCGCCTCTGACTCTGTCACTCATCTTCCATTGTTTTCCCTTCAGCTTTCGTTTTCCCTTCAGCAGATGGTGCTACATTGTATTCGCCCATTGCGATATCTATTCCTTTTTCGAGCATGCATTCCACGGCCATAGCCGCCCGCTCCACCGCGCTTTCCATCAGCTCCCGCTCATCCTTGGCGAAGCCTCCCAGAACGTAACCCGCCAGGGACATCTTCCGCTCTTTCCCGATCCCGAGCCTGATCCTCGGAAACCCGTCCTCCTGAAGATCGTAAATGATGGACCGCATCCCGTTATGGGTGCCGGCGCTGCCTTTCTTGCGGATGCGGAGCCGCCCCATAGGAATATCCACGTCGTCATAGATCACGATGAGCTTTTCCAGATCGACCCTGTAATAATCCATGACTTCCCGGACGCTGTTGCCGGAGAGATTCATGTAGGTCTGGGGCTTTACAAGAAGCACCTTTTGGCCGGAGATGACGCCTTCCCCGACCAGTGCCTTATGCTTGATCTTATTGATTTTAATGTCGTGTCTTTCAGCCAGGAGATCTAAAGTGATGAACCCGATATTATGCTTGGTGTTCTCATACTTCTTTCCGGGATTTCCCAGGCCCACAATTATATACATTTTTTCTCCTATAGCGTAGATAAATATTTGCGCAGGAACCGTGAAACCTATTACGGTTTTCATGCGCCAGCATATAAAAACCGCGGTTTCCAGCGAATATTTATCGGGCTAATCGAATAGCCTGCTGATGGAATCGTTGGTAAATATCCTGATCATCGCCTCAGCAAACAGGGGAGCGACGGACAGCAGCTTGAGCTTTTCGATCTTCTTGGATTCCGGAATCGGGATGGTATTGAGCAGAACCAGCTCCTTGATGGCGGAATCCTGAATCCTTTCAATGGCAGGCCCGGACAGAACGGGGTGGGTCGCGC
>DAITKX010000024.1:0-26704 GCA_036835995.1 Bacillota bacterium | reverse complement strand
AACTTCTTTTGCGCCCATATCCTTCAGGGCGTTGGCCGCGTTGGTTATGGTCCCCGCCGTATCGATCATGTCGTCCACCAGGATGACAGTTTTTCCCTCGATATCACCGATGATATTCATGATCTCCGAAACATTGGCCTTCGGCCGCCGCTTGTCCACAATGGCGATGGGAGCGTCCAGCGGGTGCGCCATATTTCTCGCTCTCGTCACGCTTCCGTGATCTGGTGATACGATCACCAGATCGTCCAATCTCATTTCTCTGAAATATTTCACAAGAATAGGCATTCCTAAGAGGTGGTCTACGGGAATATTGAAATAGCCCTGGATCTGGGCGGCATGGAGGTCCATGGTGACGACTCTGTCCGCTCCCGCGCTGGTGATGATATCCGCTATGAGCTTTGCGGTGATCGGATCTCTCGCTTTCGCTTTCCGATCCTGCCTGGCGTATCCGTAATACGGAATGACCGCGTTGATCCTTCCTGCGGAAGCTCTTTTCATCGCGTCGATCATGATCAAAAGTTCCATTAAGCTGTCATTTACAGGATCACAGGTTGACTGTACTATGTAGGTGTCAATTCCTCTCACTGTTTCCCATAGGCTCACGGATATTTCGCCGTCGCTGAATTTGCTTACTGTAGATTTGCCCAGCGGTTTTCCCATAATAGAGGCAATTTCTTCCGCCAATTCGTGATTGGAATTTCCCGCAAAAATTTTAAAATCTGTGAAGACCCCGTTCTTCATTACTACACCTCTTTCTCGTTTCTCGTTTTACTTGCTGCCCTTATCCAATAAACCCCTTCTTGCTACCCAGCCTTCGATGTTCTTTTCCTTTGCTCTTCCCACGCACAACGCCCCCTTCGGTACGTCCCGGGTCACGGTAGTTCCGGCCGCGATATATGCTCCCTCCTCCACCGTCACCGGTGAAACAAGGTTCACATTGCATCCCACAAAAGCGCCGTCCTTTACGACAGACCGGTGCTTCTTCTTCCCGTCATAATTTACAAATACGACGCCGCATCCGATGTTGACGTTTTCCCCCACGTCGGAATCTCCTATGTAAGAAAGATGGGAAGCCTTTGACCCATTGCCCATTGAGGAATTTTTGACTTCGACAAAATCGCCGACCTTCACGTTGTCCCCGATGGCGCTGTTTGGGCGCAGATAGGCAAAGGGACCTATCTTACTATTATTGCCCACCTTGCTTTCCAATATAACCGAGCTTTGCACTTCGGCGCCGTCTCCCACCGTGGAATCAACGGCTCTCGTATTCTGCCCGATGACGCAGTTTTCCCCGATGACGGTATTTCCCTCAAGGATCACGCCGGGATAAATGACCGTCCCTTTTCCTATTTTTACTGTCTCGTCAATATATGCCGCTTTTAAATCTATAAATCTAACGCCGTTGGACAGATGCTTCAGGTTGATTTCATGCCTTTTCTTTTCCTGTTCCTCGTATTCCATCAATTCTTTCATTTCTTTCCCCTCCGAATTTATTTTAAAAAAAGAAGAGAAGATAGGCTTAGGTAAGCCTATCCTTTTCGAGTATGATCTCCGCGACCTTATATATGTCCCCGGCACCCATTGTAATCACCAGATCTCCACTCTGGGCATTGTTCACGACAAAACTGGCAATCTCTTCGAAATTGCCAAAGTAGTAAACTTCCTTTTCCGGATGAATCCTCTTAATTTCATTTACGAGCTCCTTGGAGCTGATCTTGTAGATATTCTTCTCCCGTGCGGCATAAATTTCCGCCATGACGATTTTATCCGCCGCATCGAAGGATTCCGCAAACTCGTCGAACAGCGCCAGCGTCCGGGTATAAGTGTGGGGCTGAAACAAGCACCACAGATCCTTATGAGGCACGTTCTGAGCCGCCTTCAGGGTGGCCTTGACTTCCGTCGGATGGTGCGCGTAGTCGTCTACGATGGTAATGTTGTTTTTTGTCACCCCGATCACGTCGAACCTTCTCTGGGTTCCCGTGTAGACCTCCAATGTCGAAACGATGGAATCGACGGGCACGCCCATCCCGTAGCAACAGGCAAAAGCTGCCAGCGCGTTGGCGATGTTATGTTCGCCCGGTATGGAGAGCTGCATGGTGCAGAGGGTCTCCCCGTCATGGTGAACCTTGAAGGACGGCATGCCGGCGGAATTGAACTCGATATCGGATGCGTAATAATCGCATTTCTCATTGAAACCGAACGTCACCACGTTACATTTCAGCCCGTTGATGATTCCCCGGACAAACGGATTTGCGTCAAAGGCGATCACCGTTCCATTCTCAGGCACAAGGTTTGCGAATTTGTCAAAAGAATTTGCGATATGCTCTATGTCTTTAAAATAGTCGAGATGGTCCGAATCGATATTCAGAATGATTTCAATCTTCGGATTCAGATTGAGAAAGCTGTCCATGTATTCACAGGATTCCGTTACAAAATACTCGCTGTTTCCGATTCTGACGTTTCCGCCGATCTCCTCGAGATTGCCTCCCACCATGATCGTCGGATCTTTTCCACAGTTTTTCAGGATCAGGGATACCATGGAAGTGGTGGTGGTTTTGCCGTGTGTCCCTGCGATGGCGATGCTGCTCTCGTATTCCCGCATCAGCGCGCCGAGCACCTCCGCTCTCGATGCAGTGGGAATACCTTCCTCCCCGGCGGCAACGATTTCCGGGTTATCCTGGGATACCGCGGAGGAATATACTACAAGGTCTGCGCCGGCGATATTTTTTGCCCGGTGTCCTAAGGATACCACCGCCCCGCGCTCGATCAATTTATCCGTGATTTCACTTTCTTTCATATCAGAGCCGGATACCTGATATCCCCGGCTTAGGAAGATTTCGGCAATAGCACTTAAGCCTATCCCCCCGATCCCGATACAGTGAATATGCTTTAATTTCTTCAGATTAAGCATTCAGAACCTCCGTTATTTGCTCACCCGCTTTCGCAAGCTCTGGATATTATACCATAAAAAATAAAAATAATGCTGTAAAATTGACAAATTAATAAAAAACGAATAAAATCAGCTCGTACCACTTTTATATTCGTCTTTTACAGGAGGTATTACCGATGAAAAGAACGGAACGCGTCGGGGCGATCATCAAAATCCTTTCCGATAATCCAAACAAGCTTTATTCTCTGGGATATTTCTGCGATTTGTTCGGCGCCGCGAAATCCAGCGTCAGCGAGGATATCCAGTCGGCGAAGCAGATCCTGGAAAGCGTTGATCTGGGGCTCATCGAAACCATCGCCGGAGCCGGAGGAGGCGTTAGGCTCATCCCGCATATATCCTGCAGGGACGCCGAAAATCTTTTAAATCAGGTCTGCGAAAAATTAAAGGATAAAAGCAGGATTCTGGGCAATGGATTTCTCTATACCTCCGACATCATGTTCGACTCCAATATCGTAAAACGCGCCGGCGAAATCTTTTCCGGACGGTTTATGAATCTCGGCGCCAACTACGTCGTGACCATAGAGACAAAAGGGATTCCCGTCGCCCTGATGACCGCCCATATGCTGAATCTGCCCCTGGTCGTCATCCGGCGGGAAAGCAAGATTTCCGAGGGTTCCACCGTCAGTATCAACTACTTCTCCGGCTCCACGGAGAGAATCCAAAAGATGTCAATTTCTAAAAGGGCCGTAACGCCCGGTTCAAGGGCCGTCATCATCGATGACTTTATGCGCGCGGGGGGAAGCGTAAAGGGGATTTCCGAGACCCTGGCGGAATTCGATATCGAAGTCGTCGGCACCGGCGTAATGATCGCTTCTACCGAGCCTGAGAAAAAGAAGATTCAGGACTATTTTCCGTTGATTTATCTAGGTGCTGTCCACGAAAGTGAAAAAACCATTGAAGCTTTTCCGAATAGTCTGATTTTTTGTAAAAAAAACTTGTAAAATTTTGCAAGCCACTGTATAATGTTGCCATACAATATACAGAAATTGTATATCGAAGTATGTTGGGCAGGAAAGGGTGGTTTTTCAACATGAGAATAACTGATGTAAGAGTTCGGAAAGTTAACGATGAAGGAAAAATGAAAGCCGTTGTCTCCGTTACATTCGATGATGAATTCGTCGTCCATGACATCAAGATCATCGAAGGTCAAAATGGACTGTTTATTGCAATGCCTAGCCGCAAAATGGGCGAAGGTGATTTCAGAGACATCGCCCATCCATTGGTTTCAGAGACACGAAATAAGATCAAGGACGCCATTTTCGCCGAGTATGAAAAGGTCCTTGAGGAAAAGGTGGACGAAGCTGCGGAACTTGCCAGATAAGGAATAGGAAAACGGCGAATCTTGCCAAGAAATAATTTGTTTCATATTATTAAGAGAAAAACACCATGCTTTACTCGGGCTGGTGTTTTTTTATTCTTCCGTTCGCACCCAGCCCCGTTCACTCCTCTTGTCGGAAATCTTTCATGAATTAAGATAATCCTTCATATATTTAAATGATGATACGAGCGTGGATGGAGGATTCGGAATGAATTACAAAAGAAATCTGTTGAAGCCTTTCGCCATCGTTTCCCTGATGGTGATTTTTTGTTTGGTCCTGCTGCCGCTGCTTCTGGTCAGCGTGTTTCCCAAAGCCGAACAGCCGCCGCTTCCTCAAAAGCACGAGGGCGCTCTCACGACGCCGGAGTACATAAAGGTTTACCGCCATGTGAGCGGAAAGACGGAAACGATCCCATTTGAAGATTACGTTAAGGGCGTCGTAGCCGGTGAAATGCCGGCGACCTTTGAGCCGGAGGCTCTGAAGGCCCAGGCGGTCGCCGCGCGCACCTACTCCCTGTCCAAGGTCATCCGCTCCGGAGACGACGGAAATCCCGCCGCTCATCCCTCCGCGCCCGTCTGCGACGACACCCATTGCCAGGTCTACCGGAGCCCGGAAGAGTTGAAGGAGATCAAGTCGGCAGAGTGGATGAACACCGGGTGGCCAAAGATACAGGAGGCCGTCGACAGCACAAAAGGGCAGCTGATGTATTATCAGGGAGCTCTCGTGGAGCAGCCCCTGTTCCATTCCGCGAGCGGGGGCAAGACGGAAAACTCGGAAGATGTATTCGTATCCGCCGTGCCCTACCTTCGCAGCGTCGACAGCCCGTATGAAGCGGCGGCTCCTCATCAGAACGAGCAGGTCGAAGTCGCCCTGTCGGAATTTAAGCAGAAGATCAAGCAGGCCTACCCGAAGAACAACCTGGGGACGGTAAACACCGATACCGTCAAGGTCCTGGAGCGAAGCCAGGGCGGAAGAGTCGCCACCATGCAGGTGGGAAATCTGACATTGAAGGGCAGGGAGATCCGAGAGATCTTCGGCCTGCGCTCTGCCGATTTCACCGTCTCAGTGCAGAAAAACACCGTATTGTTCATAACCGAGGGCTATGGCCACGGTGTGGGAATGAGTCAATACGGCGCCAATGGAATGGCCCAGGCCGGTTACAACTATCTCGATATCCTGAAGCACTATTATACGGGCGTCGAGGTTTACTAGTGTTACAGAGTACTAGCGCTCTTTGTATTTCCCATACACTTCTTTTATATAGGTGCCGCTGATGGGGCACGTCTCGTCTGAGTCGCTGAAATGCGCAGCCCAAGCTTTTTTATTGAGCTTTTCTATGGAGGACAGGTTTTTCACATTGAGAATATAGCTGCGGTGGCATCTGACGAGCAGTTCGCTGTTGATCTCGGACTGCAATTGATTCAATCCGGTTCTTTTCAGCTGGTAGTCGCCTTTCAGCGTGCGCAGGCTGCAGCATTTATCCTGCACCTCTATGAATAGGATGCTGCGGATATCCAGCTTTATATATCCTTGAGCATGCTTAAATACCAGGGTTTTGGCAATGCCCTCTCTCCTCGCCTTTTCTGAAATGATGCTGTCCAGATACAGCCCGATTTTTCCCTGAACGTCCAGATCGTCTATTGGCAATGATATATAATTGCGCTTTTTATAGGAGTGATATGTGGATAGACGGGAAGGGCCGATCAGGTCGTAGCTGACCCTCGTTATGAAGATGATCGGCGTTTCTCCGTATGCGCCGACATTTCTTATTTCCGATTCGAGCTTGTAGCCCCCGAACTCTTTCAAATTGACGTCGATAAAAAAGAGATCGATGATCTGCCCTTTGCTCTTGATGATGCCGAGGGCTTCCGTTGAAGTCGCCGCGTAAAAGATGCACGCGCTGTTTCCCGTGCTCCGGATGATATTGCGGGCGATTTTTTCCGTAATATTCAAATCGTTGGAGATGATCAAAACCGTGAGCATCTAAAAGCCTCTTTTCTTGGAAAGGGAAATTTCACGGCAAATAGGGCCTTTTAAGGCATGTTCTATGGAGAAATCGGGCCGTTGCCTGTATCATGAAAATAGTATCAGTTGACGCTGCCCTTTGTCAACCGGCGCTATAAATACATTAGAATAGGAGTAAAGCGTAATATGACGGCGATACCATTTGTATGCCTTTTGATCGGAGGCATGATCGGGTTTAAAAAATCAACGGAGGTTTTTCTGAAACGCGTCGATTCTCTCACAAGCGCTGTTCTGGTCCTCTTAATGCTGACCATCGGAACGAATATAGGAGCAAACGATTCGGTGATGTTTCAGCTTGATAAGATCGGAATAAACTGTGCGGTCATCGCTTTATGCGCCATCTTTTTCAGCGTTTTAGGCGTGTGGATCGTCGAGAGAACAGTCCTTCCCCTGGACAGTATCCGGGAGCAGCTGACCTCGAAGCAAATCGCTCTGGATGTAGAAAAGGACGCGGACACGAGGGAAAAAATCTCGCCTCTGGTTTTTATCATGCCGGTCAGCATCGTCGCTGGGATCTTTCTGGGCTTCTTCTTTCTCCCGAAGGAATACATCGGCGCGCTGGACCACATACTGGTCGGGACGCTGATTTTGCTGTATATCGGAGTAGGAATCGGGATCGGAAGCAATAAAGATGTGTTGAAATACATAAGACTGGTGGGATTCAGGGTCGTTTACCTGTCGGTTGCCATCCTCGCCGGCAGTCTGATCGGCGGTTTTGTCGCCGGAACTATTATGGACATCCCCTTCACCGCTTCCGTGATCTCGGCAAGCGGAATGAGCTATTACAGCATCACCGGCGCTTACATGACCCAGGCCTACGGCATCGAAACCGGGACCTACGGATTTATCGTCAATGTCATGCGCGAGTTTTTCACCGTTTTGATGCTCCCCCTTCTGATAAAGATCGGAAAGGGCGCTCCCATCGCCGGAGGCGCTGCCGGAGATATGGATACCATGCTCATGCCCGTCACAAAATTCGTCGGCCCCGAACTGGGGCTGGTGGCGTTGATCACAGGCACGATACTCACCTTTGCGGTGCCGTTTATCCTGCCTCTCTTACATGGCCTCCTGTAGAAAGAAAAGGCGTTGTCCCACACGGATCAACGCCTCTCGTTCTTATAAATTGATTTGCTTAAAGGAATGCTTAATTACTCTGCATCCTGGGGCCCACCGGTCCCATGGCGAATCCACCTTTGACATTTAGGAGCTGATCAGCCTGATCCTGGGTCAGCGTGCCGTCGGTAACCAGATCGGCAAGCTTGCTTTCCAGCTTTGATTGCATCGCTTCGCGAAGCGCTGTCATCTGCGCTTCTGTCAGAACGCGGTGACCTTCTCCGGTTTCAGAAGCGTTTTTAACCGGCTTTTCTTTTGGAGCGACGACAATCGAATCTGCTTCTTCCTGCGTCAAAACCCCTTTTTCTACAAGATTAGCTGCCGCTTCTTTCATTGCGGAGGCTCTGGCCTGCATCACAGCTTCTTTCTGTTCATCAGCCAGGCTTGAGTCATGCTTTATCATATGTCCCTGATCCATCTGATCCGCCTGATCCTGGGTCAGCGTGCCGTCGGTGACCAGATCGGCAATCAGGCTTTCAAATACCGCGTTTTCTTCCTCCCGAAGGGCCGTCCTCTGGTCGTCGGTCAACGCGCCGATTCCATCGCTGGCTTTAGCGGTCTTTTCCCTTGGCGCGCTTTTAACCGCTGTCAGACTGTCAGCCTCTTCCTGCGTGATGACACCGCTATCGACGAGTTCGGCTAAAGCTTCTTCCATGCTGGCCGTCCGCGCCTGCTTCAAAGCCTCGCGCTGCTCATCAGTTAAACTGTCTGTGGCTGCCGACCGGCCTTCCCTACATATCTGTCTGTCCTCTGCAAATGCCGGCCTGCTTTTATCCTGCTGAGAAGCAGTCGCATCCGTTGCGGCAAATGCCATAATCCCTGACGACAGAACGACAGAGATCGCGGTTACACCGGCCAGAATAGCTTTTCTTCTAATCATTTAATCCCTTCTTTCCGCTATTAAAGTGAGTTTTAACTTACATCCATACTTTAATACCGAAATGTGAGGATAGAATATTGCCTATGTGACCGTCAGATGAAGGATTTTACAAAAACACATCGCCAAGAGCGACCTTCAGGCCGTCAAAACACGTCGATTCGACATATTCATATGCACCCTTATGGAAAACCATGTTTTCGACGATTTCATTCTTATCAAGTGTATAGGTATATATCAGCTTATTTTTTACTTTCTACCATTGTTGTTATGGTTGGGATATTGGTCAAAAAATTCGTTCTTACATCGGTCATTATATTTCAGCTTATTTTTCGGATCGACCAGCCAATATTCCTTTACGCCGCATTGCTTGTACAGATCCAGCTTTTTGATCATATCCTTGCTTCTGGTAGATTCGGAAAGAATTTCGACCACCAGTGTCGGAACGCCTTTGTATCTGCCTTCCTTATCGATCTTTTCACTGTCACAGATCACGAGGATGTCAGGCTGGACGACACAGATATTATCCTCTGATTTTATAAGCGTTACGTCAAAGGGGGAGGTGAGGGGGACGCATTTTTTACCCTTGAACCAATTATAAAACGTACCGAGAATTTCTTTGACCGCGTGCTGATGTCCGTAAAACGGCGCCGCAAGATTGTAGACGACTCCGTCGATCAGCTCAAACCGCTGCTCCGAAGCTTCCACGAGCTCCAGAAATTCCTCATAGGTCACCCGGCCAGTGCGATTTTGATACTCCGCGACGCCTTCTTCCACGAGTTTTTTATACTCGTCGTCACAGGGCAATATCCGGGCAACATCCCTTCCTTTTTTTGTCACGATAATTTCTTCGTTGGCCTCAACATATTTCAGATATTTTCCAAAGCTGTTCTGCACCTCTGTAGAGGGAACTCTCATACTCATCACCCCATTTCACTATTTGAGATTATTATAATCCTATTTTAGCTAATATGTCAACGGCCTGATTTGTCTTAGCTAAAAGCCGCGGTTTCCCGCGGCTTTTCCTATGTTCATATTATCAATTTCAAATAGACTATAAAACGGGATTAATCCTCTATCCGCCTGATGATAGCGCCTAAGGTCCTGAACTTCTCGATGAAGTCGGAATAGCCCCTTTCAATGTGGTAAACTTCAGATATCTCCGTCGTTCCTTCCGCCATGAGACCCGCCAGTACAAGGGCCGCTCCGGCTCTCAGATCCGTCGAAATCACCTGGGCTCCCTGGAGCTTTCTCTCCCCCTGAATGATTGCGCTTCTTCCCTCGATCTTTATGTTCGCGCCCATTCTGTTCAATTCGCCGATATGCATATATCTGTTTTCAAAGACGGTCTCTATTACGACGCTGGCGCCTGTTACCGTCGTCAGAAACGCCATGAACTGTGATTGCATGTCTGTCGGAAAGCCGGGATAAGGCAGGGTTTTGATATCGGTTGAAATCAGCGGATTCATGTCTCCCCGCACCCGCATTCCGTCGTCGCCGTCCTCGATGACCGCTCCACATTCCTTCAGCTTTGCGATGATCGGCTTCACGTGATCCGGCACCACATTTTTGAGCAGAATGTTGCCTCTGGTAATGACCGCGGCAACCATGAAGGTCCCTGTTTCGATCCGGTCGGGAATGACGGCGTGCTTAGTGCCGTGAAGCCGCTCTACGCCTTCGATCTTAATCGTGTCCGTACCGGCTCCTTTGATTCGGGCCCCCATCTTGTTCAGGAAGTTTGCCAGATCTACGATCTCGGGCTCTTCCGCAACGTTTTCGATCACCGTCGTACCTTCGGCAAGGACGGCTGCCATCATGATATTTTCTGTAGCCCCAACGCTTGGAAAGTCCAGATAAACGTTAGCGCCGACAAGCTTGTCTGCCTGAGCCTCCACATAGCCGTGCCCCTCTTCGATCACCGCGCCCAAAGCCTGAAATCCTTTCAAATGAAGGTTGATCGGCCTGGCGCCGATGGCGCAGCCCCCCGGAAGCGCGATCCTCGCCTTTCCCGTCCGGGCAAGAAGCGGCCCCATGACCAGTATCGATGCGCGCATCTTCTTTACCAGTTCATATGGGGCTTCTTTTGCTATAACGTCTTTCGTCTGTATTTCTATTATATTTTCCTCGTAATTTGCCTTTACTTCCGAGCCGATGCTGCCCAGCAGCTTGCACATTACGTCAACATCTCTCAAAACGGGAGCATCGAGAATCTGGCAGCTTTCTTCAGTCAATATCGCAGCGGCCATGATCGGTAGCACCGCATTTTTGGAACCGCTTATCTCAACTTCTCCATGCAACGGACCGCTTTTCTCTACTATAAATTTTGCCACTTCTTTCCTCCAAACTATATATATCAATGTTTGCTTTCTTCGTTCATTTCCACCTTAACAGTATAACCAGTTTTCTTTTACTTTTCAATAAAAAGTTCAGCGGGGAAACGGTATAAAAATCGTCAGTTGATAAAACTAAATTCGGCATAAAGTGCAATTTTTTCAGGGTGGTATTCTCTGGAAATTGTTCATATGATACGACGAAAATCTATGAATCAGAGATTCATGATTTTCCAGCATAAATTCTGTCAACAGCGCAACGTTCCGTAAACGGAACTCCAAGCGCTGGACAGAATGTTAATACGACGAAAATCTATGAATTAAAATTCATGATTTTCCAGCATAAATTCTGTCAACAGCGCTGAAGCGCTGGACAGAATGTTAAAAAGAAAGAAGTCTTTGTTTTATGCTAAAGGGGGACAAAAAACATATTGTTGCAAGACTTCCTTCTCTCTTTCTTCAATTATCCCCTGCTCCAATATCAAATATACATACAGGCTAAAAGAGACGCAAAAATACCGACGATGTATCCGATCAGACCTGCTGAAAACGAATGCCTTATATTTTTTACGGAAGTCGCTCCGAAATAAATGGCCAAAACGTAAAAGATCGTCTCGCAGCTTCCCACCATTACCGACGCCGACCGGCCGATAAAGCTGTCCGGTCCGTATTGCTCAATGATTTTTTCCACCAGCACAAGGGAGCCGCTCCCGGAGACCGGCCTCAACAGAACCAGTGAAATCAGTTCCTTTGGAACCCCGAAAAACTGGAAGACAGGGCCCAGCAGATTCTCCAGAAACTGCATGGCGCCGGAGCTGACCAGCGCTTCGATCCCGATGAATATGGCGATGATAAAGGGAAGAAGCTCCATGGCCGTTTTCAGCCCGTCCTTTGTTCCCTCGATAAAGAGGTCGTACACCGGCACGCCCTTATAAATTCCAAAAAAAATAACCAAGGTTATGATCCCGGGAATGAAAAACAGGGAGATGTGATTCAAAACGGAAGCGATCATATGGTTTTCCTCTCATATAACTTACACACCATGATCGACGCCGCCATGGACAAAAGCCCTGCCAGAATGCCCGGTATGATGATGCTGCCGGCGTTGAGGGAGCCGGCCTCGCTTCTGATCTTGACGACGGTGATGGGAACAAGCTGTATCATCGACATATTTGCGGCGATGAACATGCACATGGCGTTGCTGGCCCTTTCCCGATAGTTGTTTTCCTCATCCATCATAACCATCGCTTTGATGGAGAATACCGTGGCGCTGTTGCCCGCCCCGAAGATATTGGCGGTGAAGCTCATCAGGATCATCGCAACGGTATCCTTTTTCAGCCCCTGAGGGAAGAGAAAGCGCATGAGCGGCTTTGTCGCACCCGCTACCAGATCGATGAGTCCCGCTTCCTTGGCGATATTCATGATCCCCGACCATACTCCCATGATGCCGGCAAGCCCTATCACAAAATAGACTCCATCGGTGCAGCTTTTCATCAGACCCTCGCTAAACTCGTTGAGCCTTCCGTTTGCGACGGCAAAGATGATCCCCAGAATCAACATTCCCGCCCAGATATAATTCATCATTACTGACAGCCCCTTTCCGTAAGGCTTTTCATCCTCAGCCTTTTCTATTCATATTCAAAAAATGAAAAAAGATGTTGAATTTTTCCATTTCGTGGGTAATAATATATGCGAGGAGGGATGAAGAAATGAATACCACCATAACACTTGGAGATGCCGGTTTGATTTTAATTGGACTAGCTATCTTGGTTCTGCTTCTTTATTGTATTGCATTTGTACGAAACCTGATACCTGTCATAAAAAACCTGAACAAGATCCTCGAGGATTCCAAGGTAGTTTCTGGAATCGCCGCTGATAAAGCCAAAGAAGTCGATAAGCTCGTCGACGACTTATCTTCCTCTGTCGGCAGTATTTCCAAGGCGATCAAGGGAAACCAAAGCATCGTGGCGGCATTGACATCCCTGATTAATGCTATCGGTTCTCTTAGAACTCTGTTTGAGAAGGAGAAAAAATAGCATTGACTAATATTTGCTGAAATGCTAATATTAGTTACGGAAAAAATTTGGATTATTCGTTAAAGAAGTAAATCTTTTCCAAGAAAGGGGAGAGTAGTAACATGAAAGCAACAGGTATCGTTAGAAAAGTTGATGAATTAGGAAGAATCGTGCTTCCAATTGAGCTGAGAAGGACTTTGGACATTGAGATAAAGGACCCAATCGAAATCTATGTTGACGGTGATTATATCTTGCTGAAGAAGTATGAACCGGCTTGCATTTTCTGCGGCAACGCAAAAAATGTAAAAAGAATTCATGATAAGAATGTATGTGCTGACTGTATCGATGAACTGCAGAAGCTGTAGATAGAACGGCAAAGTACATGAACACAAAAAAGGCCTGCTTTTTCAGCAGGCTTTTTTTATTAGGCAACTATAAAATCCGTTCGTAGAGCCGCAGGATTTCCTTCGTGTAGCCGCCGTCTCCGTTGTAGACGTAAAGGGGATCCAGGAATTTCAATTCAGGCTTTCCGTTTTTCACGCAGTGGAGAAGCAGGATATTGGGGGCCGCGTCCCTGTTGGGGCTCACCAGCCTCAGCTCCTTCGGTTCCAGCCTGTTCTGCCGGCACAATACGCTGATATCCACGAGGCGGCTCGGCCGGTGGACCATGTAAAAATCTCCCTTGTCCTTCAGAAGAAGGCTTGCCGCGCCGATAAAGTCGGAAAGCTCCGCCGTGGTCTCATGCCTCGCGATGGTTCTGGCGTCCGCTTTATTTTTCAGGCCCCCGCCGCCCTTGATATACGGCGGATTGGTCAGTACGGCGTCAAAACTGTGCCTGGCGGCCAGTTCTTCTTCTATAAGGTGTTTGACATCCCCATGGATCATCCTGACCCGCCCCTCCAGGCCATTGAGGGCAATATTCCGCAGCCCGCGCTCGTAAGAGTCCCGCTGAACCTCCACGCCGACAATCTCCGCGGCCTGGGTCCTGTGGCTCAGAATCATTGGAATAATTCCTGTCCCCGTGCCCAGATCGATGGCTCTGCCGCCGGCCACCTCGGCAAAGGTTGCCAGAAGCACCGCGTCGATCCCATAGCAAAAATCCTCAGGCTTTTGTATCAGCCTGAGGTTTCCGAATCCGATGTCGTCTATTCGTTCTCCGTCGTAAATCAAACAATCCATAGATTACTCTTCTAATAGATCCTTGATCTCATCCAACAGCGCCTCATCAATATCGTCGGTGATTTCCTTGCTGCTCTTGGCGTCGATCCTGGTGATCTGCTGTTTTTTGTAAGTATAGAAATCCGTACTGAGCTTCTCCGGTTTATCCTGCGTCTTTTCTTCCAGCACGAGGCGCACCTTGATCTTGTTCTCAAGGATGTTGGATTCCTGAACGATTCCGATCCCGTCGGCGGTCTTGATGCGCTCTCCGACTTCAGGCATGCCTCTTCTCAGCTCATAATAAATATCATTTTCATATTTCAGACAGCACATGAGCCTGCCGCAAATCCCGGAGATCTTGGTGGGATTGAGGGAGAGGTTCTGCACCTTGGCCATTTTGATGGAAACGGGTTCAAATTCGGGCAGCCAGGTATGACAGCACAGCCCCTTCCCGCAGGTGCCGATCCCGCCCACCATCTTCGCCTCGTCTCTCACTCCGATCTGACGGAGCTCGATCCTCATCTTGAACACTCCCGCCAGGTCCTTTACCAGCTCCCGGAAATCAACCCTGCCGTCGGCGGTAAAATAAAAGATGATCTTGCTGTTGTCGAAAGTGTATTCCACGTCGATGAGCTTCATCTGCAGATTGTGCTTGTTCACCTTCTCCTGGCAGAGTTCAAGGGCTCTCTGCTTTTTCTTTACGTTTTCCTTATGCTGAATCTCGTCGTTTTCGTCAGCGATCCTGACGATCTTCTTTAACGGCGGTACGATTTCGCTTTCCGGAACCTCCTTGATGTCCGCGGTCACCGTGCCGAATTCCATTCCCCTCGCGGTTTCAACGATGACATTGGAGCCCTTCTCAACTTTAAGTTCGTCCGGATCAAAGTAATATATCTTCCCGGCTTTTTTAAACCGGACGCCGGCTACTTTAACCATTTATATCCTCCTCTGGTGTAGATGCTTACGCAATTAACTTCAAAATCATATTCTTTAATGTATAATTTACATTCAGATTTCTGTTTAAATCATTTCTCGCCTCTTCAATGGCGGCTACGGCTCTGTGGATGCTGCTTCTCTGATAGAGCCTGCTCCGCTTCCGCAGCTCCTCTATCCTGTCGGCATGGAAGATCATCCGGCATTGGGGATCATATTCACAGACCGCAAGATCGCGATACCAGCTTTCCATCGCGTCAAGAAACTCGAAAGCGGCGTCCTTTCTCGCGGTATATTCCGCAATTCCTCTGGAAATCTCATAAAAAGGCTTCCTCTCAAGGATCATGTCCACCGTTCGGACCGCTCCTTCGAGAACATCCCGGTACTCCGGCGTTTCAAAAGGATTCAGCTTAAAGATGACGCACCTCGACAGGATGGTCTGCGTCAGGTTTTCCATGTTTTCGGAAAGAAGAATCATCACCGTTCCCGCCGATGGCTCCTCCAATGTTTTCAGCAGCCTGTTCTGCGCCCTCAGAGTCATGGTATCGGCGTCCTGAAGAATCACGATATTTCTGTCGCCGACATAAGGCTTTTTCTTCAGCCTGCCCTGCAGCTCCTCTACCGCCTCGTCCTTGATGCTGTTTCCTTCCGCCACGAGGTAGATGACGTCCTCATGGTTTCCGTGATCGATCTTTATGCAGGACGGGCAGCGGTCACAGCAGTCGCCCTCCGTTTCCCCGCAAAGAATCGCTTTTACAAAGTTCTCAGCCATCCCGAGTTTGTCTATGGTGCGATCCCCCTCCAGCAGATAGGCATGGGAAATACTCCGGTTCGTGACAGCCCGGGACATCCTTTCCACAACTTTTCGATTGCCCTTGATATCCTTTAAAGACATTTCCCCACCTATTTTATATCATTGACCCAAAAGTCTTTCGATATGCTCCCGGATCTCCCGGCTGATGGCGTCGATGCTCCTCTCGGCGTCAATCCCGATGATACGCTTGGGATACCGGCGCTCCAGCTCCTCATAAGCCTGAAAAACCGTCCTGTGATAGTCCAGCTTTTCCAGCTCCAGCCGATCCTGTTCGCTGGCTTTTATCCGGCCTTTTCCGATTGCCGGATCGACCTTGAGCAGAAAGGTAATGTCTGGAAAGCAGCCTCCCACGGCATATTCATTGATAACCCTGACACAGTCTCCCAGCTTTCTTCCGTAACCCTGATACACGATGCTGGAATCCATGAACCGGTCGCAAATGACCGTCCTTCCCGCCTCCAGCGCCGGCCTGATGACCTGGGCGACGTGCTGTGCTCTGGCTGCCGCGTAAAGCAGCGCTTCGGTCATGTAATCCATCTCCGTATTGTTTTTATCCAGGACGAGCTCCCTGATCTTTTCGCCGATTGGGGTCCCTCCCGGTTCTCTTGTCAAAAGCGCGTCGTAACCTTTACTTTGAATAAAGGTTTTGAGCCGTTCGATCTGCGTCGTCTTTCCGGAGCCATCCGGCCCCTCGAAGGTGATAAACAGGCCTTTGTCCATCGCAAGTCTCCTACTTTTTTTTCTTCTTTGCGTTTTTCAAATATTCGTCCATGAGCTTCCCGACCAAAATGTAGGAAATGTATAATAAAGGCACGCAAAGCATAACAACGAAAATGATCCTCAATACTGTCATGTCTGCATCCTCCCTGGAATGTAAAGTATTACGTTACAGTATAACATAAAAAAGCGATGAATTCGATGGGTTTTTTACGAATTGTTAGAAAAGAGCCGTTTCCTTGTGCCGTTCCCGTGTTTTATAAAATTTAATCATTCAGATAATTTTTACTATTGTGCTTTTTGACATCTTGTGTTAAGATGTACTCATAAAATAACCAGACATCGTTACGATTTAACATCAATATGCATAATAAAAAATCGAATATGCCAAGAAGTAAACCCCGATAAGGCAGGATTATAGAAAGGATTTGTCCTCCTCGATATAGCCTCTTGCCGTTATTGAAATATAAAATAGTTAAGACAAAGGGAGATTGAGTTCTGTAAATTCAATCTCCCTTTGCCTTTTTGCCCCAAGCTTGCTTGACTAGGCAAAACGGACAGCAGCGAGGGTCGCGAGTCGGAGTGCCGCTCGCGGCACGATGCCTTTTAATTCAAAACTTTTTACTCTGCATAAAACAGTTCGATTTCATGTTCCGCCATGTACTCGGCAATGTCCTCAGGAGGTTCCCCGTCGGTTATGATGCCGGTCAGCTTATCCATGGTACAATAGGTCATGATGGCGACTGTGTTGAACTTGTCGGCGCTGGTCAGCAGGTACACCCGGTTGCTTCTCTTTACGGCGGTGGATTTGATATCGTATTCCTTGGTGGAGGAATTGGTAACGCCTCCGTCAATGGACACGCCGGCGGAAGCCATAAAGGACTTTGAGATATTGTAGCTCTTTAAAACGGAAGAAGCGGTATCGCCTGTAAAGGACAGTGTGTTCCGGTCCAGCTCTCCCGATAGGGAGATCAGCTTGATGTTTTCATAAGGAATCACCCGGATCATGACCTCCAGATTGTTCGTAATAACGGTCAGATTCTTTCTTTCCTTGATATAATCTATCATGTGGATGGTCGTTGTCCCGGAATCGATGAAGATGACGTCGCTGTCCTCCACCAGCTCGGAGGCCTTGGCCGCGATCTTTTTCTTCACATCGAGATTTGCGATGTTTCTTTCGCTGAACGGAAGCATATCTTTATTATCCTTAACTGTCACGCCTCCGTAGATTTTTTTGAAATTTCCGCCCGAAATGATCTCCTTTAAATCGCGTCTGATCGTATTCTTCGAAACATCAAAAACCCTGCAGAGCTGATCCAGCGTAACCGTTTTGTTTTCATAAATATAGTCTTCAATATCGCTGATTCTTTTCGATCTCATATAGAACTCCTCTTTCTGATTTCACATTTTTTTACTTTCGCTGCTCTCAGCAGCCGGATTTTAAATCAACGTTAGACATTAATTATTATATATAACTTGTCCAAATAAATCAAATAAAATTAACCATGACTTTACAAGGAATTATCCATGGACAAAAAAATGACGTAACGATAACAGGGATCGGCTCTTCTGCGCCGCGTCCGTTGAATCGCCGGCATAGAAGAGCCAATCCCTGCTTATTTCTGTTTTAATTACGGCCGCGTTTAGTATTTATCATACTCCGCGTCAGTCAGCGGAATCTGGGTTTCCGGGTTTTCCTCTTCGCCGCAAGCGCCGTCACCGGAAAGGTCGGCGGCAGGGTTTTCGCTCTCCGCGGCGTCGAGAAGCCGTGAATTTCCCTCTAATTGATAGCCGGCGCGCTGCTTTAGCCGGAATTTTCCGACCATCAGCTTCAGGATATCCGCCTGACCGGAAAGCTCTTCGCTTGCAGCCGCGCTCTCCTCGGCAGTGGCCGAATTGCTTTGGACCACTTTGGCCAATTGCTCGATTCCCGCGGTGATCTGCTCGATGCCGGTCGCCTGCTCGGTGGAAGCGCGCGCGATATTTCCGATTAGAGACGCGGATTTGTCAATGCCGGCAGCGATGCCGTTTAACGCATCCGCTGTGGAGTTGGCAAGCTTTGTTCCGGTTCCGACCTTACTGATGGAACCTTCGATCAGAGTTGTGGTTTCCTTTGCCGCTTCCGCACTGCGGGCGGCAAGGCTTCTCACTTCTTCCGCAACGACCGCAAAGCCCTTCCCGTGCTGTCCGGCCCTGGCGGCTTCAACCGCCGCGTTTAGAGCCAGAATATTCGTCTGGAACGCGATATCGTCGATCACCTTGATGATCTTTGAAATATTCGTGGAGGATTCGTTGATCTCTTCCATGGAGGACAGCATGTCCTTCATCTGCTCGTTTCCTTTTTCACCGTTTTGCTTTGCGCCGACCGAAAGCTCGTTTGCCTGGTTTGCATGAGCCGCGTTCTGCTTCGTCTGATTTGAAATTTCCGTAATGGAAGCGGTGAGCTCCTGAAGCGTGCTCGCCTGCTCGGTGGAACCCTGCGAAAGGGTCTGGCTTCCGTCGGATACCTGCCTTGCTCCCACCGCAACCTGCTCGGCCGCCTCATTGATCTCTCCCAGGGTGTCCGACAGGGAGAAGCTGATGCTGTTGAGGGATTCCTTGATCGCGACGAAATCTCCTCTGTATTCGGCGGTAATGTGCTGGTCGAGGTTTCCTTCTCCGATTTCCGACAGCACTCTGGAAATCTCATCTATGTAACTCCGCAGGTTTTCAATGGTTTCATTTAACGCATCCTTGATTTCCGCGTGATCGCCGCTGTAATCTCCTTCCACCTGTATGTGCAGATTGCCTTTGGCCACCTCTTTTAATACGGCGGAAGCTTCGCGTACCGGCGCTATGACCGCGTCAAGGGTATAGTTGATGCCCTGGATCAGCTTCGCATACTCGCCCTTGAATTTGTCCGCGTCTCCTCTGGTGGAAAGCTGTCCTTCCACCGCGGCCTCCGACAGCATCACAGTCTCCTGCACCAACGCCTCCATCGTCTGCATCATCGTAATAAAGGAAGGCACCAATCTGTCGTTTTCACCCTGCTTTCCGGTCTCCATGAGCCAGCCGAGGCTGGAGAGATCGCCTACTGAAACGCTCTCCACATTGTCTATCAGGAGATTGATCACGCTGACGACCTCATTGACCGCCGACGCGATCTCCTCGTAGATTCCCTGATACTCGCCCTCGACCTTCCGGGTATAGTCGTTTTCCTTCGCCATGAACCCAAGGACCTCGCCGGCCTCCACAAGACCCGAGAGACCGTCGATGCAGGAATTGATGCTGCTCTTTATAGCGTTAAAATCGCCGTTATAGCTGTCTGTGATTTTCTCTGGTATCTCACCCCGCCCGATCCTGTTAAGATAGGACGCCGCCATTCTGAGGGGTTCTACGATGGCCTCCAGCGTAGAGTTAACGCCTTCCACCACCTTGGCAAAATCTCCGCTATGCCTTCCGGCGTCAGCCCTGGCGTCAAGATGGCCTTCGATGGCCGCCAGGGACAGGGAGTTCATGTCTTCAACGAGGAGGTTGACCGCCCTTATGCAGGTGTTGATATTGCCTTTGATCGTATCGAAATCACCGTAATATTCATCCGTAATCTGCGGCGGAATATCTCCCCTGCTGATTCTTTCCATGTAACCGGCTGCGATCTGAAGGGGTCCGACCACCGCGTCCATAACGGAATTTACGCCGGTGATGATATTCTTATAAGCGCCGGGGAACTCATCGGCATTTCCCCGCAGGGAAAGGTTTCCTTCCATCGCCGCTTCTGTCAGCGTTTCTGTTTCGTCCGACAGCTTTTCCAACTCCTGCTTGACGTTCAACAGGCTCACGGAAAGGATATCCTTGTCCGATTTCGGCGCAATTTCGACGTGCAGATCGCCGGCCGCGATCATTTCCGCGGCGTTTGCCTGCTCTCTGATATTGTCGACCATCATCTGGAACGACTGTGCCAGCTGGCCGATCTCGTCGTCCGAGCCCCTGTCCACATTTACGTTCACATCGCCGGCGGCAAGGCTGTCGGAGGCCAGAACGATATTTTTCAAGGGCTTTATAATGATCCTCTTGATCAGAAGCCTGGAAATGATGCTCATGACGATAAGGCCGATGATTCCGGTGATAATCAGGTAATACATCATCTGATTTGCCCGTTTCATGACCGCGTCGGCATCCATATCGACCCCGATCATCGCAACTGTCTTTCCATTGGAATCAATAACGGGTACAAACATCGACATCAGGTAACCGAACTCCTGATCCTGGGACATTCCGTCGTTATAGATTTCGCCGCTGTCAAACGCAACTTCAAAAGCGTCGCTTGCCTTCGTACCGTCGAAAAATTCACCGTAATCGACAACAGAGTTGAACTCATAAATGTCGTCGGAGTTGTCCGCCGGAGTCTGGCCTTCGACAATATAGCGGATTTGCTTTTTTTCCGGTATGGGCACTACCACATAAAGATAATCTACGCCCGCCTGGGCCTTCATATCTGACAGCTGCTTTTTCGCCTCAGGATAATATGAAGTCGCCGAGGTGGAATCTACCAGCTGCTTCATCTGGTCGCCATCTATGACCTCTGCCGTCATTTTTCCCACAAGCTCAGACTGCTCGGTTATAAGTGCAATCACTTCATTCCGATGCTCAACTATACTAAATGAACAAATAATAACAGCGATGATCAAAACCATCGCTATCACAATCAGGGTTATTTGTCTGCTGATCGACTTCTTGTGTGCTTTCCCATTCGTATTATTCATACTGTCTCCTCCACATTGAATAAGCGCTTTTCATCCGCGCTTACGAGTCTTGAAATGTTAAATTATGCCTTTTATAATTTTATCGACGATAAATGTTAAATCTTTAGGTTTTCCTCACCATATAGCAGTTGGTGAATTTAAACTTATCCGAGTGGGTTTCCCCGATCATTTCAAAACCAAGGCTGCTGTAAAACCTTATATCCTCCTCCGTATTGGTAAAAAGCATAAGAGGCAGCTCCCGCTCATCTGCATAGCCGCAGATCCGGTTCATGAGCCTTCGTCCTCTTCCCTGCCCCTGCAGTTCTGTCCGCACTCCCACGAAGTCTATGTAAAGGTGCGGGTGGGGAATATCGAGAGTTTTCTCCATAGCATCAAGCTCTTCAAACAGCTGGAGACGCTTCTGACGATCCTCCTGAGTCAGCTGTTTCATCGCTTTTCCATACTTTCCGGAGTAGCTGCCGGCTCTCAGATGGCGGAAAAAGCTGTAGTGCATTTCTTCGGATTCCACGATGAGAACGGCTTCATTTATCGCTGGATCCAACGCGTAACCCTTGCCGAATCTCAGATCGTATGCGGCATAAAACCGGATCGTCGCCTCCAGCGCCGCCTTTCTTTTCTTTCCCTCAGGAAAGGCGGACTCCAGCTTCGGATAGTCGTGAAACGCGTCCAGGAATAGATCTGTGATGCGGTCGATATCTTTTCCTGTCAGTTCTGTGAGCTCCGTTATGTTGATTGCCATGATTGTTCTCCTTTTCTCCCCCTTTTTCAACTCCTCAGGATATTAAATCTACGATCCAGGCGCCGGGGATCTTGGGGATGATTCTTTCATTCAGATTCAGCCAGCCCGGGCACCGGTCGAGGATAATGCTGTCGCTGCTGATCACGTTTGGACAGTCATAAAGCGCTTGATCCACATTGCCTGTGATTTCTATGCCGGTCTCAAATTGCTCTGCCTCGGCGATCTCGGCAATTCGGGCCTTCAGCCTGCCGGAATTGGAAACCGGCGCGTCCAACCAGAACACCGCCCGTTTTATCGAAATTGTTCGAAGCTCGGAGAGGATCAGCCGTATTGCGGCATCGGTCTTATCAATGAGGCTATAGGTGCCGCGAAGCCCGGCAAGATCGCGATATGAGCTGTCCATACACGCAAAAACCGGAGATCCGGACTGGGCGACCTCCAGCGTTATGATCACATTGAACCCATCGATATTGACGGTCTCACCAGACAGTGTTTCCGGTCGTTTTTTCTTCTCTTTCCGCGCGGCAATATCTGTTTCCGATGAAACGACCCGTGTCATGGCGATCCGCTGACGCTCCGAAAGCAGATAATGATTGCCGACAAAGACCGAGGAGCCTTTGATGGAATAGCCCCGATTCAACAGAAAATACAGCTCTTCCGTGGAACGCTTCAGCGTATCCAAAGCGGAGCCTTTGAAATCATGTTCATCATCCGGCGAATAGCCGCGTCTCGTGGATTTAGTCATAATAATACCTGCAATCGATACCTTGCCTAGATTTGTATGGTCAGCAGATCCTCGCTTTTATCCTTCATAAAGTTACACGAATCGTAAACTCCCTGATTGTAAAATTCCGGCGCCAACTCCTCCAGGATAAAGTCCAAAAAAAGAGCCGCGGCCAGATCGCCCAGCTCTTCATCCCTTTCGTTCAGAAAATAGCGTTTTATTTCCGAGATCATATGCTCACGGGTTTCCTTCGTCAGTTTGATCCGGTCTGTTTTTTTCATACTATTATACCTCCCTGGCTCGCTGTCATACGCTATATCCCCGCGCATTTACCCGATAGCCCTTGCCCGTTAACCTTTCTTGAAAAAAATATGTTCAGCCTTTATTTTGTCGTTCAATTCCATTATCCCAAAGGAGAAGAATTCGTTTCTTCTCTTGTCGGTAGGCGAACCGGGATTGAACATCAGCACATTGTTTACATATTCGCAGTACGGCATGTGGCTGTGTCCGAAGATGATACAGTCGACATCGTCTTTTTCAAAGCATTTCATCGCCCTGTCCAGCGTCGTCCTCCCCGTCCTTCTGTGACCATGGGTGATTCCGATCCGATACCCGTTCAGCGTTACGATTTCCTTATCGCTGAGGATCGCCTGGAGCTTGTCGTCCCGGTCAATATTTCCGCAAACGGCGGCGACAGGAGCCAGCTCTGCCAATTCATCCAACACTTCCAGGCCCGTGATGTCCCCGGCATGGATGATGTAATCAACATCCCGGAAGGCCTGTATCACCTCCTTTGGCAATCCTTTCGCCCTCGTCGGTATATGGGTGTCTGATATCACGCCTACTTTCATTTAATTCTCCCTCTAAACCCCTATTATTTTCTCTATTATCAAATTATACCATAAAAGTGATCGTTTTTTCATATATATTTTCCCTCAATTGATTTCAACCCGGTATCGTCCACGATGATTTTTTTGATCTTTTTAAGCTCATCCTGGCTTAGAAACACTCTGTTTTCGTTTTTATCGTCTTCATATAATTTATAAAGGAAATCTTTCAGTCCTTCAGAATCGAGCAGGAGGAAATTTCCTCTGCTATCATACCGGAAAAAAATTGGCTGCGCACTAATGCACAGCCAATTTTTATTGTGTCCGCCGATATTTCATCTTCCTCACGACATTAACTGAATTATTTTGGCAGAGTTATCTTGGAACGTTTTCAATAAACCGCTGCAAAATCGCCGCCACCTGAGCGCGGCTTGCATTGCCCTGAGGATTCAGTGTGTTGTCGCCCATTCCGGAGATCAGTCCAAGATTCACACACCAGGTCATAGCCTCGGCGGAGTACCCCGAAATTCTCTCGTAATCGCTGAAATTTTGCACTCTCATTCCATCCTGAACAGCATCCATACCCCCATTCCGGGCGTAGCGGTAGAGCATGGCTGCAAGCTGTTCCCGGGTGATTGAACCGTTTGGATCAGAGCCGTCGGATACGCCGTTTTTCTTTGCCCATTCCGCGGCCTTGCTGTACCATGTTTCACCGCCGGCGGTATTCTGTCCGTCCAGGCGAGCGAGGACGGTCACCAGCATGGAGCGGGTCATATCCGCATTCGGGCTGAAAGCGGCAGAGCCGGTTCCGGAAAACAGCTCCCGGCCGGCGGCAAAGGTCACCGCTTCGAAAGCCCAGCTGCTCCTGGACACATCGGAAAATTCCTTACTATTATCCACTATTTTTACCGTCGCGGTTCCATTCACCGTAATGATCAGACCGTTTTCAGAGGTAATGGCATTCTTCAAAATTTCCTCTGTCCCGTCCCCGTGGACGAGGATCACCACGGTTCCCGCCGTTGCGTTCTTGATGGGTATTTCTACCTTAACCGCCGTATTTCCTGGCCCATTGATGGTGATAACGGGAGCGCTGCTCCGATCCTTAGCTGCGGAAACCTTAGGCATAGGCAGAGGCACAGCCCCTCCCTGCTTCTCTTCAACAGCCTTGGACGAGAGAGTTACCTCAGTAGTAACCGATCCGCCCTTCCGCGTCTCCACGAAGAGCTGGGAGCCGTTAAGATACTTTGTAACTTCTGTTACAGTGCCGGTGGTCAGATTGGTGGTGGTTGTGGTAATTGACCCGTCGCTGTTTTCAGTCGTTGTCGTAGTTATCGTATCTTGGACAGTACTGCCTGAGGAATGGGAGCGGTGAGTTGGTGTCGGGGTTGGCTCCGCCTGTGCATAATGGGGAAGAGCATCTTTGTCAAGCAGCGCGGAAGGCACAAAATCTCCGTCCGTCCCCGCCGCTTTGAATTCTTTCAGCTCCGCCAATATTTGTTTCGCGTATTCATAGGTCTCCTCAGAGAGCTTTATTGATATTTCAGTAGCCTTTTCCTCAGCCGTCTGCGGGCTTGTCTTGTAAATTTTCTGCATATACGTATCAACCGAAGCCTGCTGCTCTATCAGTGACTTTTGATATCTTTCCCAGAAATCCCGTACGCCGTCTCCCAGCCTGCTTCTTTCTGCAATGGTATCCGCGGCGCACTCCTTATACAGTTCGCGGAAAACCCAGTAAGCGGTATTCGCGTCAGGATCGGCACTGTTATAGGAATCTGCGTCAGGCTCGTAATATTTCTTTGACGTATCGGTTATCAGGCTTCCATAATAAGGGAGATATACGCCGAACTCTGCCGGCCCCATGCACAGCCATTCCACAGTCGCAAGGGCGTCAGGCATGCCGGGTCGGACTTCAAACACATGAGCCTCCAATGTGTTGTTATTGCCTATAGATATCCTGTTGTTTTTAGGATCGGCAACTTCATATGGAGAACCTTCGCCGCGGTACCCGAGAAGCCTCATGGCCTCATACAGCGAGTACTTCTGTCCGTCACGAGGCTCCAGGAAATAATCCATATACGCCGAGTCAGGCTGTGCGGAAGCGTCGTCGGCACCTTTCAAATAATAATGTCCCAGCAGAAGACGTCCGGCCTTATGATTTGATGGATTGCTGGCATAGGTATCTGCAATTTTTATTTTGTTGTCATCCCCTACCAGAAGCCCCAGAGATTTAGGCAGTGAGATCAGATTTGGCGAAGCGATCACGTTTGTATCGCCGATAACGGTATAAGCGTCGGCACCTCCAACGTTGCCGGTAATATTCGGAGAGAAGCCGATCTTATCGTCGGGACATTTTACCGCCACGTACTGATGTCCGGCGAGGGACTGGAAAAACCACACCTCGTTGGGATCGCTGATCATGATGCCGTCAGAGCCGGCCGCACCCACCGTGTCGTAGATGTTAGCCAGTATCTCACAGCCTTGTCTCGCTGTTTCAGCCTGCATCAGAACAATCGAGACGATGTCCGTTTCTGCCAGAGCGGTATCTTCCTGCGCGTCTGCATCCGATATTTCTTTTTTAGGCGAGTTAACCGATACAGAGGCGGATACAGCCACATTCTTTTCGTTCATGCCAACCTCCGCGTAAGCCTCATCCGTTTTATAAGGACCGTTGGCAGCGTCGGAATCCTTGCACATGATGTAGCGAAGCGTGTGAGCCGGATACGGCCAGGTGAAGTCGTTCTCGCCTGATATGTACATCTCCCCGGGTTTATGGTCCGCTGCGGGGTGAATCGCGAAAAGCTTTGCAAACGTCGCAGTCATATCTTCCGAACGCCCCCATATATACGAACCGTTTTCGGTGGTGTCCCGGCCCATATAAAATTGTGTGCATTTGCCTTCCGCACCTTCAAGGACTCCTGAATTGTTTTGTTCATCAGTAGCGTCGGTTGAAATACCCGGACCGCCGTTCGGTGCGGCTCCATACGCCGCGGGAAGCGCCATTGCGCTCACAGGCAGCGTCAAACCCAGAATTAAAACAATAGAAATAATTGATTTGAAAAGTCTACCACGCTTCAACATAATCTTTCCCCCTTTGATTTTAATAGAAACACTTTATAACGAGAGCTGCATAGTTACATATAAAATATCATAGATGAAGAAAAAGGAAAGTACCAGTTGATAAGTTTGTCCACGTTCCAGTATGCTAAAAAAATGTCATATTATGTCTTATGGCTGTCGATTGGAAGAGTGATTTGCAGCTAAAGGAGTTCTTCTCTCTAAAGAGGTCCTTTTTTGCTGTAAATTCAATTTACACCTTTTTTCAGCGGCATAAAAAAATACACCCCAATCTGGAGTGTATTTTTTATCAAACCGGCGACGTCCTACTTTCCCAGGCAGTTGCCCGCCAAGTATCATCAGCGCA
>DAITKX010000023.1:34532-38336 GCA_036835995.1 Bacillota bacterium | reverse complement strand
TACAGGCTCCACCGGAGCCGCGGGAGCCACCGGCGCAACGGGAGCCACCGGCGCCACCGGCCTAACGGGAGATGCAGGCGCAGCAGGAGCAGTCGGTCCGACGGGAGCCACCGGAGCCACCGGAGCCACAGGCCCCACCGGTCCTACCGGAGATACGGGTCCCACCGGAGCAACCGGCGCCGACGGCGTAACAGGTCCGACAGGTCCGACAGGCGATGCAGGCGCCGTAGGCGCAACAGGTCCGACAGGCGCGGATGGCGTGACAGGAGCCACCGGCGCAACGGGAGACACCGGCGCAACAGGTCCGACAGGTCCGACAGGCGAAACAGGCCCCACCGGCCCCGCAGGCATTGCAGGCGTGACAGGCGCTACCGGGTCGGCAGGCGTGACAGGCCTCACTGGAGCCACCGGACCCGCCGGAGCCACGGGAGCATCGGGACCCACGGGAACGCCGGGGCCCAATCCGACGGCGACCGCAGGCTTTGCAGCCAATACTGGCGGATCGACCATCGCTGTCATTTTGGGAGGAACGGACGTCGCTCTTCCCAACGCGCAGCTGCTATCCCCCGATATCACTGTGAACGGCGCAAATACCGTATTCACCATAAGCACGGCAGGAGAGTACCGGCTCTCTTATCATGTAAACACCACCGCTTCCCTGCTGATGGGTTCAAGGCTTATCATCAATGGTTCGGCAAACACAGAATCCACAATATCACCTATCGTTTCAGTGTCCAGCTTCTCAAACGAGATTACGATCAATCTGGCCGCCGGAGCGACGGTGACGCTGCAGCTTTACGGGCTGCTGGGAGCGGCGACCCTCCTTCCCGGGTCGGCAGGCGCTTCTCTGATGATGATCAGGCTTAGCTGATATTAAGTATATTTTTGATATGTGCGGAGGACCGCCACAGGTCCTTTCGCGCATATCGGTACATATCAGTACATATCCTAATACACACATAGAGGAGGATTATAATATGTCTATGCCGAATATTCCGGATATAAAACCCGTTATTGATATAGATAGGGAAGATGCTTTTAATATGATTCTGGCTTCCATCGCTTTGGAAGAGATGGGACTGGCGCATATTATCAACGCAGAGGGAGAAAAGATCCAGTATGTTCTGGATTCAGAGGATCATTGCCCGGCTTCTATAGCCGAAATCAGAGAAATCAACTCGAGCGTGGAAAGGGTCATAAGAGAGACGACGAAGCTGCAGATGATGCTTCAGGAAAAACTGGAGCTTGTGATGGGTCAGCTTCCGAAGCCTCCTATTCCCCCTGATATTCCATGCCCCAAGCCGCCCGGACCCAGACCCCGTCCGGAATGCATCCTGATAGGCTGCGCAGAAGGTCAGGTAAGCAATAATGCGGATTTCTTCTTCTGCGGGTCCGCGTCTGTCGAAGCCGGCACATGCCCGGCGCATCAAAGCTGCGGTCCATTCCCGTTAAAATATACCTTGTGCAGGGAAAGGGAAGGGTGCGTCATTTCGGTGCTTCTTCTCGCCGTCCCTGAGAGCATAAGAGTTTGCTGTCCGAACAAACTGAGATCCTGTCCGACGGTTCAGGAACCGAATACGATCATTATTCAAGGCCAGGGCGTAATGTCCGTTACCGGGACAACGCTGGCGCTGGAGCAGTGCAGCGTCTCGTTTACGCTTACGGTTTGGGATTTCGGATGTGAGAAAAAATTCCAGATGGCGACCCGTTCCTCAAACCCCGAATTCAATCACGACAGTGGGGCAGTCTCAGTTACATCGGGAAATCTGGAAATAGAAAAATGCGAAAGGCAGAAAATATATAATATATAGCATATAGCCTATATGGCTTTTTACGTGGTTCCGTTCCGGTAGCTCTTCGGGGTCACTCCCTTTAATTTTTTAAAGACCTTGGAGAAATAGCTCTGATCGTCGAAACCCGACTGCAGGGAGACGTCGGTCAGGCTAAGATCCGTGTTTGCCAGAAGCTCGCAGCTCCTGTTGATCCTGACCTGATTCAGGTAATCGGTGAAGGTGACGCCCATTTCCTGCTTGAAGAGCATAGATAAGTAGGATGGATTCGTATGGAGATGGTTTGCTACGGTTTTCAACGATATTTTATTCTTGTAGTTTTCGTTGATATTCTGTATGGCATGGCGGATGATCTGGGAGCTTCCGGAATAGGAGCTCCTTGCGATGGCCTGGGCAATGCTGCCGACGAGATTTTCGGTCAGGATCGACAGCTCATGAAAGCTCACGGCCTTGTTCAGCGCGTCCATGTCATAATAATAGGATTCCGCCTGTTCCTGGGGCAAGCTGGTCCGTTCCGCGGCCAGCCGCGACAAAATGGTGCAGATGCTCAGCATCTTGGTCTTGATGGAGGACAGATCACCCGCTTCGATCATGGAAATCTGTCCCATGAGATCTTTGAGGATCTCCAGGCTCTCCTCCCCATCTCCCTCCTTGACCCTTTCGAAAAGCCTGTTTTCCAGATCGTAAGGATAGGACATGGATTTGTTTTCCTTTTTATACTTTTGCAGGTTCTGGCCGATGTTCCGCTGTTCCTTGTACTGGCTGTTGATGCTGGAATAATCCCCGTTGGGCGTAATGGCCGCGAGGACGCTGCTCCAGAACAGGTTCGACAGATGGGAAACATCCTTTGGTTTAAAGGCCCTGATATTTCTCAGGAACAAAATGGCCTTTGTAAAAGCGTCAAAATGGATGTGGTTCAGCGAGAAAATGTTGGAGATATTGCTTTCCTTCAGGTCTCCCATGACGAGAGGGCCCGCCATAAAGCAGCCGAGGACTTCGCCGTTGACGATCAGGGAGATCGCAATTTTTACCAGTCCCGCCTTGCACAGGAAAACATAGGGCTCTCCCAGTTGAGCGGCAAGCTTTGCAGAGGATGCTATATTTCTGGCGCAGGGGCTTTGGGGATCCCGGTAGGTATCGAAATAATTGCAGAATTTGTTTTGTCTATTGCATTCCCATTCGATTTCTCCGCTGGGGTTGAAGAAGGTCACAGGCACGCCGGATATGGTGCAGAAGGACTGGATCGCCTCTTCGAGCTGAGCCGACAGTTCCTTGGACGCATATTTTGCAGAGAACGGCAGGTTAAAATTCTCCATGGCATTTCCTCCCGGAATGAAAATGTAAATTTTATAATGTTAATAATAAAATATTACCATAAATATATCGGACAGACAATAAATTATAAAAATCTTGCAATAAATACTACCAAAATAACAAAAACTGTTCCTATGATGGGAATCATAATTAAGATAAGATTAAATTAGTAATTTATGTCTTGATTTTTATCGGCGAACGGTTTTTAGGAACCGGGCGAAATGTTAAACAGGAGGGTAAGGATGGAAAAGGAAGCATTGTTCAAGGACGCGTTTGACTCCATCATTGATTGTGACGAGGACAAGGCAATGGAGGTCTTAAAGGTGGCGGAAGCGGAGGGCATCGATCCCGTCGAGCTTTTGACCGAAGGGTTCAGCGCGGGAATCAAGCATCTTGGAGACCTGTTCGGAAGAGGGGAAGTATTCCTGCCGGAATTGATCTTCAGCGCGGAAGTGATGAAGACGGTCACGGCCGAAATTGAAAGCAAAATGGACGCTTCACAGATATCGAACAAAGGCGTTCTCGTGATCGGAACCGTCGAAGGGGACGTTCACGACATCGGCAAGGGAATCGTAGCGTCTTTGGTAAAGACCAACGGATTTGAGGTCCATGATATCGGAAGGGAAGTTCCCGCGGAGGTTTTCATTGAAAAGGTAAAGGAATACAACGCGGATTTCCTCGGAAGCAGCGCGCTTTTGAC
>DAITKX010000023.1:29823-34507 GCA_036835995.1 Bacillota bacterium | reverse complement strand
AGAAAAAGATCGAGGAGCTCATGGAAAAGGAAGGCTTAAAGGGCAAGGTCAAGACCCTGGTAGGCGGAGCTCCCGTCACGAAGCGCTGGGCTGAAAAGATCGGAGCGGATATGTACTGCGAAGACGCAAACGACACGGTGCACGCGCTACTGGACTGGGCCGGAGAGAAATAAAAAGACAGAATAAGAATTTTTAAGGAGGCATGCTGTGAGCAAATTCAAATACGAAGACGACATCTATTTTGCGGAATGAAGACCTGGATGCCTTACATGAAGCCACGCTGGATCTGATGGAAAATTACGGGCTCCAGATCCACGGAGATGAAGCCCTTGAAATTTACAGCGCGGCGGGCTGCGATGTGGACAAGAGCACCGACCGGGTGAGATTTCCGAGAAACCTCGTGAATGACAGCATCGAGTCCTGTCCTGAAGAATTTACACTCTGCGGCAGGGATCCGAAGAACGACGTAAAGGTCGGCGGTAAGAAGGTTGCCTTTAAAAACTTTGGGACCGGCGTTCGGATGATCGATCCTTACACGGGAGTCGTCAGAGACTCCACCAAGGAGGATCTCGGAAATGTGGCCAGATTCTGCGACTATATGGACACGGTGGACGTTTTTTCCATCGCCGTAGCCGCGGGGGACGTGAACCAGAAGGTAAAATGCCTTCATGAGGCGGAAGTCGTATTCCACAATTTGACCAAGAACTTTGCCCATGACCTGGAAGGGATAAAAAACACCCAGCGGTTTATCGATATGGCGGCCGCCATTCAGGGAGGCTATGACAAGCTGAGGGAACGGCCCATCATCGCCATGGGGGCCTGCCCCAACAGTCCCTTGGAAATCAATGAAAACGAGTCCAGCATCATCATGCTGTCCGCAAGGCACGGATTGCCCATCGACATTCTTTCCATGGGGCTCTGCGGCGGGACGACTCCCGCCACCCTGGCGGGGACGCTGGTGGTCACCAACGCGGAAATCCTGGGAGGGATCGTGCTGTCACAGATCGTCAACAAGGGAAATCCGATCCTTTACGGCACCTCTACGACGATCATGGACATGACAACCGCCACATCCCCGGTGGGCGCGCCGGAACACGCCATGTGCGGCGCCGCGGTGGGACAGATCGGACACTACTACGGCATTCCTACCAATGTAGGCGGAACGTAGGGGGACAGCAAGGTGATCGACGCTCAGATCGGGCACGAAAAGACACTGACTTCTCTGTTGCCGGCCATTACCGGAAGCAATATCATTTACGGAATGGGAATGCTGGAAATGGGTATGACGATGAGCTACGAGCAGCTGCTCATCGACCAGGAAATCGTCCGCATGATACGAAGAGTACTGCAGGGCATTCCTGTGAACAAAGATACCATCGCTCTCGATGTGATCCAGAAGGTAGGGCCTGCTGGAAATTACCTGAAAGAGCGTCATACCCTGAAATACATGAGACAGGAGCTGTCGACCTCAAAGCTCATAAACAGAAGGATGAGGGACCATTGGGTCAGCGAGGGCGCAAAGGATATGGCCGAAAGAGCGCGGGATATGGCCATCGATATCCTGGAAAACTATAAACCGGTTCCGCTTCCCGAGGAAGCCGCCAAAAAGATCCGGGCCATCGTCGAGGAAGGCGAGGCGGAAGCGGCGGAAACGGGCGGCAGCGAATAAACCGGTTTGCCGAAATCTATGAAGAAAGGAAGAAACTATGGGAGATAACAAGAAATACTTCACCCGTATGGGCGACGGTTCCATCGTCTATATGACGGAAGAAGAAATCCGGGCCGATATCCGCGCGGGAGCAGCCGACGCGGCGGACAGAGGAAAAATCGCGCCTTTGACGGAAGAGGAAATGGATCATATTTACGATATCGTCACCATGCCCGGAGGGATCGTAGGGGTCGACCTCAAGGATACTATCGTAACATCCAACGATTCCGGAGCTGACAAGTTCAGCACAAAATGCTCCATTCCCATCGACAGAAGTATCAACGCGATGATCCATGAAAGGGTGCTGGGCGCCGATTCTGTCGATATCGGGCTGGAGGACTACAACTATAAAACCGTTAAAGGCGTCGCCAAGAGGGAAGCCGGCGTATTGAAGAGAGCGCTCAATTATACGACGATGCCCCTCTTCTACGGCGCGATGCCGAACCTCGGCTTTTATACCAAGCCCGACGGACCCATCGACAACTGGGCGGTGCTGCTTCCGGAAGGAAAGATCAAGGAAGCGATGGCGGCTCAGGAGGAAGCGGTGGAGCACGCGGTGAGGGATATGGTGTTCGTCGCGGAGCAGATGTACGACGTAGGAGCCGACGGATTCCAGCTGGATACCAGCGGAGCCGCCGGAGACGCCGACTTTTTGGCGGCGCTGAAGGCCTGCGAGATCATTCATGAAAGATTTCCTGACATGGGCGTGGAAATGGGCATGGCGGGAGAGTTCGTTCTGGGAATGCACGGCAGACTGAAGTATAAGGATGTAAGGCTGGCAGGCCTTTACCCCCACGATCAGGTCAAGCTGGTTGAACAGGCGGGAGCTTCCATCTTCGGGGCCGTGGTCAACACGAACTGCAACGCCACCTTCCCGTGGAATATCGCCAGAGTGTGCACCTTTATCAAGGCCTGCTCGGAAGTGGCGACGATTCCGGTCCATGCCAACGCCGGCATGGGGGTATGCGGTATCCCGATGTGCGAAAATTCACCGGCGGATATCGTGTCCAGGGTCGATAAGTGCCTCATCGAGATCTGCAAAATAGACGGATTGTAGATTGGCGTAGGCGATCCTCTGGGACAGGAAGCTACACACGGCATCGCTGCGAGTATGGGCGGCGTGCGCACTGCCGGAGATCTGGTAATGCGCTTGCAGATCGCCAAGAAAATGAGAATCAACGAAGCGAAAAAGTATGTAGCCGATAAACTCGGTCTCACCATCGAAGAAATCAGCGATGTTGTGACCATGGCGGATGTAAGAGAAGAGAGAGGGTTTGGTCTTGCCAACTTCGAGCCTTATGCGGAGTCCAACATAGGTATGGAGGCGAAGTTTAAGATTGCTGAAGCTTTGGATATCAAGATCAATTCCGTCGAGCGCTTCAAGGAACGGGCCGGATTAAAGTAAGGCAGTCCGCAGACGGGGGATCAGTTTAATAGAGAACAAAATATGAAATGGGAGTTGTATTTTACACCTCCCATTTCTGAGCTAATTGACCCTTTCCATTTGGGTGTGTATAATTAAGGTAAAGCGTAAAATATTTTTGTACATGATAAGCGGCCGAGGACGATTCCCAGGCAGGAAAAACGCGTGTGGAATAAGATGGAAGGGATAGGTTCAATGTGGATCGAAAGTGAGAAATGCATAGGCGAAGGAAGATGTGAAGAATGCGGGAGATGCAGCCGTTACGGTTCGACAAACCGGAAGACGAAGCTGATTTTCTTCCCGGACAGCTTTCTGATGAAAGGGGAGGGAGCGGAAACAGCCGGGCAGGAGCGGTATGGCGCGGCCTTCGATATCGGCACCACGACGGTGGTGGGAATGCTCTGGGATCTTTCGGAGTGTAAGCTCATGGACGTGATCGCCCTTACCAATCCCCAGAGCGCCTATGGCGCCGACGTCATATCCAGGATCACATACTCCATGAAAAGTCCGGAAAACCTGACCCTTTTAAAGGACAAGATCCGGGGATGCCTGAATGAAATCCTCAAGGAGTTTGCCCTGCGTCATCCCATCGATCCTCAGAATATCGTAAAGGCCACCGTCGTCGGAAATACGACCATGAGCCATCTGTTTCTCGGCAAGGATCCCTCTTCTCTGGCGAGGGCGCCCTTTCACCCGGCGTTTCACGGTCCGGTGAAAATGAGCGCAGAAGAGTTAGGGCTGATGATGAGGCCTTCCGCCGACGTGCATCTGCTGCCGAATATCGCGGGTCACGTAGGCTCCGATATCACAGGAGTCCTTCTGGCCTCGGAGATCAAAAAGCTTCCCGGCGTAAGGCTCGCCATCGATATCGGCACCAACGGGGAGGTAGTCCTCGCCCATAACGGGAGGATACTGGTATGTTCCACCGCGGCGGGTCCGGCTTTCGAAGGAGCCCGGATCTATCAGGGCATGCGGGCGGCTCCGGGCTCCATCGAGGGCGTTGTCATCGAAGCGGGGGAAGTGAGGATCAAGGTCATTGACGATTCAGAACCCGTCGGGATCTGCGGCTCGGGGCTCATCGACGCGGTGGCCCAGATGCTCGACGCCGGATTGATCAGCCATAAGGGCAATATTTTAAGCGCGGAGGATGCGGCCGCCCAGGGGTTGAGCCCGGGATTGGCGGTAAGGCTCAGAAAGGGCCGGAACGGAAATGAGTTTGTTCTCGCCTGGAAGGAGCAGGGAGAGGATATCGTCATCACCCAGAAGGATATCAGAGAGGTTCAGCTTGCCAAGGGCGCGATCTACGGCGGCATCGTCGTGCTGATGAAATGTCTCGGCGTTGAAACCGGCCGGATTGAGGAGATCATGCTGGCAGGCGCTTTCGGGAGCTATATCAAAAAGAAAAGCATCTTGCGGATCGGAATGATCCCCGGCGTAGGGGAAGATAAAATAAAACATATCGGAAATGCCGCCGGCGTAGGAGCGTGCATGGCCCTCCTCTCAGAAGAGGAAATGAAGCAGGCGGACATGCAGTCCAAAGAGGCGGAGCACAT
>DAITKX010000023.1:218-29813 GCA_036835995.1 Bacillota bacterium | reverse complement strand
GAGGAAAAGCGGATGTTCAGGCAAAGGAAGCGGAGCATATCGAGCTCGCCCTGCATCCTGATTTTCAGAAAGAATATATCAATGCAATGTATTTCCCCCAGTAATTCTGCAATGCGTAGGCTAAGTGCTATGGAGGTATTTTCATGGACAAAGATGAACTGATCAAACTTGCTCATAATACCATCGTTGAGGCGGATGAACAAAAGGCGATGCAGGTGATCGATGAGGCCCTGGCGTCGGGAGCGGATATCATGGAGATTCTCAGGGACGGCTTCGCCGAAGGGAACCGAGCCATCGGGGATATGTTCGAAAGCGGAAAATTAAGCCTGCCAGAGCTGATCTTTTCCACAGAGGTCATGAAAAAGGTTCTGGATGTCATCGAAACCCACACCAGCATCGACGAAGTCAAGGTTAAGGGCAAGGTGCTTATCGCCACTGTGGAGGGAGACGTCCACGAGATCGGCAAGGGCATGGTGGTTTCAACGATGAAGAGCTACGGCATCGACGTCGTCGATATCGGGCGCGAGGTGCCGGTTGAGACCATAATAGAAAAGGCGGAGGAGTTGAATGTCGATATCATCGCCACTAGCGCGTTGCTGACTTCCACCCTGAGAGAGCAGAAGAAGCTGGAAGAGGCGCTGAGGAAGATGGGAATCCGGAACAAATACACGACGATGGTGGGAGGCGCTCCCTGCACGCTGCGCTGGGCGAAGCGGATCGGAGCGGATATTTATACGGAGGATGCGATGGACGCGGCGAAAAAGGTTCTGTCGGTCCTTCGGAAACGGGAATAAGGGAGGCGTCAACAGTGGCGGAAAGCTATACGACAACACAGATCCAGCGCCTGGTGGAATTAAACGCGGCGGGGGAGATCACAGGGCAGACCTTTGAAACCGCTGAAGAGCGGAATCAGGTCTACCGGACGACGGAAGCCCGGCTGGTGAAAGAGCACAAGGAGAGGATCGGACGTCTGCTTCATGTGGATCATAAGCCCCTTGCGGTTCGGATCGAGGAGCGGATCAAGGACTGGCTGACACAGGAAGAGGGGTATACCCAGGTCACCACGCCTATCATCATTTCCGCGGGGGCGCTGGATAAGATGACCATTACAAAGGACCACCCCCTGACGAACCAGGTGTTCTGGCTGGATCCCAAGCGGTGCCTGCGGCCCATGCTCGCTCCGAGTCTATACGAGGTGATGCGGGACTTGCACAAGATCACGAAGGAACCCGTCAAGATATTTGAAGCGGGATCTTGTTTCCGGAAAGAATCCCAGGGGGCCCAGCATCTGAACGAATTTACCATGCTGAATCTCGTGGAGTTGGCAAGCGTGGAAGACGGACAGCAGATGGAGCGGATGAAATATCTGGCGGAAGGGGCTATGAAGGCCATCGGAATCGACAACTACGAGCTTGTCGTCGAAGAATCCGAAGTATACCGAGAAACCCTCGATATTGAAGTGAACGGACTGGAACTGGCTTCCGGAGCATACGGTCCCCATTTCCTGGACAGCAGGTGGGGCGTGTTCGACACCTGGGTGGGGATCGGGTTCGGCATTGAACGCATCGCCATGTATATGGGAAATCATCAGACCATCAAGCGGGTTGGCAAGAGCATCACCTATATCGACGGTTCGCCGCTGAATTTATAGCTGGGAAGGAAATTATATGACAAGATTGATTACAGATTGGATCGCGGACATTGAAACCACCGCAAGAGACCTGGACCGGGAGATGCAGAAAAAGACCGGCCTGAGCTACGCCGCGCTGGCGGCAAAGGTCGGCGGATATTCCGTAAGCGATATCGACAGAGCCGCCCAGGCCATCAGAATCGCAGCCGTTCCCGTCACTGCCGGACTTGGACTCATCGGGTCCTTTGCGGAATCCGTGGCGTCCATCGTGCGGGCCGCGGGCTTTGAGAGCTTTGTTACGGAACGCACCGATGTGGACGGCCTGTGGGAGGCTTATGAAAACGGGGCGGATATCGTTTACATGGCGGACGACGACCGCTTTATCTCCATTAATCTCAACAAAAAAAAGATGGCAAACAACGACTATGCCACCGCTTTTGGATATACGGCGGCGCTGGAAGGGGCCCTGGGCTCCCTTGTGGGAAAGGAGATACTGGTTCTGGGCTGCGGAACCGTGGGCAGGGAATTCATGAAGTGCTTGAAAAAGAAGGGTGTAACCTTTGCCGCCTACGATATCGACAGGGAAAGGCTCGCTGAAATCAAGGCGGAAGGGATCTCCGTCGTCGAAGCCTCTGAGGAGATCAGGAATTATCAGTATCTGATGGACGCGACGAACCAGGGAGGCTGGCTTCACGCGGATATGCTGCATCCCCAGGTCTGGATCTCGGCCCCGGGAGTTCCTCTTTCCCTGGATCGTGAGGCTTTAAAGCTGCATGAGGGGCGGCTCATTCACGATCCTCTGCAGATCGGAGTCGTTTCCATGCTGGGGCTGACGTTATAGGAGAACAAGAACTTATGGAAAATCAGCGGATTCAGTTAAATATCGATGACGCCGATCAATATGCCTACGATTACTTTATCAATATCTGCGGCTTCAGAAACCGGGAAGGCGACAAGTACCGAAGGATGCTGGACCATGGAATGAGGATCCGGGAAAAGATTCTCGGCAGAGTCGATCTCAAGGCTGTGGCAACTTCCTTCGACCGGGATATCCTCTCCGGGAATACGGCCAAGGTCGGCGATGTTACCTTTGTCTGCAACGCTTTTGAACAGATCGACCGGGAAAGCGTTCAAAAGATCTACGCCTATCTCTTCACCTCCGGCAACTTTGAACTGGACGACGGCGATTCCATCATCGACCAGCTCTACGCGGACATCTGGGGAACCGCTTATACGGACGCGGGACTGGAGGTGCTGAAAAACTATCTGAAAGCCGACTTTGACCGGAGCAGCGCCGGCAAAGGCGACGCCGGAAAAGCTTTTATGCTGGATTCCTTCGGGCCCGGATTTTACGGCATGGATGTGGATCAGATCGGCAGCTTTTTCGAGGTTTTGGACGGAGATATCATCGGCGTCAAAGCCAGAACCAACAGTCTGATGCTGCCTTTAAAATCCTGCGCGGGTTTTTTCGTCATCGTGAACGACGATACCAGGCTGCCGTCTGCGGACTGCAAGAGCTGCCACGCGGACCACAGGGGCTGCGAATTTTGTCAGGCCAGAATCAAGCGGAACCAATAGCTGGGCCGTTTCTCGAAAGAGAGCGCTCGGCCGCGACATGGGGGGCGGATCGTATTGATCGCATGGACTCTAAATTCATGCAGCCGGGTGAAACTCCCGGGCTCCTCGCCACTTTTTAAATCCGTTGACAGTTTTGGCCCGGACGCGGACTTTACCCACAGCCCCGGCAGATAGGAAGTAGAATCATGGAGAAACAAGAAATCATAAGCCTGTTAAGGGCAGAGGATCCCGTTGAAGTCGGGGAACTGTTCTCAAGGGCCAGAAAAGCCAGGGAAGAGCTGTTTTCAAACAAGATATTTCTATACGGATTTGTCTATTTTTCCACGTGGTGCAGAAACAACTGCAATTTCTGTTATTACCGCAGCTCCAACAATATCCAACGCTATCGAAAGACCCGGCCGGAGGTTATCGCAATTGCCGACGCGCTGGCAAAGTCAGGGGTGAACCTGATCGATCTCACCATGGGGGAAGACTGGACCTATCATGAGGAGAATTTTGCCTCCGTATTTGATATGATCAGGAAAATCAAAGAAAAAACCGGACTTCCCGTCATGATTTCCCCCGGAGTGGTGGAGGACGGGCTGATCGACAGGTTTGCGGAGCTTGGCACGGAATGGTACGCGCTTTATCAGGAGACCCATAACAGGGAGCTGTTCTCCCGGCTTCGGATCCATCAGGATTACGACGAGCGCATGCATGCCAAGCTCCATGCAAAGGAGAGGGGCATGCTCATCGAAGAGGGCATCCTCACCGGAGTTGGAGAGAGCATTTCGGATATTGCCGATTCTATTCTGGAAATGGGCAGGATCGGCGCGCGGCAGGTCCGGGTCATGAGCTTTGTGCCTCAGCAGGGCAGTCCGATGGAGACGGTAGAACCGCCGGACCGGCTGCTGGAAATGAAAATTATCGCCGTGATGAGGCTGATGTACCCGGAGACGCTGATTCCCGCGTCTCTTGATGTGGACGGCATCAAAGGGCTGAAAGACCGGGTTGACGCCGGAGCCAATCTGATTACCTCCATCATTCCGCCATTGACCGGCCTTGCAGGCGTTGCACAGAACAGTATGGACGTCGACGACGGCGGAAGAACAGTGGAAGAGGCCTCGGCCATCCTGAGGGATATGGGGCTGAAGCCTGCGACGGCAAAGGAATATATGGATTATCTCGCGGTTTTACGGAATGGAAAGAAGGTCTGAAATGGCTAGGATCGCAATTGTCGGCGGAAAGCTTCAGGGAACGGAAGCCGCTTATTTAGCTAAAAAGGCGGGCATGGAAAGCCTGCTGATCGATTACTATGAAAAACCTCCGGCGGCGGGCCTGTGCGATGAATTCCTCTGCTGTGACGTCACGAAAGAGAGCAAGGAACTCATCGATGCGCTGAACGGAGTGGACCTTATCCTGCCGGCCAATGAAAATACCAGGGTTTTGAACGCCCTGACCGAGCTGTCGGAAAAATATCACTACCGGCTTGCTTTTGATATGGAAGCCTACAGGATATCCTCTTCCAAGCTTCTGTCGGATCAGCTGATCCATGAGAACGGAATCCCCGCTCCCCGGTATTATCCGGGCTGCAGAGCGCCCTATATCGTCAAGCCCTCCGGCTTCAGCGGAAGCGAGGGCGTGAAAAAGATCGATACCACGGAGGAGTTGAAACAGTTTTTGCAGAAGGCTGCCCCCGAGGAAAAATGGATCGCCCAGGAATTTCTGGCAGGTCCGTCCTATTCCATCGAGGTTATCGGACAGCCGGGAAGCTATCAGACCTACGAGGTGACGGAAATCCACATGGACAAGGGCTACGACTGCAAAATGGTGACCGCGCCCTGCGGGATTGCGGACGGGCAGCGGGAAGGATTCCGGCAGATGGCGGTCAGGCTGGCGGAGCTGGTGGGCTTGAAAGGAATCATGGACGTCGAAGTCATCGATGACGGAGGGAAATTTAAGGTGCTGGAAATCGACGCGAGAATCCCCAGCCAGACTCCTACGGTGGTCTATCATACGAGCGGCGTCAATTTCGTCGGGGAGCTGGCGGAGCTGTTTTGCAGCGGAAACTTGATGTCAAAGGAATCCCGGCGGAAGAAATTCTGTTCCTATGAGCACTTGATGGTCAGGAACGGCGAGATAACAGAACACGGAGAGCATATCATGAGCCAGGGGGGCGTGCTCAGGCTGAGGGAGAACTTTTACGGCGCAGACGAGGTCATTTCGGATTTTGTGAAAGAGGGGCTGCCTTGGCGGGGAACCTTTATCAACTGGGCCGACACCGAGGAAGGGCTTGCTTTAAAGCGCGAGAATATGCGCCTGAGCCTGCTGGGACTATAGGGGCATTTGAAATTGGCTGAACAGGAGGAATATGGAAAGATGAGTGAGGAAAAGAAGCGGTATTACAGAAAAAATGTGGAGCTCTTCCTCCTGCTGGATAAGATCAAGTTATGGCCCTCCAGGACAGGGATTCTCCACGGGATACGCAGCGTCGAGCGAAACGGCGAATACGCGGAAATCACGACCCATTGCGGGAAGACGTTCCGGGTCTATAATTCAAGAAATTCAAGGGCCGCCAGATGGCTTCGCAATAAGTGGGTCAGCAGACCGTGCAAAGAGTGCAGAGTTCCCCAGTGGAAGCTGGAGAAATACTCCACGACTTTTTTCGCTCAGCATTACGGGAGCGATTTGAGGCATAAGGATTGAAAAATACGGAATCTTAGGATATTATTAATTGAAAAAACAATGAGCCTTATGATATTATTAAGACGTAAAAAATTTATTGGCGGGATTTATTAAGCGAGGTGGTAAAACATGGAGGAAAATAGCTGGAATAGTTTGAAGGAAAGGATCATTTCCCTGATCGTGCTGGGCGTGATATTCGTCACGATCTGGTACATGATCGATATCGTTTTGCTCACTTTTATCATCACCTTTGTATTTTATCATCTGGTCGATTTAATCCAGAAAAAAGCAAAGGAACTGACTCCCGTCCGGATTCCCGACGGCCTTGTCCTCACCGTTTTATACAGCATCTTCATCTGTCTTCTTATCTTTGGGGGCATTGTTCTGGCGCCGAGGCTGGCGGCTTTTGTCAACAACCTTGCGGATATCTTCATCAATTTTAATGTGGACGCGGTAAAGGCGGTCATCGACCCGCGCATTGCAGAGCTCTTAGGGGATGTGGACTTCAGCACATATCTGAATCAGGCCGGTCTCATGCTCTCTTTCGGCGTCGCCGCGGTGGGAGGATTCGGCCTCAACCTTTTCCTGGCTCTTATCCTGAGCTTTTTGCTGGTGCTGGAAAAGAACAAAATAAAAAAATTTGGTGAAAAGCTTGCAAACAGCCGGATTTCCTTCATCTACGACTACCTGATCAAATTCGGGGGGAACTTCTGCAAAACCTTTGGAAAGGTGATGAAAGTTCAGGTTACCATCGCGTTCATCAACTCCATCATCTCCATGATCCTCTTGACCTTTCTTGGCTTTCACCAGATCATGGGCCTGGGGGTAATGATCTTTACCCTTGGCCTGGTTCCGGTGGCCGGCGTGATCATATCCCTGATCCCGCTGTGCATCATAGCCTTTAATGTCGGCGGCATCAGCAAGGTGGCCGCGGTAATTCTGATGATCGTCTTTATCCATATGCTGGAGGCCTACGTGCTGAATCCGAAGCTGATGTCGGATCAGACCAATCTGCCGGTCTGCTTTATCTTCATTATCCTTCTCGTAGGAGAGCACTATTTAAAGGTGTGGGGCCTGCTCATCGGCGTGCCGCTTTTCATCTTCCTTATGAACGCCATGGAAGTGGATTATTCAGATGTTTCATCAAAGGATAAGCACAAGCGCAAGTTTAAAAAGAATAAGGATAAGGATAACACAATAACCAATTGCGACGAGCTATAAATTATAAATCAGGCAGTATTTGCAGAATTGTTTTCGGAATTAATGCTTTTATAAATTTTACTCTTGGCATTTGACTGAAAATGTGAACTCGCTTCGCTCAAACAGCACATTTTCACTTAAACCATTTATCAAATGCTACAATCGTAAAATTTGAAAGCATAGAAATTCCTCAAAAGATTCTGCAAATACTGCCTTTTTATATACCGGTAATTGACCTGTTGTTGTTTAATGGATCGGTTCTTCTGTGGAAAATGAAACAGCTTATGTCATAGGGGAGTGTCCGAGTAATTTTCCCATGTTATCCGATGCAGGTGAGCCCTACCTTTGAACAACGTATCATGCAAAGATTGCCCAAAAGCACCGTCATATGGACTACGTTTGCTTTTGGGGTCAAAGGTAGTGAGCCGAATCGTGATAACATGAAAATTATGAGCACTTCCCGAAGGCATAAGCTATTTATTTACGGGTCAGAAGAATCGTCCCCTTGTTTCAATGTAATGCAGGTCAGTTCCGGAGGCGAGAACAGCCGGAAGGGCAGCTTCGTCGTTCCGACGCCGGAGTTGACATAAAGCTCGGAATTTCTTGCGTTGGAAAACCGGAAGGAGCCGCTGACATACTCTTTTCCAAAGGAAGGCAGGATATACCGGTCAAAGAGCTTCAGGTTGATCTGCCTGCCATGGGTGTGACCCGATATCATCAGGTCCACATTGTAATCCATCATCTGATCGATCAGGTCCGGCTCGTGGGCCAGGACGATGTTGAAATGATCCGGACGGCCCCAGCTTGCGACGGAGGGGTCCCCATATCCGATGACAGCGTCGTCGATTCCGATGATGGTGATGCCGAGCTTCTGAATGGAAAGGCAGTTGTTTTTCAGCACGGTAAACCCCCCGGCCTCCATAATGGCCTGATATTTGTTTTCGGCGCCGCCGCCGTAATCGTGGTTGCCGAAGATCGCATATTTGCCGTGAGGCGCCTGTATTTCGGAGAGCATTCCGGAAATCTTGCCGGTATCGCCGGAATACAGATCGTAATTGTCGATCAGATCTCCTGTGAAGACAACCACATCCGGCTTCATCTTTCCGATAGCGCCGACGACCTTTCTAAAATCTTTCACAGTGTAATAGTCGCCGAAATGTGTGTCGCCGAATACGGCTATTTTGAGATTGTCCGCGTCGGCTGTGATCCGCGGAGACGCGACGGTGACATCCTTCACCGTGAGCATGTGAGGCTCGACATATCTGGCGTAGACCACCAGGATCGCGCCGACTGCAATCAAAAGCAATATAAGGCGAAGTATATTTTTTATCAGTCTGAACACGGGAAAACTCCTCTGCGCGTTATATCGAGGCGGTATGTATTATACGCCCCGATATATAGAATATTTCTCATGAGCGCAAGAAATGAGTGAAACTTACAGGAAACGGCGGGATTATTCCGTTCATAAACGATGAGGGTGTGGACACGGGGAGTGCTTCAATGGTATTATATTAAATAGAGAATTCATTTCAGGCGGGGGTATATTCTCCGCCTGTGAAATATGGAGAAAAGCGTGATGTCAGGGTGGATTCCATGAGTAAAAACAACGGATCGAACAAAACCATAACAGTGATCGGCGGCGGACCTTCCGGCATGGCGGCGGCTATTTCCGCCGCGCGGCAGGGGAAGGGCACGGTTCGCCTGATCGAAAAGAACGCTGTTCTGGGGCGGAAGCTTCTGGCGACGGGAAACGGGCGCTGCAACCTGACAAATGGAAACAGTCCCGGCGCGAAGGAGATCCTGGGATTCTTTGAAGGTCTGGGCCTTTTGATGAGAGAAGAGGCAGAAGGGCGGGTTTATCCCTACCCCGAACAGGCCGTCTCCGTCCAGGAGGCGCTGATCAGCGAGCTTTCCCACCTGGAGGTTGAAATTCTCTGCGGATTGGAAGTAAAGGCCATAGAAAAGGCGGATACCGGATTTCAAATCGTTACGGATAAAAACAGCTTTTTCTCCGACGCGGTGATTTTAGCCACAGGAGGCAAGGCCGGCCCTCAATACGGCTCCACGGGAGACGGATACCGCTTTGCCAGAGCCCTCGGACATAGCGTTGTCAGGATCATGCCGTCCCTGGTCCAGATGGTTTCCGACGAGCCCTTCTTCAAAGCAATAAAGGGCGTCCGCGCCAAGGGCCGGGCGGAGCTATTGCGGGAGGACCGGACGGTGGACGGAGAGGCCGGGGAAATCCAATTTACAGAGGACGGCTTGTCCGGGATCTGCATTTTTAATTTAAGCAAGGAATATGTCCAGGGGGACATAATAAAGTTAGATCTGTTTCCAGAGTACAGCGAAGAAGCGCTGGAAACGGTGCTGACCGACAGGACCAAGAGGCTGGGAGACAGGAGCATGACGGAATTTTTCGGCGGAATGCTTCAGAAAAAGCTGATTCCGGTGATCCTGGACCTTCTCGGCTTGGAAGAAAGCAGAACCGCTTCCAGACTTGTCCGGGAGGATATCGCAAAAGCGGTACGGCTTTTGAAAGGGTGGAGAATCTCCATAACGGGAACGAAAGGCTGGAGGGAGGCGCAGGTGACCGCCGGAGGCGTTGACCTTGCCGAAATCGATGGGAACACCATGGAATCCCGGCTGTTGCCGAACCTGTATTTTGCCGGCGAGGTTCTGGATGTGGATGAGAAATGCGGAGGCTTCAATCTGCAATGGGCCTGGCATTCGGGTCTGGCCGCGGGAAGAGCCGCGGCGGAAGCTCATGAACTCGCCGCCACTGCCGGAAGCCGGGCGGAACGCTAAGGAAAACAAGATGCTTAGAATACATGAAATAAAGCTGAATCTCGGGGAGGAGCCGGACGTTATCCCTTTGCGCATCATAAAAAAACTGAACGTCCGGGGTCTCGAAATAAAAGAATATCAACTGGTCAAGGAATCTCTGGACGCGCGGAACAAGACGGACATCAAACTGGTTTATTCCGTGGATTTCATTCCATATCTGCCGGGCCGGGAAACAGGAGATGCGGAAGCCTTTCTGCTGAATAAGAGCAGGGGCGCGAAACTGGAAAAAGCACCTGATATGGGCTATCGCCCGGTTTCTTCGGGAAGCGCTGAAATGAAGCATCGCCCTGTGATCGCGGGCTTCGGGCCCTGTGGCATGTTCGCCGGGCTGATCCTGTCCGAGATGGGCTATAAGCCGGTCATTCTCGAACGGGGAAAACCCATCGCGGAGCGGATTCGGGATGTGGACCGCTTCTGGAGCACGGGAATGCTGGACGAAGAATCCAACGTTCAATTCGGAGAAGGCGGCGCGGGGTTGTTTTCCGACGGGAAACTGACGACCCAGACCAGGGATCCGAGAATACGGAAGGTCCTGGAGGAATTTGTGGAAGCCGGGGGAGACCCTTCGATGCTGTATAAGCAGAAACCCCATATCGGAACCGACGTCCTGAGAAGAATCGTTTTAAATATAAGAAAGAAGATCATTGAGAACGGCGGAGAAGTCCTGTTCCAGAGCAAGCTGAGCGGCCTTGTGATTGAGGAGGCAGCCGGAGTGGAAGAAGCAGCTGCGCTGGGAGAAACAGATGGGACGGGAGAATCTGCCGGCGCCAGAAAAATAAAGGGAATTCTCGTCAACGGGGACCGGCAGATCGACGCGGAAACGCTGATTTTAGCCATCGGCCACAGCGCCAGGGACACGTTCCGCGCACTGGATCGGCAAGGGGTGGCGATGAGCCAGAAGCCCTTCTCCATCGGTGTAAGAATAGAGCACCCCCAGCCGCTGATCAATGAGGCGCAGTACGGGGAAGGCTGGGAGGAATACGGGCTTGGCGCCGCGGATTATAAGCTGTCCCATCACTGCGAAAATGGGAGGGGCGTTTATACCTTCTGCATGTGCCCCGGAGGCTATGTCATCGGCGCCGCTTCTCAGAAAGGCTGTGTCGTTACCAATGGAATGAGCTATCAGGACAGGGGTTCCGCCCTTGCCAACAGCGGTCTTCTGGTGGATGTGAGAACGGAGGACTTTCCGAATAAAGCTCCCCTGGCAGGGATTGAATTTCAGGAGAAATATGAGAAACTTGCCTTTGAAGCGGGGGGAGGAGGCTACCTGGCGCCGGCCCAAAAGCTGAAGGATTTCATGAGAGACGGCCAATCCCGGGAATCGGCAGACGGATCAGCTATAAATTCGGATGACAGGACGGCCTTGGAGCCGGAAGATAGTCCTGCTGTGGAGCCGACCTACCGGCCGGGAACCACATGGACCGATCTTTCAAAGTGCCTCCCGGAATTTACGGCGGAAGCCATGAGAGAAGCCATTCCCGCCTTTGGGCGGAAGATGCGGGGCTTCGACGCGGGGGATGCCGTAATGACGGGCGTGGAGACGAGAAGCTCCTCTCCGGTGCGCATCCCAAGGGATGAAAATCTGGTTGGCAGTGTGGAAGGCCTGTATCCTGCCGGAGAAGGCGCCGGTTACGCCGGGGGAATCATGTCCGCGGCTGTGGACGGAATCAAGGTTGCTGAAGAAATTATAAAAAGATATGCACCTCTTTGACCAGGTATCTTGTCAAAGGAGAACGAAAATTATTTAATCAAAGGAGAGGAAAAAATGTTGGAAAAAGGCTATATTCAGGTCTATACCGGGAATGGGAAGGGTAAGACCACCGCGGCTCTGGGCATCAGTCTCAGATCGGTCTGCGCGGGGAACAAGGTATTTTTCGGGCAGTTTATGAAGGGCCAGGATTACAGCGAGAAGAAGGCCTCGTACTATCTTCCCGGATTTACCATGGAACAGTTCGGCGGAGTGTGCTTTATCAACGGCACCCCGACGGAAAAGGATATCTGTGACGCCAGGATCGGGCTGGAAAAGATGAGAGAGGTGCTTTCCTCCGGGGAATACGATCTGGTGGTGTTCGACGAGATCAACACGGCTCTGTTCTTCAAATTGCTGACGGTGGAGGATGTCTTAGCCGTGCTGGATCTGAAGCCGGAAAAGACCGAAGTGATCCTGACCGGACGCTACGCGCCGCAGGAAATCATCGACCGTGCGGATCTCTGCACGGAAATGAAGGAAATCAAGCATTATTACAATGCGGGAGTCGATGCGAGAGTAGGAATTGAAAATTAGGAAGGATCATGTTTTGAGAAGAAAAATTATTGCTAAAATTTTATGCTTCGGGCTTAGCCTGACGCTTCTTGGGGCGGCGACGACGCCCGCTTTTGCGACGGAGCCAGTTTCAGAGCCAGTTTCAGAGCAAGGTGCAGAATCTGCGGAATTGACGACCTCAGTCAATCCAGTGGACCCGGAGCCGGTTTCAGGGCCGGCGATAGATGAGCTTTATCGGATGGACAGCGACGGAACCTATGACATATTTACGAACTACGTCCATGGCTACTCGCTGAAGGTCGATCAGGGCATGGGGGTCGATCTGGATTATTCCGGAATTTGCGCCGTGCTCGAAAACGACCACAAGAGAATCGAAATCTACAGAGAGGGATTGGCGTCCGGCGTCAGTTCGAGCGCCTACATCAATTATTCCAATAAATTTTTGGACAACACCGCCGATCACGTAAAGGAATATGAAGACTGGACGACAGTAAACGGAAGGTCGGTACATATTCTTCAGTGGTCCAGGCAAAAGCTGAGCCGCGTGGAAAACGACAAGAATTACTACGTTTCTTTGGACATCCTGAACGGATCCGGGGAAGTTTATACGATTTTTGTGAAATCAGACCAGCCGCTTTACCTTACGGGGGGATATTCCTATCTGATCGACGACTTCCGGACCTTTACTCCGACTCAATCGGCGTATATGAGAAAAAGCCGGGAGGTCGATCTTGAGAGCAGGGGCTGGAATGAGGAGACCCAGGCCTTTTATCGGCAGTATTTCGGACCGGACAGCACTCTCCAATGGGGCCTTTTTGAACCTGCGGCTCCCGACGATTTCACGCAGATGAAGTACCTCGAGACGGCCATGGACTATCAGTTCCCGTTTCTGCTGAATTATTCCAGCTTTGAAAACACGTACAAGCATCCGAATCTGGAATCCCGGCTTCAGAATGCCTATAAACAGAACAAGACCCTGGAGCTAACCCTGCAGACGTCATGGACCAACGCGGGAGAGGGAAATATGGTGTACGACGTTCTGAACGGAGAGTACGACGAGTTCTTGAAGAATTACGCTAAGACCGTCAGCGATTTCGGCCATCCTGTGCTCTTCCGGCTGGGAAATGAAATGAACGGAGACTGGTGCCCGTACTCGAGCTATAACACCTCAAAGGATACGGAGGTATTCAAGGAATTCTACCGGTATGTCCACAAGATATTTGATGAGGCGGGAGCGAACAACGTGATCTGGGTCTGGAATCCAAACGGGAAGTCCTTCCCTGATTTTGAGTGGAATGACGAGGCGATGTATTATCCCGGCGACGCGTATGTGGATATCGTCGGGCTTACGGCCTACAACACGGGAACCTACTATGCCGGCGAGGAATGGACCGGGTTTGCCCAACTGTACGATCCGATCTATTCCAAGGCGACGGCCCTTTACGGCCAGCCGCTGATGATCACCGAATTCGCGTCCAGCAGCATCGGCGGCGATAAGAATCAGTGGGTCAGGGATATGTTCACCCATATCGCATTGTATCCGAGGATCAAGATAGCAATCTGGTGGGACGGATGCGACTGGGACGCCAACGGCAACATCGCGAGGCCGTACTTCATCGATGAAACGCCGCAGCTCGTCCAGACCTTTAAGGAGTGGCTTAGTAAAAAGCCCCAGAATTGGGACGTCTACGCTTAAGAGGCAATCCGCTATGGACTGGGATGTTTACGCCTAAGAAGGCATCCGCTATGGACTGGGATGTTTACGCCTAAGAAGGCATTCCGCTATGGAGAAGAGAGGAATCGGTCATGAAACATGCTGTTTTACTGTGCATCGCGGCGGCCCTCACGCTGTGTGGCTGCACGCCTGCGGACCCTCCAACAGACCCCGTTGTTCCTGACGCCGTCTCACCCGATGCCGTTGCGCCCGTTGACGAGCATGAGAAGGAGCTGCTGGATCTCATGAAGGCAGGGAATGCGTTTATTGAATCCCTGCAGAAGGGTGAGCAGCCCTCCAATCCGCGCCAGGACCTGCCGGAATCGGACGCCCTTGCCGCTTTTAAGCGCTTTCTTGATCTGGACACGCTTTATGTGTCGGCAGTAGACAGCTATGAGAACTGCTGCACCATCACCGGATTGGACGAATATAATTATGACAACCATGTGCTGGTCTATTTCTGGCCTAAGTCAGACAGGCAGTGGTACTGTCCCATGGCGGAATACCTGCCTGTTGCGGATGAGTCAGTCAAGAGATATATCGATATCCTGCGCCGCGACGACGCTGAAGCTCTCGCCACATGGGTCTTTGAATACGGCATAACGGAAGATGATATCGCCTATGCCAGGAAAGTCATTCAATACTACAAGAAGAACTGCGGCATGGACTTCTCCAGCACTGAGATCACATCGGTGCGGGAATATGACAATAAATTTAAATACACGGTTTTGACCGCCAGCGGTACGACGCTGGAAGCGGAATTTGCCTATGGCGATAATCTCTGTGTTCCAGTCCTGCCCGAACGGAGCTCAATTTAAGTTGGCTCTGCTCAAAATTCCAAGTATGGGCCGATAATTTTCTCGCCCTGCTCAGAATTTCGAGTTTGGAGTAACATTTTGCTCAAATTATCAAGAATAGCGTAGATTTTCTGTCTCTAGAGGCCTTCAAGCGGTTAAAACATACGCTACACTCGCATTTTTGAGCACGTCGAGACACATGGCTACGCCACGCTCACATTTTTGAGCACGCCGACGACTTGACTGGGCTTGACCGCCGGCAAGGCCGACCAGCTCGAAATGACAAAAAAGATACGCACCGAATCATTACTTAATAATTGGAATAAAAAAATGGACCGCGCCGTGAGAACACCCCTGGCAGGTCCATAAACTTTTTATGAAATTATTTTCGAATAAGCAGGCTGTGCCCCGTCATCTCCGAAGGCTTTTCAACCCCCATGAGATCCAGCAGCGTCGGCGCCACATCGGCCAGAACGCCGCCCTCCATCAGGGTTACAGGATCATTGGATATCACCAGGAGTGGAACCGGGTTCAGGGAATGGGCCGTCATGACGTGGCCGTCCTCATCGATCATGCTGTCGGCGTTTCCGTGGTCGGCGGTAAGGATCACCTGGCCGCCCAGCGCCAATACCGCGTCGATAACCTGAGGGACGCATTTGTCCAGGGCTTCAATGGCCTTTTCGGCAGCCTCCATGCTCCCGGTATGGCCCACCATGTCGGGGTTGGCAAAGTTCAGGATGATCACGTCATAATAATCTTCCTTGATTTTTTCCACCAGCTTTTCCGTAACGATATAGGCGCTCATTTCCGGCTGAAGATCATATGTCGCCACCTTGGGCGAAGGGATCAGGATGCGGTCCTCCCCGTTATTCGGCGTTTCCACACCGCCATTGAAGAAGAAGGTCACATGGGCGTATTTTTCCGTTTCCGCAATCCGGAGCTGCTTCAGATCAAGGCTGGAGAGGTATTCCCCCAATGTATTCTTTAAAGACTGAGGAGGAAAGGCCACATGGACGTTGGGCATTTCCGCGTCATACTGGGTCATGCACACATAGCAGAGATTTGAGACCACTTTTGTTCTGTTGAAGCCGTTGAACTTCGGATCTACGAAGCATCTGGTGATCTCCCTTGCACGGTCCGGCCTGAAGTTGAACATGATGACGGAATCGTTGTCCGAAACGGTGATGGCTTCTCCGTTATCCTTGCAGATGGGGGAAGGGAGAACGAACTCGTCGTTGGCGCCCTTTTTATAGGAATTTTCCAGGGCCGCGGCGGCGCTTCCCGCTCTTTCGCCTATGCCGAGGGTCATGGCGTCATAAAACTTCTGCACCCTTTCCCAGCGGTTATCCCGGTCCATGCCGTAATATCTGCCGGCAATCAGCGCGATCTGGCCGATTCCGGCCTTTTCGAGATAATTCTCAAGCATTTCAAAATAGGTTGCCGCGCTTTGGGGCGGCACGTCTCTGCCGTCAAGGAGGGCGTGAATATAGAGTTTTTTGATCCCCCTTTCCTTCGCCATGTCGATCAAGGCGTAGAGGTGGGAGATGTGGCTGTGGACGCCGCCGTCGGAGAGCAGACCCATGAGGTGGAGCGAGGAATTGTTGGTAAGCGCGTGATCAATGGCCGTTTCCAGGGCCTTGTTGTGAAAGAAAAGGCCGTCGTCGATCTCCTTTGTGATCTTTGTGAGCTCCTGATAAACGATACGGCCTGCGCCGATATTGAGGTGGCCGACCTCCGAATTTCCCATCTGTCCCTCAGGGAGACCTACGGCCATTCCGCTGGCTCCGATGGTGGTGTTGGGATATTTTTTGAAAAGCTCGTCGATATGTTTTTTCTTTGCCTGATATATCGCATTCCCTTCGTGGCGCGGGTTCACTCCGTAACCGTCAAGGATCATTAATAAATTTGGTTTCGCTTTTAATTCCATTGCAGCCTCCTCAATACATTTTAAAATACATTACAAGAAATTATTCATCACTTTTCCATAAGTGTTATCTTAGATTATATTTTGCGAGCATCGCCGAGCAAAATATATTGAATCTACCTTACGGCAACGCCGTATGTGGCGCAGCCACATAAAAGTAATAGATTCATTATAGCAAAATTAAAAAATAAAATATATAGCATGGCTAAAAATTTTGGTATAATAGAATGAACGCGAATGGATATCGTTTCTGTTCTGAAACGGTATTTTCTATATCTAAAGGCAAGGTGGGGGAGATTATGAGTAAGAAGACATTTTTAAGGGGAGCTGCTGTTTTAGCTGTTGCGGGCCTGCTGGTGCAGGTAATGGGCGCGATTTTCAGAATACCTCTCGGCAATATTATCGGCGCCGAGGGTATGGGATATTATCAGACCGTATATCCGATCTACGTTTTTCTTTTGGTCTTTTCAACCAACGGAGCGCCGGCCGCCATCTCAAAGATGACCTCGGAACGGGTCGCGCTGGGCCGTTATTCGGAAGCCCACCGGGTGTTCAAACTGTCCTTTATTCTCATGTTTCTATTAGGCATTATCGCCTCTTCCATATTTTTCTTCGGCGCGGACTTCATCGTTCATGCTCTGAAGAACCCGGGGGCCTATTACGCGATGATTTCCATCGCTCCAGCCCTGCTTTTCGTCCCGATCATGGCTGTATTCCGCGGATATTTCCAGGGCTTGCAGCAAATGGAGCCCACCGCGGTGTCCCAACTCGTGGAGCAGGCCTTCCGGGTGGCAGTGGGCCTGACCCTGGCCATTCTTTTCGTACCAAAGGGCGTCGAATACGCCGCCGCCGGCGCAACGGTGGGGACAAGCATCGGCCCCATCGCAGGAGTCGCCATGCTTTTGTTCATTTACTACAGAAAAAGGAAGGGACTGCACCGGGAAATCGATAGCGATCGGACGGAGGAAAAGGAGAGCGCCGGAAAGATCCTCGGGACCCTTGCGGCCATCGCCATACCCATCACCATCGGCGTATCCATCCTGCCCATCATGAATATCGTCGATGTGACCATCGTCATGCGGAGATTGCAGGAGACCGGCTTCGGCGCCAAGGAAGCCAACGCGCTGTACGGACAGCTAACCGGGCTGGCCGGACCTGTCATCAATATTCCCATGGCCCTTGCGTTGAGCGTCGCACTGAGCATGGTCCCCGCCATCGCTGCGGCAAACAGCATTAAGGACACGGAGTTTCTGAATACGAACGTCCGCTTGGGTCTGAGAACGGCAATGATCATCGGGGTGCCCTGCACCTTTGGGATCATGATGCTGGCAGAGCCCCTCATGCTTCTGTTTTATCCGATGCAGGCGGCAAGCGCGTCCAGCGCGGCGCCTTGTCTCTTCATTTTATCCATCGGAATCATATTTCTGTCCATCGCACAGACCATGGCGGGCATTCTCCAGGGATTGGGCAGGCCCTATGCGGCAGTGATTTCCCTGGGCGCGGGAGTTGTGGTAAAGATCATCGCCACCTATATCTTTGCCGGAATACCGGAGCTGAATGTAGAGGGCGCCGCCATAGGGAGCTCTCTTGCCTATGCCGTGGTTGGAATCATGAACTTTATCCTTGTGAAACGGCATACCGGAGTTAAATTCGATGTGAAGCTGTCCGTATGGAAACCCCTGATCTCCGGGATCGTAATGAGCGCAGCCGTACTGGTAATCTATTACCTATGCAGAAGCATCATCGGAAACAGCCTGTCGACCCTTTTATCCGTCTGCGTCGGGGCCGCCGTTTACGGGATCATGCTCATCAAGGTGAAAGCTATCGAGGCTCATGAGATCAGGCTCCTGCCGAAAGGGGAGAAGCTGGTAAGGATTTTGGAGAAGCTGAGGCTGATCTGAGGGTGATTGAATGAACTGGACGAAAGAACAACAGGAAGCAATTGAAATCAGAAATAAAAATATTCTCGTTTCCGCCGCAGCAGGTTCCGGAAAGACGGCGGTCCTGGTGGAGAGGATCAAACAGCTGATCATTCGGGATCAGGTCCCTCTCGACCGCATGCTGATCGTCACCTTCAGCAATGCCGCCGCGTCGGAGATGAGGGAAAAGATCGTGGATGCCATCTCCAAGGAATTGGAGGAAGAGTCTGCGCCTGCGGCGGACAGCCAGACGCAGGCTGGCCGGTCAGGCCGCAAAACGACGTTTCTCAGGGAGCAGCTCGACCTCATTCACAGAGCCAGCATCAGCACCTTTCATGCTTTTTCCATGGAAGTGATCCGACGCTATTTCTATCTTATCGATATCGAACCCAACTTTAAAATATGCGACGAAGCGCAGAAAACGATCCTGCAGGCGGAGGCGGTAGAAGAGCTGTTCAGCTCGATGTTCGAATCCGGAAGCCAGGATTTTATTGATTTTCTGAGCAAATTTGCCATGACCAAAAACGATAACGCGGCAAAAGAGATGATCCTGGAAGTGCACAGCTTTATCCAGAGTATCCCCGATTCATTCGCGTGGCTTCGGGATCGGGCCGAAGAGCTGGCCTGTTCCCGGGAAGCTTTTGAAAACAGCGCCGCGTTCCGCGAGATCAGAGGGGAAATCGCCAGAAATCTCGCCCTTGCGGAAAGCTGTTTTTCACGGGCGGGAGAACTCCTCGAGGTCCAGGGGATCGGCAGCCTCATCCCGAAATGGAAGCTGGATATGCAGGCCCTCGCGGATCTGAGGAGCGGTTTTGAAACTTTGACCTTTGACGAGTTCGGCGCCCTGGCTTCCGGCTTGAAATTTCAGACTTACACGGCAGCCAAAGGGGAAAAGGAGGCCTATGAGGAAATCAGGGAATCGGTCTCGGCCCTTCGGGATCAGGGGAAATCGGCGGTCAAAAAGCTGGCGGCCCAGTATTTCACGCGGCCCCTTTCTGCCTATGTGGAGGATATAAACCGGACCTATCGGGACGGACTCTATCTCTGTTTCATGGTGGAGGAGTTCGACAGGATCTACAGGGAGAAGAAGCAGGGCCTGATCGATTTCAACGACATCGAACATTACGCCCTCGCGCTGCTTTCCAGAGAGGAAGCCGCGGCGGAGTACCGGAACAAGTTTGAATACATATTCATCGATGAGTATCAGGACAGCAACATCGTTCAGGAGACCCTCATCGGAAAAATAAAAAGAGAGAACAACCTCTTTATGGTAGGGGACGTCAAGCAGAGCATCTACAAGTTCCGCCTTGCGGAGCCGGAGATATTTATCGCCAAATATGAAGCCTTTAAAGACAGTAAAAGTCAACGGGATATCAAGCTGGACCTGAATAGGAATTTCCGCAGCAAGGGCTGCATCATCGCCGCAGTCAACGATATCTTCAGCCGGATCATGAGCAGGGAGCTCTCCGGTCTGGAGTACGACGAGGCCGCCGCCCTGTATCCCGGCCGGCCCTATGAAGGGGAGCTGGATTATCCCGTGGAGCTTCAGCTCGTCGACGATATGCGGATCGACGACTTGTCTGTCGACGATGAGATCAAAGAAATGAAGAAGGCTGAGGTAGAGGCTTATACGGCGGCTCAGATCATCCGGGAAACGAGGGGAAAGATGATCTTCGACGGGAAAAAAGGCGTGGAACGGCCTGTCTCAAACAAGGACATCGTGATCCTGCTGCGGAGCGTCAAGGGCTATGCGGAGGTCTATTACGAGGCGCTGATGAAGGAGGGGATACCCGCTTTTGTAGATACCAGCGACGGATATTTCGACACCCTGGAAATCGAGGTCTTTTTGAATCTCCTCCGAATCATCGACAACGGGAAGCAGGACATCCCTCTTCTCAGCGTTTTGCGCTCTTCGGTTTTCAGCTTTACCGTGGAGGAGCTGATCCGAATCAGGCTTCTGAATAAGGAGGGCGCTTATTACCGGGTATTCCGGGAATACGCGGATCGCGGTGAAAATATTTCATTGCGGGAAAAATGCGCGGCAACCCTTGTCCGCATCGAAAAGTGGAAAAAGGAAGCGCCCTTGATGCCCCTGGAGGATTTCCTGTGGATGCTGATTCGGGAGACGGGCTATTATGAGTTTATCGGAGGCATCCCCGGAGGCAGTCAGAGGCAGGCCAACCTGAGGGCGCTGGTGGACAGGGCGGTGCAGTTCCAAAGCAGCCAGATGAAAGGTCTTTTCAGCTTTATCAATTACATAGAAGCCATCAAGAAGAGAAACGTCCCCATGGGCCAGGTGAAGCTCCTGGGAGAAAATGACGACGTGGTCAGGATCATGACGATCCATAAAAGCAAGGGTCTGGAATTTCCGGTAGTTTTAGTGGGCGGCCTCGGAAAGCGCTTCAACAGGGACAGCGGCGCCTGGCAGGTGAGCCTGCACAAGGATATCGGTCTTGGCATCCGCTATGTCGACAAGGAAAATTCCTGCTACAAAAAGACCGTCATCCAGACGGCCATCGAACAGAAAAAGAGCAGGGAGGGCCTGGCGGAAGAGCTCAGAATCCTCTATGTGGCCTTTACCCGGGCAATGGATAAGCTCGTGCTTCTTGGGACCATGCGGGATACCGATGAGGCCCTTGAAAAATATGATCTCCGGGGCGAAGACTTCTCCAGCGCGAAATCCTACCTGGATTTCCTCATACCGGTGCTGGGAAATACGAGGATCCTGCTCCGGCGGTCAGACCGGAGAGACATCAGCTTCAGCAGGGAAGAAACCGAGCAAAAGAGGGATAACATACGCAGGCTGATCCTTGGGGGAGGAGAACGGGAGAGAATACCGGGCGCCGGCCAGCTGTCGAATGAGGATGCCGGCCAGCCATCGGACGAGGACTGGCTTGATCTGACCCGGGAGATCCAAAGGCGCCTGGGATATGAATACGGCCATCGGGAGGCCCTTCAGCTGAAATCGAAGTTCTCTGTTTCCGAGTTGAGCAGGCTTGCGGCGGAAGAGGCGAGGGAGGAAGCTGCGAGCCGGGCAGCGGAAAGGGGTCGGCACAGGCCCGAAAAAATGGCGCCTGCCCTGGATACGCCAAAATTTACAAGAGAGAAAAACAGGTTTACAGGAGCAGAAAAGGGAACGATCCTGCATAAGGTGATGGAGCAGCTCAACTTTGCCCGGATCTTCGCCGTATGGGAGGAAAATACGGGCCATAGGGCCAAAGAAGAGGCAATAAGAAGAGTCGTGGACGATCTTGTGGAGAAAGAGCTCCTGACCTGCGAGGAAGCGGCGGTGGTCTCTTATGAAAAGATCATCGGGTTTTTCGATTCGGAGATCGGCAGGCGGGCGTGCCGGGCCGACAGGCTTTACAAAGAGGTCTCCTTTAACATTATGAAGGAAATGTCCGGTGAAAAGATTATCGTCCAGGGAACCATCGACTGTTACTTTGAAGAGGCGGGAAAATACGTCCTTCTGGACTATAAATCAAATTATGTAGGCGATCCGTCAGACGAAGGAGAAATCGGGAGACTGACGGAGAGCTACCGGATGCAGCTGGAATTATACGCAGAGGCGCTGGAAAAGATTCGCGGCGTCAGAGTGGAAGAGGCATATCTGTATCTGTTTGCCCTGGGAAAGGCCGTGAAGGTATTCTGAAAGCTGAAAAAATCTTGTGGAAAAAATAAGCCCCCAAATGTCGAAAGGCCTTTGAGGGTTTTCAGTATTCTTTAACGGATTTGGAAAACTATGATATAGAGCGTTGAAACCGCGACAGTGACCAGCATGACCGGGAAGGCGATCTTGAAATAGTGGCCGAAGGTGATCCGATATCCCTCCCTTTCCGCCATTCCGATGGCTACTACGTTGGCGCTGGCGCCGATGGCTGTTCCGTTTCCGCCGAGGCACGCGCCCAAGGACAGTGCCCACCAGAGGGGGAGGATGTTGATATCCGACATCTGGCCCATCTGCAGGATCAACGGGATCATGGTTGCGACAAACGGTATGTTGTCGATGAACGCGGAAGCGATAGCCGACACCCAGAGGATTGCCATCGCCGTCAGGAACAAGTCTCCGTGGGTCAGAGCGATCACGCCTTTTGCCATCATGGAAATCACTCCGGTCTCCTTAATGCCGCCTACCAGAATAAACAGGCCGCAGAAAAAGAAGATGGTTTTCCATTCCACCTCGATCAACACGAGCTCGGAATCGATCCCCGAGATGAACAGTAAAATAACAGCGCCTACAAGGGCGATGGTGGAAGACTCGTAATGGAGCATTCCGTGGAGAAGAAATCCCAGGATGACAAGCGTAAAGACTGCCAGGCACTTGTTCAAAAGCGCCCTGTCCTTGATGGCGGCTTTTTCATCCATATTCATGACTTTTTTCTTCAGCTCCGGCACCGTGACAAGAGATTTCCTGTAGATGAAAGCAAATACGAAAGACGTAAAAAATAATAGCGGAAACGCGATGACGGCATCGTTTATCAGAAAATCGATAAAGCTTAGGCCGGTCTTGCTGCCGATCATGATATTCGGAGGATCTCCGATCAAAGTCGCGGTGCCGCCGACATTGGAGGAAAAAACCGCAGAGATGATGTATGGGATCGGGTTCAGCTTCAAATCCCCCGTAACGCTCAAAACGATGGGGAGAATCAGAAGAATGGTGGTGACGTTATCGAGAAATGCCGATAAAACTCCTGTGGTGATGCACAACAGGATCAGCAGCCGAAAAGGTTCAGCCTTGGAGGCCTTTACCATCTTGATGCCCAGATATTCAAAGATACCGGTTCTTCTCATTATCATCACGATGATCATCATAGCGACCAAAAGGCCGATGGTATTGTAATCGATGGATGCAAACGCATCCTCCTGATTCAGCACCCTTAGCACTACCATCAGCATCGCGCCTGATAGAGCTACGACGGCCCGGTCAAATTTGTCCCAGATGATCAGGGCGTACACTGCCACAAAGATGATAATGGATAGAGTGAAATATGTACTTTCTGCCATGTGAAAATTACCTCCGGTCTAAATATATTTATAATTTAAAATTGAACATTATAACGGTACCTGGAAGGTTCGAGTTTATTTTGCCCGAAGTTTTGCGTTGTCCAGATGCCTGGCCATGGCTTCGATCGCGGCGGCGGCATCCTCCTTTTTAAAGGCCTCGAATATTGCGCGGTGCTCCCGCAGAATGGTTTCAAGATAATCCGCCGGGACTTCGCCGCGGGAGGATGCTTTGCTCTGTTTGATATAAAGCTGATAGGAGGACAGGATGTGGTACAGCATCCTGTTATGGGACGCCTTATAAATCAATTCATGAAAATTCATGTTGATGTTCAGCATCTTTTCCACATCGTTTTTTTGCGTATAGAACTCCATAAACTCAAAGGCTTCTTCCAACTTTTCCAGTTCCTCTTTGGTGATTCTTTCAATTGCCCATTTCACAGCCAGGATCTCATAGGACTTCCGAAGTTCGTACATGTCCTGGATGTCCTGGGGCGAGAAGCCCGTCACAAAGGCCCCCCGGTTGGGAACGGTCTCGATAAAGCCCTCCAGCTCAAGCTGCCGGAAGGCCTCTCTCACCGGAGTCCGGCTCACATTGTATTCGTCGCAGATCTGCTGTTCGGTCAGCTTTTCGCCCTGGCGCAGCTTGCCCTGAAGGATGTCTTTTCTGAGATTTGAAAAAAGGTCTGATGAAAGTGCCATATCGACTCCTCATATCTTCTAGTGTCTTTGATGTAATATAACGATATACCGCGTCTCTATTTCAAGCGGGACATGATATAATCCGCGAACTGCGCTCCTGTAGCCCCATCCGGCCGGCCTGTCACAATCAGCTTCTTCTCTTTTACAGAGCACTCTTCCAGGGCCGCAAAGAGCCTGTCGGCTTCATTCTGATACCCGATATGGGACAGGAGCATGGCTCCGGCTCTGATTACGCTGGAAGGATCGGCGTAGATGTCTCTTCCTTCCTCGACCATGCGGGGAGCAGATCCGTGGATCGCTTCAAACATGGAGTAATGTTTTCCGAGATTTGCGCTTCCCGCGGTTCCGACCCCGCCCTGGAACTCGGCGGCCTCATCGGTGAGGATGTCGCCGTAGAGGTTGGGCAGGATGAGCACTTCGAACTGGCTGCGCCTTTTTTCATCGATGAGCTTGGCGGTCATGATGTCGATGTACCAGTCGTCCACTTCGATCTCAGGATAATCCTTTGCGACCTTTTTGCAGACGTCCAGGAATTTCCCGTCTGTGGTCTTTACGACGTTGGCTTTTGTTACGATGGTAACCCTTTTCTTGTTGTTTGCCTTGGCATATTCAAATGCGAGCTTTGCGATGCGCTCGGTGCCGGGGGTTGTGATTACACGGAAATCAAAGGCAAGGTCGTCACCGACGCTGACGCCCTGGCTTCCCAGCGCATAGAGGCATTCGGTGTTTTCCCTGAAAAAAGTCCAGTCGATGCCGAGCTCGGGAACCTTGACCGGCCTGACGTTGGCGAAGAGGTCAAGCTCTTTTCTCATTGCGACGTTGGCGCTCTCCACGTTGGCCCATTTGTCGCCTTTCCTCGGAGTTGTGGTGGGGCCCTTCAGCAGGACGTTGCACTGCTTGATTTCAGCCAGCACATCGTCGGGGATCGCTTTTCCGGCGGCGGCGCGGTTTTCGATGGTGCAGCCGTCGATGACCCGGAATTCCACTTTGCCGGCCTTGACCTCATCCGACAGAAGATGCTCTAAAACCCGCTGGGCCTGGGCTGTAATGGCCGGGCCGATGCCGTCGCCGCCGATGACTCCGATGATGATTTTATCAAGAGCCTGATAATTGATAAAGTCCGTATCGAACTTCATTTTCTCCACTCTCGCCAGCTGCTGAGCCACGATCGCTTCAAACGCTTTCATATATTCCATTATAGTATTCCTTTCTTAAACTTACAATCAAATCAAAGGAATTATTTGGCAGAGCCTTATCCTTTGATCTGATTGATCTTTCCGCCTGCGAGAATCATCTCGGTCTCCAGCTCGGAAAATCCGGTCTTTACCTTGTATTCCCTTCCTGTATCCTCATTCTTAACGGTCATGACAGGCTGCTTGACCTGTCCCCTTGCATTTTCGATGACCAGCTTCTGACCGAGCTTGAAATCGTCGTAATCTGCCGGGTTTTCAAACACCAGCGGCAGGATCCCGCTGTTGATCAGGTTGGAGCGGTGAATCCGTGCAAAGGATTTTGCAATCACGAATTTGATCCCAAGGTAAAGGGGCGCGAGAGCGGCATGCTCACGGCTCGATCCCTGACCGTAGTTCTCCCCGCCGACGATGGCTCCTGTCCCGGCTTCCTTGCAGCGATCGGCGAAATCTTTGTCGATCTTTTCAAAGCAGTAGTTCGCGAGGTAAGGAATATTGGAACGGTAGGGCAGCAGCCGGGAATCCGACGGCATGATATCGTCTGTCGTAATATTGTTTCCCGGATGGAGCACCACGGTTCCTTTTACCGTGTCGGGCAGTTTTGTATTCTGGGGGAACGGCTTGATGTTCGGCCCCATCTCAACAATGGTATTATCTTTATTCGTATCCCTGGGGTACACGATAAAATTATCGTTGAAATTGAAAACTTCCGGCTTGATTTCAGGAAGCTCCAAACCCGCTTTGGATCCGTCGGTCAATACTCCCGTAATGGCTGATACGGCGGCGGTTTCAGGACTCACCAGATACACGCTGGCGTCCAGAGTTCCGCTCCGTCCTTTAAAGTTCCGGTTGAAGGTGCGGAGGGATACGGCGCCTGATTTCGGGGATTGTCCCATACCGATGCAGGGACCGCAGGCATTTTCAATGATCCTTGCGCCGGCGTTGATCATTGATGCAAGAGCTCCGTTTTCTGCCAGCTTGCTGAGGATCCTGCTGGAACCCGGTGAAATCACAAGGCTTACGTCCGGGTGGATCTTCTTTCCCTTCAGAATTTCCGCAACCTTCATTAGATCGCTGTAGGAGGAGTTGGTGCAGCTTCCGATGGCTACCTGATCGACCTTGATGGGCCCGATATTCCGAACCGTATCGACGTTGTCGGGGCTGTGGGGTTTTGCGGCGAGTGGAACCAGTGCGGAAAGATCCACTTCAAGCACCTCGCCATACACCGCGTCCGCGTCCGCCGACAGCGGAATATAGTCTTTCTCTCTGCCCTGAGAGGCGAGATAAGCTCTTGTGTTTTCATCGCTGGGGAACACGGAAGTGGTTGCGCCGAGTTCGGCGCCCATGTTGGTGATGGTGGCGCGGTCGGTAACGGAAAGGGTCTTTACGCCTTCTCCGGCATATTCCACGATTTTGCCTACGCCGCCTTTCACGGTCAATTGCCGCAGGACATATAAGATGACGTCCTTTGCCGAAACCCAGGGCTTCAGGCTGCCGGAAAGCTCGACCTTTATGACTTTCGGGACTGTCAGGCTATAGGTTCCCTTGGCCATTGCAACCGCAACGTCCAGGCCTCCCGCGCCGATGGCGATCATTCCGAGTCCGCCGCCGGTAGGAGTGTGGCTGTCGGAGCCCAGGAGCGTCTTTCCGGGAATTCCGTAGTTCTCCAGATGGAGCTGGTGGCAGATCCCGTTTCCCGGCTTGGAGAACAGTACGCCGTGGCGCTTTGCAACGCTTTTGATGAATTCGTGGTCATCGGCATTTTCGAATCCGGTCTGAAGGGTATTGTGGTCGATGTAAGCGACTGACAGCTCGGTCTTTATCTTATCCACGTCCATGGCCTCCAATTGAAGGTATACCATGGTCCCGGTAGAATCCTGAGTGAGGGTTTGATCGATTTTGATCGTAATTTCGTTTCCCGGAGCAAGGACGCCGTCTGCAAGATGGCTCTCCAGGATTTTATAGGCCAATGTTTTTCCCATAAGCTTGCCTGCCTTTCAATAGTTTCAGTGAATGCGTGTATCGTACTTTTCATACCAATTGAGCCTGTGCTTTATTCCACACAATTTGTATACAATTATACAATTTATCATATGGTAAGTCAAGGGTGGAATGGACTCATTCTGATTCAAACTTGGAAAACAGAAATTTTAGAAATTTTAGCATGGTTTCTGATTGTTTCTCATTGAATTCGGGCAACGAATACTATATAATGTATTTTACACGAAATTAAGCAACAATATGTGGGAGGCAATAGATGAAAACGGTTAAGAAAAGGGATGGAACACAGGTCAGCTTTAATGGCGGAAAAATAAAGGCGGCCATCGAAAACGCGATGCTGGAGACAAGGCTGGGCATTGATTCCGCCCTGGCAGGCGATATCGCGTCTGCCATTGAAAAGCAGGTGGAGCGGTCGGAACGTGTGGTCAATGTGGAGGATATTCAGGATCTGGTGGAAGATTACCTCATGGCCAGCGAGCGGAAGGACGCCGCCAAGAAGTTCATTATTTACCGCTATGAGAGAGACAAGACCCGGGACGCCAGAAAGCGGAGAGACGGAAGGCTGATCTCAGAAGAATTTGTGAGCAAATACAAGCATACGCCCTTTCCCATGAATCAGCTGGGCAGCTTTGTCTATTACAGGACGTATTCCCGATGGGTTCCGGAGGAGATGAGGCGGGAGTACTGGTGGGAAACCGTTCGGCGCTCGGTGGAATATAACTGCAGCCTAGTTCCCACATCCAAGGAAGAGGCGGAAAAGCTCTATAAAAATGTCTTTGAATTGAAGCAGTTCCTATCGGGGCGGACGTTCTGGGTAGGGAGTACGGATGTTTCGAAATTCTATCCGATGTCCAACTATAACTGTTCCTTCCAGGTCATCGACAGCTTTGCGGCGTTCAGGGACATCTTCTATCTGCTTATGGTGGGCTCCGGCGTGGGGGTCAGGGTATTGAAATCAGACGTTGCGAAGCTCCCGCCCGTAAGAACGGACGTAGAGGTGATCCATGAGGCCTACACGCCGATGCTTCGCAGCCTGAGGCAGGACAGCACCTCCCTGGAATTCACCCACAACGACACGGTGAAGATCACCATCGGGGACAGCAAAGAGGGCTGGGTCCAGGCCATGGACTATTTCCTGAAGATGCTTTACAGCACGGAATACCGCAAGATCAAGACCGTCATCCTGAATTATGATCATGTGAGGTCCAAGGGCGAGAAGCTCAGGACCTTCGGAGGGACGGCCAGCGGTCATTCCAGCATGAAAAATATGTTCATTAAAATACACAAGGTCATCGAAAAGACAAAGCACCGCTCCACGGCCAACAGGGTGAAGCTGCGGCCCATCGACTGTCTGGACATCGCCAACATCATCGGCGAAAACGTCGTCGTCGGCGGAGTGCGCAGAACGGCGGAAATCGTTCTGATCGACCAGGATGACAAGGAGTGCATCCAGGCTAAGAGCGAGCTTTACAAGAAGATTGACGAAAAATGGGTCATCGACACGGAGATCGCCCATCGTCAGATGAGCAATAATTCCATTTACTACACGAGAAAGCCCACCCGTCCGGAGCTTCACTGGCATCTGCAGCAGATGCGGTATTCTGGGGAACCGGGGTGGGTCAACGAGGTAGCCGGCGCTAAAAGGCGGCCGAATTTTCAGGGTGTAAATCCATGCGCGGAGATTTTGCTGGATTCAAAAGGACTGTGCAATCTGACGACGGTGAATGTGATGGGGTTTGTCAAGGACGGCGTTCTGGACCGGACAGGCCTGATGGAGACTCAGAGACTTTCTGCCAGAGCCGGGTACCGCATGACCTGTACCGAGCTGGAAATCCCCGAATGGAACGCGATACAGCAGCGGGATAAGCTTCTCGGCTGTTCCCTGACCGGATGGCAGGACATGGTAAATGCCCTTAAACTGGATAAAGAAGAGCAGGAGGAACTGCTGAGAGAGTTGAAGGAGACCGCAAGGAAGGCGGCCGCGGAGTATGCAAAGGAGCTGGGACAGGCCGAACCGCTGCTGATCACCACCATAAAGCCGGAAGGGACCTTGAGCCTGCTGCCCGTGGTTTCCAGCGGCGTCCATTTCTCTCACGCGCCCTATTATGTGCGGAGGATCCGGATCAGCAGCGACGACCCCCTGACCAAGGTCTGCGAAGAGCTGGGTT
>DAITKX010000023.1:0-208 GCA_036835995.1 Bacillota bacterium | reverse complement strand
ATCCGGTATTTCCTGAGGTGGGGCAGGAGATGGAAACCTGCGTGACCAAGGTGGTGGAATTTCCGGTAAAAGCCCCCGACGGGAGATTCAAGAAGGATGTCGGCGCCATCGAGCAGCTTGAGATTTACAAGATGTTCATGACAAATTATGTGGAGCATAACTGTTCCATCACGATCCATGTCCGGGACGACGAGTGGGACGCCGTGGA
>DAITKX010000022.1:0-38965 GCA_036835995.1 Bacillota bacterium | reverse complement strand
CGGGGGCCTTCCCCTCCTCCGCCAGCCGGTCGCAAAGGGCAAGTCCCAGCGCCAGCGCTTCCTTCTTTTCCGGATTCGGATAGGGACAGGTGGGGAAGTTGCCGTCGGGCAATTCCTGTTCCTTTACCACATGCACCTGCTTTACGCCGATCCGGTCCAGAATCGCTCTGACCGGAACGTTGCCCGTTCCGTTGAGCGGGGTGTATACCACGGACAGGTCCGAACAGTCGACGCCGGTGCTTTCTGCCAGCACCGCGGAAAGATATGCTTCTATCGCTTCATCAGCAATCGGTTCGATGAGGGTCTTGCCATTCTGATCGGCGGCATACATAGCCACCGGCAGGTGTTCATCCAGATCCAGGTCTCCCGCAATGGTTTTAACGTCACTGAAAAGGTCGAGCCTTTCGATCATCGAAAGCACCTCTTCCGCCTCGTCAAGGGTCAGCTGGCACCCCTCGGCGTTATAGGCCTTATACCCGTTATATTTCGAAGGGTTGTGGCTCGCCGTGATCATGATCCCCGCGCAGCACCCGAAATGCCGGACCGCAAAGGAAAGCGCGGGAGTCGGCATGAGCTCCTTATAAATATAGGATTTGATCCCGTTGGCCGCGAGAACGCAGGCTGCTTCCGCCGCAAAGCGCCGGGAATTGATCCTGCTGTCGTAGGAAATAGCCGCAACAGGCGTCTTTCCGCAATACTTCTCACCTTCCGGTCCGTAATGGAGATTGATATAGTCGGCAAAGCCCTGGGTCGCCTTTCTAACAGTATAAATATTCATTCTGTTGGAGCCCGCTCCGAGAATCCCCCTCAAGCCTCCGGTTCCAAACTCCAGATCCCTGTAAAAACGGTCCTTGATCTCTTCCTGATCCTTGATGTTCAAAAGCTCGTCTTTCAGAGCCTTGTCCAGGTCCTCCTGCTCCAGCCAGTGCTTCAGCATTTTCTCTGCCTGATACATACCGATAACCCCCCAACATATTATTAATTATTCTATGATACCCACAAACTGCGATCTAAGAAACTTTTCATCAAAAATATTTTAGCATAATCTTCCTGGCAACGGTAAATTTTCTGCTTGCTATATAGTATGCAATCCTTGAGAATATTTAAAATCATTATATAAAATATAGTAATTAATCCATAAAATTTATTTTTTTCTTTATTTTGTTGAATCTTTAGATGTTTTATTGTATCATAGCCACATGAAAGAGTATTTAAGCCACTTTTCTGCTGCAAAAGTGTGGGACATCCCGTATATTGAAATCGTACTCGGGTTTAAATTTGATGAAATTGAGCTGGAGGATATTACTGTTTTTGAGCAAAATATGAGATTCCGCAATAATGGCAAGCTAGTGCATTCACGCGAGCTTGCCCTCCCCGCCGGAGCCGTTGTAAACCGAAAAGGAGAGGCGGCTTCATCGCCGGAGCTGTTGTTTTTGGAACTGGCTTGTAAATTGGATATCCACCGGCTCATTCTGCTGGGCTTGCAGCTTTGTTCGCATCCTCCCGGCCGCCCTATGGACGCAATCACAACAAAGCAAAAGCTCAAGTCATTTCTCATAAAAACTCCGGGATATAAGGGACATAAAAAAGCTCTTCGCGCGTTGAAATATATAGAAGGCGGTTCTGCGTCAATTATGGAATCCATCGCTTATATGATCCTGACACTGCCGTGTGCTTTGGGAGGATACGGGCTTGGCGACGCCATTTTCAATTATGAGATACAGCTGAAAAGGGAAGCACGGATGCGTCTTGGACAAAACCGCTGCTATACGGACCTGTATTATAAGCGAGCGAAATTAGCAGTCGAATATGACAGTTTTGCTTACCATAGCAGTCCTGCGGAACAGAAAAAAGACGTGATTCGGTCGGCAATACTTGAAAGACTGGGCATCAATGTGATGCATCTAAATACCGTGCAACTGTATGACGGAGACGCCTGCAGGGATTTTGCTTACAACCTTGCGGCTCGCCTTGGGAAGCGAATACAAATACGCACAAAGAGGTTTGACGAGATGCATGCGCTCGTAAGGGCGCTGCTGCCAAGCGAAAACCGGTCTGTGGAATGAACGCCGGCCAGATGAGCGAAAGATCGAATCAAAAGATCCAATCAAATGTAAACCGCCGGGATCGTAAAGGAGTTGCTCGGCTGCACACTTTTTTCGGTTTAGGACGGAAAATGTGGCAAAACCGTGGGTTTTGCGTCATCATTCTACCCGGTCGATCCCTGAAACCCATTCTTTTTGTCCTATTTCGAAAATTTTGCACACCAAGAGCCAAGGCAAGCGGCGAGGCGAGGGCAGGCAAAATGCGGAAAGCCGCGGCCCGAAACAGGCCGCGGCTCTCCGCAAGATTTTATTTAAAGTGAGGCGGCGCTCTGAAGCTCTTGATAGGTCTGCAGAGCGCCAGATGTGTGTGTCAATAAACGATAATCCGGATACAGCCTCCCTCATCAGGATCTTTGTCATAATAGAAGGTCACCAGCTTATTCGAATTGAAGGCCGCCAGGGCGTCGCTCATGGTGGAGAGCTTATAGACGCCGCCTGTGTTTGAATAGACGGTCACATCTGAGGAGATCGGGTATGTGCCGATGTCGGTATCCGCTGTGACCTCGGTGCTGCTAAAGGTATCGACCCTCGTACTCATCAGGCTGTTCAGGTTGCGGGCCATGCTGATCTTGCCGTTTTCCCCGTAAAGCTTCGCCGGCCCTGTTTTGGCGCCCAGGACGCCGCTTGCCGTAAAGGTGGAAGATACTCCTCCGATCAGACAGGTATAGGAATTCGAACCTGATGAAGCGGACGAGGATGAAGATGAATCGCTCTCACTGTCACTGTCGGACCTTGCGGAAGTCAGTATCCCATATTTTGCCGTATCCCCTGTGACGTCATCCAGGATGAGCAGGTTTGCCGTCCCGCCCGACGCCTCGTAATACAGCACGTCGCCGCTTTTGAGGGTCACTCCGGCAAGCCGTGCCAGAGATGTCGCCGTATAATTTCCGAGGCTGACATCCCAGATCGTCGCGTTGGCCGCGATCTTTGTCGTTCCTATGGTGTAAAGGTCCGGATCCACCTTGCCGGAAATCCTTCCTTCAGAGGAAACGGAGCTGATATTCATTTTGCCGTCGGAATCAAAGTCAATTTTCAGCAGGGTCCCCACCTTGATCCATGTCTGGTCCACGGCATATTCGATCTCAGATCCGCCGGGCTTGACGCCCTTTATATATCTGGAAGTATACTGACTTCCGTCGGAATTTTCATAGGTCTTGGTTCCGGTTTCCGTGACGTAGACGATAGCCGTTTCATTGACCAATGCGCTGGAAACCGCATCTGCCACCCCGCCGTTTTTACCCAGCAGCAGAGTGACAGGGCTCCCTATTTTCAGGGTTCCCGTCGACGACAGCGCCGAGAAGGCCGCCGCGGATTCCAGCTGATACTCCGAACCCGAAACGGTTACCGAGGTCACCGCGTTCTGACTCGGCAACGCTTTCTGGTAAATACCCGTCACTTTATCGTCATAAGCCCATACTGTTCCCTTTGACTGGGAATAATACAGGATGTCATAGGGTTTTACGTCGGAAGCCGTCACTACGCTGCCGTTTTTATAGACGGTGAGTCCAGAGGCGGATAGCCCCAGGTCGTTGGCCCAGCCCGAGGATCTGACTGTATATGGACCGTTCATGTTGTCGTTGATAATTCCCGCATAGTCCACCTCGCCGCTGGCGTTGAGGGAATAACCCAGGCTTTCGGCATAGGTCTTGCTTCCGTCTTTTAAGGTGGTGCTCATCAGATTGTAGATCAGGTTTGCGGCGTCACCCCTTGTCATATAGGAACCGATGCCGCCGGCTATATTTTTGGAAAGCCCGCTGTTGCTGTAAACATTCATCTGCGCATAAGGAAAAGCCCCTACGAAATCGCTTTGGCTGTATCCCAGAAGCTTCAGCACGCTATTGACGCCCTGTTCCAGGGTTATGATGCCGTCGGGCCGAAAGGTTCCGTCGCTGTATCCGGACATCAGACCCTTGGACACCGCGATGCGGATGTACGGCGCGGCCCAGTTCTTCGCCGGAACGTCCTTGTACGGCGATGAATAGGACGCGGTTTGAACCAGATCTTTATAGCTGGACGCCATCACGATCATCTTGGCAAATTCCGCCCGTGTCACCGTGCTTGAAAGGTTATATCCACCGCTGCTGTCGGCGCTGATCACCCCCATGGAAGCCAGAAGCATGGCCGCCGTACTCGCGCCGGAAACGCCGGCAGATGTGCCGGTCCCGGAATCAGCGGCATATGAGAACGCCGCACCGTTGGCAGCCAAAAGCACGGTCACCAGTAAAACGGATATGCATACCCGCATTTTGTCCTTTCTCTTTGTCATTTTTTCCTCCTTAAATTGTAACGGTAGCTAAGATATGGCTATTCGTGCCGTAACGCGTCGATGGGGTTCATCTTTGCCGCCCTGTTGGCGGGATAATAGCCGAAGATCATGCCGATCCCTACCGATACGGAAAAGGCGATGACCACCGCGTTCCATGAAGGCGCCACGGACATGCCCATCAAGGCTCCCGCCGCGTAAGCCGCTCCGATGCCCGCTATGATCCCGACGATTCCTCCCACCGAGCTGGTGGTTGCCGCTTCTATGATAAACTGCCGCATGATATCTTTCCTTTTCGCCCCGAGAGATTTTCTGATGCCGATTTCCTGGGTCCGCTCCGTGACGGAGACCAGCATGATGTTCATGATGCCGATACCGCCCACCACCAGAGAGATTCCCGCGATTCCTACCAGCACCAGCGCGATGGAGCTGGTCATCTCATCCACCATGTCGATCATTTCCGACATGCTGGTGACCCGATAGGCGTTTTCATCCCCAAAGACCGAGTAAAGCTTATTTTTAATGATGGCCATAGTGGTCTCTATATTATCCGTATTCACGGCAGTGATGTAATAACTGCTGATGTTGGCGTTTCCGGTGAGCCTGGTGGCCGTGGTGTAAGGAATGTATATGACGTCGTCCTCGGAGCTTTCCTCCGAATCGGCGGTCTCCTTCAGCACCCCCACCACCTTGTAATAGGACCCGTTGATTTTAATGCTTTGCCCCACCGGGTTTCCGCCTCCGAACAATTCCTGCACCAAGTAAGTGCCTACGACACAGACCTTCTGCCTCCGCTCCGAATCGATGTATTGGATAAACCGCCCATTGGTGACGGCGACATCCTGCATATCGTCGTATTCTTCATTTACCCCTCTTATGGTGGTATCCACCGATTCGGTATCGTATTTTGCGGTAACGGAGGCGGTAACCCTCGGGCTGTACTTATCCAGATAATCCGGATTTTCCTTCACCAGCGCTTCCACATCCTTCACATCCAGATGCCGGTTGGTTCCCCTGCCCATGACGTTGACAGTGATGGTGTTGGTTCCCATACTCTCGAATCGCGAGGTCATTTCGTTGGAAAGGCCGTTCATAAGGCTCACCAGGATGATCACGGAAGCAACGCCGATGATAATGCCGAGCATGGTCAGGAATGCTCTCATCTTGCTGGATTTCAGGCTTTTGATGGCAAGCTTGAAGGATTGCTTGAAATTCATGCGCTTCCCCCCAATCCATGGCCGGAATCTTCGACGATTTTTCCGTCGGAAATCCGGATGATCCGCTTCGCTTTTTCCGCAACGCTCATGTCGTGGGTGATCAGAACGATGGTATTTCCCTCTTCATTGAGGCGTTGGAGAAATTCCAGGATCTCCTGCCCAGTCCGGCTGTCAAGAGCTCCGGTGGGCTCATCCGCCAATATGAGAGAGGGGTTGCCCGCAAGGGCTCTCGCAATGGAGACCCTTTGCTGCTGGCCCCCGGACAGTTGAGACGGCAGATTGTTCATCTTATCCTCCAAACCGACTCTTTTCAAAACCTCCCGGGCAATCGCGGCCCGGTCCCTCTCATGGATCCCTTTATAGACCAACGGGAGTTCTACATTTTCCAGCACATTCAGCTTGGGAATGAGGTTATACTGCTGGAAGATGAATCCCAACATTCCGTTGCGGATTTCGGCCAGCTCATCGTCCGAAAGGCGGCTTACATCCCTTCCGTTCAGATAATACTTTCCGCTGGTGGGAACGTCCAGACAGCCGATGATGTTCATGCAGGTCGTCTTCCCGGAGCCGGACTGGCCGATGATGGCGGCCATTTCCTTTTCCCGGATGTCCAGCGTAATTCCGTCGACAGCTCGAACTTCGTTGTCGCCCATGTTATAGATCTTGCAGACGTCTTCAAATCGTATCATAACGCCCATCTTAATTCCCCTGCGTTCTGTTGCCGGAGCCGCCGTTTCCGCTGCCGGAGCCGCTGTTTCCGGTTCCGCTTCCACTGCTGCCGGTTCCCCTGTTCCAGTTGCCGGAATTTCCTCCTCCGCTTCCGCCGTTCCTTGTAAATCCACCCTCCTGCGGACCTCCGGCAGGCATTCCGCCGCCCGGCATCACGAACATATTGCCCTGGCTTTGGGTCGTTTCTTTATCGCTGCCCTGTATCACCGGCACCAGAACGGTATCGCCTTCGGAAAGGCCCTTTGTGATTTCAATGTAGGATTCATCGTTGAGACCCAGGCCGACCCGGACATATTTCGCTCCATCCGGCGCTTTGCTCTGGTCGATATCCTCCGAGCCTGCCGCACCCTTGACCAGAACGGTATTTCCCCTATTGACCGCCGATACGGGCACCTTCAACACATTTTCAACGGAGTTGACGACGATTTCCGCGGTTACGTTCATGCCCGGCCATAGGTCCTGCCCGTCGTCGATGACGATCTCCACCGGGTAGGATGTGACCCCGTCCGATGTGGTTCCGAGAAGCCCGATATTGTTTACATGACCGGTGAATTTCCTGCCGCTCAGAGCGTCCGCCGTAATATTTACCTCCTGACCTTCTTTCATGCTGGCGATGTCCAGCTCGTCGACGTTAATGGTGAATTTCATCACCGACATATCGGCTATGACACAGAGGGTCGTCGACCCGGCATTTGAGGATTCCAGAGTGTCTCCGGCCTTGATGTCCTTCTCGATCACAGTGCCGGAAATCGGGGCGGTGATGCTGTATTTGTCCAGCTGCTCCTGGGTGCTCTCATAGGAAAGCTTTGAATCCTGAAGCGACAGCTCGCTGGATTTCAAACTGTTGTCGGCGGAATCGCTGGTGAGGCTCACGATGGTATCTCCGCGGTTCAAATATTCCCCTGCCGAAGCCACGACCTTGGAGACCATTCCGGAGATCTTTGCGGTAACGATTTTCTCCGTGTTGCCTTCCAGCGCGCCGCCTTCATAGCAGTCGATCCCTCCCGCGTTGACGGTGACGTAGGTCCCGCTTTCCAAGGCTCCCGGATTTTTGACCGTCACCTCCACGTCGGTGACCTCCACATATCCGTCCAAAACTCTTTTGGAGCTGCGTATGCTGCTGATGGTTCCCTTGAGCACCTCGAAAGTGTTTTCCGCCGTCACGTCAACGGGCTGCCCCACATAAAGGCTTCCCGCGTCTCCCGCGCCGAAGGCAACTTTAGCCGTCAGATAGCTGTCGTCCACGATGGTCGCTATCCTTGACCCCGCTTGCACGTTATCCCCTTTGTCCACCAGAATTTCCGTGATACGCCCTGAGATCGGCGCCGTTACGTTGAGGCCGTTATATGCGTCCAGGCTGTCCTGATAGCTCATGTTGGCTTTCTCATAACCGATGTTTGCCTTTTCCAGGGTCTTTTCCATGTCGGAGGAATCGATTTTATATAGCAACGCCCCTTTTGAAACCGTATCGCCTTCTTTAAAGGTATCCTCCAGAACATCTCCCTCTACGAGAGAAATTACGCTGTACTGCGCATTGGGCTCTACCGCGCCCGAGCCGCTGATGGTTACGGAGACGTCCCCCTTGCCCACCTTGTATTCGGTGTAGGTCAAAGCTTCGGTATTCCCTTTCAGAAACCCGCTGGCGACGGCCGCGACGATAATAATGACGGCCAAAAGAACAAAAGAAAAAATGAGTCTGCGTTTTTTCACGCTCAAACGGTTTATCCTCCTAAGCAAAGGGATTTTCTCAACCGTTCCCCAGACTTTAGAAGCTGCTCCGGAACCTCTTATTTTTGAAGCTATCCCTTTTAAACTCTCCGTCGAGACCGCTTTCTCGACCGCTCCTTTCTCTTTCAACCTTTATTCCTCGCTTTCCCGTACATAAAAAACCTGATTAATTGGTTTAATTTTACTGATTCGGTGAGAGTTACGTGGTTGACACATAAAAAAATTCGTTTATCAATAAAACACAGCTTCTTCACAAGGCCGTCATAAAAAATGCCTATAATAATGGCGTTTGGATCAATGGAATCTTTATCCAAAAAGAGGGGGATGACAGAAATGAAAAAAATTCGTACGATAGCCTGTTTCCTGGCAGCAGCTCTGGTCGCCGCATCGTTCGCCGGCTGCGGAGCGGATAAAACAGCAGCCTCAAACAGCACTCCTTCAAAGCAGGAGCAAAACGGCGGACAACAGGCGTTTCACGGCGGGAAGGGAACCATAGCCAAGGTGGTCTCTTTAAATGGCGACCAGCTCACCGTGGTCCTGGCGGACCGGACGAGCAATAACCGGGGCGGAACGCCTCCAGCTATCGACGGCGGACCTGGGGGAGGCGGAACGCCTCCGGCTATCGACGGCAAACCCGACAGCGTGGCACCAACTTCCGGTGCAGCAGTTGACGGAACAGGAGCGCCGCCGAAAACCAACGGTGCGCCTGACGGCGATCAGTCCCGGTCCGGACAGCAGAAATGGGATATCAATAACTTAAAGTTTACAGGGGAAGAGGTTATATACAACCTCTCCGGTGATGTTACCGTCATGAAAGGAACGGGAGATTCCGCAAAGGCAATCGACCTGTCCGACCTGGCGGCCGGAGATGTGATCCGGTTCACAACGGTAACCGCCGACAGCGGCGATGAGACCATCGATACCATAGTCGTTATGAATGAGTAACTTAATTTATCAGCAGGAAAGCCCGCATCACCGCGGGCTTTCCTGCATCTTAATCATTCTTTATGTTTTTCCAGATAAGCGCTCAGCGCGGTCTCCAGTTCCTCCGGCAGCGGACCCTCCGGAGAGGATTTTCCAACGTTCAGAGATCCGATTTTCTCTACCTGTGTCTCATATTGGGCGACATTCCTGGGCGCCGCTCCCAGAGTCTTGTATAAAGGCGCTTCGGACAGATTATTCGCATAAGGCATCGGGAAGGCGTACTCCTTCAGATGCTGTAAATAGTGATCCATGAAGATCGTTCCATATTCCCGTGAGCGGGAAACCAGATCCAGGTCAAGGGTGACCGTAGCGAGGGTTTCCTGAGGGCCGGCTTCCCATAGAAGCTGCCCTTCGGGATTGATCACCAGCGAATTGCCATACATATATGTTCCTCCGAAGGGGCCGACCCCGTTGGTCGATACGAGGAAAGCCTGGTTTTCCAAAGCTCTGGTAAAGTGTACCGGCTTGTTGAGGCGATACAGCTCTTCGGGATCCATGGTGATCTTGACCAGAACCTCCGCGCCCATCAGCGTCTCATTCCGGGAAATCTCCGGGAAATTCAGGTCATAGCATATCTGGACGCCTATCTTGGTTTCCTTTTCGGGAATATCAAAGACCACATACTCGTATCCGGGGGCGGCGGCATCCTCTGCAGGCCTCCAGGGCGCCATCTTCCGGTATACCGCGATCAACTCTCCCTTTGGATTAAATATCGGCGCCGCGTTATATATGGCATCGCCTTTTTTTTCATACATCGTTCCCGGAATAAAATAGATTCCATTTTTCTTTGCAATCCTTCCCAAGAAATCCGTGATGGGCCCGGGAATTTCCTGAGGAGTAAAATACCCGATTCCGCCTTCTACGCCGAGGATCAATTCCGGCCTGTGGTACGCACACATCAAATCGTTTACTTTCTTTTCAATATAATTTAAATTGACGGATGTGTCTTTGCTGACCGGCATCTGTATAATGCCTACATTTAAGAATCTTCCCATATTTACATTCTCCCTTCAAATTGAAATTATTGCTTTGCCTTTTCATAAAGCAATAATTATGCCAGAAAAATCTCAGGCCATCATGAAGGGAGTGTCATATCTTCATTCAATCCGAAAGGAGCGTATTTTATTGTACAGCATCTGCCGGGAAATCCCAAGGGTCCTCGCCGCCTCGCTCTTGTTTCCGCCGCATTTTTTCAGAATGGAAATGATCGTGTTCCGCTCCGCGTCAAGCCGGGCTTCGTCAAGGGTCATCGGCCCTCTCCGGTCATATTGGACCGCGTCATTCCGCATTGCGGCAGAGAACGTAAAATCCTTCATATGTTCCATTCTGAGGACAGTTTCATAGCACCGGTTCATCGCCCTCTCCAGAACGTTGTGAAGCTCTCTGACATTTCCGGGCCAATCGTAGGCGCTCAGACAGTCGAGCACCTCGTCGTCGATATCCGTCACCTTATGGGAGGCCCTTCCAAGGGAACTGTTCAATTCAGAGACGATATGCCTTGCCAGAGCGGGGATATCGCTTTTGCGCTTTCTCAACGGATCGACCTTGATTTCAAATACGTTGATGCGATAGTACAGATCCTCGCGGAACCGGTTTGTTTCCACCAGGTTCTTCAGCGGCTCGTTTGTCGCCGCGATGATGCGCAAATCCACCGGAGTGCTGAAATCTCCGCCGACTCTTGTGACTTCCTTTTCCTGAATGAGCCGCAGCAGCTTCGCCTGCAGATAAAGGGGAAGCTGGTTGATTTCATCCAGAAAAAGCGTTCCGCCGTTTGCCAGTTCCGCCTTACCTTTTTTCCCACCCTTTTTGGCCCCGGTAAAGCTGCCCTCTTCATAACCGAATATCTCCGATTCAAACAAATCCGCCGGGATAGCCGCGCAGTTCAGCTTCACAAAATTTCTCAGGCACCGCATGCTTGCCATGTGAATGGAATGGGCTACAAGCTCCTTGCCGCAGCCGGTTTCGCCGGTGATCAGTATGGTAGAGTTTGTTTTGGCAGCTTCGGCGATATCCTCTTTCAAGCTTCGGATGCTTTCGCTGTCCCCAATTATGTTTTCCACGGAATATTTAGCGCCCCGTATTGACCGCAATTCCTGCTTGTAGTAGTTTAGCTCATTGGAAAGCTCCTTCACCTTGTCCAGAAATCCGCATAAAAAGCTGGCGTTTTCAAAGACGTCGTATTCAAACGCTCCAACAAGTTCACCGTCTTTATAGATCGGAAACCCGTTGCTTACAATGGTATAGCCCTCCACAAAATAGACCTCGCCGATCTGCTTTTTGCCGGTTTTAAGAATCTTATAGGTATTGTTTGTCGGGATCACGTCACGGATTGATTTTCCAATAACTTCGGAAGCATCTTGAAATCCGACCTGTCTCGCCAGGGAATTGGCCATAAATACGATCTCCTCTTTGTTATCAATAACCAGAAAACCCTCAAATGCATCAAAGATCATTTTACAATCCTTTTGTATGTCAATCATTTTTTACACGCCTCCTTTAGTCACTCTTAAACTCCATCAAAGTTTACACTGTACTGTCAAATATATTTTACACTGTAAAGCAGACTTGACAAGAATTATTTGCAGTTTTCACAAAAAAGAAAGCCGCCACACTAAATAGGGGGCGCTCTTATAGGGATTTACAGATAAATCATATTGGCATATATCTTGCTCAATAGATTGGCATTAAATAAAAAAAGGAGGATGCGAAGATGACTCAACCGGACAACGAGCTTCTCAACAGCGAGGAGCGCAAGCTTGGCACACAAAAAATCAAAACGCTATTTTTTGCTTATACCCTTTCCGCCGTTTTAGGAATGGCCCTGCAGATGATAATGAATATCGCCGACGGTTTCTATGTTGGAAATGGGGTTGGCACCACAGGACTGGGTGCGATTTCGGTCGTTTTTCCGTTCTGGATTATCGCAATTGCCGTTGGAACGATGATCGGAGTCGGGGCCTCAACCCTGGTGGGGATTAAGCTCGGTCAGGGCAACAAGGAAGAAGCGCGCGCCATCGTCGGCCAAAGCTTCTGGTATTCAAACATACTTTCTATTATCATTACCATTCTGGCCTTTATATTTATGGATAAGATCCTGATTTTCTTTGGTGCTCAAGGAGACATCCTGGATGCGGCCCGAAGCTATACACAGGTCTTTATGATCGGATTCCCGCTCTACGTTACGGGGCTTTTGCTCTTTTATCTGATCCGTATCGATGAAAAGCCGATTCTGGGGCTTCTGATCCAGAGCGTTCCGGCGGCCATCGCGCTTTTCGTCGAATACATCCTTATCTTTAAGCTGAAATGGGGAATCAACGGCTCCGCCGTCGGAGCATGGCTCATCACCATGGGCTCCTGGTACCTGCTGGTCCTTCACTTTATCTTCGGCAGGACGGAACTTAAGATCAAGCTGAGAGACATTCGCATCGACATGAAAAACGTGGCGCAGATCAACAAAATAGGCTTTGCCGGCTTTATCATTCAGGTTGCACCGACCTTTGTAACCATCGCCATCAACAATCTGATCGGAAAGTACGGCGGCCAATCGGATTTTGCCGCATATGGCGTAATCAACGCATACATGCTTTACATCCTGATTTCACTCACCAATTCCTTCGGTTTCGGTCTGCTGCCCATCGCCAGCTACAACTATGGCGCGGGGTTCTACGACCGCGTCAGGGATGTATTGAAAACCTGCATGAAGTATACCCTGGGATTTCTTGTGATCTGCCTCGTACTGATCATCATCTTTGCGGATCAGATCCTGACCTTCTTCATCGGACCGGTTCCGGAGATTGTTTTGGCAACGAAGGCCGCAATGTGCAAGTTCATCATTCTGTTCCCTCTGGGAGCCATGACCCTGGTGATTTCAAACTACTTCCAGGCGGTAGAGAAAAATGGAAAAGCTATCGTAAACAGCCTGACGAGAAATGTGATCTTTATTTTGCCGCTGCTGTTCATACTTCCAAGATTTCTGGGCATGACCGGCGTCTGGATTTCACAGCCTATCGCCGACGCGTTGGCCTGCCTGGTAGCGGTAATTTACCTGATCAGGGAATTGAAGGAATTGTCCGGGCCACAGAAGCTTTGATACCGCATCAGCAGAAAAACCCGTGGGGACCCGGGTTTTCTGCACCTTAAGCTTAATTCACCTGCAGAAAAACCCGCAATAACGCGGGGTTTTCTGCACCTTAAGCTTAATTCATCTACAGGAAAACCCGCGTTATTGCGGGTTTTCCTGCTTTCCTTTGTCTAATTCATCTATCAACTCAAGGGTTTTAAACTTGAGCTTAAGGGTGGTTGGCTTTTCTCTTTTTTCCATTAAGGGTTCATATTTGTTATCCAACAGAATATCTTTATAAAGCTCCTGCTCCTCTGCGGCCAGCTGCTTGTCATCGGGCGGCTCCGCGCCGATGAGGCAGAGGGGCGGAAACAGGACGCACCACCAGTTATGGCCTTCTCCCTCTCCGATTGTCAGATTCAAGGCTTCATAGTTGCCCGACGGGAAGATGATGTTGCCGTAGGACTTTTTAGGGATCCATCTTACCCCCAGTTCAGCTTTCACGGGATATTGGTACCCGTTCTCCCGGACGATCCTCTCTGCCGTCGCTTCGATTTCACCCAGGTTTTCCTGAATGTACTTCCTGGATTGTTCCAAATTCAAACTCACGTGGGCCTTGCCGCTATCCGACTCCGCCCAGCTCATGACAGCCGCTCCGTCAGCCTGATAATCCGTCAGTTCCCGTGCCATGGTCTCTTGAACCAGGTCGTTGTTGATCTTTGCCAGGACCCCATCTCTGACCGCGAGCTTCAATGCCTGATCTTCCTCCGAATCGCTGTTGGCGATGACGTGGAAACGGATAAAGTCATCGTTGGAGAGTTCACGCTGATTGTCTGCGATCATCCATGCACTATAAAGAAGAATACAAATCAAGAGGAAAAAAAGAATTTTATGCTTTTTTTGTAATCCCAATAAAAATCCCTCCTCTGAAAAAGATTTTCCATCCTGATCTTTCCCAAAAGGAGGGGATTTTATACAATTCGCTTCTTTTTCAAATTACGGTAACGGCTTTTGACGTCTCTCTGCTATGATCCTCAATGGTTTTTAGCTACGATCAAGAGCTTCGTACCGGGTCTGATCTCCTTTCCAACTTCCAAATCATTAATTTTTTTAAGCTCATCAATGGTGGTTCGATACCTTTTTGCGACGTTCCAGATCGTATCTCCCGCCTTTGCGATATAGAGAACGATACCCGGAAGCGTGTTACTATCTTGTGGGCTTTCAAGGAAGCTGACGTTTTTCACCAGGTAGTGCTTTTCCTGACTTGATACTGCCGTATTGACCAGAATCCCCGCATTTACTTCAATCTGTTTATTATTGATCTTGTCAAACCACAGCTCCTTCAGCACGATATCATTATTGGCAGTCATTTCCGGAGTGATTCCCGGGATTTCCATAGCGCTCCGGAAAGGGATCTCCTGCGTGACGTTGAAGGCTGTCTTGTTTGCATCCGCAGAGGTGCAGATCAGGTTGACCGTAACGACACCCTCCACGATGCTCTTGGTCTGGTCGATAAAGGATCTCTTTTCACTGATATTTCCCGATATGTAAACAACCTTATCGACATTGCCATATCTTTCGGGGACATTGACGATCTCACGGGCGGAGATCTCCGCAACTCCGCTGCCGCCGAGAGACATTACCCCGATCTCATCCGTTTCAAATTGCGTATCCTTTAAGTGATGGTATACGTCGGTGACTACTTCCATTTCAATGTTTTTGTAGAGCTCCAATCCGGTGTCCACGTTCATATCCAACTCAAAGGCGTTTCTTTTTCCGTTTCCATCCTCCTTTGCAGTAAGGTTTGAAGATGCGATATTAAAGTTGACTTTACTTCCTGCAGGATTCTGTTCGCTGGGATTATAGTCTCCATCCAGTCTGATAAACTGAGTAAATTCGGTTTTCCCCTGGTAGAAAACCGGGACCAGTACCGGCTCCGATTCGGGAGCCGCAACGTCTTCCGCTTTCATGGCGTCAGGATTCTCTTCCGCCCCAAGGTACAGAATGTTGCAATAAACAGAAGCGTTTATTACCGCTTTTTCTTTGGTGATCTGCTTGTGATTTTCCACGACATTAGCGTCATATGTCAGGATCTTCCGTATCTCAGGCATATTTTCCTTCAATACCAGATCCTCCTTTATTTCCATAGGTTCCGTTTTTCTTGCTGCGACGTCCGTGAGGTTGATCTTTTCCTTCAGCATTTGTACTTCTTCGTCCCTTACGCCTTCGAACACTTCCACATCGACGCTGCCGTACTCCTTGATTCCGAATACCACCGTCGCGCTGACCCTGAATTTTCTTTCATTGATCACGGTATAATCGATGGATTCGACGGTGGGCGCAATGACCAGGTCAGAGGACGGCCCGGCTTTCACCTCGGCCTCATTTTTGAATGGGATCTTCGATTCGATGGATACGATGGGCTCCCCGTCCACCATGTGCTCCGGAACATAAAGGGTCTGCAGGACAATATCTCCGGTGATTTTCACTCTGTCGGTCTCTGCCTGCCCGGTGTGGAGTTCCCTTTCCGAAAGCCTGATCTTGCCTTCCATTGCGAGGATCCGCTCCAGATCCGGCTTCACGTCCGGTACGAGGATATCCTCATCGATGGTCATGCGAACCGGCTCTTTTCTTTTCATGTCCACCAGCTTTAACTTGTCGCTGACCGTGCTTCCTTTCATGGGAGTGATCTTTGCCGGAACGGTTTTGGGAACGAAAACCGGTTGGAAGACGGGATGCGGCGTGGGGGTTGAAAACACAGGAGCTGCTTCATCTTCCTCTTCTGGAAATTCCACTGTCTCTTCCGCTTCCTCGAAGGTTTCTATGGCTTCCGGAATTTCCGCGGGAACCTCTGCAACCGTTTCAGTTGAGGCCTCTTCAATGATTTCTGCGGGAGCTTCTGCGACGGTTTCTGTTGGAGCCTCTGCGATAGTTTCTTCGGGAGCTTCTGCGATGGTTTCTTCGGCGGGCTCCTCCTGAACAACGGACTCGTCCGGTACCGCTTCATTCCAGACGAAAACCGCTTCCGACTCCGCTGCGCCGTCATCTCCCTGGACATCCAGCAGCTCTGACGGTTCTTCATTCTCTGCCGTCTGCCTTACGCTGTCATGCAATATTTTTTCATAGGCTGCGGGATCAAATCGACCTGCCGCGCCTCGCGGTACATAATGAAAATTATATTCGTCTGCTTCTTTTGCAGGCTGCAAAGCATAGTCTGGAATTTCTTCTAAATTAAATGGGTCCTTTTCGTATGTCATCACATTTTCCCCCTCTATCTACAGTTCGTTCCACTGTTCGTTGCTATAATGATATTCCGGAGGAGGGCTTGTTATGACAACGGAAAAATTTCTATCGATCAAAGATTGATGAAATTTCCGTATTGCGCTTGCGGCACGTTGCTTTGCAAACAGGTCTAGGTGCGCAAAAAAGGCTGAATGTAAAGCCATAAATTCCGTTTACACTTTTGATAAAAGTGTTCAAGTCATTTCCGACTTATATATTCAGCCTTTTAGCGATAAATTAACTTTGTAGAAAAGACTATCTCTCTATGGCTGCTGGAAGAGCTCGGTGGAAAGATATCTTTCTCCGGTATCCGGGAGCAGCACTACGATGTTCTTGCCCTTATTTTCGGGCCTCTTTGCGATCTCAGTCGCCGCAAACGCCGCGGCGCCGGAGGAAATGCCCACTAAGAGGCCTTCCGTCTTTGCAAGGGTCCGTGAGGTTTCCAAGGCCTCGTCATTTTTTACCTTGAAGATCTCATCGACGACTTCTCTGTTGAATACCCCCGGGACGAAACCCGCTCCGATTCCCTGGAGCTTATGGGACCCTTTTGTCCCTCCGGATAAGACCGGGGAATCAAAGGGTTCCACGGCGATGATCTTGACATCAGGATTTTTGCTCTTCAACACTTCTCCAACACCGGTAATGGTTCCGCCTGTGCCGACGCCGGCGATGAAGATGTCGACTTTACCGTCGGTATCCTTCCAGATCTCCTCTGCGGTGGTCTTTCTATGAATCGCCGGATTTGCGGGGTTCTCAAACTGCTGCGGGATGAAGGAATTCGGCGTTTGCGCCGCCAGCTCCTCCGCTTTTTTGATTGCGCCCGGCATTCCTTCCGGTCCGGGAGTAAGGACCAGCTCCGCGCCCAGCGCTTTCATCAGGTTCCTTCTCTCAAGGCTGAAGGTTTCCGGCAAGGTGATGATCAGTTTGTAACCTCTGGCCGCAGCCACGAAGGCCAGGGCAATTCCAGTATTTCCACTGGTGGGTTCGATGATCACGGTGTCCTTGTTGACAATCCCTCTGTCCTCGGCGTCCTTGATCATGGCATATCCAATCCTGTCCTTAACGCTGGACAGTGGATTGAAGTATTCCAGCTTGGCAATCACTGTTGCTCCCAGATCATTTGCCTTGTTGTAATTTGTCAGTTCAAGCAATGGGGTGTTTCCGATCAGATCCGTAAGATTTTTAGCTATTTTACTCATTTTTAAGCTCCTTTCGTTTATATCATAGTATTTCTATATGATTTTATGTTTTTCTTTATTGTATGCCACCATTTTCAGTTTGTCAATAAATATTTTTAGAATCTTTTGCCTTCCGTCTTTTTTATCCGGCTTTTCCGCTGAAAAGGAAAATAAAAAGGACCAATCCCTGTAAATCCAAGGGTTAGCCCTTATTCCATCTTCCTGTGCGGTTCTTTCACCGGAAGCTTGCGTCATGCATGATCATATCCTTTAGCTTGTCAATGTGATTGAAGGCTTCAAATCTTGCGTTTGCCCCGTTTCCGTTTACGATTTCCTCACAGATCTGCTGATGCTCGGGAATCATGTCCTCCGCCCGCTTGAAGTCTTTATAGTAGATATACCGGAATCTCAGAACCAGCTCCTGAAGCTGTTCTACCATATGGATCAGGTGGTTGTTTCTGCTGGATTCCACGATCATGTGATGGAATTTCGTATCATAAGCGATCATGTCTGCCATGTTGCCGTCGGCCACGGCCTGTTTAAACCGCTCCTTCGTCTCGTCCAACAGCTTTTTTTCGGCCTCGGTCATCCTCTCGGCGGCCAGATAGGCTGCAAGCCCTTCCAGATTGGCTCTGACTTCGAGGATGTCTTCCATATCCTTAACGGAAACTTCCGAAGCGTAGGCGCCCTTTCTCGGTTCGATGACAACGAGGCCTTCCTTTTCCAGCTTTCTGATAGCTTCCCGGATCGGTGTACGGCTGACGCCCATATCTTCAGCAAGCTCGATTTCCATCATTCTGGTCCCCGGCTTGATCTTTCCCGTCAAAATGAGGCTTCTCAATTCCTCATACACAATTTCTCTCAACGGTCTATGACTTTGAATTTCAAAATTCAGCATATCAGCATCCTTTCTGCGTTATAATGTTTTTACAAGAAAGGTTTCCTTATTCAGCGTTTTCAGCTTCGAATAAGCCGCTGTTCCCTTCCTTTTACTGGTATACAAGCCAAACACGGTAGGGCCGCTCCCGCTCATCAGTGCCCGATAAGCCTTCCCCTCTGTAACAATCTTGTTCTTTGTATACACAATAACAGGATACTCTTTTAGGCTGTAGTTTTCAAGTACATTCACCATATTTTTTGAAATTTTGAGAAAATTCCTTTCTCTTAATCCTGCGACCAATTCTCCCGTATCCGGGTGCTCTCGAATCTCCCGTAGATCGAGTCCGCCGTAGACCTGAGCGGTGGAAACGCCGATGGACGGTTTGGATAAAAGCACCCACGCGTTCATGGGCGGCGCCGGCTCCAGCCGCTCGCCGATTCCCGAGGCCACGGCGCAGGTCGCGGCCAGGGGCTCCGAGTTCAGATCCAATGCCCTGTTGAGCGCCGCCTGTCCTGCCAGGCAGAAAGGAACGTCGGCGCCAAGCTCCACGCCGATCCTCATCAGTGTTTCAAGGTCGAGCTTCAGATCCCAGAGCCTGTTCAATGCGTGGAGCACCGCGGCGCAATTGGCGCTTCCTCCGGCCAACCCGGCGGCGACAGGAATCCTTTTGAATATTTCTATCTGGATCCGGCCCGCTGCATCCTTGCCGTGCTGCCTTGCCATAGCCTCTGCCGCTTTTCTGCCGTATCGTTCCGCCATGAGCTCCGCTGCTTTGTACGCAATATTTCTTCCGTCGGTTGGAAGATAGGGCAGATTTATCGAAAGGCTGATTCCGGGGCTTGCATCGGGAGCGCTCCCCATGGAACCGCCCTCGTCCTCCAGCCACGCGACCGTTACCGTATCGTAGAGGTCGACCTGCTCCATGACCATCAGGACCTCGTGATATCCGTCAGGCCGTTTTCCCAGGACGTCCAGAGAAAGGTTAATTTTAGCATAGGCTTTTATCGTGATTTCATTCATTTCAGGGTCCTCCAGGAAAAGCGGGTGCGCCGGTTCCTCCTTGAAGCCTGCGCTAATTGGATAAATAGCGGGGGATTGAATCCGCCCGCTATTTAAGTTGATTTATTTCTTTTATTTATTTCTTTTTATTCGATGTATTGGCCTTCTTGTTCTTGCTCTTTCCCGACGCGTTTTTCGGCCTCGTAGTTCCCGCAGCCGCTTTTGCCGCCGCCTTTGCTTTTTCCTTCTCTGCCAGGGCCTTTCTGCCGGTTTTATAGGTGCTTCCCGCCGCCGCGATAGGTTTCGGCCCGACGACACGCTTGATATTCCATTCCGGTTCGGCAGCTTTTCCGTTCGCCGTCCCGTCCTGTGTCTGGCCTTTGTTTCTCTTTTCAGCCTGGGCTCTTGCTTTAGCTTTGTTCTTTTCCGTCTTTGCCACGACATCCTCCACCGATTTCCCGGTTTCCTTCGCGACTTTATATGGATTGACCTTGGCCTCTCCCTTTGCGGCCGCCTCTTCCTCCTGCTTTTTAACCTGGTGTTTTGCGGACATCGAGGTAAAGAAGACCATTCCCACCATCATAACGCCCATCAGCGCCATGTTGACATTGTTGTCCGTCTTTAAATTCCTTGTCTTTATGACGATCGTTTTGTCTTTGCCCAGAGTGCTTCCATTGGCGTCCGCAAGGTCGCCTGAAATGTGAAGCTTATAGCTGGAATCGGATTCCAGAGTTTCGTTTACCAGCACCCAGATTTCTTTCGGTCTTTTGGCTTCATACAATATTCTGATGGGCAGTTCTTTTCCTTTCGAATCCGTGAACCGGAACGCATTCTGGTTTTCTTTCTGAACCGATTTCGAAGACATGACCTCGTTGAAATACAGCTTTACGCATAAGCTTTCCGGGCGGGACTGGTGACTGCCATCCTTCGGAGAACTATCATATAATTCCAACCCTTGTGCAAAGCAAAAGGAAAAGGACGATAGGATCATTAAAATTGTTAGGCCTAAAATTATGCCCGTTTTTTTCATATTGTATTTTCCTCCGATTTCTTTTTTCGTAACTTCTGAAAGAATGTTTTCATTATTTTCTCGCATTGCTGCTGCATGATTCCGGTCTCTATCTGTACGTTATGGTTCAGCCGCTCATCCTGCAAAATGTTCATCAGGGAACCGCATGCCCCGGTTTTCGGATCGGGAGTGCCGATCCAGACCTTTTCGAGCCTTGAAAGCACCATCGCTCCCGCGCACATGGAGCAGGGCTCCGCAGTAACGTACATTCGACAGCCAAGCAGCCTCCAGCCGCCCAGTTCTTTTGCCGCTTCCCTGATCGCAAGGATTTCCGCGTGGGCAGTGGGATCTTTTGCCGTCTCTGTCATATTATGTCCCCGCCCGACGATTTTACCATCTTTTTCTATTACGGCTCCGACGGGAACTTCGCCGATAAAAAGCGCTTTTTCCGCTTCCTTTAATGCTTCCTGCATGAAGTGTTCAGGACTCATCTTTCGTTTTTCGCGCTCCTTTTCCCTGTTTGATTCATATGCCTTACAATATTATCATACTCCGGTGTGTTTTTCAATGAAAATCGAAAAACCCATCCGTGCGGATGGGCCTTGCGTCAGACCTCTTCAATATTGCCGGTTTTTCCGTCCACCGCCACGATCCAGTAGCCGTAAACATTCCGCCCTCTCTGTTCTCCCTTGCGAAAGCTTTCCGCGGCCGGGTCTGCCCCGCGGAGCGGCTGCCAGTAAGTGAATCCTGACTTTCCGCCGTCGGGCTGCTCTTCATCCAGGAACCTGCCCGGTATCCCGAAGAAAAACTTGGAAGCGATTCCGTTTTGATCCGGCTTTGCGCCGAAGATGTAATGCCGGTACTGGGTGGCAAAGTAATGGGCTCCGGGGGACACCAGCGGCAGGTTGCTGACGTTGATGATCTTCTTCCATCTGGCGCCGGTCTTGTCTCTGTCAAATGGAATCACGTCCTCATAAAACTCCGCGACCCTGCAGGCGTGAGCGCAGGCGTTCAGGATATATTCGTTGTAAAATGTATTATAGGTTTTTTTCTCAATGATCTCCCCGCGCTTTTCCCGGGGAATGGCGGCGGCCTCTTCCTGACGCGCGGCTGCCGCAAAGTCTTCTTTAGCGTCAAACTCTCCCGCCGGTTCATACTGATCCCCTGCCGCCGCGAACTGATCCTCCGGTTCATACTGATCCTCTGCCGCTGCGAACTGATCCTCCGGTCCATACTGATCCTCCGCCCCATATTCATTTTCCGCCGCTGCAGACCCGCCCTCCGTCACATCCTGAAGCTTTCCCTGAATATTGTCAACGATTTTATCGATTTGGCTGATGAGATCCTCGATCCCGGGGCTCTGTCCTCTTTCTGTTTCTTCGTCTACTTGAAAGAGCTCGGATTGAAAGGGTTCAACCTCGCTCTCGGTGACCCCCTTTAACACGGGATGGAGCGGTTCTTTATCGTCGTTTGTGGACGCGGCGGCGACGATGGCCGTGGTGAAGCTGTGAAAGGAATTTCCCTTTCCGTCCACGTCAATGGGGAGAAACCGGAAATAGGTTTCTCCGTTTCCCTGCTTGTTGACCACCAGATTTCCAATCGTCGCGTGGATGGTTCTCTCGCCTTTTTTCCCGAACAATATCAGTTTGTATATGTAATCACCCCTGTCGAAGTACCTCAGGTTCTGAACAACGCAGCGAAGCGCTCCCTTGTTGTTGCCGGTCTCCACCTTCAGGTAGCCCTTGATCGGGACCGATTCCTTTGCCGCGAACTGGCTGCCCTGTTCCTCCATCATCACAAATGAGCGGTTGTACTTGACGTAATTCATTTGCTTTACTCCTTCTTGAAATCCTTTATATAAATTGGTAATATACATATATGCAGTTGGGATTTGGATTATGCAGGCAGAAATGGAGGGGATGCCGTTATGTGGATCGATGGAATCATTGCAATTATCCTGATTTATACGGTCGTTCAGGGATTTCGCCACGGATTTGTCCATACGTTTATTCATACCGTCGGGTGGATTCTGGCAGTTGTCCTGGGGTTTGTCTGGTACCCTCATGTCATTAAATTTTTAAAAGAAAATACGGGCTATTACGGTGCGGTCCGGGAAAAGATCGCGGAAAGGATTACGGAAAATGCGGGGGGCGCCGCCGATTCGGCCCTGACAGGTATTCCCGATGTGATCCGGGATCTGTTGGATAAGGCCATCAACTCGGCTGCCAATGCCATCGCAACGACCATGTCCGAAAGCCTGGCCAATTTGATCTTTAACCTCATCGGTTTTCTGATCATCGCCATCGCCATCAAGTTGGTTCTCTGGGTTCTTACGTCGCTGTTTTCCAAGGAAAAACGCTCTGGCATCATCGGCGGGCTGGACGGAATCCTGGGCCTGTTCGCCGGGGCTTTGAAAGGAATCATTCTGGTTTACATATTGCTGGCTTTGATGGTACCTGTCACCAGCCTTTCCGGGAACACCTTCCTTATGGATCAGCTCGACGCATCGGCCCTCGGCGGCTATCTATATGATAACAACCTGGTCCTGCTGGTGATGAAGGGCTTTCTGTAGCCGGGGAAGGCAGATGGCGGGCGGCAGAGATTTCGGGCCGGCCGCATGACGTCTGAGGCGGAGCCATGTCCGGCCACATCACAGCTGAAACGGGACTCCATCCTGCCGCAGCGTAACATTGGGGGAAAACCCGCAAAACGCCTGGGGGCAGAATGTGTGAATGGGAACGATTTCCTTCGGGGATAGTTCCCTGATTACTTTTTTGATGGCGGGTTTAAAAGCGTGACCGCTGGTATGAAGATACATGTCGGTAAACCTGCAGGATTTTAGAAATTCCTCCAAACGGACCTGATACGGTTTATCCCGGTACGCCTGCCATTGGGAATAGATCAAAACCCCATCCTTCAGTCCCATCCGTTTTAAATCCGGGAGAGACGACGGCCTCACCAGCATTGCGATCTGGTGCTGTTTTCTGCCGACGTCTTTGGCCGAAACTCCATAGAGGGGAAACCGCCTGACGCGTTTATCGCCCAGAAGTTTTTCCATTTTCTTCGTCAGCAGCAAGGGTGAAAATACCCGGATGTCCGGCCTCAAAAGGGATGGGATCGGAAAATCTCCGCGGCTGATCCCGTTCAGTTCCCAGAGAACATTGGCTGTATAGACGTCTATGACGAAGGTTCTTCCGGCCGCCTTTGCCGCCTTGTAAAAACTGATGACCCTGTCGATGTTCTGGCTGGTGGGCTGGCACAAAACGATGCCTTTGCTCTCTTCCATTACCGCCTTGAATTTCTCGACCATGTCGTCTTCCGAGCATTCCTGTTCATCGGTCCGATCCAGGGTCGTTCCTTCAATCAGCAAAAGATCCGGCGACTTCTCCGCCTCGCTGAGAAAGCGCTCCAGATATTCTCCGTGTCTGCCGTGGCCTCTGAAATCCCCCGTGTAAAGAACGGTCTTTCCCTCACAGCGGATTTCAAACGCCGCCGCCTGCCATGCGGAATGATCCATGAGATAGGGTTTTATGGTAAAGTCCCCGATGGAAAAGGGCTCATACATCCTGACAAACCTCCGGTCCCGGCGGGAATAATCGTGAATTGTAAAGCTCATGTTCAGTTCGATGAGCTTATTCGTAACCTCCGACAGATAGATCGGGATATCGGGATGAATAAACCGCAGCATTCCGAAATGATCGCTGTGGGCATGGGAAATCAGCACCGCGTCAAAATCCGGTTTGTCCCAGCGGTACAGACCCTGAACCGGCCGGATCACCCCCAGCTCCAAAAGCTCCTTGTACGGCTTCCCGGCCCATTCGTCATCGATCACATTGCCGTTATAAAACAGCGGATACCCCGCATCCACAAGAATCTTCGTATTCTTTGATTTCATTTCGATCATCGTCCCGCCGACCTCTTCGGTCCCGCGGTATATGGTCAATTCCATTCAGTTCACCCTTTCGATTAAACGGGAGCCTTACACCCCTCTCCTCATGAAAAGCTATTATTAAATTATATGATCGTAAGAGTGCTCCGGCGCGTCATATTATCTTTTATTTTTGAGAAAGAAATCGACAAAGCTTTCAAATGTGAATTCTTCAAGGTTTGATATATCCTCATTGACTAATTTGAAAAAGCAGCTTGGAATTTCCCGTTCTCTCAGGTTCTTTTTAATGCAAAGGTCGCAGCCTCCCGCGCCGTTATGGGGATTCAGCCTGCAATCATAGTCTGCGCAAGTGCAAAAATGCTTTTGAGTTTTCATCGCTTTCTCCTTTTCGTATGATCATAGCTTTAGTATAATGACCCTTCCTGCCGTAAACAATAGCAGCCGTGAAGAAATTACCGTGGGCAGGAGAATTGCTGCCCACAGCCGGGGCCGGATTGTGGGCGGGGCTGCGGGCCGGGCTGCGAAGAAAATAAAATTTGCGAATGTCTTGAAAGGAGTTCGCGGATGTGCTAAAATCAATATTGCTGAACTTCTCCGGGCAACGGTTTTTCGTTAATCCGCCCGAGAGTCGCAAGCGCTATGCTCCCGTAGCTCAGGGGATAGAGCGTCGGTTTCCTAAACCGTGCGTCGGATGTTCGAATCATCTCGGGAGTGCCAAGAAAAAATCGATAGGCTTTATGTCTATCGATTTTTTATTTGTATTTCATGTAGAGATGATTCGAACATGAAAATGCGTCGAGTGTGAAAAAGTATCGCGGATACTTTTTAGCGAGACGGCTCTTCGCCCTGTGCTTGGGCGAAGGGCGGCAGATTTTGCCCAGAGCAAAAGATGCAAAATCATCTCGGGAGTGCCAAAAAGAAAATACTCTGGTCTTGTGTCAGAGTAGCAGGAAGCATAACTTTTCCATTTGGAAAGGTTATGCTTCTTTTTTGGGAAGGAAAATTTATGTTTCCCCAAAAACCATCCACGTTTCATAATAGAAGCGTGGATTTTTATAGTAAGGGAAGGCGTTGTTCTATATCCATACTCCACACCGGATCTGAAACCTAATCTTCATTAAGTAGGGAAATAGTATACAAAAACAGTGTTGCAGCACTGTTTTATACAAAAGATTTACCGTCTCTTGTTTTGTAATTTTAAATAAATAGTAGTAAGAAACTTTCGCTTCCATATTTTCCGATTCTTCATTCTTGGTGTTTTTTTTATTTTACTTGTCGGCTTTATGGAAATATTTAAAATCTCACTTAAGCGTGGAAATAATGAAATAGCATTTTCAGTAAAAATCATTACCTTTTCTTTATCTGTAAGTTGGTCCGTCTGTTCAATGGAGCCGGACAGTGCTATGGTTGCAATACCAGGGGTGTATGGCCCATCACTACCGTATAGTAAATGGCTGACCGGAACGTTTTGTTTCAGAAGCTGAAGCTGCTTCTGAAGCGGAAAGCCAGCCAGATCAAAATAAATCTTTTTCATTGCACCGAAAATATCCGGATTGATTAAAGGGTTCTTCGCTTTCATAAGTAACGAGAAATTATCGAATCGGTCGGATATCAAGGTAATAAAAGAGCCTGCGTGCGGAAATATCCATTTGATATCCGGGTAGCGGTTAAAAATATCCTTCATAACCAGATTGATAAATGTTCTGGTCGTGTCAACAAAGAATTCGAATACCGGGATCGGGACTTCTTCATTCACTCCGGCATAATTGTTAAATGGCGCTGATGGGTGGATGATAAGAACAGTTTTTTGTTCGTTAAAACACTTCATGAGAGGCTCGAATTCTTCACAACCCAGATATTTTCCCCGATAGTGGGTTTTCAGACCAAATCCGTCAGCCTTTAAGGTTTCCAGAGCATAGTTTGCTTCCGTCAGTGAGTTTTCAACATTCGGAAGTGGCAGCTCTGCAATAAGCCCTAGCCGGTTCGGGTATTCTGCAACGAAATCCGCACCTTCTTCATTGATACGTCTGACATAAGCTTTTTCGGTTTCGTCATCGGCATTGGATAGATTTGGCGAAGAGATGCTTATGAAGGAAAAAGCAACCCCCAAATCATCCATATTTTTAATATGTTTGTACAGACTCCAGCCTGGAGTATCAAAGTTATCAGGGCGTTCATTCTCATATTTGCTCAGATATTCAAAATAGGCCGGCGGCAGATAATGTGAGTGAAAATCAATTTTATTATTGTAGGTTTCCATTTTTATTAATCTCCTTTACTTGGATTTTAGTAATTGTATATGAGCGGCTCATGTATGATAATTGACTAAAGCAAGCCAGTTATCTTATCTTTTATTTCAATGAAAATATCGATGATTCTAGCCAGGAGTCCTTTGTCTTCTTTTTCAGTTTCGAGCTCCTTGTTGTTATCTGCACTGTCCAGACTGATTTCCTGTGTGCGAAGGATAACCTGTACCGTCGCAGGCGGCGGATTTTTATCCGAGGTAAAAGATTGCAGCGGAGCTTCGGCGTCAAGATTCAGGAATTTGTTTTCATCCTCGAATTTGTCAAACTGCTCATCAACCGTATTCTTTATTGTTGAATTAGCTTTTTTGAGTGCTGTAATATCATCCATGTTTTGCAGGCTTTTGTCGAGAAGATCGATGATCGCCTTCAATGATTTTTCCATGGCAGGATCAAGTATGTCACCAGTCTGCTGGATCAGCGTCTTTGAATAGGATAAATATACAATGGTGCTGCTCAGGCTGCTGTTGACCAATGTTGTCAATTGTTCCGTATCATCAAGCAGATTGATCATATCGTCTTCATATCGATCGAAGGTATCGCCTGCATCTTCCATATCGTCAATCAGATCATTCGTAATTCCGATGACATCTTTGGCTGTATCACCTAGTTTGATTGTTTCTGTTAGTAAAGAGCTGATTTCATCCATATAGCTGCCCAAGGCAGCAGCCATGGCCGCTTCCCCCTGCAATTCGGCGATATCGTACAATGCGGCGCCTCCCGGCACTGCTGCAGCGGCAGACATATTCGTCAGCATATCATTCATCTGCGAACTAAGCGTATTTAGTGCAGTTCTCAGAGCAGCTAAGTCAGACTGGATCACAGTAATGGAATCATCCGTATCATTGAGCGGATCTTCATATTCTTCCAGCGTATCGGTAATATCCTCGATGTCATTGTTGATCGACCGGATCATTCGCTTTCCGGTTTCGAAATATGGAATCAAGGTTTGAAGCTGCTCGTTGACGGCATTCAGATCTTCGATTGTCTTGTCAAAATCCTGATTCATCTGATCTTTACCTGAACTAAAATTGCTTCTGGCCTCTTCCAATCCGGCAGTTCCGCTTTTCAGTTCGGAAAGTCCGGAGTTCATACTCTCCATCGTTCTCAGAATTTCATTGATGCTGGTATAGATGGCATCGCTTGAATCTTCAAGTGTATCTTTTGCTTCTTTCAAATCCTTGATATCTTTAAACTGCTCCAGAGTGCCGGGCATCATCATCATTGTGATGCCTTGATTTTCGAAACTGTTTGTGCCGACTCGAATGGTAAAGGTTTCCGCTTCCCCGGGAAGCGCGGAAAAAACAACTGCCTTTTTTGAACCGACGGACTGCAACTGAGAACCTGGAGCATCCAGGCTGTAGGTATCCTCCATATCGATATAGGCTGCGACTTGAAGGAGCATATTATTTTTATGGTATTCTTTGGCCTTTTCATTTGGGGCAGCATTGATATTGATTTCAATCAGGCCGGAAACCCCCGCCAGGTCTTCCGCCCTCGCCGGAACACCGTCGAGTTTGTATGACACATCAAATGTCCAGGGAAATTCAATCGTATTGTTTTTTAATGTACCGTCAAAGTAAAATCTCTGATGGTCCTTTATTTTGTTGAGATTCCATTTAACGCCATCAGCGGTCAGCACGGGTTTATCGTATCCTGACATATTAGTAACAGACTCGTAGGAGCCGTAATCGGTAAAGGCTGAATTCCCATTCAGATCACAGCCCTTTACAATGCTTACGTTTGAAACTCCTCCATAATAGTCTAGGTTGACGTAAACAGCCTCATCGACAGAAACGGAAGGAGGCGCCGCATAGGAAACTGCGCAGAAGGGGATTCCAGCAGTTGTCACTATAACTCCTGTTAGCACCAGGGAAATGAATTTATTGGTTATCGTCTTTTTCATTTACGACGCCTCCTTGCTGTTTTTGTTTTCTATTTAAATATTTCAAAATAAAATTAGGTGTTAAATTACCGTTTTTTAATATAATAAATCGATCTGTCCATATAAATAGATTCGGCAGCAACGCTAATACCATAATCATACTGAGAATTGCTCCTCTTCCGATTAAATGCCCCAGGTCGGCGATTGCAGCGACGCTTGACAGGAAGTATACACCATAACCCGCCACCATAAGTATCGTGCCGGAAGTTATGATCGGCAGTGCACTTTCTGAAGTTGCTATCATGGAGGCTTTGATTTTGTCATATTCTTTTCTATGCTCAAGATAGTGATGCGTCATTACTATGGAATAATCAATGGTTGCTCCGAGCTGCAGACAACTGACGATAATATAACCCATAAACATGATCTCATCACCGGCAAGATAAGGCACTGCCATGTTGATAAAGGTAGCCATTTCTATTGGTATCATGAGCACTACGGGAAGTGCGAGGGATCGGAATGCAAACATAATTGCCAAAGCGACTCCTAAAAGTGATAGCTTATCTATTTTCCTCCAGTCATCAACAATAACCGCTTTAATATCCTGCGTTGACGGAGTAACGCCAATCACATAAGATCCGTTCGGATAGTAACTCTTTACGATTTGTGTGATTTCATCAACACTTTTGAACGCCAGATCACTTTCCGTAGCAGTTTTAATAGAGATCAGGATTCTTGCATAGTTTTTTGTATGCAGTAATTTTGTTTCACTATGCGGGAGAAAATCTTCCGGTACGCCTTCGGGAAGGAGATTGGCAAGCGAAGTCGCATATTTCACATAGTCCAAATCTTCAAGCTCGTCGGATAAAAGTTTTTCTGAAACCATGGAGGTGTTGGGAATCATCACAAGCACGAGGTTGTTCCTGCCAAATTCCTTGTTCATGATCTGCTCGTCGTTATATACAACCGTACCTTCTGATAAACCCATTGCATCGTTACCGAATGTAAAATCCGTCATATCCTTTGCGATGTAGGAAGGCACTGATAAAACCAGCGTTATTGCAAGAAACAGCAAACGGTGCCTGTAAACTTTTTTTGCCAGTGGCAGGAAGGAAGGAGTCAGCGGCTTATGTGCTGTTCTTTCGACGAGCCTATACCATCTGATGATGAAAGCTGGTGTCAGAAAAACTACGGTCACAAGGCTGATTGCAATTCCTTTTGCCAGAACCAGCCCCATATCCATTCCAATGGTATATCTCATCAGAACGAGCGCTAAAAAGCCTGCGATGGCCGCTGAGCCAGCGGAAGAAATAGGTACCATACTTTTTCTGATTGCATTGGACAAGGCTTCTTCCAGCGGTTGATTATTTTTGCGCTGCTTTGCAAAATTATCCAGAAGAATAATCGTGTAGTCCATTGCAATAGCAAGCTGGAGCACTGCGGCAACACTTAATGTCATGGATGAGATTGAGCCGAACATGAGATTGCTGCCCATATTGATTACAATAGAGATCAGGATGACACTTAGAAATATCAAAGGCTCAAACCAAGAGTTTGTGGTGAGTATCAAAATACCCAGTATGACCAGCACGGCGAATGCCATGATAAACATCATTTCTTTCATGATTACTTCATTCAGAAATTTATCCTGCACTGCCGGTCCGCCGAGATGCCCTTTCTCTCCAAGCAACTCTTCTATTTGCGTGATTGCATCCCTGGTCCGTTGGTCGGAATCGTTGCCAACAAAAGTTACATCCATGATCGCACTTCGATCCTTGTAATAGTCCTCGATATCGTTATATGGGATAAATAGGCTGGATTGATAGATCTCCTCGATGGAGTCCGCCCACTGCACACGATCCACGCCGGGAATATTTTCAATTTTATCTTTATCCAGCTTTGCTTCATAAATAGAAACATCGCTGATCATAATTCTGGCCGTTCCAGGATAGCCGAATTCATCCTCCATCAGATCGATTCCCTGCCTGGAGAGCATATCACCGGGCAGATACTTGCTGAGATCGTAATTGATCTGTACGATTGGAAAGCAGACTGCTGTGATAATAAACAGAACGGCAAATATTTTTTCGATCCATTTGCTTTTGTAAATGATGAAATCAATAATTGCCTGACTGATTAATTTATCTCTTCTCTTATATGACTTCTTCTTGTTTCCGGATTTTAGCATTATACCACCATTTTCTATGCAGTAGATTTATGATCAATAATAAACACGTGTTGACTAATTCTATGCTTTCAATTATACTGAGTGTATTAAAAAAAGACAATGATTAATAGCAAATGGGTTTGTACATTAGTCAACATAATCAATTTAATTTGTTGATTACGGAACGTCTGGGAGCAAATTTTATGGAGTATTTAAAGAAAAGTTCGGATGACCGCCGAGTAAGAAGAACGAAGAAATTATTAAAAGACAGCCTTGCATCATTGCTGACAGAAAAGAATATTAATGATATCACCGTTAAGGAGATCGTGGATCTTGCTGACTTAAACAGAGGAACATTCTATCTTCATTACAAAGATATCTACGATATGTTAAACCAAATCGAAAATGAGATGATATCCAATTTAAATGAGATTGCAGACAAATTCCCGGGATCTGTTTTAAAGGGCACTCCCAAGCCTTATATCGAGGAACTATTTCTGTATATAAAAGAGAACCAACAATTCTGCCGAATGCTACTTGGCTCACAAGGAGATATTGCGTTTGTCGAGAAATTAAAGAAGATGGTGGAAGAAAAGTGCTTCCGATCGATTATGGAGGTCTGCCCTCAAAAGGAGCTTCAGAACTATCAATTTTTCGCGACTTATGCCGTATCTGGATGTATTGGATTGCTTCAGGACTGGATGGGCAATGGGATGAAGATCACTCCGGAACAACTGGCTCAGGTAGCTGATGATTTAATACAGAATGGAATCTGTTTTCTTCATAATACGAATGACAGGTTAAAATAAGTTTGCCATCATAGTTAAAAATAAGCACCGAAATAGAAGGCAAATTTCTTGAGTGAAGAGTTTGCATGTCTTTCAAACATCATCAGTGCACTTTTTCCCTTGAGATAGCCCATGAAGCTTGAACACATCCATTTTGTTCGGGCTAAGCTATTTGCTTTATCGACCATGAAAATCAACGTTTCCAGCATTTTGGAAACGTTGATCTTGAAAAGTATTATGAAATATACAGTATAGGCATAGTCCCCAACCAGCGTGAAAGCTTTTCCCGCAAAAATAACTCGGCGTCTGCGCGGATATCGTTTCGATAGCAGTATTTGCCGCGCCCACGTCCGGTCATGGTTTCCCGGTCAAAAAGCTGTACGGCATTTGGGAAAGCCTCGGTGTTAATGGCATTTTGTACGAAGCTGTATGTCATTAGTATAATTTCTATAAAGCCATTTTGAATGACCCTGCCGCTCAGCTCTTCTGCCAAGCGCTCTACCAATTCTCCATACAGGCGCTTCCAATCCGGAAGAAGAATTACAGGTGCAATCAACAGCCCCACCGGATATCCCGCTTGCGCCATGTCGTTCAGCGCACAGATTCTTTCAGGCAGCGGGGAAGTGCCCAACTCTATGCGACTTATTATTTCCTGCGGGTTCACGCTCATACGAAATATGGTCTTCCCCCGGTGGTCAAGGTTAAGCAACGGAGTTACCATATCAAATTTTGTCGGAAACGTCAGGCTCCCGCGACCTTCACGCGCAAAACGCTCGATTGTATAGAGCAAATTATCCGTTATTGTGTTTTCCAGCAGTAAATCACTGTTGCTGCCAATCTCAAAGGTTTGCGGTACGAAAGCTGCGGCGTCCTTTTTAAGCAGTCTGTCCAGCATTTGCTCGCGATTGACAAACAGGCGCAGATAGGCGCATTTATTATAATTGCATACCAGATAGCAGTATAGGCACATTGCCCTGCAGCCTGAGGATGTGTAGGGTACCAGCCAGTCGGAAACCTTATGATTCGGCACATATCGGTGCGTCTTTCTGATTCCGATAATCAGATGTTTTTTTAGCTTTGGAAAGTTCGAGTTATCCGCCGCTGTCATTTCCGGTATTCTGTTGTGATTTTCTATCGGTATCCAAGCCAGGTTTACATATTTGTGTTGCAGCATCTGTCCCAGCTTATAATCAAGCGCACCCGGTTCATAATACACCGCATCAAAATCCATATTCACGCTGATCACCTCCTAACAGTTATAGTTTGCCGGAAATTATAAAAGATATTTCCGATCGGAGAGCATGGATAAAAATCCTTTTTTCCTCGGCAAATCTGCAAAATCATCTCAGTACGAGTATATGCCGGAATGGTTTTGGCTTCGAAATTATTGGCTATGATACATATGTGGGAAGCATTGAACCGTATTGATAGATTGGATGGTTTTTACTGATTGACAATCATGACTGACTAGTCATGTAATATGACTTATGGGTCACACTGAATAGAGAGGTGAAGTACATTGCCAAAAAGAACATTTAACCGTCTTGACAACGACAAGAAAGAAAGGGTCATACGGGCCGCGATTGAGGAATTTCAGACTCATGGATTTGAAAAGGCCAAAATAGAAGCGATCGCTAAAAAGGCGGAGGTTGCCAAAGGCAGTATCTATCAATATTTTGACGATAAAAAGGATCTGTTTTTATACTCCGTAACGTGGTCGCTGGAGTATTTTATGAGGATTATCGACAGGCAGACTCCGCTGAAGGACATGGACGTCTACGACTACTTTCTTTCCGGAAGCCGCGAACGTTTTGAATTAATAAAAAAAGAACACCTGCTGGTAGCGTTTTCCATAGACGTCGTCTCGGGCAAATATGGCAGCCTGACAAGGGAAACAAATGAAGCGTTAAATCGGGTCGGCGAGGAATATGAGCTGAAATTGATTGCTAACGGCAAGAAGAAAGGAACGGTTCGCGCCGACCTGGACGACAAAACGCTTCTGCTGTTTTTTCAGGGGATAACGGAAAAATTTGATACAAAGATCCTTGAAATAGCAAAGAATTTTGACTTTGAGCCAACGGATGACTTATACCATGAAATGGAAAACTATTTGAAAAACATGGTTTCGTTATTAAAAAACGGAATGGGGAGATAAATATGTTTATTGCGATAGAAAATTTGAAAAAGAGCTATGGCTCGGGAGAAGGCAAAAGCGAAGTGTTAAAGGGGATAAGCCTTACATTTGTATTGGGTCTGATCATTATCTATCTTGTTACCGGCCTGGTGGTTGATGAAAGCCGGACAAGTATCTCGTTGATGAAAGTGTTCGGATACAGAAAAAGGGGAATCGGCAAATTGATTTTGGGCTTCCTTGTAGTATTGGCCGCTTATGAGTCCGCAAAGTATCATCGGCTTGCTTTTCTACATACCTATGCCAATAAATCCACAGGTATCGTCTTATTTTTCTTTCCTTTTCTATTTTGGGTTTTCGGGGAAGAAATAACAGCAATAGCTATTTGTTGTATAGCGAGTATTTCGGCAGTTGAGGAATTTCTGATTAACTTGACTTCAAAGACATTAGACAGAGATAGAGGCTCAATCTTCATCAAATGAGCGTATCTTCCTCGGGCGTATCGATTTGACACCTTGAGTCTATGCCAAATAGACCGGAGCGTCAACAGCCTTTTTCAATACGAAAAAATATGGTATTATAGGTATTATAAATATACACATGTTGATAACAAGAGCTGTGTAAGGAGGCCGTGAAGAAATTATGAACGATATTGTCCAAAGCGCCATTCAAAATTTGAATAGAAACAATATGGCCGGATATTATGCGCGTTCTGTTGAGCATTTGCACGAAATCATTCTGTCTCTGATTCAAAAGGGCGAGGTCGTAGGATGCGGAGATTCGCTGACCCTTGAACAGACCGGAGTATTTGATCTAATGCGGTGCAAGGATTATAAATTTTTAGATAAGCATAGGCCCGGATTGAGCCGCGAAGAAAAGCGGGAAATATATCTTCAAAACTTTCGAGCCGATACTTTTTTAACCGGCGTCAATGCCGTGACAACAGGCGGAGCCCTATTCAACATCGATGGAAACGGAAGCCGCGTCGCTCCGGTTTTATACGGGCCAAAGCAAGTGATTGCCGTAACCGGAACCAACAAGCTCGTGAGCTCCGTCGACGAGGCTATCCTTCGCGCACGGCAGACCGCCGCCCCCTTAGATGCGAAACGCCTGGGGAAAGATACTCCCTGTGCCAGGCTGAACAAATGCATAGACTGCCATCACACCCAGAGAATATGCAATGACTTTGTGCTGATCACGGGGCAATTTGAAAAGGATAGGATCAAGGTTATTTTTATCGAAGGAAGTTACGGCTTCTAGCAGCTTACTTCAATGGGCTGCCGCAATCCTTGCAGTAATTTCCTTCAGGAACTTTTCCGCCGCAGTGGCCGCAGACCACGAAGCGGTCGTCCTTACCCTGAGTATTGAGTTCATTCTGAGGCTCCGCGAATGTCTCGAGGGCGGAAATCATTGCGCCTTCAGTACCCCATGCCCTTCTCAGACCATTATCATCCAGTATTCTGCATTGATTGGTAAGCTGGTTTTGCTGGAACTTCCAGCCTTTATATTCGCACAGCGTATTCCAGAACACACGCCCCGCCACGGTTGGGGTCGGCGCGTCAGGCATGCTTCCTAACCGCTCTGTAAACTGCGACAGCAAATTCGGATTGAGGACAAGGTTTTCAAAACCCTTTATATAGCTCATTAATTATACCTCCCGTTTTTAATTCGGAAAAAACTTAAATCAAGTTCTTTTTGAATTATTTCTATTTTTTTTGTAATTACTTTTTCTTCCGATCTATGGTTTTTTCGCGCTGTCAAAGATATTTTTTTATTTTTTTGTAAGCCGACGACTGGCTGATCCCCAGCGCCTCCGCCACCTTGTAAGAGCTTTTCAGTTCTCTGTATTTTTCTCGGATCAAATCCGCTTCCATTTCCTCTTTTTTATTCTTCAAGGTCTTAAAGTCCTCCGCCTTTTCAGATGAAGCGGCGTCGGCGCCAAACTCCTCAGGAGCCTCTTCCGTTTTTCTGTTGAAGGATTCCGGTTTTTTGTTGAAGTATTCCGGCAAATCCGAGGAGGCGATGACATCCCCGTCGGATATCAGGAAAAGCCTCTCTATGAGGTTTTCCAGTTCTCTGACGTTGCCGGGCCACGGATATTGGATCAGCTTGTTCACCAGATCCACCGATATGTTTTTCCTGACTTGGTATTTTTCCGCGTTTTGGGCAAGAAAGAGATGGATCAGAGGAAATATATCCTCCTTGCGCTCCCTCAGAGGCGGAATGGTAATAGGCAGGACATTGATTCTGTAATATAGATCCTCTCTGAATTGTCCCTTTTTTACAAGCTCGGCCAAATCCTTATTGGTAGCGGCGATGAGCCTGAAATTGGTCTTTCTTCTCCTTGTCTCCCCCACTCTTATGACCTCTTTTTCGTGGATCACGTTGAGCAGTTTTGCCTGGAGATGCAGCGGAAGGTCACCGATCTCATTGAGCAGCAGCGTGCCTCCGTCGGCAGCCTCGAAAAACCCCGCCTTGCCCTCGCTGGCCGCGCCGGTAAAAGAGCCCTTGCCATACCCGAAGAGCTCCGATTCTATGAGGTTTTCCGCCAAAGCGCAGCAGTTTACATTGATGAAAGGGCCGCCGGAAAACTTGGAATTCATATGTATGTTTTTTGCGATATAATCCTTGCCCACGCCGGTTTCCCCCTGCAGAAGGACGGTAGCGTTGCTTATGATGGCCTTTTTTACAAGCTCCATGATCTCCCGCATGACCGGACTGTGAAATCCGAGGGCGCCGGTTATGTTGCTGCTGTTGATAAACTCATAGGTGTTGATGTCAAGGTATTGGTGATCCATGAGATTGGTTACGCCTATGGCTTCCCGCTCCTTTTTTACTGTCTCTATGTCGCTTCGGATGTTTTCCAGCAGCCTGTTGTTTGTCTTTTCCGTAAAGCAGTTGTAATCCAGGTCAATTCCGAGAACGCCGATGAGGCTTTTGTTTTCGCTATATACAGGGGTGCAGTGGGTGACGACGTTTCTGTTCAGATACCGGTCGAAGTAGACCCGGGTCCAGCCGGGGACGCCCATTCTGATACATTCAAAATACCACCATTTGAAAAAGACGTTATCCTCGACAATATCCTTTATATGGGTCAGGTTGTGCTCTCTTATCTTCCAGTTTCCCATATTTTCAATGCATACTCCCGCGCAGAATTCGCTGGCGTCCAGTTGAGGCGTGGCGTCGGGCGTTATTTGGAAAAAGATCTGGTTAATAATATCCTCATCGTCATAGGCGACGGCTTTTTCTACGACAAAGGGTTTTAAAACTTCTTCCTGAAGCTGCATGATATAGCTTCTGTCGGAAGCCAGACGCTCCGTATCGATGACGCTGGAGAATCTGGACGCGAGCACCTGAGCCAGCTCCGCTATTTTTTCCCCGAAAAACTTTGGTTTTTGGTCTTCCATGTCGATACCTCTGCTCGAAAGTAAAAATTCATATTTATAATTATACAAGGTTCGCGTCAAAAGTCAATTTTGCCGAAAACCGGACCCGCCGAAAAGACACGGTCAAGATTTTGGCATATAAATTGCTAGAATATACACCATAAATGTAAACTTGGGAGGTATGACATGGAATCAAGAAAAATATACAAAAACTGCAAAATCTATTCTATGGACGGAAAAAACTCCAGCTGCGAGGCGATGGTCACCGAAGGCGGCAGGATCATCTATATCGGTGATGAGAGCGGCGCCGATTCCTATGCTTCAAACGCGGAAGAAGTAGATCTTTGCGGCAGGACTGTCCTTCCGGCCATGTGCGATTCTCATGTGCACGCGCCGGGGCTGGCTTATGACATCCTGTTCAACTTAAACCTCTATCCTGCCTTGAACCTGGACGAGACCATGGCAATGATACGGGATCATGTGGAAAGTCACTCTGAAAAAAAGATATATTACGGCCGGGGCTTCAATGTGAATTATTTCCAGGGAAAAGAAGGAATACTTGGCCCCAGGAAGGAGCGACTGGACGAAATTTGCCCTGACAAGCCCATCATCATATCGGATTTTGGCGGCAACTGTATGTGGCTCAACACCAAAGCCATGGAGGTTTACAATATAACCCCCGACCGGGAATGCCCTCCCGGAGGAGAGATCCAGCTTGATCCCGACACGGGAGAGCTGTGGGGGATCATAAGAAATGAAGCGAGAGGATTCATCCCTTATCCGGAATTTACCGACGAAGAAAACTTTGCGGCGATGAAATATTTTCAGGATATCCTGCTGAGCAACGGCTACACCTCCGTATTCGCCCTGCGTCCGCCGGGAACGGTAGAACCCCGGACCACACTGTTCGACTCTTTTGCGGTGCTGGAAAGACAGGGCCAGTTAAAGCTGCGCATCCACGGAGCCCGGGACATGGATCCCATGGGAGATGTTGATCAGCAGATAGAAGAAATGCTGGCTATCAAAAAAAGAGTGGATTCTCCTCTGATGCAGTTCACCACCGCCAAATTCTTCCTGGACGGCGTAGTGGAGGGTCTGGACGGATATCTGCTGGAGCCCTATACCGAGGAGGCGGGCAAGGGAAAGGGCTTCCGGAGTCAGCTTTTCTGGGACAAGGAGAAGCTGGCGTACGCTTTCCAAAGATGCATGGAAGCGGGTTTTCAAATCCATTGCCACTCCATCGGAGACGGAGCCACCCATGACGCCCTTGACGCCATGGAGTCGGCCATGGACGCCGCGGGGAAAAAGGATTACAGGAACTCCCTGACTCATCTGCAGCTGGTGGCGGAAGAGGACATCCAAAGGATGGCCGCCATGGATGTCATCGCCAACGTCCAGACCTACTGGCATTTCAAATCGCCCGTGATGTTTCCCCTGGAGAAAAAGCTCCTGGGAGAACGCGCCGAAAAAGAGTACCCCCTTGGGAGTCTGGTGAGGAATGGCGTGACCATCGTCGCTTCCTCCGATTATCCTGTGACTCCAAAACCAAACCCGTTTTTCGCCATAGAAGCAGCGGTCACGAGAAACTTGTACGATGCGGAAAGCCTTGGCGTTGACGATATAGAGGATGCGGATGATCCCAGATATCTGCTCAATAAAGACGAAAGGATCGGGCTTACGGAAATACTCAGAGCCTTTACTTCCAACGCGGCCTACGGAAGATTTCAGGAAGATATTTTCGGGAGCCTTGAACCGGGCAAATCCGCGGATTTCATAGTTGTAGACAGAGACCCTTACGGCATAGACCCCTTGGATCTGGAGAAGGTAGAAGTGCTCGCCACATTTTTCAGGGGAGAGGAAGTCTATAGAAAGTAACTTTTATCATTCAAAGTAATTTTTATCATTCATTGTTTCTAAATATTTTAATATACGACGAAAATCTACGAATCAAAGATTCGTGATTTTCCAGCATAAATTCTGTC
>DAITKX010000021.1:24764-41109 GCA_036835995.1 Bacillota bacterium | reverse complement strand
GTCGGGTTCCGCTCCGGAGGAAGTGATGTACAACGCCTATATGAAGGTTGTAAAAGAGCATCCGGATCTTAAAGTGATCGCCACAGTCCTTGGCGAAGCCGATTCCACGGTAGCTCAGGAAGAGTTTACAAAGATACTGCCGAGTCTCGACAAAGTTGATATGATCTTCAATCAGGGCGGCGACACCTATGGAATCATTCAGGCTTTCGAGCAGGCGAATCTGGAAGTACCCCTTATGTCCGGCGACAACTCCGCGGAATTCATCAACTGGTGGCTCCAGCAGAAGGACTATAATACTCTGAGCATGCGTGCGGCTCCGGCTTGCGGCTCCGCTGCGTTCTGGACGGCGCTGGACATTCTCAACGGCGTGGACGTACCTAAGAAGATGAACCTGGCCCTGTCCGTGATCAAGCCTGACGAAGCAAGTCAGTTCTCAGGTATGGAAGCTGGCTCTATCGCCGGCGCTGACTGGACGAATGATCAGGTGATGGAGCAGATCATCGTTCCTTCAAGAACAAAATAAAATGTTGGCCAACGCCTACATAAGCAGGCATGAGGCTCGGAATGGCGCGTATGCGCCATTCCGAATCTTTCATAGAAATAAAAGAAAGAAGTGCTGCAATGGAAAATAAGGATCTTATCACGAAGACATCTAACAAAGCGTTTCTTGAATTGTCGGATATCGTCAAGATTTACGGCACTACTATCGCCAATAACCAGATCAGCCTGCAGGTCAACCAAGGTGATATCCTGGGGCTGGTCGGCGCAAACGGCGCTGGAAAAAGCACGCTGATGAGGATCGTTTCCGGCGTGACGACGCCCGATGAAGGCGCCATGTTCTTCAATGGTGAGGCGATAGACTGGAAATCTTTTTCCCCGACCACGGCAAGCAAAAGAGGGATCCGGGTCGCGTATCAGGAACTGTCACTGTGTGACAATTTAAAGGTGTATGAAAACTTTACCGTAGAATTGAACCATTTATTTAAGGGCTCTCTGGGGTGGAGAAAAAAAGCGGCGGCCATGGCCAGGGAGCAGTTGGACAAGGTTTTCCCCGACAATGGCATTGATGTAAAAAAGGAACTTTCAGAGTTGTCCATCGCACAGCAGCAGATGGTGGAGATTGCCAGAGCGTTTTCCGATCCTGAATTAAAGCTGCTGATACTCGATGAGCCTACTTCTTCTCTACCAGTTGAGCAGACCAGGCAGTTATTAAACTATATTGTCAAAAAAGCGGCAGAGGGTGTCACTTTCATATATATCACCCACAGACTGTTCGAGATCATGGAGATTACGAACAAGGTTTACGTCCTGCGCAACGGCGAGGTGGTAGCCGAGTGCCGTACGAAGGAGACCTGTGAAGACGCCCTCATAGACCTTATAAGCGGCAGCGGCGAGGAAAAGCCGGAGAACTGTGAAACGGCGGCCTGCGCTTCGGCATCCGCGATCAATGAAAACGTCTACGTCACGTGCAGCGATGTCTCAAAGGGCATGCTGAACGATGTGAGCTGCGCCATGCACGGCGGAGAGGTCATCGGTATCGCGGGTCTTGAAGGAAATGGGCAGAAGGATCTCCTTCACGCCATATTTGACCTGCCTATGGGTCTTCGCAAAAAAATTCAGCGCAAAGGGTCCATCGCCTATGTGACCGGAGACAGAAAGGCGGAGGGCAATTTCCCGCTTTGGTCCGTCGCGGATAATATTGCCATCACATCGCTGATGCGCAAAGCGCTGTTTGCCGTCAACCCGCCCAGCAAAATCATCGAGAGGGCGTCAGTCTGGTACGATCAGCTGAAGATTAAGGGCGAGAGCCCTAAGTCCGGCATCGTCAGCCTCAGCGGGGGCAATCAGCAAAAAGTGCTGATCGCGCGTGCGCTGCTGGCAGACGCGGATATCATCCTGCTCGACGATCCGACCCGGGGCGTAGATGTGGAAACCAAACGCCAGCTTTACGATGTATTTCAGAAAGCGGCGGCACAGGGCAAGCTGATCATCTGGTATAGCTCTGATGAATCGGAGCTTGGGAGCTGTTCCCGGGTTTTGGTCATGCGCTATGGCACCATCGTGGAGACGCTTAAGCACGATGATATCAGCAAGGACAGCATCATTGAGGCCTCGTTTAAGGCCGCCGACAATAAAAAGGAAAAGCTTGAGAAGACAGGACGGCGGATGGATCTTTCAATCCTTACGCCAATACTGGCCATGCTGGCCATCTATATAGCTTGCGGACTTATTCAGAAAAATACTTTTACGCTGTTCGGGGCCGAACTGCTGATCAGCGGCTCCCTGCCGCTGATATTGGCGGCGATCAGCCAGACCTACATCATCGGCCTGAGCCACGTAAACCTGAGCATAGGAAATTATATGGGTCTTGTCAGCGTTTTGGCCGCCACCGTGCTATATGAAAAGCCGGTGCTGGGTATCGTGCTGATACTGGCCGCGTGGCTGGCTTACGGGCTTATGGGTCTTCTCATTCGGATCCTGAACATTCCAGCCGTCATCGTCACCCTGGGCTTTTCCTTTGTGTGGTATGGCATTGCGCTGGTGCTGCAGAGCATTCCCGGCGGGCATGCGCCGCAGCTTTTGGTGACTATTTTCAATGGAAGCATTCTGGGTATCCCGAGGGTTCTGTTGGTTCTGGTACTGCTGACCGTGGCCGCTGTGCTCATCTACCGTTCCAAATACGGCACTGTGCTGCGCGGTTTCGGCAACCGCGAGGAGTCGATGGTGCGCAGCGGATGGGGGAAATATGCGGCGGTATTCAACGTTTATATGATTTCCGGCCTGTTTGCGGTGCTGGGCGGCCTGTCCTTCACGGCGCTCACCTTTTCGGCGGACGCCAGCTCAATGGATTCCTATACGCTGCTCACCGTAGCTTCCGTCGTACTTGGCGGCGGGGCGCTGAATGGCGGCCGGGTCAGCGCGGTGGGAACTGTTTTCGGTGCGATAACGCTGTCCCTCGTCACCATTCTTCTTGGATTCTTGCACGTCAGCTCTGATTATACGGCGGCTGTACAAGGAATGTTGCTGATTATAATTCTATCGTTACGGTTGCTGCGGAAGGGGGAGAAAAATGAGTAAGATTCAAGATTTTACCCGGAATAATCGCTGGGCTTGGTCGTTCATCGGCGCGTTGGTCATGTTTATCGTAGTCTCGCTGATATCGGGAAAGATCTCCTATATGAGCTTTGCCGCCAACTTTACAATCGCCTGTTATCTGACGATATGCGCGCTGGGACAGATGATTGTGATGACGACAGGGCGTGGGGCTTTCGATCTCTCCATCCCCAATATGATCACCCTGTCGGCGTTTCTGACCATGGGCCTGACCAACGGGCAGGACAGAAACTTTTTCCCGGTACTGCTTCTGGTCATCGTTGTGGGAGCTGTGGTGGGCTTTATAAACAGCGTGCTTGTAATACGCCTTCGCATCACATCCATGGTCGCAACCCTGGCGGTGGGATATATTCTATCCACAGCTACTTCCATCTATAACCGGACCTTTAACAGCCTGGTTGTGTGTGATATCATGAAAACCATCACGAGAACCAGATTCCTGGAACTGCCGATCATCTGCTATATCGTTGTGCTGATCGTGATCGGTATCGCGCTGGTGTTTCGCAACGTCACCTACGGGCGCGCTCTGCTGGCTTTGGGCCAAAACAAGCGTGCGGCACAGCTTGCGGGGATTAAGGTGAATCGCGTCGAAATGCTCGCATATGTGATCAGCGCGGTTCTTGCGGCCCTGTGCGGTTTCTTCCTCTCCGGACGCGTTGGCGGAGCTTTTCTGGGAATGGGCGACTCCTATCTTCTGGATACCGTGGGAAGCGTCGTAATCGGCGGTACTCTGGCTTCAGGCGGCAGGGCGGTGCCTGTGGGCACCATGTTCGGCGCGTTGTTCCTGAGCTTTGTCGTAGCCGCGATGCAGGTGGCGAACTTCTCCATAGGCATGCAGAATGTCGTCAAAGGCGCGATCATCATCTTTGTTCTGATGCTCAGTGCCAACCGCTCGAAAGCCGATTGAGGATGTGACAGGTCCCCTGGCATGTAAAAAAAACGGTCAAAGGTTTATTCTGACCTAAAAAGGGGCAGGACTTATATTTATAAGCTTGCCCCTTTTATGAAAAACAAGGCGAAAAGATTCTTTCCTTTTCGCCTTTCTTATAGATTCGATATAAGGAGAAACCGGCCGCTATGAGGCTGTCAGCCGCATCACAGCAAATAGGCAAATATGATATAAACCGTTGAAATGGCAATAGTTACCAGCATGACGGGAAAGGCGATTTTGAAATAATAACCGAAGCTGATATGGAAGCCCTCCCGGTCCGCGATCCCTATTGCGACTACATTGGCGCTGGCTCCGATCGCCGTTCCGTTTCCGCCAAGGCATGCCCCCAGGGATAAGGCCCACCAAAGGGGAAAGACATTGATGCCCGACATGTCGCCCATCTGAAGGATTAAGGGAATCATCGTCGCGACAAACGGAATATTGTCGATAAACGCGGACGCGATGGCCGACACCCACAGGATAGCCATGGCCGTCAGAAACAGGTCGCCGCCGGTCAGATCAATTACTTTTTCCGCCAGCATTGCGATTACGCCGGTTTCTTCGATACCGCCGACGAGGATAAACAAGCCCGAGAAAAAGAAGATTGTCTTCCATTCCACCTCGATCAGCACCAGCTCCGAATCGATTCCGGAAACGAACAGGAGAACCACGGCGCCCGTCAGCGCGATGGTCGAGGATTCGTAATGAAGAAGTCCGTGAAGCAAAAAACCGAGAATCACGAAACCGAATACGACCAGGCACTTCTTCAACAGCTTGCTGTCTTTTATTTCGGTTTTTTCATCCAGTTCCATGACCTTCTTCTTCAACTCCGGCTCCGTAACCAGAGATTTTTTGTAAATTAAGGCGAAGAGGAACGTTGTGACAAACAAGGTGGGGAATGCGATAACCGCGTCATTGATGAGAAAGTCCACAAAGTCCAGACCCGTCTGGCTGCCGATCATGATGTTGGGGGGGTCGCCGATCAGCGTCGCCGTCCCGCCTACATTGGACGCAAAGATTGCGGCGATTATGTAGGGGATGGGATTTAACTTCAGGGAATCCGTTACGCTCAGAGTAACGGGCAGGATCAGCAGAATGGTGGTGACGTTATCGAGAAATGCGGACAGGATGCCGGTGGTAAGGCATAGAAGGATCAGAAGCCAAAAGGGATTTGCCTTTGACGCTTTCACCATACGGATGCCAAGGTATCCGAAAACTCCTGTCCTCCGCATGATCATGACGATGATCATCATCGCGACCAATAAGCCGATGGTATTATAATCAACGGCTGCAAAGGCGTCCTCCTGGTTCAGTACTCTGAGCAGTACCATGAGCATTGCGCCGGATAAGGCGACGACCGCTCTGTCGAATCTGTCCAGGATGATTAAAACGTATACTCCAACGAAGATTACGATGGACAGTGTAAAATAAATGCTTTCTGTCATTAGGCGTTTCCTCCTGATATTGTTATTTATTCAACTAGTTATCTTCCGACTTCAACCATTATAAATTTAAAAAGCAATTCTCATGCCAATAATAATGAGCTTCCGCGCCGATGACAATGCGCATTTCCTTTGAGAATTTGCGGCGCCGGATGAAACGAAAACAGAACAATATTTCTCTTATCCTGTGAATTTTTTTTCATGGATTTATTGTTTACTACAAAGTGAAAAAAAGGTACAATGATAATGTCTGTTGTTCAGTGGACACTAAATAGTTTATATGCATTCAGGAAGGAAACAGGGGATGAAACTGCTGATTAGGGAAAACAAAATTTTGCTGGCCATCATCGTGATTGCCGTAATAATCTCATTTGTTACAATCGGGGGAAGGATTTCGACGGAGAACGGGAACAAAACTTACGATATCGTTTTGGACTACAGCGAAATCAAGGCTATGGCGGACCAGTCGGACCATGACGTTTCATGGTGGCTCAACGAATTCAGGAAAATGGGGATCACCAAGGTGGGACTCGCCGAGGAGAGCGTGACAAGCCTCATGGAGGATACGGATATTCCGGTCCATGGGACGGTGATGGATATCATAATGAGGGATTCTGCATGGGAATCCGATTATCCGGCAGATTTTATCGGTGAATTGAAAAAAAAGGGATTTGACCGGTATGATGTGATGATCGAAGCGGCCTCACCCGAAGCCTTTGCTTTTGTCGCCGACGGGATTAAGGCGCGGTACGAACCGAAAAACTATTTGATCTGGCAGGGTGAAAACGGCGGATATATCGTGCTGAACGGCACTGCAAAACAGACCCTTTATTCGCAGAAATATAAATTGGTGAGCTCCGCAAAGAAGGGTTTTACCGAAAAGGACGAGATCGTTAGCTCGAAGCTTATGTATATCAACTTCGGACTTTTTCCCTCCAAGGTAAAAACCGTGGAGGACGCGGGCATGGAGATCATTCCGAGAACGTCGAGCTATGAGGGATGGAACGACGCCCACTATGCGAAAGCAGTTATTGAAAGCTATGAAAATCTCAAGAAGACGCCGGAGTACATGATCGTCGGCGGGGAAAGCGTCATCGGCTATGACGACGGGATCAAAACCGCCCAGGATTACATCACGAAAAATCATATCACCATCGGACTGATCGAAAATACGACCCAGCTGCAGAACATCGACCAGTTCGGGGTAAGCGATATCGTCAAGGCTACCAATTATGACGCCGTGAGAATTTTCAGCGTCTGGGACTATATCCAGAACCGGTATCAGTATTACGGATATTCAGGGGCGCAGGAGATTGAAAACACGCTGTTCCGCGCGGTGGTGGAGCGCAACATCCGGGTCGTCTATTTCAAGCCCATCAAGGAATACAAGGATCAGCATGTTTATGTCACAGATCTCAACGAATATAAAACCATGTTTTCCAATCTTGAAGAGAGGCTGGACAAGCAGGGCATCGAGTTCGGAAGCGCAGGCTCAGTTATGGCTCCCTATAAGGTAAGCCCGTGGGCGAAAGCGGCGATGGCCCTGGGCTGTGTGGCCGCCGCCGTGGTGCTCATCAGAACTATTATCCCCATCAACAGGCGGCTCAAAGCGGGATTGTTCGCTCTGGGAGCGCTGGGGGTCGCGGGAGCGTACGCAGTCGCGCCCGGCTATGCGGAACTGTTGACTTCATTTGCCGCCGCGGTGATCTTTCCGTGTGTGGCGACCCTGTTCATCGTGAAGCAAAGCAAGGAGTTTGCCGATACGCTGGATTCTTCGGAGCGTTTGCCGAAGGTCATCGGTCTGGGCGTTATGACCCTGGTCTGCAGCGTTGCGATTTCTCTGGTGGGCGGTATCATGACCGCGGCGCCGATCTCATCGGTGAATTTCATGCTTGAAATCGACGCTTTCCGAGGGGTCAAAGCGGCGCAGCTGCTTCCCCTTGTATTCTTTATCGTCGCGTATCTTGCCTACTACGGTTTCGGGACGAGCAAGCAGCACCCGGGGACTCTGGAATATCAAGATCTGAAGGAATTGATGAACGCAAATATCAAGGTCTGGATGATCATACTGGGCGTGATCCTTCTGGGAGTAGGGTACTTCTACATTCAACGGACCGGAAACGATTCCTCGATCCAGGTTTCCGGACTTGAAATGCTTTTCAGAAACATGCTGGAGGACAACCTCATCGCAAGGCCGAGAAGCAAGGAATTTCTGTTTGCCTTCCCCGCGGTGATGATGGTCGTATACACCTCTATCCGCAGGTTCAAGTTCAAGCTCTGGCCGGTCCTCTTCGGCCTGGCCTCTGTCATCGGAATGACTTCCGTGGACAACACCTTCATGCATATCAGGACTCCGCTTTATCTCGGATTTGCCAGGACAGGATATTCCCTGCTCTTCGGCATCGCAGCCGGCGTTGTCGCCATCCTTGTTTTCGAGGTCGGCCATGCGCTCTATAAAAAGCTGGAAAGGCAGATCGGTTTAAATGGTTAAAATACTGATTTCCGGTTATTACGGTTTTAACAACATCGGGGATGAATCCATCCTCCTGGCTGTGGTGGATAATCTGCGGGGCAAGCTCAGCGACATCGACATCACCGTGTTGTCGCGAAATCCGGAGTCTACGGCGCAGAAATACGGGGTCCGTTCGGTCAACCGGAAATCCGTGAAGGACATCATCGGCGCGGTCAGGAAATGCGACCTTCTGATCAGCGGCGGAGGAAGTCTTCTGCAGGATGTGACCAGCAAAAAAAGCATCATCTATTACCTGATGGTCATGTGGGCGGCGTTCTTTTTCCGGAAGAAGGTCTTTATCTACAGCCAGGGCATCGGGCCGATCCTTTCGAAGCTCAACAGGAGGCTGACGGCCATGACCCTGCGCCATGCCCACGGCATCGTGGTAAGGGACGAATCCTCCAGAGAGCTGCTCATCGAAATCGGAATTAAAAGAGACCGGATTATCGTTACCGCGGATCCGGTGCTGAGGGTCAAAAAAGCGGACCTTTCCATCGGAAAAGAGATCTTGAGGCAGGAAGGTTTCACTCCCGTTCCCGGCAGGATGACGGTAGGATTTGCGATCAGAGAGAAGAAGACGGACAGCAATTTCGTCGACGAGCTCTGCATTTCCATTCAACGCCTCATGGAGGAATACCAGGCTCAGATCGTGCTGATTCCGTTTCACTATTCCGAGGATATGGCGGTGATCGAGGAGATCGAGTCCAGGTTGGGAGGCGGCGTCTGCTGCATCAAGCATAAATACCTCACCCATGAGATGCTCAGCATCATCGGGAATATGGACATACTTGTGGGGGTTCGGCTTCACGCGTTGATTCACGCGGCCATCATGGATGTCCCGATGATCGCGGTTTCCTATGACCCTAAGATCAATTCCTTCATGCATTCCATCGACATGAAGGCCATGTGCACTGTGTACGATTTCAAGAACGAGTTCTTTATTGAAGAGTTTGATAAAACCGTCGCCCGTGCCGATTGCATAAGAGAAAAGGTCAGAAAGCGCATCGATATACTGATCAAAAAGTTGGACAAGAATGAGGAGCTCATTCAGGAGCTGATAAAATAGGAAGAAGAGTTATGCCAAGCGACAAACGAATTAAAATATTGGACGTTCCCGTGGATATGGTGGACGAAAAGGAAGCCCTGGAGATCTTCCGGGAACTCATGAAAACAGAGAAATGCAGTCAGATCGTGACGCCGAATTCGGAAATCATCGTCAACGCCTCAAGGAACCCGGAATTGAAGCGCATCATAGAGCAGGCGGACCTGGTGATCCCCGACGGGATCGGGCTGGTGTACGCGTCGAAGATCATGGGCGCGCCTCTTAGGGAACGGGTGACTGGAATCGATTTCCTGAACGGAATACTGGCCTATCTGGAGGAGACCGGCCAGTCGGTTTTCTTTTTAGGAAGCAGGCCGGGAGAGGGCGGTGGTCCGGGAGTCGTGGAGCTGGCCGCCGAAAAGATGAGGGAACGGTACAAGGGACTCGCAGTGGTCGGCACCCATCACGGATACTTCAAGGAAGCGGACGAGGAGGCTGTCATAAAGGCGGTCAACGACTCGGGAGCGGATTTCCTCTGCGTCGCCATGGGCTCTCCCAGGCAGGAAAAGCTGGTATTCGACCATCGGGAAGAATTGAAGGTGAAATGTGCCATCGGCGTCGGCGGCAGCCTTGACGTGTGGGCGGGCACCCTGAAGCGGGCGCCGGAGTTTTATCGGAATCACGGGCTGGAATGGCTTTACCGCCTGATCCAGGAGCCCAGCAGATATAAAAGGATGGCGGCCCTGCCGCTCTTCATGATAAAAGTTTTTGTAAGCAGAGCTAGTCAACGTTAATAGGAGGAAAAAGAGATGGCAATTGATTACGGCGAACTGAAAAAGATCGCAAATGACATTCGGATCGATATCATCAAGGAAACTTTTCACGCGGCCTCGGGGCATCCGGGAGGCTCCCTTTCGGCGGCGGATATTCTGACTGTTTTATACTTTCATGAAATGAACATTGATCCCGCAGACCCAAAGAAAGCGGACCGGGATAAATTCGTGCTCTCCAAGGGGCATGCGACGCCGGTTCTGTACGCGACCCTGTCTCACCGGGGCTTTTTCCCGAAGGAGGAACTCATCACCTTCAGGAAGATCAATTCCAAGCTTCAGGGTCATCCCGACATGAGAAAGGTACCCGGCGTGGAAATGTCGACGGGTTCTCTGGGCCAGGGATTCTCCGCGTCTGTGGGAATGGCCATGGCAAACAAGCTGGACGGGAAGCCGGGCAGAATATACGCTCTGCTGGGAGACGGTGAGCTCCAGGAAGGCATTGTCTGGGAGGCTGCGATGGCCGCGGCTCATTATAAATTGGACAACATGGCGATCTTTGTGGACTGGAACGGCCTTCAGATCGACGGAAAGAACGACGACGTTATGATGGTTGCTCCAATCCATGAGAAATTTAAAAGCTTCGGCTTTCATGTAATTCAGATCGACGGCCATTCCTTCGAGGAAATCGAGGGCGCTCTTGCTGAGGCCCGCACTGTCAAGGGAAAGCCCACCGCGATCATCGCAAAGACGGTAAAGGGGAAAGGAGTTTCCTTTATGGAAAACAACTACGGCTGGCACGGAAAGGCCCCGAGCGAGGAAGAAGCGAAGAAAGCGGTTGCGGAATTGGGAGGTGAATGGTAATGTCGGAAAAAATGGCGACAAGGCAGGCTTACGGAGAAGTTCTTCTGGAGCTTGGCGGAGAAAATAAGGATATCGTCGTACTTGACGCGGATTTGTCCAAATCGACGATGACGGTGCAGTTTGCGGAAAAATACCCGGAGCGTTTCTTCAATATGGGAATATCCGAACAGAATCTTATCGGCGTTTCGGCAGGGCTTGCTCTTTCCGGAAAAACCGTCTTTGCAAGCACCTTCGCGATGTTTGCGGCGGGAAGAGCCTTCGAGATCATCAGAAATTCCATCGGCTACACTCACGCAAATGTCAAAGTCTGCGCGACCCATGCGGGGCTTACGGTGGGGGAAGACGGCGGCAGCCATCAGGCCATCGAAGATATCGCCCTGATGCGTTCGATTCCGGGCATGACTGTGATCAGTCCCTCCGACGGAATGTCCGCGAAGGCCCTCATCAGGCAGGCGGCGGCATTGAACGGACCGGTTTATGTGAGGCTTGGAAGGTATGCGGTCCCCGGCATTTATGAAGCGGACAGCAAAGTTGAAATCGGGAAGGGCGTATGCGTGAGAGAAGGCGGGGATTATACCGTCATAGCCACCGGAATCATGGTCAATGAAGCCATGATCGCGGCGGAAGCGTTGGAAAAGGAAGGCGTCAGCCTTCGGGTTATCGACATGCATACCATCAAACCCATCGATAAGGAAATCATCATCAAGGCGGCGAAGGAGACCAAAGGCATCGTCACGGCGGAAGAACACACCATCTTCGGCGGTCTCGGTTCCGCGGCAGCCGAGGTCACGGCGGTTAACTGCCCTGTAAAGATGGCTTTCGTAGGGGTCCAGGACACCTTCGGCGAATCGGGAAAACCGGCGGAGCTCATGGAGAAATACGGCCTGACCGCAGACAGAATCATTGCAGCCGTAAAAAGTCTGTAACTGTCCACCTGCCTTAAAAATAGTACGAATAATAAGCTCCCTCCTTGAATAGATTTTAATAAAAATTAGCAGGAGGGAGTTTTGATTGTGAGTAAGACAGGTGTGATTAAGAAAATTCGTAAGCCGGGTAAAAAAATGCTGATCGTAATTCCTATTATCATAATTGCAATTGCCGCAGTTGTGGCAGGGATGATGATTTTTGAAGGTGATGTAAAGGTGGGTTACAAAGTATTAGGGGAAACAGACTATCCTCAGCAGATTGCAACTCAAGTCATTCCGGAATATCGGGGCCTGGAGCGCGCCCTGGCCTGTGTCGTGGACGATAAAATCTATGTGATCGCCTCCAGAGGAGAGAAACCGACCTCCGGATATGAAATTGCCATCGATAAGATGGCGGTGACCGAAGAGGACGGAATGAAAACTTTGAAGGTATATGCGGTATTCAAGGATCCTCAGCCCGGCACTGCCCTGACGCAGGTGCTTACATATCCGCTGCAGGTAGTGGAAACGGATCTTGGCTATCTGCCGGATCAGATCGAGCTGAAGGTACAGTACGAAGAGTAGAGATGTGCCTTCGCATCGTATTTTCATTTGTCCAGATTCAACGCCTGCCGGGGTATCCTAAAGTGTGAACGGCGCCTGACAGGTGTATTCTCCCGTTGAGAATACACCTGTCAGGCGCTGTTAAGTTTCTTTGAGGATATCCTATCCTGGAACGTCTTTGAGTACGCCCTTGAGAATACCATATTTTATGATCTTGTGATTATATGTTTTATGGTAAGGTTATGGCAATGTGAATTACATATATTGACATAATAATAATAAAATGGTATAACATAAGAAACTGATAAAATAAAATGATAGGGGAGCCCTGTCATATTTGTTCAATTTTGCTCAATTATTTAAGTAAGGGGTAGCTAGGGGCGCCGTTACGTTCAAAATTTTCCTTATGGAGTATGTTTTTAATGCTTATTGGCTTAAAAGGGCAATAAAAGTACGCCATACCTGAAAATATGAGCAAAGTGTTACTCCAAGCTTGGAATTCTGAACAAGACGAGTAGAACACTTACTCCAAGCTTGAATTTTTGAGCGATTTGGAGCAGTACATAAATGCTTGTTCCAAGACTAAAACGTTGAGCAGCTTTAAGAAATAAAAAAATGCTTACCCTCAACCTTGAACCCCGATTAGTAGGAGGAAAATCAAAAGTATGAATAATTATTTAAGCCACTATTCCGCCGCTGAAAAGTGGGACATTCCACATATTGAAACTGTACTGGGCCGCGAGTTCTCTAAGGAGGACCGCATTCATGTTACTTTCTCTGAGCATGGGGCGAGAGTACGCAATAAAGGTAAAATAGTTCATTCCTGCCAAATTGAGCTTCCGGACGGGGCGGTAATAAAGCGAAACGGTAACTGGGTGGCGTCGCCGGAGCTGCTGTTTTTAGAACTGGCAAGTGATTTGAGTCTCCACCGCCTCATCCTTCTGGGGCTTCAGCTCTGCTCTCATCCGCCGGTCAGTCCTTCAAAGGCGATTACAACAAAGCGGAAGCTCGAGGATTTTCTGGGGAAAACACCGGGATACAGTGGACGATGCAAAGCGTTGCGGGCGTTGCACTATGTGGAAGATGGCTCCGCATCGATTATGGAATCTCTTGCATATATGATTTTGACCCTGCCCCACGCTTTAGGGGGATACGGGCTGGGCGGGGCCGTTTTCAACCAGGAGATAGCGCTGAAAGAGGAAGGGCATATGCGCCTTGCGAAAATGAGCTGCTTTACCGACCTGTATTATGCGCAGGCAAAATTAGCTGTCGAATATGACAGCTTCAAATATCACGGCAGTCCGTTAAAGCAGGGCGAAGACTCCATAAGAGCGTCTATTCTGGAGCGGCAAGGCATAGAGGTGATGCATTTGAGCACCATTCAGCTCTACGACCAAAATGCCTGCGATGATTTCGCGCGTAATCTCGCCGCGCGTCTCGGAAAACGCATGCAAATCCGCGCAAAGAAGTTCGATGAGGAACGTGCGCTTTTGCGGTCGCTTCTTTCGGCTGGAAGATCAGAGGCGATAAGGGATCAAGTAAATCCGCCTGACGGATATACACTTTAAAACTATAGTGAGGTGAGGGATTTGGATCATCAGGAATTTTTGGAAAAGGGCAAGCCTCGTGGAGAGGCGGAAAGCGGAACTGTCCGGGACGGGGTAGGAATGGGCCGCATCCTTTCCAGAGAAGCGGCCGAAGTGGAAAAATGCGCGGGGTTGGACAAGCTTAAGGTTGGGATCATCGGAATTTCACCCGGTTCCGGTGCGAGCTTTCTGGCCGGCTGCCTCGCCAGATATCTGGCGAATACGAAAAAACACAGTCCGGCGGTTGCAGAGCTGGGCAAGGGAGCTCTCTTTGATTCCTTCGGAATGGACAAGCGCTTTGCGGGGCGGTCGTGGTTTCGCTTCTATTTGGCATTGGCGGATAACCGCAGTATTAGAGGAAAGCAAAATATGGACGAGGGAATCAACTGGATTCTCAGATCCCCGTGGGAAGAAAAAGTCAGCCTTTCCTTCGAACAGAAGCTGAGGCTGACCGGCCACGCGGCCGGAGATGTGATCCTCTGCGATTTTTCCGGCGCAGAGGACTCCGATTTTCAACTCCTCCGAAGCATGGACCAGATCATTGGGGTGATCGATCCGATGCCGTCTAAGATGCTTGCGGGATATCAGACCCTCTGCGCCCTGAAGGCGATGGAGGCCGAGGGGACAGATATAACTTACGTGATCAGCAAGATGAACAAGGGTGTCAACCGCAGACAGATGCTTGATTTTCTAAGGCTTAGAAATCCGGTATTCCTTCCTCTGGTGGAGCTGCAAAGCATCTATACCGCCGAGTATAACTGCAAAATCCCTTATACCTTGGGAGCGGTGAAGAACGCTCTCCGGGCTCCCCTGGAGGAGATCGCCTCCGCGCTGGCTTTCTAGCAGAAGCCGCTCTACGCCGAGAGCGTTGATCGAAATCCAGGAAATGTAATCTTTTTGTAATGAAAGAAAGACTTCAATATTATCCTGTTTTATATTATAATATTTTGTAGTTATGTGTAGTATTTTGGTTGGGAATAAAACAGGAAAGGACTCCGGTTATGATAGCTTTTGATAATGTGACAAAGTCCTACGGAACAAATATAGGCATTCAGGACGTGAGTATCCACATCAATAAGGGCGATTTTGTGTTTCTGGTCGGGCCCAGCGGTGCGGGAAAATCCACTTTTATAAAACTCATTTTAAGGGAGATCGATGCGGACAACGGAAGCATCAAGATCAACGGTACGGAAATCACCAGGCTTTCCAACCGGGAAATCCCAAAGCTCAGAAGAAGTACGGGCATCGTTTTTCAGGACTTCCGGCTTCTGCCAAAGAAAACCGTCTTTGAAAACGTGGCGTTCGCCATGGAAATCATACATACAAGCCAGCGCACCATACGGCGGCAGGTGCCTCAGGTTCTAAGCCTTGTAGGGATCAGCTCGAAAGCAAGTAAATATCCTAATGAGCTTTCTGCGGGAGAACAGCAGAGGGTAGCCATTGCGCGCGCCATCGTAAACAATCCCACCGTATTGATTGCGGACGAGCCTACGGGAAATCTCGACCCGGACACCGCGTGGGAGATCATGAGGCTTCTGGAACAGATCAATCTGCGGGGGACCACGATTCTGATGGTCACCCATGCCAAGGATATCGTGGACAGGATGGGAAAGCGTGTAATCGCCATCGATAAAGGGCGTATTGTCCGCGACGATGCCAGCGGAAGCTATGGCGCGTACGAGGATGAAAGAATTCAGAATTGTATGCCTGCGGGAGGTGTGTTTATCAGCAATGTTAAATAGTTGGAGATATGCCATAAAGCAGGCATTCAAACAGGCTTTCCGGAACAGGGCGATGAGCGCGGCTTCCATGTTTTCCATCACGGCGATGTTATTGATATTAGGACTGTTCTTTATTCTGGTGGTCAATATCAATATGGTATCGGAGACCGCAAAGAAACAGCTTGACACCATCCAGGTCTATCTTCTGGATTCCACTACATATGAGCAGGCCACCGGCATGCTGTCCCAGCTGGAACATGCCGACGGCGTAAAAGAAGCCAGCTATCTGTCGGACGACGAGGCCATGGCAAACTGGCGGACGAAGTGGGGCGACAACGCCTACCTTCTCGACGGGCTGGAAGACAACCCTCTGCCCAATTCCCTTATCATCAAAATGGACAGGCTGGAAGCGGCGGACGCGATAGTGGCAAAGGTGAAAACCTTTGACGGAGTCGAGGACATCAAGTATTACAAGGATACGGTGGACAAGCTGATGAAGATGACCCGCTTTACCCAGGCCGGCGCCATGATCGTTATCATTTTCCTGGTGATCGTTTCCATCGTCGTCGTGTCCAATACCATAAAGCTGACCGTGCTGGCCCGGGAAAGGGAAATCAGCATCATGAAATACGTAGGAGCGACCAACTGGTTTATCCGAGGACCGTTTCTGATCGAGGGGATACTGATCGGCATCCTTTCCGCCCTGATTTCGGTGGGCCTCGTCAGCATTTTATACTATAAGATCAGCGAACTGATCGGGCCGGACATTTTCGTCATACTTTCCACCACTATGGTTCCGGGGCACTTCCTGATCACCCATCTCGTATGGGTCTTCCTGGCCCTCGGCGTCAGCATCGGCGCGTGCGGAAGCATCATTTCAATGAGAAGATTTTT
>DAITKX010000021.1:17280-24754 GCA_036835995.1 Bacillota bacterium | reverse complement strand
CCTAAGCAAGGGGTTTGCAGTGAAAATCTACAAAGGGGGGAGTATTTAAGTGAAGAAAATCGTTTCCTATGTTTGCATTCTTGCACTGACTGTCTCTTTGGTCACGCTGGGCGCGGTCTATGGAGACAACGAGCAGCAGGAGCTCAACAACGTTCATCAGAAGATCAATCAGACCCAATCGGAGCTCAACAAAGGGAAAAAGCAGGAAAAACAGCTCAGCAATCAAATCAAAGACCTTGAGTCCCAAATCGGCGCCACAGAAAAGGAAATCAACAATTTGAGCGGGAATATCGGCGACACGGAGCAAAAAATCGCCACCGTCAAAAAGAATCTGGCCGCCGTCGAGGATGAAATGAATACGCAGAACGACGAGCTCCAGAAGCGGCTGAGGGCGATGTATAAAAATGGAGACATCGGCATGGTTCAGATCCTCCTCGGATCGGATGATATCACCGATTTCATGACCAATATGGACATGGTCCAGAAGATCTTCGACAACGATGTAGACATCCTCAAGGAGATGAAAAAGCAGCACGAAACAATAGAAGGGCAAAAGAAGCAGCTGGAGGCTCTCCAGGCGAAGCTGGAGAATCAGAAGCAGCAGCAGGCGGACAAGCAGGCGTCCCTTCAGGCGTCCCGGGGTCAGGTTTCCACCTTAAAAGCGCAGGTTGCAAGCGACAATGCAGCTCTCGAGGCACAGATCGACGATCTGAACGCGGAAGCGGACCGGATCTCCGCAGAGATCGTAAAACTCCAGGGAAACCAGGCCTTTGTCGGAGGAACGTTCTTATGGCCTTCCGACAGCAGCACCAGAATCACTTCGCCTTTCGGATACCGGATCCATCCCATTTTAAGGGTTAAAAAATTACATACCGGCATGGATATCGGAGCCGCGGCGGGAACGAACGTACTTGCGGCAAACGCCGGTACCGTCATCAAGGCCGGGTGGAACAACAGCTACGGCAACCTTGTAATGATTGACCACGGCGGCGGGATCGTAACCCTGTATGCCCACAACAGCAAATTGCTTGTAAGCACCGGCGACGTCGTATCCAGGGGCCAGGTCATCGCCCTTGTGGGCTCCACCGGAGACGCTACCGGACCTCATATTCATTTCGAAGTGCGCGTCAATGGAGAATATCAGGATCCGATGAAATGGTTAAAATGATGGTTATAGTATGAATGAACTCCATCCGGTGATCCGTGAAATTCTGAAGAAGAGGGGCATCACAGAAGAGGCGGATATCCTCGAATTCTTATCAGAGAAACCAAGCTTGACTTATGATCCATTCCTGCTGAAAAATATGGAAGCAGGGGTGGATTTCCTATTGTCTTCTATCGGACAAAACCGCAGGATCTGCATTTATGGCGATTACGACGCTGACGGAGTGACCTCCGTCAGCCTGCTTTTGGAGATCCTGTCCCACCTTACGAACAATCTGACCTACTACATTCCGTCCCGCTTTGATGAGGGATACGGCTTGAATAAGGACGCTATCGGTTTCATCAGAGAGCAGGGCGCTGACCTGATCCTGACCGTGGATTGCGGGAGCGTTTCCTATGAGGAAGTGGAATACGGAAAGAGTCTCGGAATAGATTTTATAGTTACCGATCATCATAATATCAATGACCGGCCCGCAGACTGCATTCTGATCAACCCAAAGCAGGCGGACTGCCCCTATCCCTTTAAGCATCTGGCGGGCTGCGGCGTCGCTTTCAAGCTGGCTCAGGGGCTTCAAAGGAAAGCCGGGCTGCCCAGGTCGGTATTCAACGAAGTGCTGGATCTGGTAGCCATCGCCACTATCGGGGACATCGTTCCCCTCATCGATGAAAACCGGACGATGGTCAAATATGGAATGAATATCATCAATTCCAGAAGAAGGCCGGGACTTGCCCGGCTCATTGAAGCGGTGGGATTGACAAATGAAAAGATTAAATCGGAGAATATCGCATATATTATAGTACCCCATTTAAACGCCGCCGGAAGATTGATGGACGCTCGCGTCGGAGTGGAGCTTCTCACCTCGAGGGATGAGGCAAAGATCGCGGAGAGCGTTGCGGTGCTGGTAGCAAACAATAAGGAGAGAAAAAGAATCCAGGAGGAGGCATTTCAAAAGTGCAAGGAGATCATTGCGGCGGAGTTTCCGGAGGACTTTTTCTACGTCCTTGCTCCCCGGGAGATCCATGAAGGGATCGCCGGTATCGTTGCGGGGAAAATCAAGGATGAATACGGGAGGCCGGCCATCATCGTTACGGAATCGGGCGGCGAGGGCCATTTAAAGGGCACGGGACGGAGCATTAACGGACTGAACCTCTATGACATCCTGAAAAAGCAGAGCGAGTTCTTTATAAAATTCGGCGGACATTCGGGAGCCTGCGGGTTTCTGATGAAATCCGGCTGTCTGGATGAGCTGAGGACGCGGCTGAACCAAGAGATAGGAACGCTTTACCGGGAGAATGGGAGCCTGTTCGACAGCATCCTGCCCGTGGATTTTACCGTAGAGGAAGAGGAGATCGACATCAGCCTGGCTATGGAGCTGGAAAAACTGGCGCCCTTCGGATGCCAGAACGAAAGACCTCTGTTTGAGATCAAGGGGATCAAGCCAACAGGCGTCAGCTTTATGGGAAACGACAGGCAGCACGTCCGGTTTTCCGCAATGAGGAGCGGAAGAAAAGGATTGCCCTGCGTCCTGTTCCAGAAGGCGCAGGAGTACGGCGGGCTTCTGATGGAGGGAACGCCGCTGATTCTGACAGGCTATCCCGATATCAACGTATGGAACGGCGATTCTAAAATTCAGTTTGTATTAAGATGCGTCACATGTTAAAATAAGCTCTAATGTTAAATTTCACCCTGTCAAAGGAGGGTATTATGTTCATGATGAAAAAGCGAAGCCTTATATTTGTCATTATTATCTCGATGCTGGCCGGCGCCCTGGTCATGGGCGGGGCCATATTCTTTGTAGGCTATGCGTCAGGCGGATATATGGCGATCACAAATGAGCAATATGATAATTACAAAATGCTGAAGGAAAAGTACGGCAAGCTTGCCGAATTGGAAAAATACATTGAGGATCGGTATTACGTTCCTGTGGATGAAGATAAATTGACGGAGGGCATGTATAAGGGCCTCTTCTGGGGAATCGGCGATCCTTATTCCGCATATCTTACGGAAGATGAATACAAGGAGATCATGATCTCCACCACGGGAGAATATCAAGGGATCGGCGTAACCATAGCGCCGGACGACAACGGCCTGATCAATGTTGTTTCCCCTATCGACGGATCGCCGGCGGCCGGCGCGGGGATCAAGACGGGAGATAAGATCGTCAAGGTCGGCGGGAAATCCTACGACGGCGGCAGTATCGACCAGGCGGTTGCCGCAATGCGCGGAAAGCCCGGAACAAAGGTTGACATCGTGGTTTTGCGGGGGGATAACGAGCTGGAATTCCACATCACCCGTGCCAATATCGTGATGCAGTCTGTCCGCTCGAAGGTATTGGACGGAAATATCGGCTATATCAGGATCAGCTCCTTCGAGGAGAAAACTGCGGATGACTTCAAGCAGCAGCTCCGGGATATGGAAGTAAAGGGCGTCAAAGGGCTCGTCATCGATCTTAGGGATAACGGCGGAGGTCTGGTGGACTCCAGCGTCAATATCGCCGACATGCTCCTGGACGAAGGGATCGTCACCTATACGGAGGACCGTAAAGGAAATAAGGAATATTATAAATCGGCCGCGGGCAAGACGAACCTGCCCTATGTGCTCCTGGTCAACGGCGGCACCGCAAGCGCTTCCGAAATCCTGACAGCGGCGGTCAAGGACCATAACGGCGGAAAGATCGTCGGGACCACCACCTACGGAAAAGGGATCATTCAGAGCGTGGAGCAGCTGTCCAACGGGGACGCGGTCAAACTGACCATCATGCAGTATTTTTCACCCAACGGGAGCGTGATCCATAAGGTCGGCATCAAGCCCGACGTAGAAGTGGAAGCCCTGGCTACGGATACGACGGATCGGCAGCTGCAGACTGCGGAAGATCTGCTGAGGTAAGTCAATACATTTGGAATAAATCGATGCATTAGAAAAGCGCATACCGGAGGCCTTCTCTGAATTTGAGAACTTCTCCGGCAGGCGCTTTTTATCTGCCGGCAGGCTTGAGTAAACCTTGAAATAATCTTTTCTTAGATAATCTGTTTTAATACTTTCCAAATCCCATATCTATTTCAATGGGCCTTGCGGGCAGACTTGCAGCGGCAGGATGAGCGATTTCCAGTTTATTATAGGCCGCCTTATTGTAGGATGCCATAGAGGATGTCGTTGGAATCTCTTTTCTCAGCCTGAATTTGCCGACCTGTTCCTTCAAGAGCTCCGCCTGGCTGAAAAGTTCTTCGCTTGCAGCCGCGCTTTCCTCGGAAGTCGCGGAGTTGGTTTGAACCACCTGGGAAACCTGGTTGATCCCCTGGTTGATCTGTGAAATGCCTGTGGCCTGCTCGTTGGACGCTTTGGCAATGCCGCCCACGAGGTCGGCGACCTTGGCGACGTCATCCACGATTTTCACCAGAGCCGTTGCGGTTTCATTTGCTACCTTGGTTCCGCCGGATACGATCCTTATGGAATCCTCGATGAGCTCCGTCGTCTCCTTTGCCGCGTTTGCGGACCGGACAGCCAGATTTCTCACTTCATCCGCTACGACCGCGAAGCCTTTTCCGTGCTGACCGGCTCTTGCCGCTTCAACGGTGGCGTTCAGCGCAAGGATGTTCGTCTGGAAGGCGATATCGTCGATCACCTTGATGATCTTTGAGATGTTGGACGAAGAATCGTTGATATTCCGCATTGCGGTGAGCATCTCAGACATCTGGTTATTGCCCTGCTCAGCGTTGGATTTCGCAGATTCGGCCAGATCATTGGCCAAACTCGCGTTTTCGGCGTTATTCCTTGTCTTGTCGGCAATCTCTTCGATTGAAGCCGAGAGCTCTTCAATGGCGCTTGCCTGTTCTGTGGCTCCCTGGGAGAGCAGAGAGCTGGCGTCGGAAACCTGCTTGGCGCCTGCCGTAACCTGCTCGGATGCGACGTTGATCTCCGCCAGGGAAGAATGGAAGGCGTCGAGGGTGGAATTCAGGGAATTCTTGATCTTGGCATGGTCTCCCTTGTAATCTCCGGTCACCGCCGTCGTCAGGTTGCCCTTTGCCAATTCGTCCAAAACGTCCGACGCTTCCTGAATCGGATCGATAATCGCGTTGATCAGCCCGTTCAAACCCTCCACCAGAGCGCGCCAGTCGCCTTCAAACCTCCGGGCGTCCGCTCTTTCCTTTAAATGGCCTTCAGCGGAGGCGTCGATCAGCTTATTGATCTCTGAGTTCACTTCCTTCAGGTTTGTTCTTAACGCTTCGATATTTTCATTGATAAAGGCTTTCTTTCCCGGGAAACGCTCCAGCTCGGCGTCAAAGTTGCCCTTGGCAAACTCTGCGACGCAGGCCATCGCCTTTTTCTTCACACTGATGTGTCCCTCGACCATATCGTTTACGCCCTTTGCCATCACTTGATAATCGCCCTGGAACTTATCCTCGGGAATCCTTACGTCGATATCTCCAAGCTCATGCTGTTCGGACATATTGTTCATTTCAGAGATGAACTCCTTGACATTGTGCCTTAGCCCTTCTATATTTTCATTGATAAAGGCTTTCTTTCCGGGGAACTGTTCCAGTTCGGCGTCAAAGTTGCCATTGGCAAACTCGGCTACGCAGGCCATTGCTTTTTTCTTCACGCTGATGTGTCCCTCGACCATATCGTTTACGCCCTTTGCCATCATCTGATAATCGCCCTGGAACTTTTCTTCGGGTATCCTTACGTCAATGTCTCCAAGCTCATGCTGCTCGGACATATTTTTCATCTCGGAGATGAACTCCTTGAGATCGTACCGCAGCAGTTCGATGTTCTCGTTGATAAAGGCTTTCTTTCCGGGGAACTGTTCCAGTTCGGCGTCAAAGTTGCCTCTGGCAAATTCGGCGACGCAGGCCATTGCTTTTTTCTTCACGCTGATGTGCCCCGCGACCATGGCGTTGATATCCATGGCAAGGGCAAGGTAGCTGTCCTGAAACTTATCCTCGGGAATCCTTACGTCGATGTCCCCAAGCTCATGCTGCCTGAACATGTGATTTACTTCCGAGCCGAATTCCGACAGGCCGGCTGTTTCCAGGCCACTTATGGATCTGACTGCGCTTCTTGCCGAAAATATTCCGAAAAGGATCGAGAATAGCACGGTAATAACTGTGATAGAAGCGATCGCTATGACGGCATTCCTCATATTGTCCGGCCCATTACCGGTCAAAGCGATTATGGAAATTGCCCCCAGAGCGATTTCCAAGAGTGCGATAATAACGAATGCCGCGAAAGACCTGGTGTAAATTTTAGTATGATAGTGTTCCATTTCCTGTTTCTCCTTTTCTTCTGTTGTCCATCCTTATTTACCCACGGCTCACATTCTGAAACGCGGCGAGAGATTCATTTTCGCATAAAAAAAATGTTGCCATACCGCTTGCCTTTGTATTATAATGAAAACGATTTAAAGCGGATGCGCTTTTTTTTAAAGCAATAGGTTAGTTTAAACTAACCACGTCGATGAAATACCACTTTCGAAGGAGGGTGATTTATTTTGAAACAGAAAAACAGTGTGGCTGCGGCTTCCAAGACCGGAACTTCAAGGCTTTTGGAGCTGGCGGCCATGAAAAAGGGTCTCGTGATCTCTTCTGTGCTTCTTTCGGCTCTCGCCGCCGTTGCATCCTTTATTCCCCACATCGTCATCTATTATGTCGTTCGGGAGATTATGGGAGCATATCCGGACTTTTCGAATCTCGACATCCAAAGGATCAACAGCCTGGGGCTGATAGCCTTCGGCGGGATCGTTCTCAACATACTGCTTTATTTTATCGCGCTGATGTGCTCTCATCTGGCAGCTTTCGGAACGCTGTACGAGCTGAAGGTCAATTTTGCGTCTCATCTGGCCAGGGTTCCCCTGGGCTTTCACATCCTTGTGGGAAGCGGTAAATTGCGAAAGATCATGGATGAGAACATCGAAAAGATCGAGGGATTCATCGCGCATCAGCTTCCGGATATCGTTGCGTCCCTTGCGGCCCCTGTGGTGATGTTCGCCATATTGCTGTCTATCGACTGGCGTTTCGGCCTTGCTGCAATCCTGGGAATTGTCATCGCCTTTGTGGTCCAGGTCAAGGCTTATGGCAGCGAGGGCTCCAAGAAGATGATGAATCTCTACATGAATTCCCTGGAGGATATGAATAACGCGTCGGTGGAGTACATAAGAGGAATCACCGTGGTAAAAGCCTTCCGGCAGACGGTCTTTTCCTTCCGCAGGATGCATACGGCCATCAGGGAATACACGAAAATGGTAATTCCATTTACCCTGAGCTGGGAAAATTATATGTCGGCCTTTACGACGATCATAAACAATATCTATCT
>DAITKX010000021.1:12900-17270 GCA_036835995.1 Bacillota bacterium | reverse complement strand
GTTTGTGGTTCCCGTGGGAATTCTTCTGGGCATGAATGCCACCGATTACACCGGCTTTGCAGGGGATTTCATCTTCTACCTCATCTTTGTGCCTTCCATCGCGACCGTCATGATGAAGATCATGTACGTCACCAGCGGCGCACAGCAGATCGTCGGCGGTGTAGACCGGATGGACAACATCCTCAATGAGGCCGAACTGCCGCAGCCGGCGCATCCGGAAAAAATTAAAGCTCACGACATCGTCTTTGACAACGTATCCTTCTCTTACGCCGGGCAGGAGGCGGAAGCTCTTTCCGGCGTATCCTTTACGGCCAATGAAAATGAGATAACGGCCATCGTCGGCCCTTCGGGAGGAGGGAAAAGCACCATCGCCCATCTGATTCCCCGGTTTTTCGATGTGGCGGAGGGAAGGATACGGATCGGAGGAACCGACGTCCGGGACATGAGCAGCGAATATCTGATGGAAAAGGTCAGCTTTGTCTTTCAGGATGTATTCCTGTTCAAGCAGAGCATCATGGAAAATATACGCATCGGAAATCAGAAGGCTACCGACGACCAGATTATCGCCGCGGCGAAAGCGGCCCAGTGCCATGAGTTTATCGAAAAGCTGCCCGACGGCTACCATACGGTGATCGGAACGAGAGGAGTTCACCTTTCAGGAGGCGAGCAGCAGCGGATCGCCATTGCCCGGGCAATCGTCAAGGACGCGCCGATCATCGTTCTCGATGAAGCCACGGCGTTTTCCGACCCGGAGAATGAATACCTGATCCAGAGGGCTTTTGAAAAGCTGATGCGGGGAAAAACCGTGATCATGATCGCCCACCGGCTGTCGACCATACGAAGCGCAAACAAGATTATCGTAATGGATAAGGGAGTGCTGACCGAGGAGGGCAGCCATGAGGAGCTGCTCCGAAAACAGGGCAGATATTTCGATATGTGGAACCGGTACACCCAGACCCTTGAATGGAAGATAAACAGAAAGGAGGCCGCCGCTTATGCTTAATCTGAAAGAGTCTCTCATGCTCACCGATAAAGGCTATTCCGATTTAAAGAAGGCCATCGCCGCCTGCACTCTGACCAACCTGTCGCTGATGCTTCCCTTTATTGTGACCATCCAGCTTTTCGTGGAACTGCTGAAGCCTTTGATGGGAGAGGAGATCTCCTGGAATAAAATGTGGCTGATCTTTGGGGCCGGTATCGTCGGGGCGGTACTGGTGTTTCTGGCGAGCAAAAACGATTATAAAAAAACCTATGTCACCTCATATCTGGAAGCGGAAAATACGAGGGTGAGCGTGGCGGAACGGATCAGGAAGCTTCCCATGAGCTTCTTCAACACCAGGGACCTGACAGAGTTGACCACCAACATCATGGCGGACTGCACCACCACGGAGCACGTTTTGAGTCACGTCGTTCCCCAGTTGATCTCCAACGCTATTTCCATCACTTTGATCTGCATTCTGATGGCCGTCTTTGACTGGCGAATGGCCATTGCGATCTTCTGTACCGTCCCTGTGGCGCTGCTGGTTATCTTAGCCAGTAAAAGAATCCAGAGCCGGCTGAGCGAAAAGCAGGTGGAGTCCAAGCTGAAAGCCTCCGGCCAGGTGCAGGAATATCTGGAGGGCATCAAAGTCATCAAGGCCTGCGGTTTGGACGGAGCCAAATTTTCAGCCCTGGACAGCGCGCTGCGCCTGATGAAAAAGATGTCTATCAAGATGGAATTCGGAACAGGGGTTTTTGTCACCGGAGCGCAGATGATCCTGCAGGCGGGAGTAGGACTCACCGTATTTGCCGGCGCCTATCTGCTGACATCCGGAAAGATCGAGCTGATCCCTCTGCTGATGTTCTTCGTTATCGTCGTGAGGATTTACGGGCCTGTCATGGTGGAATTCACTCTGCTGCCGGAGCTGTTTTATCACAGGATTTCCACCCGGCGGATGCGAATGCTCATGGACGCTTCCATCATGGAGGGGAATATGGAAACAAAGCTGAAGCGCTGGGACATCGATTTTGAGAACGTGTCCTTCAGCTATAACGGGAAAGATTCGGAGGAAGACGTGGTGATAAGGGATCTGACGGTTTCCATTCCATCCGATGGGATCACCGCCCTGGTGGGCCCTTCGGGCTGCGGAAAAAGCACCGTTTCCAGATTGATCGCCCGATTCTGGGACGTAAACAGAGGCCGGGTGAAGATCGGGGGAATTGATGTAAAGACCCTGGAACCGGAGCACCTGATGAGCTATATGTCCTTTGTATTTCAGGACGTGGTGCTCTTCAACGATACGGTATATAACAATATACGGATCGGAAATATGGACGCCGGTGAAGAGGCGGTAATCGCCGCCGCAAAGGCCGCCTGCTGCGACGAGTTTATCCGGGCTTTGCCTGAAGGATATCAGACGATGCTCGGTGAAAACGGGAGCACCCTGTCGGGAGGTGAGCGCCAGAGAATATCCATCGCCCGGGCCCTTCTGAAAAACGCGCCCATCGTCCTTCTCGACGAGGCGACCGCGTCCCTTGATCCGGAAAACGAGGCGCTGATTCAGCATGCCATATCGAGGCTGATCAAGGGAAAGACGGTGATCGTCATCGCTCACCGCCTGAGAACCGTCGCCGGCGCCGATAAGATCATCGTCCTGGACGACGGCAGGCTGGTGGAGGAGGGGACCCACGAGACCCTGATGCAGCGAAAGGGCCTGTATGAAAGGCTGTACCGCATCCAGCAGGAAAGCCTGGGCTGGAGCGTATAGAGAGATTGATTCAATTGTGAAATTTTTTTCTTAAATTATCAAGGGGTCTGGAACTTTTTTTCAGACCCCTTGATAATTTCCATTTAATGTAAACGTCTTGAGATTTTCTTATATCCAGTTTTTTCAACTCATTTCGGATTTGAAAGAAAATTAATTGTTGGAATATTTTGAATTGGCATTGTATTTGCGTTAAAACTTCAGTAAAGTTCAAAAAAATGGAATTCAGAAACATTTTTCAAAACTGAAAGGAGTAAGAAAATGAAAAAAATCTTGTCAATTATCTTATGTCTTATCATGGTTCTTTTCATGCTGACGGCGTGTGGAGGCAGCAAGGAGAACGTTGCCGCGCCTTCGGACAACGGTGGCACAGGCGGAGCGGAATACACGATCCGGTTCGCGCATATCGAAAACGAATTTACCGCTTGCGCTCAAGGCGTGCAGCTCTTCAAAAAATATGTGGAAGAAGGCAGCGGGGGCAGGATCGCCGTCGAGGTGCTTGGAAGCGGCTCCATGGGCGGAGAGCGGGAAATCCTTGAAAGCGTCACCATGGGCAATATTGAAGGCGGTATGGCCATGTCGTCGCTGTTTACTACATACCTTCCGGATTGGAACATCTTTGACCTGCCTTTCGTTTTCAAGGACAGAGCTGACTGGGAATCAAAGGTTGACGGAGAGATGGGTAAACTCCTGGCGGACGAGACAACGGCTATCCACGTGAAGGTCCTAAGCTATTTCGACGGCGGATTCCGGGTTATTTCCAACAACAAGAAACCAATCGAATCCTTGTCGGACACGAAGGGAATCAAAATCCGCGTAGGGGAATCCACCCTTATGATCGATACGGAAAAAGCCTTGGGAACCAACCCGATCCCGATGGCTTTCGGCGAGGTTTATACCGCGTTGCAGCAGGGAACCATCGACGGAGTGGACACCTCTGTCATCTACGTCCAGGATGGAAACTTCCAGGAGGTAACGAAGTATTGCTCGCTGACCAATCACTCCGCCCTTCAGATGGTGACCTTCATCAATCAGGACTACTTTAACAGCTTGCCCGATGATCTGCAGAAGGTAGTGCTGGACGCCGCCGAGAAGACGACCGCGGAACAGAGGCAGATCGCTGTTCAGGTCGACGAAAAGGCGATGCAGATCATGAAGGACGCCGGAATGAAGATCAATGAGATTTCACCGGATGTGAAGGAGGAAATGATAAAGGCAACCAAGTCTGTTGTCGATGGTTACAGAAGTCAGATCGACGCGAAAGTGTTCGAAGCTGCCGGGCTGTAAACAGAGTCGGAGCCGGGGTTGGATTTCGCCGACTATGCCGGCTATGACCATCACTGCGGTTTGCTTGGGAGGTAATAAATGATAAAAAAAATCGGTAAACTATTCAATACTTTTGAATCCGGCGCATTGATCATCGCTTTGGCCGTCATGGTCATTGTAATTTTCACACAGGTCGTGATGCGTTATATATTCAACAATGCGCTGTCGTGGTCGGAAGAGTTCGCGAGGTATCTGTTCGTATGGTTTTCCTGGATCGGAGTCAGTGCGGGGTTGAAGGACGGAGAACATCTTCGTGTGGAAATCCTGTCGACCGCTTTGATCAGGCGGGGACATATGAAA
>DAITKX010000021.1:12680-12890 GCA_036835995.1 Bacillota bacterium | reverse complement strand
CAAGGAGGCCTTGGATATCCTCGTAAATCTGGTCTGGCTTGCGACTACGGCAATCGTCACCATCTACGGCTTTGAAGTGGTGCAGTCGCAAATGGAGCTTCACGTGGTGACTCCGGCCATGAGGCTGCCGGTCTGGCTCGGCTATCTGTCGATTCCGGCATGCAGCGCTGTCGTGGGGATTCGTCTTATCGTAAAAATAATTGAGAGTTT
>DAITKX010000021.1:5602-12670 GCA_036835995.1 Bacillota bacterium | reverse complement strand
AAGTAATATTTGGAAAATCAAACCTCGAAAGCGGGGTGGATGAGTAATGGAAATTTTAGTCATGTTCGGCGCAATGCTCTTATTGATCGCGTTGGGTCTGCCAATCGGTTATGCCATCGCCACATCAACCATTATCACATTTATAGGTTTTTCTTCGACACCCCTGCGCATCGTCGCTCAGAACGCGTTTACCGGAATCGATTCCTTCGTTCTCCTGGCAATCCCGTTCTTTATCCTGGCAGGAATCCTGATGAGCGCGGGAGGCGTGGCAAGAAGGCTGATCGATATTGCCGACGCCTTCATCGGGTGGATCACCGGAGGGCTTGGAATGGCATCCGTGCTGACGGCGACGTTCTTCGGAGCGATCTCGGGCTCCGGCGCGGCGACAACCTCTGCGGTAGGCTCATTGATGCTGCCTGAGATGAAGCGGAAGAAATACGGGGACGAATTCAGCGCCTGCCTGATCGCTTCCGCCGGATCCATCGGCGTCATCATTCCGCCAAGCATTCCCCTGGTGGTTTACGGCGTGACGGTGGGCACCAGCGTCGGCGACCTCTTCCTGGCCGGAATCCCCGCCGGGATCGCGATGTGCATCGTGCTGATGATCGCCTGCTACATCATTTCAAAAAAGCATGGTTATAGAGGAAGCGATACCAGGCCTTCCGTCAGAAATATCGCCGTCGCAATGAAAGAGGGTATCTGGGCGCTGCTTGCTCCGGTCATCATCCTCGGCGGAATTTATTCGGGGATATTTACCCCTACGGAATCCGCCGTTGTCGCCGTCGTATATTCCATCATTATCGGCTTGTTTGTCTATAAGGAGCTTGACCTTAAAAAGCTGAAAAAATCATTTTATGAGGCGGCGGTTCTCAACGGGGTTATCGTCTTTATCATTGGATTTTCAGGCGCCATGGCAAAGTATCTGACTCTGGAAAACGTGCCTCAAAGAGTAAGCGAGGCGATTTTATCACTGACCCATAGTCCATTTTTAGTCCTGCTGATCATCAACGTGTTCCTGCTGATCGTAGGAATGCTGATCGACAATATCCCGGCCATCATTATCCTTTCGCCGATCTTCCTGCCGGTCGTTCAGAGCGTAGGCGTCACTCCGCTGCAGTTCGGCGTGATCATCGTCCTGAACCTGGCCATCGGCTATGTCACGCCGCCTTATGGAACAACCCTTTTCGTTGCATCCGCCATTTCAAAGATTTCGGTCGATAGGCTGGCCAAATATGCAATTTTATTCACGTTAGTGCTGTGCATCCCTTTGGCTCTTGTCACCTATTGCTCGGCGTTTACAAACGGGTTTGTGGCATTGTTCAAATAAGCTTTGACTATGCGGTAATCCAAGTCGAATCCTTCAAGAGGCCTGCGAAGCGTCTTTCTCCTTCCAGGCCTCTTTTCTATGGGCTAAAGTGAAATGGATTTCAGCAGCTTGAGATACACGTTCACCCCGGTGCACAGCACTTTCTCGTCGAAGTCGAAGGTATCGCTGTGAAGGGGGATGCCTGTTCCCGTTCCAAGGAAAAGGAACAGCCCCGGGACGCGCTCCTGATAGCAGGAAAAGTCCTCCGACAGCAGAAAGGGCTTCTCAAAGGTATGGAATTCATAATCCGAGAGGAGCTTTTTCGCTTCCGCGAACAGGACAGGGTCGTTGATCACGGCGGGATGACCGTCGGTGCGGATAAATGAGATCCTGCAGCCGTATTTTCCCTCATAGGAAGCGGAAATCTCCTCGATCCGCCGGAACATGAAATCCCCGGTATCCTCATTGAAGCGGCGCACAGACCCCTGCAGGACGGTCTTGGCGGAAATGGCGTTCCGGACCGTGCCGCTCTCCATCCTCCCGAACTTCAACAGACAGTATTCCATGGCCGGGATTTCCGTCTTTTCCATTCGATAGAGCTCATTGACCATTTCGCAGCCGATTGCCAGGGCGTCGGTCCCTTCTTCAGCGCTGGCGCAGTGGACGCTCTTTCCTTCTATGACGATATCCAGCTCGCTTGATTTTGCCATCAATCCATTGGGTCTTGAGCCGATTGCATTTTTCGGGAGCATGGGCCAGAGGTGGAAGCCGTAGATTCGCTTCACCCCGTACTTTGAAAGAATTCCCGCCGCGCACATATCCTCCGCGCCGCCGGTGGTCTCCTCGGCGGGCTGAAAGATGAGAAGCACGTTGTGGGGCAGAGTGTGGATGATCCGGTCCAATTCCCCGGCAAGGGCGAGAAGCATCGACATATGGCCGTCGTGGCCGCAGGCGTGCATGGCTCCTTCATGAGCGGAGCGATAAGGCAGCCCGGTTTTTTCGACGATCGGGAGGGCGTCCATATCGCTGCGCAGGGCGACGGTGTTCTCACGGCGACCGCCTTTTCCGTCCTCCTCCTTCGATTGGAAAAAGGCGCAGATGCCGCCGCAGACTTCGGCGATCTCGCAGTCATACTGCTTTAACTGTTCCATGATGTATGCTCTCGTCTCGTATAATTCATATCCGAGCTCCGGGATGCGGTGCAGTTCCCGGCGGTATTTCGTCAATTTATCTTTCATGAGAAACTCCTTATTAACATTCTGTCCGACCTGTCCGGCGCTTTAGCGCCGCCCGGCAGAATTATGGTATTATCTGAAACTATAGAACAGGTCCGGGGATTAGTCAACCCAAAATCCGACGGGAGGGGTCCTGACCACTGTAACCTGCAGCTTTTCATAAAAATTAAAAAAACACTTGCCAAATCTGAAAATATCAAGTAGACTAAGATAATTAAAGTTGATAGAGGTCGCGAAGTAAAAGAAGATATGAAGAGCCGGCGGGCTGTGACTCATATCGGAGGTAACCTTCGCCGAACCCGGATTCCAGGCGTGAAATCCGAGGTGGGGCCATGGTGAACAGCCATGGAACTGTCTACAAAAATGTAGATGCGCTATCCTTGATGACTATTGAATTTAGTTTATGATGACCTGGGTTAAGGTAAGTTCATGCTAGTTGAGTCAGTAAGGGAAGCTTACTGGCTTTTTTATTTTCACAGAAAATTCGGCTCCCTTTCGCCTGCAGTGAGGCGGAAAACGTGGAGCCGCAAGGAGATAAAAAGCCGCTTATGCGGTTTTATAGTTACCCTTTTCAGAAATAAATGTAAATTATTGAAAAATAAGTAATCAAGGATTTCATCAAAAAAGCGAAAAACCAAGCATATGATAGACAATGAGGAGGTAGTCGTATGAACGTAGTACAGAAATATGGGGGAACGAGTCTGGAGAGCCTCGATAAAATTCGCGCCGTGGCAAAACACATCGCTTCCTTCCGAAAGGAAGGGGACGGAATTGTGATCGTGGCAAGCGCCATGGGAAAGACTACTGCGGAATTGATCGCTCTGGCGAAAGAGCTCAGCGACGATGTGCCCAAAAGGGAGCTGGACGCGCTTTTAGCGGCGGGTGAACAGAAGACCGTGGCGCTGCTGGCCATCGCGCTTCAGAGCCTCGGCGTTCCGGCAGTCTCCATGACGGGCTTCCAATCCGGGTTCATCACTACGGACCATCATTCTCAGGCGCGGATCAAGGAAATCGACACAGAACGCACGGAACAGTTCCTGAAAGAGGGAAAGGTAGTCGTTTTGACAGGCTTCCAGGGGATCAGCGAAGACGGGGATATCACTACCCTGGGCAGAGGAGGATCGGATACCACAGCCGTGGCCATCGCGGCGCAGCTCGGATGGGATTGCGAGATCTACACCGATGTGGCGGCGGTCTTTACCACGGATCCGAAAATCAACCCCAAGGCAAAGAAGCTCGACAGGATCACGTACGAAGAACTGATGGAGCTGTCCTCCTCCGGCGGATCGATCCTGGAGACGAGAAGCGTGGAACTGGCGAAGAAATATAACGTGAAGCTGTTTATAGGAAAATCTTTGGAAAGTGATAAAAGAAAGGGTACTTACGTCATGAATGATAGTATTTATATTGAAGAAATGCCGGTTACAGGCATCAGCATCTCGGACGATTGCGCAATTTACTCCCTGAGGGGAATGGAAAACGACGGAGTGGCGATCGCAAAGCTGTTCCAGCTCCTGGCCGATCTGCATATCAATGTGGACATGATTTCAAAGCAGACCTACGGGGACAACAAATGCACCATATCCTTCAGCTGCACAGACGAACAGGCCCGGGACCTTGATAAAGCAATCGAGAACCATGAACTTTTGCGCGAGATCGCCGTGGAAAAACAGCCGAACCTGTCCATTCTGTCCCTGGTGGGAGTCGGCATGGCGACGGCCACAGGCGTCGCCGGCAAGGTATTTTCCATCCTTGCAAAGGAAGGGATCATGTATTATCAGATCACGACCTCCGAAATATCGATTTCCGTGACTGTGGACAGGGATGAGAAGATCAAGGCCGTCATCGCGTTATGCGAGGCCTTCGGCCTGTAGCCATGATCAGGTTTTCAAAATATCACGGCTGCGGCAATGACTTTGTCATCCTGGCGGCGGAAGACGTTTCCCCATACGAGGACTCCTATCGGTCGCTGGCAAGGCGGATCTGCCACAGGCAGCTGGGCGTCGGAGCCGACGGGCTGATCATAGTAAAACAGAAGCCTCTGGAAATGATCATTTATAACAGCGACGGCAGCCGCGCGCCTATGTGCGGAAACGGGATCCGCTGTTTTGCAAAATATTGCTTCGATGAAGGGATCCGCACTGTGGAAGAGTATTCTGTCGAGACTCTTGCAGGGACCATGGGTATCAGGATTGCGGGCGTAAAACCGTTTCTCGTAGAGGTCAGCATGGGGAAGCCGGACTTTGATCCGAAGCGGTGCGGGATCGAAACGGAGTCGGGCAGTTTCCTGAAGCAGAAGCTGCGGCTTGCGGAAGGTGAGGTCGAAGTGAGCAGCTGTTTCATGGGAACCGTCCATACGGTGGTATGGCTGGAACAGTTTAAAGACGATCCCGCCATTGAAAAGCTGGGAGAAGAGATTTCCAACCATCCGCTCTTTGCGGAAAAGACCAACGTAAATTTTGTCCGGGTGGTCGATTACGGCACGCTTCGACTGAGGACCTATGAACGGGGCGCGGGCATGACCCTTGCCTGCGGAACGGGAGCCTGTGCCAGCGCCGTTATCGGCGCTCTCGAAGGAAAGTGCGGGAGAAGCGTCCAGGTCATGCTGCCCTACGGACAGCTCGGCGTCGTCCAGAGACCGGACGGTGAAGTGATGATGACCGGCCCGGCGGTCAGAACCGTTCAGGGCCGCTTCGAAGAATAGGAAAAACAGAAGGGAGAAATACTTATGATAACCGGATCCATCGTTGCCTTGATCACGCCATTTCACGAAGACGGCAGTGTAAATTATAATAAGCTTCGGGAATTGATCCTCTGGCATATCGAAGAGGGAACCGACGGGCTCTGTATTCTGGGAACTACGGCGGAGACGCCGGCTCTCACCGTTACGGAGCGGGACCTCATCGCAGGGGTTGCCATCGAAACCGCGGCAAAAAGAATCCCTGTGATCGTGGGAAGCGGCTCCAACAACACCCTTGCTGCAAGGGAACAGAGCGTTAAATATGAAAAGATGGGAGCCGACGGTCTTCTCGTAATTACACCCTATTACAACAAGACCAATAAGGCGGGGATGATCCGGCATTTTACCGAAATCGCAGACGCGGTCTCCATTCCTCTCATCCTCTATAATGTGCCCGGCAGGACCGGCTGCAGTCTCACCTATGAGGCATTGAAAGAGCTGAGTCAGCATAAGAATATTGCAGGGATAAAAGAAGCCAGCGGAGATATTTCCTTCGTCTCGCAGATCGCGCGGCTGGCGGGTGAAGAATTTGCCCTTTATTCGGGAAACGACGACATGATCGTGCCGCTGATGGCCCTGGGAGGCCTGGGCGTCATCTCGGTGGCCGCGAACATCATCCCGAGGGAAATGCACCTGATGACCGCGGCATATCTGAGCGGCAACGTGGGGCTGGCCAAGGAGATCCAGCTGAAATGCCTTGAATTTATCAACGCCCTGTTTATCGAGACAAACCCCATTCCCATCAAAGAGGCGATGAATCTGATGGGTATGGAGGTCGGGAAATACCGGCTGCCTCTGTACGAGATGGAGAGCGGCGCCAGGGAATATCTGCGGGAGACCATGAGAGCGCTCTTTGCGGAAGAAAGGATGCGTAAGGCAGTATAACATGGACGCACACGAAATTATAAAACATATCAGCACTTCAAGAAAAAAAACACCGGTAAAGGTTTTTATAAAGGAAAGGAACCCTCTTCCTTTTGAGAACTGCATCGCTTTCGGATGCGGGGACAGGATCGTATTCGGAGAGTGGTCCGACATCATGCCGGTGATCGAAAAATATGCCGAAGATATCGAAGAGATCGTGGTGGAATGCGACCGGCGGAACTCGGCGATCCCCATGCTGGACATCAAAAATCTCAATGCCCGGATCGAACCGGGGGCGATTATAAGAGAGCATGTGGAAATCGGAGACAAGGCCGTCATCATGATGGGGGCCGTGGTCAATATCGGAGCTGTGATTGGAGAAGGGTCCATGATCGACATGAACGCAGTCCTTGGCGGCAGGGCAATGGTGGGCAGAAACTGCCATATCGGAGCCGGCAGCGTTCTGGCGGGGGTCGTGGAACCGCCGTCGTCAAATCCTGTCGTCATCGAGGACGACGTGCTGGTGGGAGCCAATGCGGTGGTGCTGGAAGGCGTGAGAGTCGGACGGGGCGCTGTGGTTGCGGCAGGCGCCATCGTCGTGGACGACGTCCCGGAAAACGCGGTGGTGGCGGGAGTACCCGCCAGGATCATCAAGATGAAGGATGAAAAGTCAAAGCAGAAGACCTCGCTGGTGGACGCCCTGCGGGATCTGTAGCCTGCTGTAAAATTTTGTTGGACAAGCAATGCTCAACGCTTTGCTTTTATAGCATCAACGTTGAGCATTTAAATTTTCCAATAAATTTTCTATATGCTCCAGATCCTCACTTTCAGCGGGCCTTTTTCAAATACTTCACCAGCACGAACAGCTCGTGGAACCACAGCGGCGCCGTGGACAGCGCGATCAGCGACAGCCATTCTTTGAG
>DAITKX010000021.1:0-5592 GCA_036835995.1 Bacillota bacterium | reverse complement strand
ACCGACGAGGACGTCGATTTCCGTCACGCTGATCTGAAGCAGCATTCCTACGCAAAACGCGATGATCATCATTCTGTTGTCGAGATGGTTGAGCCGGAAAACCGACCGGTTCAGGTTTCTCATCCCGATGGCGTTGAAAAGCTGGGATATGGCAAGGGTAGTGAAGGCGTAGGTCTGTGAATGGATGTAGATGTTCTTATCCATCATGACGAGCTTTATGTTTTCCAGGGTGATGGACCGGCCGGCGTCGAGCAAAGCGCTGAAAGATGGCGCGAGAAAAGCTGACAGCGTGATGGCTCCGATGACGACGCCGAAAAATACGGTGATCGCATAGCCTCCCCGCGCAAACAGACCTTCCGAGGGGTTTCTCGGCGCGTTCTTCATGATGTCCGGGTCTCCGGAGTCGACGCCCAGCGCGAGCCCCGGCAGCGAGTCGGTAATCAGGTTGACCCAGAGGATATGGATCGCTTTCAAGGGGGACAGGAAGCCTATCACGATGGCTGTGAACATGGTGATGATCTCTCCCAGGTTCGAGGACAGCAGGAACAGTACGGATTTTTTAATATTGCCGTAGATATTTCTGCCTTCTTCGATAGCCCTTTCAATGGTGGCGAAGTTGTCGTCGGTCAGAACCATGTCCGCCGCTCCTTTTGCCACGTCTGTTCCGGTGATGCCCATTGCGACGCCGATATCGGCGGCCTTCAGCGATGGCGCGTCGTTTACGCCGTCCCCCGTCATGGACACGATATGGCCGTGGGAACGGAAAGCCTTAACGATCATGACCTTGTTTTCGGGAGAAACTCTGGCAAAGACTCTCAGATCCGGCACCGCTCTGTTGAGCTCTTCCTGAGTCATGCGGCTGAGCCTGTCGCCGGTGATGCACTGATCTTCGCTTTCCGCGATGCCGAGCTCTTTTGCGATGGCGAAGGCCGTGTCGATGTGATCGCCGGTGATCATGACCGTAGTTACAGAGGCGCTCTTAAATATTTCTACGGCTTTCTTTGCTTCCGGGCGCGGCGGATCGATCATTCCCACCAATCCCGCAAAGATGAGATTTTCTTCCGCGGCGGAGGGGTCTTCCAGCTTGATGGAAAGGGCCAGCACCCGCAGCGCCATGACGGCCATTTCCTTTGCCGCTGTTTGGATTTTTTCCTTATCCGAAGCCGTGATCGGACGGATCGTTCCGTTGATGATGATTTCGCTGCAGTTTTCGATGATCCGGTCCATGGCTCCTTTTGTATAGGCGATGACTTTTCCGTCGGTATTTTTGTGAACAGTCGTCATCATTTTCCGGTCCGAATCGAAGGCCTGCTCGTTGATCCGGGGCGCTTCGAGCTCCAGCGCTTTTTTCGAGACACGGTTATCGAGGCCCATGTCAAGGAGAGCAAGCTCCGTCGGATCGCCGATGCGGACACCGTCGTCGATGGATGCGTCGGTGCAGAGAACAAAACCGTCGATCAGCAGTTTATCCGCATCATAATGAAGCTCTGAAACGCGCCGGAGCGTTTCGTCCGCGTAAACCGCGGTGACGGTCATTTTATTTTGGGTAAGGGTCCCGGTCTTGTCGGAACAGACCACGCTTACCGCTCCGAGGGTTTCCACCGCGGGAAGCTTCCTCACGATGGTGTTGACCTTCACCATCTTCTGAACGCCCAAGGCGAGGACGATGGTGACGACAGCGGGCAGGCCTTCCGGGATAGCGGCCACCGCAAGGGAGATAGCGGTCAGGAGCATTTCCATGATGTCCCTGTGCTGAACCAGCGCCACTGCGAAAAGCGCCGCGCACAGGACGACGGCAAGGATGCCGAGAATCTTGCCCAGATCTCCCAGGCGTTTCTGCAGGGGAGTCATTTCCTCCACGCTCTCGCTGATCATCTTTGCGATCTTTCCGATTTCCGTTTGCATGCCGGTCTCTACGACGACGCCCTCGCCTCTTCCGTAGGCTACGCTCGTGGACAGATAGGCCATGTTGAGGCGGTCGCCCAGAGTAATATCATCCTTCGCGACAAATTCCGCATCCTTTTGGACGGGCACCGATTCTCCTGTGAGGGCGGATTCCTCCACCTTCATGTTCACAGTGCTGATCAGCCTCAGGTCGGCTGGAATGACTCTCCCCGCCTCAAGGAGGACGATGTCCCCGGGCACAAGCTCCGCAGCCGATATTTCCAACGGCTGACCGTCCCGGCGCACGAGAGCGGTGGGACTTGAGAGCTTTTTCAGCGCTTCAAGGGATTTTTCCGCCTTGGATTCCTGCACCACTCCGATGACAGCATTTAGAAGAATCACCGCCAGGATGATCCCGGCATCGCTGATCTCTTTCAGGAAAACCGAGATGACGACTGCCGCCATGAGGATATAGATCATCGGGTCTCTCAACTGTGAAAGGAACATCTGCAATTTCGTCTTCGGTTTCTTTTCCTGGAAGGCGTTGGGGCCGTATTTTTCAAGCCTTTCCTTCGCCTCCTGCGATGTAAGGCCGTTCTGGCTGTTCACTTCCAGCTGTTTCAAGACCTCTTCGATTTTTTGACGCTCAAACATTTCTTACCTCCATTTAGACAATTTTCCCAGCGAGTCCTGAAATACGTTGCGAGGCGTATTCATTATGCTATAATACTTATAGTCCCTAATAAAAAAAGGCCTTAACATAACATTCGCAAAACGCTGAAAATTATGTCAAAGTCTTGTTACCTTGCGTACCTAACCACATTTGCGTAGCAAATGTCTGGTAGGTGCCATACGGAAATTTCCCAGCTTTAGCTGGCTCGGAATTTTTCCGTTTGCGGGTTTACGGCCAGGCACAGGGGTGCCAGGATGTTGACCAGTAAACTTAAAACTACTCCCTTTGTATACTGTATAATATATTGGAAAAATATTCTGTTGTCAAGAAAAAATGATAATGATATAATGTACTGTAAAGTGTTAAAGTATAAAAGTGCCGTGGGTATGTGGGGGTTGCAAAATGGGTTATGAGTCCAGATTTAGAAACGAAGAGATCGACGAGCTTTTCAAAGCGATTTTAGCTCTTGAGACAGAGGAGGAGTGCTATCGCTTTTTTGAAGATATCTGTACGATCAACGAAATTCACGCGATTTCTCAGCGTCTGCACGTTGCCAGGCTGCTTTATGAGCATAAGACGTACAATGAAATCGAAGAGGTCACCAAGGCCAGCACGGCTACCATCAGCAGGATCAACAAATGCCTGCTTTACGGAGCCGACGGCTATCGAAGGATCCTGGAACGGATCTATCCGAAATGAAGAAGATAGTTCGATCTGTTTTTATAATGTTTCTTTTTACATCTGTGGGTTTTCTGCTGTATTACAATTATTCCGGGAAGGACTCCGGGAACGATTATTCCAGGAAAATAGATGTCGTAATATTTATTTTTGTCGTAACTCTTATCTGTATCGCATATATCGCATTTGAATTTTACCAGATCATGTATTCCGAGATGACCGACAGGATGAACATGATCACGGAGAGCAAGAATGATCTCCAGACTACATATAACAGCGTATCCATGTTTATGATTGAGATCGGCGCCGACCTTTCCATCGTCAACATAAATGAAGCGGCCTGCCGTTATCTCGGCAGGAAGCGGTATCATATTATCGGGCAGAACTTATACTCCGCTCTCGGGTTTTCTGAAGAGGCGACAGGCACCATTAAGAAAGCCGTGCGTGAGACTTTCTTAAAAAATATCAACGGAAAAGGTGAAGTGGAGAACGACGGGAGAATCTTCGAGGTATTTACTTTCCCGATGCAGGACATCTCTGCCCGTTTGAATCGCGTGCTGCTCATGCTGAACGACGTCACCCAGGTACGGGCTCTGTACCGGCAGACGCTTCAGGAGAACAAGATGAAGGCGGTCGGCCAGCTGGCTGCCGGAGTCGCGCATGAAATCAGAAATCCTTTGGGTCTGATCAGAAATTACTGCCATCTGCTGAAAAAAAGTTCGCCCGACGATCTGGAGCTTAAAACAAAAGCCATCAGCATGATGGAAAAAGCAGTGGACCGGTCCAATGAAATCATAGACAACCTGCTGCGGTTTTCAAGGATTTCCAATGAGAAATGGATCGATGTGAATCTAAGGCAGGCGATCCTCTCCATTCTGTCTTTTGAAGAACTTACCCTGATAAAGAATAATATCAGCGTCACACTGAACTGCAACGAGAAAATAACGCTCTTTCTGGTTCTGGAATCTCTGGAAATGATCATGATCAATCTGATCATCAACGCTGTGGACGCAATGGAAAACGGCGGGGAAATCATAATCGACTGCGTCGAAACAGGCGAAACGGTAACGGTGACGGTAGCCGACACGGGGACTGGCATTCCCGAGGATATCCACGCTAACATTTTCAACCCTTTCTTTACGACAAAAGAAAACCGCAGCGGCGGTGGACTTGGCCTCTATATCGTATATAATGAAATAAGCAAACTGAACGGAACGATCACTATGGAAAGTGAGGTAGGAACAGGAACAATCTTTACAATACAGTTGCCGATTAGGAGGGGAGAAGAATCCAATGAATAAGGATTTTAAGATTCTCATTGTGGATGATGAAGAGGCATACTGCGATGTTCTCGCCATGATTCTGCAGACGGAAGGCTACCAGGTCAGACAGTGCACAAAATCAAGAGAAGTGCTGGACATCCTGAAAACGAGTGACTTTGATCTCATTATATCAGACCTGATCATGCCGGAGATGGATGGAGTAGCCTTGTTGAACGCGGTTAAAAAAGTCCGGCCTGAGCTTACCTTCATCATACTGACTGCTTATGGGACCATAGACAATGCCGTGAAAGCGATGAAGCAGGGCGCTTTCACCTATGTAATCAAGGGAAGCGACCCGGAGGAGCTGCTGAGAGAAGTACAAAGCATCGAGAAATTGAAGCACATACAAAAAAGGGAAACTGTGGATCCGTCCGGTCCGGACGAAGCATATATGCTTCAAACGAAAAACAGTCTCTTCAAAAATGTGCTGACAATGGCTTCCAAGGCGGCCAGAAGCGACGCCAATGTCCTCATTTTAGGAGAATCGGGGGTGGGGAAGGAGGTCGTCGCGCAGTATATCCATAAGGAGAGCAATCGCGCTCAAAACGGCTTTTTTGCGACCAACTGCCATACTTTTTCAGACAGTCTTCTGGAATCGGAGCTGTTTGGTCATGAGAGGGGCTCTTTCACCGGCGCCCTGAACACGAGGATCGGCCGGTTTGAGGCGGCAAATTCAGGTACGCTGTTTCTGGATGAGATCGGGGATATTCCATTACCTACGCAGGCTAAGCTACTGAGGGCTATCGAAACAAAGAGGATCAACAGAATCGGAAGCAATGAGGAAATCAAAGTTGATTTTCGTTTGATATCCGCAACCAATAAGGACCTGGCAAAGGAAATTAAAGAGGGCGCATTCCGCGAGGACCTGTTTTTCCGTTTAAGCACGATTATCCTGCAGGTTCCCCCTCTACGGCAGAGAAGAGAAGATCTTCCGGATTTTATCGGGTATTTTGTGGAAAAGGCAAAAACCGCTCTCAGATATGAAAAAATTGAAATTGACGACGAGGTAACAGCTTTTCTGTTGGAGTATCATTA
>DAITKX010000020.1:38672-42270 GCA_036835995.1 Bacillota bacterium | reverse complement strand
TCTCCGCCTCCCAGTTTTTTATCAAGTGCGGCGGTACCACGATGATGGCCGGATAGGCTTTCTTTTCTGATAAATACGCCAGCGCTTCGATTGTCTTGCCTAATCCCATTTCATCTGCCAGAAGCGCACGTCCGGCGCCGACCAGATAAGAAAGTCCTTCCTTTTGAAATTCTTTCAGTTCACCAATGAAATCCCGAGGCGGTATGATCTTATCTGGCCGCTGATTGAATCCATCGATCCTTGTTCGGTGTTCTACCGCTTCCTGATAGCTTGCTTCCCATGCTGCCTTATCAGTAATTTCAAGAGGAAAACGCATCATAAGCCAGTTCAGATTTTCCGCATTTCGCTTGGTATTCGGGAAATGGCAGTGGCCGCGGCCTTGTGATCTGGATCCTGGAAATAGTCGCTTGATGATCTCCACCGTTCCGGGATCTCCCTCGACAATCCAGTTGATGATCCTGTCTCCCATTTTTTCCGGATAGAGCTTCCCGAATGTTTCTTCCGGCTCTTCAAGCCTTTGCAGATATGCCGGTATCATAAAGCAATCCCCCACAGCTTCTGAAGGCCGATCACGGAGCAGGGTTTTCCATTCCATGACTGCTTAATCGGAAACTTCAGGCTGGTCTCTACCACGATAATGATGGCTTGTACCTCTTCAAATTCTGCATACCTATTTATCTGCGTTTCCAGGCTGGCTCGGTTTGGTTTTCCCTTCTTAACTTCAACGGCGATACCATAAGCGGTGAGGAAATCAACTCTGCTTCCGGTACCCAGCCTGTATTCTTTCTGATATTCGATTCCCGCAACGTCGAAGGCCTTCGCGATCTTATCCTGAAGGTCATATTCTTCAATGATCTTCCCGACCCGCAGCGTTTCGAGTGCGGATGTTACTTTTTCGATATCCATGAGCGATACCTCCTCTTAAAATAGAATCATTTACTCCGACAGATCTGGATCGTATTCATCGTCAATGCCCTCGCTGTCCAGCCTGTCCCCAATATCATCAAAGGCGCATGGCCGGTTCTCCAGAAGTTCATCTGCGCTGTCAAATACTCCAATGATTGACGGTATGCCGTTGTTCTTGATGTGGTAGAGTTTTTTCAGTTCATCCGCCATGCCGTAATCCATGACGGCTGTCCATTGCCGCGGATGTGTCCGGCGGGCCATCGACAGCTGATTATCTTTCCGCATGATTGCCGTTGCGCATCCATAACATCCGTTTCGGGGGATTTTATGTTCTACGCCCTGATCGTCGGTATAGCCCATGTCATAAAGTTCCGAGTAAGGCACATCGTACATGCGTATGTATTCCCAGATATCATCATCAGTCCAGATCTGGAGCGGATTACAGTGATAAAACGGATCATCTCCCAAATGTGGCCGGGACGATTTAAAAAGATATCCCCGGGTCGCAAAGTTGGTTTTTCGCGTCTGGCTCTCCGAGGCCATGAGCCCCTTGAAAATCACGTCCACGTCCAATTCAGCCTGTAACTGCTCCGACGGATCCTTTTTAATCAGCTTGCAGCAGTGCTGGCTGAATTTACATTCGCTTAAAACATCGTAATATTCGAGAAGCTTCTCGCGCTGGCTTGCACTGCTGGAAAAACTCAGGAAGCAGTCAATGTTAATACGCCTCGCATCCAACAGGGAAGCTGCCTTTCCCAGAATCGGAAAACCGTATTGATCCGCACACCACCAATATGACATCAGTGTCCCTTTCGGCCATACCAGCCTGCGGTTGCGAAAATTTTCCCACATTTGCGGTGTAGCTTTGTGTTCAAGTGTTCGAGTGGATTTTAGTTTCCCATCTTCTTTCAGTACCTCATGTATCCGCCCTTCTTTTATAAGCCAATCCAAAATTTCCCGCTGTGCCTGATATTTCAATCCTTCCTCTTCAGTTCGTTGGAGCTTCGTTTCATGGAAGTATTCACTGCCCCACTCTTTTCCAAGTTTCCGGGCAAATCTGAGCGATTCCGGATATTCAACTCCGGTGTTGCCGTAGATTATGTATGGATGCTTGTCAGGGAAATATGTCCGGATCAGATGCCATAATACCGTGCTGTCCTTTCCGCCCGAAAAAGCGATAGCTGTATGATGCGAGGATACCGCAAAGCCTTTTCTGATTTCTTTTACAGCCTTTGCGATCTTATAATCCAGCGGGCGCTTAAATTCCTTCATGATCTTTGAGTACGAAATATACATTTTACTCTCCTGTTTCAGACAGATATAATTCATGGGTACCGTTTCTCAATTTCTCCTCTTCATCGGAAAGCTCATATCCGAGCCTTTCCAGAAATTCGTAGACTGCGTCTAAGTTTTCATTTTTTTCATATCTTCCGTTGGATGAACAGTATCCCTGACGCGGGGAATCCATAGTATGCCAGATGGATACAAACAGGCTTCTCTCCGGCTGCATGTAGATCTGCTCTGTGAAGTCCGAAAACTCCAGATCATTTTCGCCCTCATTTTCGATGTTGAACGCCTTGGCGAAATCACTATAGTCAAGTCCCCAGCTATCATCCAGCATGCCTTTGATAATGTATTCGGCGATGATATCCATGTTTTTTCTTGCCTTGGTGGTCGTAATACTAAGTGCAAATTCATACCGCAGCTTATATGCACGTTCAGCCGCTTCTTTAAGGGTTGCGATTCGGAGCCGGCGCTGCTCCTGTTCTGCATTTACAGAAGAATCCTGGATATCTGACTTTATTTGATCACAATAGAGAGATATCCAATTGTTTGACACGAAATAGTAATATTTCTTTGCGTCTGCGTCCTCCGGCTTCTGAAATTCTTCATAATTATTAGCGTTATAGGTTGTCACATAACTTTTGCCGATGCTGTTTTCAATTTTTTCAGCAAAGGTTTGAAGCTGTTCTATCATAGATGCTATCGCCTTATCATTCTTCTCCTTGTCAATTGCCCTTTGCAGCTCCCATTTGAAATTAGGGGTACCGATCGTTTCCAGAATTCTATTTTTTAGATCAGGATCCTCAATCTTTTCAAGTTCCATATAATCCGACAATGTGGCTCCACGTTCTACAGATTTCTTAAATCGATCCTGGTCAAGCTCCGTCAGCTTTACCCGGTGACGCACTGTCGATTCTGAAAGTCCAGTTTTTTCGGATATTCCGCTTACGGTCTCTCCGAGATCCAGCATCATCTGGAAACCCTGGGCCTGTTCGATGGGCGTCAGATCGCTCCGTTGGATGTTCTCCAGGAGCATCGTCGCAACCTGGTCTTTGTGGTCCATTTGGCTGATCACGCAGGGGACTTCCGTCAGGCCAGCGAGTTTCGCAGCGGCCAGACGGCGGTGACCTATGACGACCGTATATGTAGCATCGATCGGAGCTTCTATCATTTCGCTCTTTCCGGCAGCGGAGTGCTTTTCAAAAACAACGTCCTTTAGAACGACAGTCAGGTTCTGCAATATGCCGCGGGCTTTTATAGACGCAACCAATTCTGTCAGGTCCCCGAGGTCCTTCCGGGGATTATCGGGATGCGGATAAATTTTGTTTACATCAATGTTCTGTATAATAGTCTTCATAATGGTTGTCTCCTTTTCTAAATAATTAATTTTTATTCCATTTTTCTCATG
>DAITKX010000020.1:0-38662 GCA_036835995.1 Bacillota bacterium | reverse complement strand
TCAACCCATAATCATCTGCGCCTGGGCCTTTACCCATGGTTTATATTCCTCAAATTTACAAGCCTTGAATATCATGCTGTTGACCCATCTTTTAAAGTGCTGCAACCTCTCGTCCGGCTTGTCGTCATAGACCATCACATATGGCCTGATTTTCATTTCGATCAACTTCCTGAAACGGTATACGTCTTCTTCAAATGTCGTGTCATATCCTACAAGCATGAAGCAGGCTTGGTTCTGCTTTTTTATGTACTTTGTTAAAACTTCGATACCCTGCATGACCTGATTTTCAAATCCCATTAGGTCCCATGCATAATGCACTGACCGAAGGTGGTTCACTTCTTTCATGGCATGTGCGATCTCGTCTGTCATGAGCCGCACATCGCAGCCCTGGTTGATATCAACTATGAGTTTCCGGTCCCGGAGCTCATGGAGTTTATCAATGCAGTAAGGGTCTGCCGTCAGGTTATTATCGTGTAGGATAATAACATTTGACCGAGGATTGATGATATCACTGATCTCCGCATCCTGTCGAAATGGACCTTCACTTTTCGGTACCAAACAGAATCCGCAGTTTCGAACGCAACCCCTCGACGTACATCCCAGCCCAGCCTTTACGATCTGATCTGCCTTTTTCCATTTCTGCTCCCGGCTCAGAATACCGCGTATCCGCCTGTAGATCATTTCGGTCGTATACAGGTCATAGTCCGGCTTGCATGATTCAATTTCGGGCGGCAGCTTCTTTTCGAGGTCCCAGCCAGTTCCGCCAATCTCGATCCGGTCACCGTATATTGCAAGGAGGTCTTCGCATTTCTTTCGAGATCTGGTAAATATGGCACTGGCATAGATTTTTTCATATTTGACTTTTGGCTGGACAAACTCAACCGTCTCACCGAGGGATTTATAATATGTAGATATCTTCATCAGCGCCATGTTCGGCAGCGTCCCATCAACATCAATCAATCCGATCATCTGAGTATCCTTCCTTTACAGCGATTTCCTCTTCAAGCTTTCGCATAGTGGGTAATGTTTTCGATTCCGTCTTTCTTCACCCAAATATTCAGATCGCTGAATCCCCAGTACCATTCTCCCAACAGGTTCGGCATGAGGGTTGCCAGAAGTGCGTTGCCTATCGCTGTCGCGGTCTGGACTGGTACAGCATTTCCGATATATTCTCGGGCCTTGCCATCATTGCAATCAACCAGATCGAACGGGGTGCCGTCCCGGAGCGTCCTGGGAAAGCCTTGGAGCATCGCACCCTCATATGTCGTAATTGGTCGGTGCCAAGTTCCGTCAGCTGCGATGATGATAAACACACCTCTTTCGTCCGGGCCGGGGATTCTTGGATCAGCAACGGCGGATGCTCCGGCGTGGATATCTCCGCTTGCCGTAATTGTTTTTGAGGGTTCATTCCAGTCCATTACGCCATAGTTCCCAGCACCGCTCCATTTTTCACTGATGCGCGGATCAGATACGCATGCAGCCCCATTTTGAATATCTGTCTGTCCTATGATCGTTGGTGATGGTTCGTTCCATTCGACGACCTTATAAGTCCCTGCATATCGCATATCCCGCTTATTGAGCCGTGGATCTGCGATAATTCCAGATCCTGCGCCGCTCAGGTCTGCCGAGCCGAGTATTGCGCCGGATGGCTTTTCCCACTCTTGGACCTTCCCCTTCTGAGTGCGCCGCCATGTAGGATGATCTATCCGCGGGTCTGCTATTGAAACCGCTCCACTTGTTGGACTATGACCGGATGTAACCGTATCCGCAGGCTCGTCAAAAGGAGTAACCTTGAAGCAATGATAATGATCGGTATAGCGCGGATCTGAAACATTAATACTGCCCTGATTAACTCCCGCTGCACCCAACACGGCCCCGGAAGGTTGATCCCATTCTTGGACTTTTACGGAATTCGCCGCAAATCTTTCTGCTTTTGGATCGGCATAAATTATGGCACCGCTGCCAACACGGCTGCCGGTCACTGTTGGCGCTGGCTTGTCGGCCTCTGTTACCTTATATTTGTTGCCATAGCCCTGGACACATTCGATCCGTGGATCGGCTACACTTATAGAGGTGTTGTTGGTGAGGTTGCTTTTCGAGGTAACGGTAGACGATGGCTCTGTCCATGGTACGATTCGATAGGCTCCATTTTGTGAGTTATGCCCGTAATTCTCCAACGCTCTCCAGTCTTTTCCGGCTGGGATGAGCGCCAGCCTTTCCCATGTGCGCCACGCCAGATGCTGCATTCTATGTAATCTTCCGCATCTTTCCGTATCTCCGGGCATTGGCAGCGGTCCAAGGATATCTCCGATGGTTTTCATAGGCAGTTTCGGCGGCTCGAATACGAAACTCGGTACTTTGCTTTTGAGACGGGCGATCAGAAGAAATCGTGTCCGGTGCTGTCCAAGCCCACCCCATTCTCCACAATCGTATAAATCCTCGTGGAATACGTATCCACGCAATGCCAGCTTTGACTTTATCTTTTTCAACGTTTCCAAGCCCCGCCCTTTGTCACGAATACCGGGGACGTTTTCCATGAGCAGGATGGCGGGAAGATCATCAAACCATGCTTCAAGGGCAAGATCAAAGATCCGTTCGGGCAGCATGTTCAAGGCCTGATACTTTGGCAGCTGAGAAGTCTTTTTCGGAAGAAGCCGCGAGAAGCCTTTGCAGGGTGGCGACATCATAATCATGTCCGGGGTCTCTCTGCATTGCTTACGCACATCTTCCGGCGTTAGTTCGTGCCAATCAGAGCCGGGTTCTTCACCGTGAAATAATATGTATTGTTCGCGGTTAAACAAATCGGCGCAGATCGCCTTGTTACCCGTGATACGTTCAAAGTTATGGCACACAACCGGATCATTGTCGTAACCGGCAAGCGTCTCAAATGTGCCCTGTATTCCCTTGTATTCATGCTCTGATTGCTCAAAACCTAAATCCTGCCCGCCAATCCCGCAGCAGAAATTGACTACGCGAATTTTCATCTGGTTGTGATCTGTAATTATCATAGCGGCCTCCTTTTATCCTATAGGTAGAGATATTCTTTCATGGCCTTATCAACTGTAAAGAGCTCCCTCATGATCTGTCTTAATAAGAGTTCTTTGAATCGTTTAGGTAATGGAAGTGATTTTGCAATGTCATGTTTCAGCTGGACCGTTGCTAGATGAAGTTCAAGCACTTTATATCCGTAAGTGTCCTTAAGCTTTTCTTCAAATTCGTTCACGGTATTAATCCTCATTTCTGGAACATTTGACTACTATCGCTGAAGTTCTCCCGGGAATTCGCGAATCATGTTTTTTTCTCCGATGATAGGAGCCAGACTGTCTTTCATGAAAACCGGTACTCCAAACGCCCGGCACTGATCAACGATGCTTATAATCCATTCGACATTCGGAATCACACGGCCCTTTCGATTTCCTGTCTCCGCTCCGATAATCACCCATTCGATGCTTGGCTTCAGATCGTCGCCGTCAACGCTTTCCCATTCTCCGCAACAGTCGCAATACCAAGGATACGTTGTCGACGTCCTTGGATTCTCTTGGTAAACTTCGCTGGATCCGCATACCGGGCAGCGGTCTTTTTTTATTTCAAGCTTTATGGGCCCGTGAAGCGGTTCAATGCTGAGAAACCGGTGCCCCTCTTCAATTTTGGATAAGATGTCAACCCTCCCCAAATCCTCCTCGCAGGTGATCGTAGTACCGAACCAGAAGATGTCGAAAAACTCCAAAGAATCCTGGCCGCCTCTCTCTTCGGGTACGAAACTATCGATTGCCGGATCGATTCCCTCCGGATATTTTGTTAAGAGAAGATATTTATGCCGGTCCGCATCACCACAGGCTGTGAAAACTTCATCTTGCCAGTCATGAGGCACCCAAGGTCCGAAAAGATCCCCCATGCTGCATACGAAAACATTCTGCTGCTTTTTAAATTTTTTAGGTTCCTCCAGCCTGTACCTATGAAGCGTCGGCTGAAATCCATATGGGAATGCGGTTTTCGGCTTCGTGTTTAATTCAATGCACGTTTCATTCAGGTCAGCTTCTCCTCCGAACCTGTGAGCGATCCTTCTGGCATAACAGTATTCGCATTTATGTAAGCATCCCGTTACCGGGTTCCAGGTGCTATCACACCATTCAATCTTTGTACTATGCATGGGGTTACTCCTTTCAAACTAAAATCCTCGGTGGCTTTGGGATTTCATGAAGAATCGGTCTCCAAAGATGCAGCACATACGGATGAATATTGACATACTCGCTTTTCGGCGGATGAAGCTGCATAACGCATTCTTCAGGCTCGAAGAAAAGCTTTTTGATATGATTCATTTCGTCCCAGGTGGGGCAACGGCTTTGATTTTTCAAGCTGACACTTATGTGCTCCCACCCCATTCCATTGCTGGCGATCACAAAGAAGGCTTTTCCTACAATGAAGATTTTAAAGCGCCCATTATGGCTGTCGCCACGCTCCAAACAGTATTTGCTCAGATAATCCAGATTTCTCATATAATCAATCCCCTCTTAATTCTGTAATTTCACACCTGGCCTATCAAAGAGCCAGGATGTATCGATATAATTCTCTTCATCGGTCTGCTTTTCTTCCGATGGTTCTTCCTCTGGTTCGTCTTCAATCTCCGTACTTACAAACCTGACGCCGCGGCGCCGGCCATCATTCTGGTACCTTCCGCCCTTTTTATACCTTGAGATTTCGCAGAATATAATGCTCTTGGGTGTATTGAAAATTGCTCCCAATTCTCCGACACTTTCACATACGGCGAGGGGAAGTTCAAATTTATCCGGCGTCACGCCCATGTAAAGCTTCATGCATATCACCTCCTGGAAGAAAATCAAACAGTGTCGGTACATCATGCAATTCATCCTCTTCTCTTAGGTACCCGACCGCATCCCGGAAGGAATCCGGATTGAGTTCGATGGTGTATCCGATCCGGCCAAACTTCATGGCACGGAGCGCTACGGTCCCAAGACCGCCGAAAGGATCCAGGACAAGATCGCCTTCATTGGAATAGCGGTTTATAATCCGGTCGACAATATCAAACTGAAGCGGACAAACATGCATCTGAAGGTTTTTAGCCTTCTGGCTGCCGTTTAAAGTCCTCATCCTGTTAATATCATCCCAGATGCCGTCATGCCACGAGCCCGGAGCCACAACCATAAAAGATGCTGGCAGCCTTCCATCATGATCCAGTTCCTTTGCAAGCTTAATGTGCTCTTCATAGCTGTAGATCGTATCCCTGGAATACTTCCGGTAGGCAGTTTGAAGGTCAGAGACCGACATTGACAGCAATTCTTCTTTTGTCAGCATCCTGTCTCCTGATGACCTCCAGAAGGCGTGAGCGTCAATCTGCCACTGCGCGCGCGTATATTCTTTCTTAGATTTTGTAACAGGCTCGTCGGCATAGGCTTTGGAGTGGTCCGTCGGCAGTTTTCGGAAAAGCAGGATATATTCCGGGCATCCTATTCCCATCTTAGAGCCATCCTTACACTGCTCACTCCAACCGAGCCTGTATGTCTGGTTGTTTTCCCTCACAACATCTGTGAGGATTGGAATGCGCCCCATATATTGGAATCCATGCTTGATGTAATGGAATACCGTCATGTCGGAGAATGGGTCTACCGTCGGCATTCCGGTACCTGTCGCATTACCAAATAGAATGCGGTCCTTGACGTGTATGGCGGCAATCCGGCCAGGCTTTAAGACCCTGAGCAGTTGCGGTGTCAAAAAGTCCATCTGCTCGAAAAACCTACCGTTATCCTCGTTATGACCGAAATCGTTATAGTTTGGTGTATATTCATAATGGTTTGAAAATGGTATTGAAGTATGTATGAGGTCGACGCTATCCGCCGGCATGTCCATGGTCTCAACAACACAGTCGTTTAAAACTGCTGTGAACCGCTTTCCTTTTATCTCCACTCGATCAACTCCTATGCTTCTGGCCATCCGGTCTTCGGTGACACCAGACAGCCCATATTTTTTAACAATGGCGACCATCTTAGCCTGTAATTCGTCGTGCTGCTTCCACTTTTGCATCAGTACCTTATATATCTGCTGCTCACTTTCAGTGTAAATAATGTCGATGATGACCTGCTCTGTTTGGAGGAAGCGGTATATTCTGTGAATCGCCTGAATAAAATCGTTAAATTCATAATCAATGCCAAGAAAGATTGCTCTGTGGCAGTGCTTTTGAAAATTACAGCCCTGACCGGAAAGCGACTTCTTTGTCGCAAACAGCCGGATTTTTCCCTCCGCGAAATCAATCACCCTCTTTTCCCGGGTGTCGTAATCCATGCTGCCATAAATGTCTACGCTGGCCGGCAGTGCCTTTTTGATTGCGTGTCTCTCTGCCTCCAGATCATGCCAGATGATAAAATGGGCCTCTGGATCCTGCTCGATGATTTCTTTTGCCTTGGCAACTCGTAGGTCAATACTTTCCCGTTTTTCCCGGGCCGCTTCTTTCAGTGATGTTGCTGAATCGTTCATGATCTTAAACTGGCCGTCTTTGTCGACTGCTGCGCTATAAGTTGTCTGAACGATATGTTTTCGCACGTCCAGCGGCGGCAGCAAATATCCTTCATCCTCATATCCCATGTCAGACGGTTTTGTAATGAACAGGGCCCAGGATGACATCCACAGCCAGAACTCATTCTCTTTATGAGGGTATAAGGTCAGGTTATTGGCCTTTGTGGAATCACGCTGAAAGAATCGTGTCAAGGCCTGCCCTGTGTCCATGATCTCCAGATATCCGGCATAATGGATCAGTTCTTTGTATCTGTTGGGTGACGGCGTCGCCGTGGCTACCAGTTTATATAAAACTCCTTTAAACTTATTAAGGAAGGTTTGATAGGTCTTGCTCCCGAAGGACCGGAGCACAGACGCTTCATCCAGTGATGTCGCCATGAAGTATGCTGGATCGATATCACCATCCCGGACACGCTCATAATTGGTGATCAGGATATCATTGTCAGCTGCTCTGACCTCTTCCATGCTGGTAACATATGTTGGCGCCTTAATTTCAAGCAGCTGTACCGCATCCCGCATGAACTCCTGTCTAACTCCAAGCGGCAGAACTATGAGAGCCTGTCCTCCTTTATGCCGTACAACCTGCCAGCAGAATTCAATCTCCATGATCGTTTTTCCGAGACCGAATGAAGCGAATATAGCACGGCATCCCCCCCTGATTGCCCATATTACCGCGTCTCTCTCATGCGGTTTTAATATTGAATGTATTTCACTGGGATCAATTTCGAAGCCGGATGAAGGCGCAAGTTCAATTTTACTTTTCAAGAAATCTAAATAACTCAATGCTCTTCCCCCTGTAAAATAATGGTTGTATTTTAAAATAGATTGGATTATAATAAAGGTAATTTAATACCACGCTAGGTCATTTGCGTAGGAGTTCTGGAGACGGTGTTGCGAGCACCGTTTCTTATTTTATGTAGACTTCCGCTTCCTGGACTCCAAGCTTTAAAGCCTCTTCATGCGATCCAACAAAGATATCGATTCTTTTCCCGTTGATTCCGGCGCCGACATCCTCCGCGGTATATTCATGTCCATCTATAATAACCGTGGTTCCCAGCGGGATTACTGATGGATTGACTGCTATGGTCTCACCTTCCCTCGCTTTTGCACCGGAAGCTGTAATTCCATTTGTCTTTCCGCAACATATCGCGCATGGGCAATAATGATAGATTTTAAATGTTCCAAGTGATTGGATCCTTGTTACGTTACCTCTGGCCGGTTCCGGAAGAGCCTCCCGTTCAACTGTCACCATAACAGTCAGGTCACGGACTTGCTTCTGGAGATCCTGATTTTCTTGCTTAAGGTCCTGATTCTCAAACTTCACCGCTGCCAGGTATAAAACCAGGGCCAGTATGATGCAGAAAATAAACAGGTTCCAAATGGTCCGTTTGTTCCGTCTTCTTTGGCGCCGTGCTTCCCGCTTTAACGCAGTCGATTCAAGCTTTTCGCTGTTCATCCTTCTTTATCCTCCTTATCTTTCTCTCAATCCATGCGGCTTCATCGCTGAGGCTGTCACCGATTCGGGGTTTCCCGATCCGATAGAAGTATTCAGCCTTTCCGAGTTTCCTCTTCATCTGCATTGTCAACGCGTTGATCGGCAATTCCGGCGGCGTCTGCGGAGCTGGCGGCGGCGGTACCTTATATCCACACCATTCGAGGCTCGTCCCACCTGTGATGTTATTACCGCAGGTCATGCAGTCGGCCATGGGCCTAATCATCCCCATCGGGCAATGTACATCTGCCATGATCATGCCTCCTTTTGGAATGCTTTCGGAAGGTTTCCAGCCTGAGCGCTTGTTGTCGTTTTAATTTTGAATACCGCAATCATATCGTCAAGCAGGTCTTTTATCGCAAATGCCTCTTCAACTGTATGTGATATCGAGAAAGTTTTATTGACTCCATGGAAAGTCTCTATTTCCACGAAATAACGGATTCTGCCTTCATCGCTGCGGAAGACGATTACGTCAATACCAAGGATGTCCTTAATGGTTATCTTCTCTGTGTCATATTTACTTTTCCATTCCAGACCCACGCCGTCATATTCTCCGTATCCCCGTAAGGCAACCCCGGAAATCCAGACTTTATTTTCAGCGATTACCTCGGCCGCATATTGCTTGATGGTTTTGTTTGGTTCTTTTGTCTTCAAGGTATGTCCTCCTTTCTAGAGCTATCCTGTGGCCTGACTTTCATTTGCGATTTTTTTAGCGATATCAACAACCAAGTACTTTTTCTCTGAGCCTACCTGCAAATATTCAAGTCCTTCAAGAAACGGCCTCAGCCGTTTTCGCGATCGTCCCAGGTATTTGGCAACTTCCGTAATATTCAGCATGCCAGCACCATTAAACTGGCTCTTGATATCCTGGATTATTTCTCGCTTTTCCATATGTATCACCTTCCTTGTTTAATGTATTAAACTTACGAGCTAAAAAAAATCTCCCCTATCTCTTTTTCCAATGCATCTGCAATTTTCTGAAGAGTCGCTGTAGTGGTAGTGGTTGTCCTCCCACTTTCCAGGCCGGAAATAATTGCTCTCGAAACCCTTGATTTTTCAGCAAGCACCGCCTGTGTCATGCCCATACTCTTCCTGCATTGTTTTATTTTATTTCCCAAAGCACCTTACCTCCTTTCCCGATTGTATCATAAGTTTAATACGTTAAACTTTTTCTGTCAAGTATGTTAAACAAAAAATTGACATTGTTTTTTTTAGGTTGTATAATATGTTAAACAAAACAGATGAGGTGATAAAAGTGGTGACACTGGGTGATATGATAAAGGACTACCGGAAAAAGCATAACGATATGACAATGGACGAGTTTGCTGAAAGAAGCGGATTAAGCAAAGGATATATTTCAATGCTGGAACAGAATAAAAATCCGAGAACCGGAAAGCCCATTATCCCATCCATTACGACATTTAGACGAGTGGCCAAAGCCATGGGCGAAGAATTGACAGATGTAATGAGGGCCGTGGATGGCAGACAGAAAGTATCACTTGTTTCGGAGTCAGCGCTTTTGGAAACGAACGCATTATACGAAGTTCACCCTAAAAAGCAGATCCCCATCTTGGGGCGTATTTCCGCCGGTTTGCCGCTTCTCGCGGTAGAGCATATTGAAGACTACGAAAATGTAGAGGATGAATCTTTAGATTATGGCCTGATCGTAAAAGGAAACAGCATGATCGGAGCAAGAATATTCGAGGACGACGTTGTTTATGTTTCTAGGGACTGCTGTATTGAGAATGGGGATATCGTTATCGCTTTAATAAATGGAGATGACGCGACTATAAAGCGGTTTTATAAATATGATAATGAAATTATCCTAAAGCCGGAAAATCCGACAATGAAAGAGCAACACTATAAACCGGAAGAGGTTCAACTCTTAGGCAAGGTAAAGCAGGTTAAATTTAATTTATAATAAAGGAGTGACAAAAATGGCCAATGAAATTATGGAAAAGGTGATAATTCTAGATAATTTACAACGAATCTTTTTAGAAAATTATAGTAACCTTTCCAATAATTATGAACGTTCTATTGAAAATTTAGGTTTCAAGGAAGAACAATTAGCAGGATGGCTTTTAGGAAAAGATTTTCCAAGCGACCAAGAGCTCAAGGATTTATGCGATAAATTTAGCTGTACGGATGATGAAGTACACAGAGATAGAGGGTTCATAGAACGGGAAATATTGCTGGAAGACTAAGACAAACGAATTCATTATGGAAAACAAACGCCCCCGTTGCAGCGGGAGCGAATGTTATAAATCGGCTGTAATGATACAGACCAAATCATTAACTGAATTGTACCATTACAGCCGGAATTTTTCAATGATTTTGGCTATTTTTATGCCTAAATTTGGAGATGGTACAATGGGGAAAAATAAGAACGAGTCTAAGCAACCCGAGCCTAAACAGCCCGGAGCGGATGGGTTTTATCGTGAGGACATATATTTCGAAGGAAAGCAGTACCCTGTCAGAGCAAAAACCGAAGAGAGATTATGGAAGAAGGTTGCTTTGAAGCAAAAAGCCCTCGAAGATGGCACCATTGTTATGCGAGGTACCACCACAGTCAAACGATATTCGGAAGAATATCTCAAAACCTATAAAAAAATAACCCAGGGCAAAGCTGCATATAGAGATACCGAAGGCATCGTGAATAATCATATTTTACCGGTAATTGGGCAAATGCGACTCAAGGATGTAAAAAAAATAAACCTCCAGAAGATCCTAAATTCGCGGGCTGGGTGCAGTAAATCACATATCCTAAAAGTCAAGCAGCTTTTATGCGGAATGTTCGGCGCTGCCAAGGAGGATAAACTGATTATGGAAGATCCTTCGAAAGGTCTCAAGATGCCGAAAGCCTCAGACGGAACTCATCGCTCGATTACCGAATACGAACGCCCGCAGATCCTAAAGCTTGCCGAAACCCATCATGCAGGACTCTGGATTTTAACGCTGCTCTATTGCGGCCCTCGACCGCAGGAAACGATTCCGCTTCAGGGTCGCAACATCGACTATGAAAAGAGCGCGCTAAAAATTTATGAAGCCCTGGAGGCCGGAACCAATGATGTAATTGGAGATACCAAATCTGATGCCGGTGTTCGCGAGGTGCCGATCCCCAAAGTCCTCCTGGATAAATTCAGAGCCCTCAACCTCGGTCCATTTGATTATATCTTTACGCAGCCGACTACAGGGAAAAGGCTCACCAAAAGTTCAATGTACTGTATGTGGAGAAATTTCAAGCGTGAGCTCGATATCCAAATGGGGGCCAAGGTCTATCGAAGCCAGATCATTGTCCATGCCGTAGCGGAGGATCTGGAGCCCTACTGTCTCAGACATACCTTCTGCACCGACCTCGAAGCCGCGGGTGTCCCGATTAACAAAGCAAGGGATTACATGGGCCATAGCGATATCGCATTGACATCGAAAATCTATACCCATAAGTCTCAAAAAGCATTTCAGGATTCCGTCGATGCCCTCAATAATTTCCACAGTCCTAAGCCTAAATTGTCTGCAAAGAATATCCGCCGGCTGAATATGAAAAAACAAGCTGATACGGTACCGAATACGTCACCTGTTTTAAAGATGGCCTAAATGCATTGCAATTGCTCGCTCCAATTTTTACAGTTATGATCTCCCCAAGGCTGGCATCGGCAAAACTGGAAAGTCTAAAAATAGGTACTAAAGATAATTAGGTGACGTACTTAGTGACGTAAAATAGAGGGACATGACGGGACATAATGAGACATTCAGAGATAAGCGATAGCTTCAAAAAATGAAAATAAAAACCGCCTTATCAATTGCAAACGCCATGATTTTGCGGATTTTTTTCTGGAGCGGGTGAAGGGAATCGAACCCTCGTATCCAGCTTGGGAAGCTGGTGTTCTGCCATTGAACTACACCCGCGCATTTTTTCGATTGCGCATTTTTAATATTACAGCAGATTCCCAAAAAAAGCAAGCCTTTTCATTAATGAAAAATGCCTGATGAAGAATAAGGAATAAAGAATGCCGTTAATCGGTTAAAAGGTTCGATTCACTTTTTCAGCTTGATTCTGATTGCATAATATGTATAAGCGACGACGCCAAATATGAAGGCCAGATATAATCCTCCGATCAGCCAATCGGCAACATTGGTAAACATTTCTCTCATTGCCTCCCCTGTTTCTTATCACTTTACTGCCAGTTTATGATATGAGAGAGCATTTTGTTCAAACGCCAAAAATAACGAAGGGAGAGTCTCCATAGAATTTTCAATTTTCAATTCTATTTTGAGATTCTCCCTTTCATCTGCAAAAAAGCCACAGGCTTCCTTACCGGAAATCTGTGGCCCATGATCTGAGATCCATGATCCGTAATCCCTGATTTATGGCTCATTGCCCATAAAAACTCGCTTTACTTTATATAGGTACTCGGGTCAACCGGAACGCCGTCTTTTAATACCTCAAAATGTAAATGCGGAGACTCCAGGCTTTCAAACAAGGATGAACTTCCAACCCCGCTGATGGGCTGTCCTTTGTCCACAACGTCGCCTTCTTCGACCATCTTGGTCGTACTCAAATTGGAATATTTTGTAACGATCCCGTTTCCGTGGGATATCTCGATAGTTATCCCAAGCTTATCATCGTTGTAGACCTTGGTGATAGTCCCGGCGCCGGCCGCCAGAACCTGCGTGTCTATCGGGGCCTGGATATCAATGCCGTTATGGACGAGATACTCGTCCAAGGTCTGGGAATAAATCGGTACTTCATTGGAAAATTGCTTGGTGATTTCACCTTTTAAAGGAATTGTAAAAGAAGACGCCGTAACCTTCTTTTCATTCTGTCCCTTATCATTTGGCTCCTCGGGCTTCTGGGCCGTGCTGTCAACAGTTGGAACAGGCTCGACTACATTTTGCTCCTGCTGATTTTTGTCCTGCGCAATATTAATATTATCATCACCATTTAAATCAAGCTTATTAAAATTTGACTTCAGGGTAAAAATAGAAGCAATTGCAACCACGCAGAAACATAATACAAGTGCAACGGCTACCCGGTCATTTGGCTTTTTATTATTCGATCGCATGTAAAACACCTCCAAAAGTATTATTTCCTACTTTCTGAGAATTCATACTGCCGGAGGTTTTCGAAATCAGTATTTTTTGCGTCCAAATTTTATAAATTCGGAAACGCAGGGCTTTTCGGCGCAAACAACCTGAACTTTTCGGCGAAAAACACCCTAAACTTATTGCCTGCGCCCATTTTTTGTATTACAATACATCTATTATACTAAAGGCAGGTGATAATAGTATGTCGAGTTATAAGATGGCAGAGGCCAACAGCAGAGTGATTCCAAAGGAAGACAAGATATTCGGAATCAGCCGGAAGGCAAAGGAAATGGCGGCGAGAGAAGGCGCCGATAAAGTGATCGACGCAACGATAGGCTCCCTTCTCGACGATGACGGTAACCTGGTGATTCTTTCCTCCGTGGTAGACGTCCTGAAAAATCTGACTCCGATGGATTTTGCCGACTACGCTCCCATCGCAGGAACTCCCGCTTATTTAAACGCAGTCAAAAAAGCGGCGTTCGGAAGCTATGTTCCGAAATCATATACGGAAGCGGTAGCTACTCCCGGCGGAACAGGCGCTATCAGAAATACGATTCAGAATTATTCAAAGCGGGGCGACCAGGTTTTGACTTCCGACTGGCATTGGAGCCCTTACAGCACGATAGCACAGGAAATTGAAAGATCCATTACCACATATACCCTCTTCGACGAGGAAGGCAGATTCAACACCGCTTCTTTTGAAGGCAGAATCAATGAGCTGCTTTCAAAGCAGGACGGTCTGGTGATCATACTGAATACCCCCGCCCATAATCCCACCGGCTACAGCTTTACCCTGGAGGACTGGGACAAAATCATGGGCATTGCAAAAAAGGTGGCAGGCGGCAGTAAAAAGATAACGCTGCTCGTAGATGTAGCGTATCTGGATTATGCCGGAGATGAAGAAGAGCACAGGAGATTTTTCCCGCTGCTGGATGATCTTCCGGCTAACATTCTCGTGGTGGTGGCCTACAGCCTTTCGAAAACATGCACCATGTACGGGATGAGGTGCGGCGCTATGATCTGCATGACCCAGGACAAGGAAATCGCCGAGGAGTTTAAAACCGTCTGCTCATTCTCGAGCAGAGGCTCCTGGTCCAACTGCAACCGTTCGGCCATGACGACTCTCGCAAATATCTATGCCGACGAAGCTCTTTTGGCCAAGGTGACGGCGGAACGGCAGGGATTCTGCAAAATGCTTGTGCAGAGAGGAAAAGCTTTCCAGGCGGCTGCCAATGAAATCGGTTTGAAGATCGTTCCTTTCCACGCGGGATTTTTTGTGACGGTCCCCTGCGAAAACGCGGAAGCAGCGGGTCTGGAGCTGGAAAAGGAAGGAATCTTTACAGTGCCCATCGGAAAAGGACTGAGAGTTTCCGTGGCCTCGATTTCCGAAGAAAAGTGCAGAATGCTTCCTTCGGCCATGTTAAAGGCAATCGATAAGGTCAACGAATAAAACGCATAAGCAAATATTTGATACGACGAAAATTTGCGAATCAGAGAACCGAAACCTGCCGGGAAACAAACCGGCAGGTTTTTTTACCTGATCAATCATCGGGATTGTTGGTTCTGTATAATAAATTGAAACAACACGTCTTCAAAATAATTGCTTGTGCTCTCGGCCTGGTCCAGGATCCTGCTGAAGATATCGATATTTCTGGCATAATCCTGGGTTAAAAACGAAGTGGACTCATCGATGGTGCTGCGAAGGTTATCATACAGTCTGGCCCGCCATTCCTCCTCGCTCCACTGCGGATTGAGCGCCGCGATAAAGACCGCCCTTTGATCCGCATTTTGGTATAGGAGCTGGGTGATCCGATTGATTTCATCCACATTGCCTTCCATCTGCGCGGTGATCAGCGCAGCGACCAAATCGATATACTGATTGAAAAGCTCGACGTAATTCTCCGCCACAGCGTCGCCAAAGATCTGGCGCAGAAAGGAAACATATTCAACGGGCACCTGTTTCAGACGTTCAAAGACCTCCTCTGTATTCTCCAATCCAAGATATCTGCTGAGCATATAGCTTCTGATCCATGTCGCAAGCTCAAACCAGAACATTCTGACGCCAAATATCGCATTCATCTGGTCATAGGTGATACACGGTTCATCGCACTGGCACAGTGGATCCTCAAGCTTATCCGGACAGGGGACGATATAGTTGAACAGTCCCTGCCCCAAATCGTCGCCGATCCGGTTGGCCATATCCATCAGGCGGCCGTAAAGTGCAATATCCCCGCTGCTGTCACCGGCAGCCAGAAAATTTGCCATCTCGATTAAAGTTCCTATGAAATTTTCCAAATCTTCGCTTTCCCGGTCCCCTTCCCAATAGGGATTGATGGACGCAAGAAAATCCGATCTGGTTTCAGCGTTTTGGAACAGGCGGTCAACGTTGCGGGCGACCCCTTCCGTATCGCCCTCCAGCTGCGCTGTGATCAGGTCTCTGACTATGATCGCAAACTGGCTTACGATCTGGCTGTATCGCTCCGCGTTTTCACGGCCGAAAATGATCTTCAGCAGATCCCCGGCAGACAGCGCCTCCAGGTAAAACCGGCCGAACAGTTCTTCTGCGTTTCCGATTCCAAAATATCTGCTGATGATATATGCTCTGGTCCAGATCGCTAATCTCCTGTAAAAAATTCGCGCATTGGAAATCAGATTCATTTGGCTGTATGTAATGCATTGTTCCGTCAGATCATTTTTTGTTATCATGGCGATGCTCCTTCTTTCGATGATAATCAATATATTAGCGCAGGGGCGGGAATGACACAGCCGTCCTTCTTCAAATCAAATGAAATCCCGGAAGCACAGGTCCTTGACTTCGTATTTTTTATTTAATACTATCTTTTTGAACCATTCAAACGTTAATTAAATAGAATCCGACGACGCAATGGTATAAGGGGGACGCCTTGGAGGAGATAAGGAATAAAGAACTGCTCAGAAAAGTTTCACAGGGAGATGAAGCGGCATTTGCAAGCCTTTATGAGGAAACCCGCAGGATATCTTCGCCTTTGCATTGAGCATATTAAAAAACTATCACGACGCGGAAGACGTCATGCAGGAGGCCTTTTTGAAAGTAAAATTGCAGGCCGGTTCGTGCAGAAACTTTGAGAACGTCAGCGGCTGGCTGATACGGGTCACAAAAAATACGGCTCTTGATTTCATCAGGAAAAAGAAGGATGTCATAGATGGGGATCTCGCCGGGGAGAACTTCCGGACAGAGGAAGAAAGCACGATTGCGGATCATTCCATCTTTATAAACCAGCTCTTTCATGAACTCAAGGACGAGGAAAGGCAGATCGTGGTGCTTCATCTGGTCGCCGACCTGACTCATAAAACAATTGCAAAGACGTTAAACCTGCCGCTGACTACGGTCAAATGGCGCTATCGGAAAGCGATCCTGCATTTAGAGAAGATTTCCAAGGAAAAGGAGTGGGAGCTGTGAGAGAATTTGAAAAGAATCTCGCCTTGAAGTTGAAGGCGGAAGCCGCAAGGATCGCGCCGGAAAGCCGGGGGTTTGATCTTGACATACGCATGAATGGAGACGCGGGTGAAGGAGATCATCCCTTAAACCTTGCCGTTAAAAAACACGGGCTGATATCCGGAAAGAGGTTGACTGCGGCTGCGGCGGCCGTCATGCTTCTCCTTGCGGCTGCTCTTGGCGTTGACCATTATTCTGAGAATAGAACAAGCCATCACAGTTTCCAGATCATTTCGTACGCGGACAGCGACGGTATGGAAGGCAGACCTATAGAAGAACGGCTCCTGGACGCCGATATCTCCATGGTGATGCCCCATGGCCAGATTGAGCTCAACCCGGATTTTAACCCTCAGAATGTGAGCGATTGGGCTTACGGATGGGGTACCGGCAGTTTTTACGTGTCGGGGAAGGATATCGCCCGGGTCACCTATTCCCTCAAAAATGGAGTGATCAGTCATTACGATAAGGCGATGGAACTAAAGCAGAACGTAGAGGGAAATCCCGTACGGATCGAATTCTTCCTGCCCTATGCGGCGCTTGGTCTGAATGAGACTCAAATCCCTGAATACCAACTGGAGGAAAAATACACGGAGCGGTTGAAGGAGCTATGGAACAGCGGAGACTGCCCTGAGCTTGAAGCGGTGAAGAAGGGCTACTTTGCGGGAAAAAGCCTGAATATCGAGGATTATACCATTATGAGCTTTGTCGGCACCTGGTCCGCCGCCCAAACCGACGGAAGGTATTTCCGCTTCCGGGACATTGCTCTGGATAAACAATTGAACAGCGAGGGCCACAAAGTAACGGTGGAATATTATCATTTTGACTACGGAGAACAGTTTAATTTCGATGATTCGATCTACGGCGTCCTGTGGAGCCCGAAGTTCAAGCCGTACTCAACGGCGGCCGTGACGAACCCTGCGGATTTACCGGGAGATGAATTGACCGTTACGGTAGAGCTCCGAAACGGGGACGTTATAAAAAAGGTCATCAGGCTAGGCTTCGATAGAGAGGGATATGTAATCGCCAAAATCAAATAGAACCAAGTGGCCTAGATCAATTTCTGCATTCAGGTCTACTGAATAATTAAAGGGCCAGCCGTGGGATTTTTAAGGAAGACCTGAAACCTCTTACCGAGCTCATGCGTAGCATATAAGCGAGGGAGCCTTCCGTAAAATACCCACGGCTGGCCCCTATATTCATTTGACCTGCACCTTGCAGTAATTAATCTTCTTGCCCTCCGCCCGAAACTTGTCCTCGTATTCCGTGGTCACGTCCCTTGCGGGCAGTTCCGCGCGGTGAAGGTCATCAGTAGATTCCAGAATCATCATGCCGCTGTTTTCAAATTCCTCTTTGGCAAAGGCAAACAGACCGACGTTATCGGTCTTGAATTCGATGCAGCATCCCGGCTTTAAAGCCTTACGGTAGCCGTTCAGATATCTGGAATGAAGCAGTCTCCGCTTAGCATGGCGGTCCTTCGGCCAGGGATCGCTGAAGTTCAGATAAAGGCCGGAGAGTTCGCCTTCCCCGAAATATTCCTCTGTGTCCCGGATGTATTCCTTAACGAAGACGATATTATTCCGGCCTTCTTGGACAGCCTTTTCCAGCGCCCTCAGGATAATGCTCCCTCTGCCCTCCACGGCGATATAGTTCCGGTCCGGATTCTGCTCCGCCAGAGTCATGATGAATTTTCCCTTGCCGCAGCCGAGCTCCGCATAGATCGCACTGTCGTTTTCAAAGACGCTCCGCCAGTTGCCCTTCAGAGCCTTCGGATCGTCTATCAGATATTGACGATACTCTGCAAGCCTTTCCTCTTCATTTTTCACTTTTCTTTGCCGCATTCTGATTTTCTTCCTTATCCGTTTCTAAGCCGCTGTTCCACGGCCGCATCAATATGTATTATTCGTAGATCTCCACCGAGTCCCCGATTTCGGCCTGATCCCACAGCCACCTGATATCGTCATCGTCCATGGCAACACAGCCCGCGGTCCAATCCCGGGTGGCGCCCATTCCGTGGATTCCGATCTTTCCGCCCAGCGTGGTCTCCCAGCAGGGCCGCTTTCCGCTCTCGATGGATGTTTTGATATGATCGAATTCCTCCTGGGAGATCAAGCCCTCTGCAAGGCCCCGCTCCGCGTCCTGAATATTGGGATAACTGATCCCCAAAAACAGGGTGAATTTGCTCTGGGGGTTCTTGGTGCAGATGTAATACCGGCCTTCCGGCGTTCTTCCGTCGCCATCCCGCAATTTTTTCCCTTCCGGTGAAAATCCGAGAGAAATCCCAAAGCTCCGCTTCATCGCGTCGTCCTGCCAGAACTCCAGCCTCCTCGCCTTTTTATAAACCTTGATTACGTTCATCTATTTCTATCTCGCGTCGGCTTCCGATTTGCCGGGGGCCGCGCCCTCCTTTTTCTCAATTTTCCAATTTACTCCGTCTTGATTGCAGCCGGCTTTCCCCCAATTTACTCTATCACGATTACGACCACTTCTCCCGGAGTATACCAGTCATACACAAATTTTGCGTGGGAAGTGTAGTTCCTTACGCATTTGTGAGACAGCGGCACAGTCCCCATCGTCGAGGAATATTCCACCTTTCCGGGGTCGACGCGGCCGCCGTTAGCGTCAAATTTATAGTTGACCGGAACGCCGTGCATGTAGGCTCCTCCCGCAAATCTTACGGCATAGGGAGCGTAGCCCTGAATGGATGTGGTCCCGTCTTTATAGTAGTAAAAGCGCTCCCGCTTCTCAATCCCGTAGAAAAATCCCAGGGGCGTCGGCTGATGGTATTCCCCCGTGGTTCCGGTAGTCGCAAGGGTGTAAGAGACGACCTTCCATTCCTCGTCGATCTTTTCGAACACGACTTCATTCTGGTTTGCCCGGTCGATGACAACAGCCTTTTTCACCGCCGTGACTGCCGGCGGCGTTGCGACATATTTATTCGGAACGAAGTATTCCTTTCCGTCGTAGACCAGCGAAACCCTGGTGTATTGAGCATCCGAGGACAGGACTTTGACAAGGGTCCCATCCCCCAGGTAGCTGAATTCCTTCAAGTCCGCCAGGTTTGGATATCCCGGCGCGCTCTGGCTTCTCTTGCCCCCTGTGCTGTCCGTCTCTCCTCCGTGATAGAGGGGGGCGGAGCCCTTCAAATTGTGATAGTTGTTGATATAGGTCAGCGGCTTCTCCGCCGCCGATTGCTCCGCCTTTAAAACTGCGTCGTAAGCTTTGTCAAACTGAAATACCCGCTTTGACACCGCGTCTGCGCTGACAAACCCGAAAAGCTTCTGCCCGTTCTGCTGCCAGGTCATGTGGTACCATTGCACTCCATCGGGCCAGGTGATTGTCTCGATATAGCCCAGCTTTTCATTCTTCTGCGCGACTCTGAGCTTCGGCTCCGTCAGGGCAGGTCCTTTCCTGACGTTGACCGCTTTTTCCACCACCAGATAGGTGTAAGTAAGCGGATATTTATCATACTTCAGCTGAAATGCCACCTTCGGCTCTGTGATTTCAGCGGTCACGTCGTAAGGGTCCTTCGGGATGGCCGCGCCCGTCGGCTCTCCTGTGCTGTCCAGAACCTCCGGAGTCTGAGAGTCAATATTCTCCGGCGCCGTAGTGCCGATCCCCGTAACGGCTGTATCGACGGCCTCTCCTGTGGTGGAATCGACGGCTCCGCTTTCCACGACAACAGGCTTCCCGCCGCCGGCGGCGATGGCGTCCCTGACCTGGGGCCCGACGATGAGCAGCAATAAAAACACTGAAGACAACAGCATTACAAAGAGCGCTAATTGCAGGTTCTTCTGCATGATTTTCCCCCTATATCCTAATCTCGCAATACATTATATGAAAATTCGGGTTGCATTAGTGCAGCCCTAAACCCTTTTAATACTTTTATTTAAAGATATGGTCATACTTTTTTAAAAGGCGAAGCAGCGGATATCCGATCAGATAGCAGGCGATCAATTCTCCTGCCGCAACCCAGAGCATATTGGCAGCCAGCGGCATCGGCACCCTGTAAACATAATACAGCATGCTTCCGATGATGAGGCCGTTGGCGATGACGGGAGGCAGCGGAACCAGAACCGGTTTTCTCCTCAGATAGTAGGAACACGCCGCCGCAAGGAGGGTTGCCGCGCTTCCAAGGATCATATCCACGAGGCCGTAAGGCCCTATCATGTTGGCGACGAGGCACCCGACAAAAAGGCCGGGAATTGCGGCGGGGGTGAAATACGGCAGGACGGTCAGCGCCTCTGAGACCCGCACCTGCATGGGTCCATAGCTTAAGGGCATCAGCATGACCGTAAGCGCCGCGTAAACTGCGGCTATGACGGCCGCCTGAATCAAAAATTTCGTACTCTTCATTTTATATCCTTCCGATCCCCTGAGCCTGAAGGATTACCGCAGCGAGATAAAGAATCATGATGACGACGGCGACGGCGTCTTTCTTTTTCAGCTTCATGCCGTTCATCCGCGTCCTGTGGCTGCCCCCGCGATAGCAGCGGGCTTCCATGGCCATGGCCAGATCCTGGGCGATGCGGAACGCGCTGATAAACAGCGGCACCAGCAGCGGGATCAGGCTTTTCGCCCGTTTCATAATATTGCCGCTTTCAAAATCCGCTCCCCGCGCCATCTGCGCCTTCATGATCTTATCCGTCTCCTCCAGAAGCGTCGGAATAAACCGCAGCGCAATGGTCATCATCATGGCCAGCTCGTGAGCCGGCACTCCGATTTTCTGGCCGGGGCCGAGAAGCTTCTCGATTCCGTCGGTCAGGTTGATGGGCTTTGTGACAAGGGTCAAAAGAGAAGAGCCGATGATGAGAAGCACCAGACGCACTCCCATGAAAACCGCGTTGTAAAGCCCTTCCTCCGTTATCGTAAGAAATCCGAGCCTTACCAGCGTCGTGCCCTTGGTCATGAACATGTTGATGGTAAAGGTAAAGACGATGATGAGAAAAATCGGCTTCAAGCCTTTTAAGATGAACTTCAGCGGAACCCGTGACACCCCTATGATCAGACCCAGGGTGATCAAAACGGTGATATATCCCCAAAAATCCTTGATCAGAAAAAGGGAGATTATATAGACAAAGGTCCAGATGATCTTTATTCTCGCGTCAAGCTTATGGATCCAGGAATCCCCCGGATAATACTGTCCTAATGTGATATCTCGAATCATAAATTATCTTTCCAATCGATTATTTAGTAGCGGAGCGGCGTCTATTTGCCCAAAAGCCGAAGCAGCTCTTCTTCCGCCGCTTCAATGGTCAGGACATCCTCAGAGGCAGGGACTCCTCTGCGCCGCAGTTCCTGCATCAACGAGGCTGCCGGAGGCAGTCCCAATCCGAGGGATTCCAGATAATCGGCCTGCCGGAACACCTCTGCGGGGGACCCCGTCAACGCCAGCTTTCCCCGGTCCATCACCAGGACCTTATCCGCAAGCCGCGCGATATCTCCCATGTTGTGGGAGACCAGAAGGATGCTGTTCTCCTGAGCCCCGTGGATCTTCTCCACCATGCGGAGAATGTCTGCGTGAGCCTTCGGGTCCAGCCCTGCCGTGGGTTCGTCGAGGATCAGGATTTCGGGCTGCATCGCAATCACGCCCGCTATGGCGACTCTGCGCCTCTCTCCGCCTGAAAGTTCAAAGGGAGAGCGTTCCGCGACTTCCGCGTAATCAAGTCCCACCAGGCCGATGGCCTCCATTACCCGCTGGTCCGCTTCCTCCTGGGAAAGTCCGAGATTCAGCGGGCCGAAAGCCACATCCTTGTGAACAGTCTCCTCAAAAAGCTGATATTCCGGGTACTGAAACACGAGGCCGATTTTCCGCCTGATATCCCGCATCTTTACGTCCTTGTCCGTGATATCCACGCCGTCGATGAGGATGCTTCCGGACTTGGGCTTCAGCAAACCGTTCAGATGCTGGATCAGAGTCGATTTGCCCGAGCCGGTATGGCCGATGATCCCGACAAACTCGCCTCTCTCGACTTCAAAGCTGATGTCCTCAAGAGCCACGGATTCAAAGGGCATCCCTTCGCTGTATATGTGGGTGAGGTTTCTTACTTGTATCTGCATGCGATATAATCCACCATTTCCTCTGTACTGATAATTCCTTCCGGTATCTCCACGCCCCGTCTCCGAAGCCTGTGAGCCAGATCCACCGCAAAGGGCACATCCAGCTCCATTTCCCTGATTTCCGACTCATGGCTGAAAACCTCCACCGGAGTTCCATCCAGCATCACCTTGCCTTTATCCATGATGACGACCCGGTCCGCCCTGGCCGCTTCATCCATAAAGTGCGTGATCAAAAGGATGGTGATCCCTTCCCTGTGAAGCTTCTCTATGATCTCCATGACTTCGTATCTGCCGTGGGGGTCCAGCATGGCGGTGGGTTCGTCCAGAATGATGCACTCCGGACGCATGGCGATGACGCCTGCAATGGCGATTCGCTGTTTCTGGCCTCCTGATAATAGATGAGGCGCCTTTTTCCTCTCCTCGTACATATTGACAGAGTAAAGGGAATCGTCGACCCTCTTTCTGATCTCTCCCGGCTCCACGCCGAGGTTCTCCGGTCCGAAGGCCACGTCGTCCTCTACGATGGAGGAAACGAGCTGATTGTCGGGATTCTGAAATACCATTCCCGCAGCCTGCCGGATTTCCCAGAGTTTTGATTCATCCTGGGTATTGAAGCCCTTTACATAAACAGCCCCGCCGCTGGGAAGCAGCAAGGCGTTGATATTCTTCGCAAGAGTCGATTTCCCCGATCCATTTTTACCTATGACTGCGGTAAAGCTGCCCCGTTCAATTTCCAGGCTGACACGATCCACCGCCCGGACCGGCTCCAGCTGATCTTCTCTCTTATATTCAAATACCAGATCGTCGATCCTGATAATACTTTCCATCTACTGAAAAACTCTCTTTCCCGACTCCGTTACCAGCCAGTCGCAGGTATCGAAGAATAGTTTGCTCGAAACTTTATCGTTATAATCCAGGGTAAACTGAATGCTGTTCAAATATGTATCATACTCCGTCAAGGCCCAGGCCGTGGTGGAATCCGGATGCTGCTTGATAAAGGCGGCATAGGCGGTTTTCGCGTCGGGTGAAAACGCGTGGGTCTTGTAGTCAAAGATCGGGGTGCCGTTTGTTCCCATGACCAGCGCGTTCATGTAATAGCTGTAAAGCCAGGTAAGATCATCGCTGATGGCCTTATAATCCCTGTTTTCCCGGATAAACTGCTCCAGGTTATATGTCCGCTGGGCGAGCTCATCCCAGCTGAGCAGGAGGACCGTATCCTCCATCATCGGAGAAGCCTGTTCCTCGGCGTCGATCTTGTAAAGGCCCAGCAGTACCGGATCGATATACTTTTCGTATTTCTTGATCCAGTCGGTGTAAACGATGCCCTGTTGATTATACCCGAGGATGTAGTGCTCCAAACTGTGCACCATCTGGCTGGCGTTGTCCTCATCCATTTTGGGGAGGTATTTGTCAAGATAATCGGTTGCCTCTTTTATTGTATCTTCTGAAGCCGGCTGATCCAGAATCGCAATGAAATCCTCCTGGATTTTTTTCTGATCCGCTCCGCAGCCCGTTAAGGCGCCAAAGACCAACAATAATATTAAAATGATTGTCAATGACCATTTCATATCATTTTCCCTCCTGCAAATGACTGCCCGGCAACGGCCGGCCTCATATTCTCCGGCCCGCCGTTTCCGCAATCCCGCCGCAATTTCATCAATGAAAATATTATATTACATATGGGCGTTTAGTTCAACTCAATATGGTCAAGGAATAAGTTTGCTCTTGAAATGTGCGCGTAAATATAGTACAATAACCCAAAATAAATAGTGCCAGCCGGTTGGACGAATCAACATTCGTTTTCAAGTCGCTCAGTTTCCAGGGGGGGAAGCTCTTTATAGAGTTTCCGCTTTTTTTATTATGCGGGAAGTATCCCATTTTTTATTTCCCGTAACACAAATCTAAAAGCAAGGGGGAATCATTTTTGTCAGAACAGATTTATTTTATCATGTCCATCGTCATATTTATCGGGGTATACGTGCTCATAATATGGGATAAATTTGACCGGGCCGTCGTTGCCCTGACCGGAGCAATGCTCATGGTGCTCCTGAAGGTCCTCCATCAGGAGGAGGCGTTTGCCGCCATCGACTACAACACCATCGGCCTTTTGGTCGCAATGATGATCATCGTTATGATCATGAGGCGGACGGGTATTTTTGAATACCTTGCCGTGAAGATGGTAAAAGCTTCTAAAGCTGATCCTTTCAGGCTCCTTATCCTGCTTTGCCTCACCACGGGAGTACTGTCGGCGCTGCTTGATAATGTCACCACGATCCTTCTGATCCTGCCGGTCACTCTGAGCGTCACAGAGGAGCTGAACGTAAATCCGATCCCGTTTATCATTGCCGCGATCTTTTCTTCCAATGTGGGAGGGACCGCGACCCTGATCGGCGATCCGCCCAATATCATGATTGGAAGCCAAACGGATCTGAATTTTATGGACTTTCTGGCGAACGTGGCGGTCATCGCTCTTCCGATTTTATTGCTGACGTCTTTCCTGTTTGCTTTCATCTACAGGAAACAGCTTACGGCCAACGACGAGCTGAAAGAGAAGGTTATGAAGCTGGATGAAAAGTCCTGTATCAAAGACAGGCATTTGCTCAACAAGTGCATGGTGGTGTTCATTCTGGTGATCGTCGGTTTTTTGCTCCACGGCGCGCTTCACTACGAGTCGTCAACCATCGCTTTGACCGGCGCGGTCGTACTGCTGTTTGTCTCCGGCATAGATTCAGAACTGGTTTTGCTGGAGGTGGAATGGAAGACCATATTTTTCTTCTCCGGCCTTTTCATTCTGGTAGGCGGCATCGAATCCACCGGGGTGATCTCGATGCTTGCAAAAGGCGTTATCGAATTGACCGGAGGAGACCTGTTCCTGACAGCCATCGCTATTCTTTGGGTCTCCGCGATCGCATCGGCGTTTATCGATAATATTCCCTTCGTGGCGACGATGATCCCGTTGATCCTGCAGATGGGAGAGATGACAGACATGAACATCACGCCCCTTTGGTGGGCTCTCTCCCTAGGCGCCTGTCTCGGCGGAAATGGAACGGCCATCGGAGCCAGCGCCAACGTCGTCGCGATCGGTATAGCGGAAAGAGAAGGCTTTAAAATCACCTTCGGAAGCTATTTCAAAATCGCTTTTCCGATCATGCTGTTGACGGTTTTGATCTCGATGGCCTATATTTGTTTTGCATACCTCATTTAATCGAATAGATGACAGGCGACAAAATGATCCGGGGCGATCTCTTTAAGGACCGGGTCTTCTGTTTTGCACCGTTCCATCGCCTTAAAGCAGCGGGAACAGAAACGGCAGCCGGCAGGCGGATCGATGGGACTTGGAACGTCTCCTGTCAGGATAATGCGCTCTTTTTTCTTCTCCGGGTTGATGATCGGAATTGCGGAAAGCAGCGCCTGGGTATAGGGGTGCAGGGGATTGGCGTAAAGCTCCTTCTTGGGGGCGATTTCCGCCAGCTTTCCGAGGTACATCACGCCCACCCGGTCGCTGACATGCTCGATGACCGACAGGTCATGGGCACGATGTTCAAACCGTGAGCGATAAACAAATAGGTCAGCCCGAACTCATCCTTTAAATCGTCCAGCAGGTTCAGAACCTGCGCCTGAATGGACACATCAAGGGCGGAAACGGCCTCATCACAGACGATCAGCTTCGGTTCTACGGCCAATGCCCGGGCAATACCGACGCGCTGGCGCTGTCCCCCTGAAAATTCATGGGGATAGCGGTTGCGCTGGTGCCTTCCCAATCCTACGCAATTCAACAGGTATACCACCCGTTCCTCCACCTGGTCCGCAGGCAGCAGATGATTGATGACGATGGGCTCGGCAATGATGTCCCCCACCGTCATTCTTGGGTTCAGGGATGCGTAAGGATCCTGGAAGATCATCTGGATATCCTTGCAGTAGGAGCGGCGCTTTTCATCGTTCAGAGCGGTCAGTTCTTCACCATCAAATATCAACTTGCCGCCCGTGGGCCTATAAAGGTTGACCAGAATCTTGCCCAGGGTCGTTTTTCCGCAGCCTGACTCTCCCACCAGGCCGAAGGCTTCTCCCTTTTTTATGCTGAAGGACACATCGTCCACCGCTTTTAGAACCGAAACGGCCTTTCCGAGGAAATTGGTCTCCACCGTAAAATGCTTGGAGAGGTTCTGAATATCCATCAATATTTCGCTCATTTCGCATCCTCCCCGCCGTCTCCGGCTTCTTCTTCTGCGTTCTCCTCATATAAAAAACAGCGCACTTTATGACCGTCAATTTCCCTCAGCTCCGGCATCTCCCTGATACAGCGCTCCATGCGGCAGTCGCAGCGGTCCGAAAAGGGACAGCCTGCCGGCATGCGCAGAGGATCGGGAACCATGCCCTTGATCATATACAGGCGTTCTCCGCTTTCGTCGTCGATCTGAGGAATGGATTTCATCAGCCCTCTGGTATAGGGATGCATCGGACGGGCAAATAGGCTTTTCACATCAGCCTCCTCCACGATTTTGCCGCAATACATCACCAGGACGCGGTCCGCAGCCTCGGCGACGACGCCCAGGTCGTGGGTGATCAGCAGCACCGCCATATGAAACTTCTCACGCATTTGATACAGAAGCTCCAATATCTGAGCCTGAATGGTCACATCCAGCGCGGTGGTCGGCTCATCCGCAATCAGCAGGTCGGGATCGCAGGCCAGCGCCATGGCTGTCATGACCCTCTGCCGCATGCCGCCGCTCATCTGGTGCGGGTAATCGTTGGCTCTCTGGGCGGCGGAAGGGATTCCCACCGTGTCGAGCATTTCGATGGTGCGCTTTAAAGCCTCCTGTTTGGACACCTTCATGTGGGTTATGATGCTCTCCATGATCTGGTCCTTGATTCGCCACACGGGGTTTAAAGAGGTCATGGGCTCCTGAAATATCATGGAAATCTGGTTCCCGCGGATATCCTCCAGCTCCTTGCGGCTCAGCTTATTCAGGTCCCGGGATTTATAGATGATCTCGCCGCCGGCGATCCTGCCCGGTTTCTGCAAAAGTCCCATGATGGAGAGGGACGTCACGCTCTTGCCGGACCCGGACTCTCCAACGATGGCCAGGATCTCGCCTTCTTCGATATGAAAGCTGACGTCGTCCACGGCTCTGATCACGCCGCGTTTCAGCTTGAATTCTGTTTTTAGATTTTTTACTTCCAGCAACATATTTTCACCGCCCTTACTTTATTCTGGATTTCGGATCCAGCGCGTCCCGAAGCCCGTCGCCAAGCAGATTGAAGGCCAAAACTGTCAGAGTAATGGCAGCGCCGGGAAAAATCAGCGTATAAGGGGCAGTAAAAATGAAGCCTCTCGCTCTGCCCAGCATATCGCCCCATTCGGCGAAAGGAGGCTGTACTCCGAGTCCTAAAAAGCCGAGAGCGGCAGTGTCCAGCACTGCTGTGGAAATTCCAAGGGTAGCCCTGACGACGATCAAAGAGATGACGTTGGGCAGAATATGCCGGAAAATGATCCGGCGGTGACGGTTGCCGATCACCTTCGCGGCCTGGATGAAGTCCTGTTCCTTGATGGAAAGAAAACTGCCGCGAACGATACGGGCATACTCCGGAATGGACACCAGCCCGATAGCGATGACCGCTTTGTCGATCCCCTTTCCCAGGGCAGCCATAAAGGCGATAGCCAGCAGGATGGACGGAATCGCAAGCATCATGTCCATCACTCTCATAATGACCGTGTCGAGCTTTCCGCCGAAATATCCGGCCAGGGACCCAAGGACGACTCCTACCGAAAGGGAGATGGCGACTGCGGCCAGCCCCACGAACAGAGAGATTTTCGTACCGTCGAGAACCCTGCTGAAGATATCTCTGCCCAGCTGGTCCGTCCCGAACCAGTGCTCAGCATTGGGATGGACGAAGCTTTGCGACATATCCGAGTAATTCGGGTCAAAGGGCAGGATCTGTTTTCCCATCAGCTCGCTGATCCATACGGATAGCGCCAGGAGCGCCAGGAGGCTTATCACGACCAGGCCGATTACGGCGGCTCTGTTCTGCCTGAGGGTGTACCACATCTCTTTTATCTGTGATTCCGGCTTCTCTATATATTCAGCAGTTTCTGCCGAATTTGCGACCAAACTGATTTTTTTCATGCTGTCACCCCTCTTTTTGGGAATATTTAATACGCGGATCGAGAAACACATAGATCACATCCACGAGGAGATTTACCATTACAAAGACTGTAGCGATCAGCAATACGACGGCCTGCACCACCGGAAAGTCTGATTTCAGAATACAGGCTACAGTATAAGATCCTATGCCCGGCCAGGAAAATACCGTTTCTGTGAGAACCGCGCCGCCCAGCAGAATGCCCAGCTGCAGCCCGACCACCGTAACGATGGGAATCAGGCCGTTTCGTAAAGCGTGTCTCCCGATCACTCTGCCCTCTGATATTCCCTTGGCTCTGGCGGTGCGGATATAATCCTGCTGCAGAGTTTCCAGCATGCTGGAACGGGTCATCCTTGCGATGATCGCCATGGAATACATTGCCAGGGTCGCCCCGGGCAGAATCAAGTGCCGCAAGGCGTCGATAAAGGCCTCCATATCGCCTGCGATCAGGCTGTCAATCAGGTAAAATCCGGTAACATGACCGGGCAGCAGCAAAGGATCGATTCTTCCGCTTGAAGGAAGCAGATGCAGGGTGCCGGAGAAAAAGATAATCAATAAAATACCAAGCCAGAAAACCGGCACGGAAACGCCGATCAAAGCTACCAGCATACCTGCGTTATCAAAGATGGTGTTTTTCTTTACCGCGGAAATTACGCCGATGAGGATTCCAAAAATTGAAGCCAGAATCACCGCAACCAGGGCAAGCTCAATGGTGGCCGGGAAGCGGGCGAAAATTTCTTTGACCACGGGCGCTTTCGTATAGTACGAATTGCCCATATCTCCTGTCAGAGCGCCGGTTATAAAGTGCCAGTATTGCAGATAAACCGGCTCGTTCAGACCGTTGGCTTCCCTCCACGCCGCCGCCGACTCCTGGGTCGCGTGCTGTCCCAGGACAATAGGCGCCGGGTCCGGTGAAAAAACGCGCATGATCAGAAAAACTATGATGGAAACACCGATGAGTACGGGAATCAGCATCAGTATTCGTTTTACAATATAATTAAACATCTGCAGCTACCTTTCAAATCGCCCGCCGCTGCGCGGGGGGCTGACGCCGTCGTTCAAAAACCGGGAACCCGCATAGCGCGGGTCCCGGCAATCGTATTTTGTCATACTGAGAAAATTAAATTTCCAAATCGAAAGCTGACGTCATTATTCCGTTTTGGACATCAGTGCAAGGGGAACAACCCCGGTCACATGATATGAGAAATTCTGAACGTTGGGCCTGTATGCCGCGAGGGTTTCCGCATGGGAAATCGGCAGCCAGGGTGCGTCCGCGGCAGCGATCTTCTCAAGCTGGGTGTAAACCGCATTGCGTTCGTCGCCGGCGGGAATGGTGAGGCCTTTTTTAATCAGGCTGTTGAATTCGTCATTTTTATAAAGGGCCACGTTCATGGTAGGATCCGGGTGAGCCAGCAGATACATAAAGTTGTCCGGGTCGCCGTTGTCTCCGATCCAGCCGTAGAAGCAGATATCATAGTTCCCTGCCGGTATCTTTTCCTTGTAAGTAGTCCAATCATAGGAATCGATGGTCGCCGTGACCCCTACCTTGGAAAGGTAGCCCTGTACCGCTTCAGCCAAAGCCTGTCCTGTTGCGGCGTTGTACGGTCTCGGGTTGGTGTAGGTCATGATCCTTACGGAAGTAATGCCAGCGGCTTTCAAAGTCTTTTCCGCCGCCGCGGGATCGTAAGTGACCTGGGAAATGCTCGGATCATATCCGTTCATAAATGTAGGCAGAATGGAAGTAGCCGGTTCCGAATATCCCTGATAGAGGCTCTTAACCAGCTCAGGCACATTGATCGCCTGGGAAATCGCCTTGCGGAGATTCACATCATTGAACGGCGCTTTGGATGTGTTATAGGCCATATAGTTGATATTCATGCCGCCCGCCTTGAAAATCTCGTTTCCCGCGCCTGTGATCTGGTCTACAACGGTAGCGTCGATTCCGTCGATCATATCGGCTTCGCCGTTGTTCAGCGCAACCACGCGGGCAGAGTTGTCTTTAATGAACTTGAAGATGACATTTTTGGCGAGAGCTTTGGTTCCCCAGTAATCGTCATTGCGCACCAGGACAATGTTTTCGTCCTTGGCCCAGCTTACAAATTTGTAAGGGCCGGTTCCGCAGGGCGCTTCGTTCACGTTGTTGTTATTGTCCTCCAACGCTTTCGGGCTCACCATCGGAGCCGCCATTACCATTGCCAGGTTGGCCAGGAACGCGGTGTTCGGCTCGTTCAGGTTGATCTTGACCGTATTCTCGTCGATCACTTCAACGTCTTTGACTGAACCGTAAACAAACGAACCGTATGCCATGTCTTCGGTAGCCTTGGGCGGGATCTGGCGGTCAATGTTATACTTCACTGCGTCTGCGTTGAAATCGGTGCCGTCGTGGAATTTAACACCTTCCTGAAGATAGAACGTATAGGACAGTCCGTCAGGGCTTACATCCCAGCTCTTGGCAAGGGAAGGCTCCACTTTTGTGGAATCAAGTGCATACTTTAAAAGTCCCTCATAGATGTTGAAGATGACTTTGCCGGATTCGGCGTCGTCCACCAGCGCCGGGTCAAGCCCTCTGGGCTCCGCGCCCTGCGCAAAGATCAGGGTGTCGTTGGCTTTTGACGCTTTTGAATCCTGATCGTCTCCCCCGTTGCCGCCGCCGCATCCGGTCAGTGAAGCAAGTACCATCACTGCCGCAAGAACGAGGGCAAGGGTTTTTTTCTTTTCTTTCATCTTTCTCCTCCCACAGATTTCATTGGAATTAACTGCTTTCTATAGTACCACGCTTGGTACCTCTCTGCAATAATTTATTTTCAGACGGGCCCCCGGGCGGGCCTCACCCGCCGCGCTCACGGCTTCCCCGGTTGCTTCATCCTCAACTAGCTGAACATAATTGCCCTGTCTGTGACATCATTGATTCTTCACTCTCTGGGAAATCATATATGATACGAGCCAAACGCCGCAGATCACGGCGATAGCGAGGCTCGTATATCTAAAATCGTTAAAGAGCCAATCTAACCCATAGAAAGGGATCAACACAAAGCTAAGGGGGATGGCCCAATCAAAATTAAAACTCTCAAAGGAAACAGCAAAAAATATCAGCAGGCCGGATATGAATGCGATCACGCTTATTATAGCCACATATTTCAATGCGTTTTTATTCTTGTTTAACGGCAGAAAAGCGAACCAGAATAATATGACGCCGGCGGTTACAAGAAAGTTTGCAGCCGTCGCCGGAGAGCCAAAGATCATCTTCTCAGTGTGGAAGAAAAAGCTTATTACAACGAAGCCAAGCAATATTAAATTTGCCGTCTTTCGAACTTCCATGATAGTCCTCCTCTCTACATTCCCATATGGCGATCCGCCCTCTAGTGAAAGAGGCTGCGCAATTTATTGCACAGCCTCTCGGTCTATTATCTCATATTTTGCTTATACAAGCTCTAAGAATACCACTTCCGCGTTATCGCCCTGTCTGGGTCCCAACTTCAGAATTCTGGTATATCCGCCGTTTCTTTCGGCATATTTCGGAGCTATTTCATCGAACAGCTTTTTAACTACATCTTCGTCGTAAACGTAAGCGAGCACCTGTCTTTTTGCATGTAAATCGCCGCGCTTTGCCAATGTAATCATCTTCTCAGCTTCTCTTCTTGCTTCCTTTGCTCTGCAGTCAGTCGTGGTGATACGCCCTTCCCTGAAAAGGTCGGTGACGATGTTTCTGAGCATGGACTTTCTGTGAGCGGTTGGTCTGCCTAATTTTCTATAACCTGGCATCTATATTCCTCCTTTGCTAAGATTCGAGGCGCCTGATCCGGAATTTTGCAAATCCGTCCAGAGGCAACTAGTCGTCGCTCGGCTTGAGGCCGAGGCCTAATTCTTCCAGTTTATGCTTTACTTCATCCAGAGATTTCTTACCAAGGTTTCTAACCTTCATCATATCATCTTCCGTTCTATGAGTAAGCTCTTCTACCGTATTGATTGATGCGCGCTTCAAACAGTTGAATGAACGCACGGACAGCTCCAACTCCTCGATGGTCATCTCCAGGGCCTTTTCCTTCTGGTCTTCTTCCTTCTCCACCATGATCTCCATGGATTCCATGCTGTCGGTAAGGTCGATGAACAGCTTCAAATGCTCCTGCATGATCTTCGCACCGATGGATACGCCTTCTTCCGGCGTGATGCTGCCGTCGGTCCAGATTTCCAGAATGAGCTTGTCATAGTCTGTAACCTGGCCTACCCTGGTATTCTCAACTGTGAAATTCACTTTTCTGACCGGTGTGTAGATAGAATCTACCGGAATAACGGCAATGGGCATGGATTCCGTCTTGTTCTGATCCGCAGGCACATAGCCTCTGCCTCTTGCAATATTGATTTCCATTACCAGCGTAGCGTTTTCTTCAAGAGTGGCAATGTGCAGCTCCGGATTGAAGATTTCCAGATCGCTGTCGGCAATGATATCGCCGGCAGTGACTTCCTTCGGACCCACCGCATTGATGATCACCCTCTTGGAATTTTCACCGTTTATACGAACCGCAAGCTTTTTCAGATTCAGGATAATCTCCGTAACATCCTCTTTTACTCCCGGAATTGTGGAAAACTCATGAAGAATTCCATCGATTTTCACCGAGGTAACGGCCGCCCCCGGCAGCGACGAGAGAAGAATCCTTCTCAGGCTGTTGCCCAGGGTGGTGCCGTAGCCTCTCTCCAGAGGTTCTACGACAAACTTGCCGTAATTTTCATTTTCGTCAGAATAAAAGCATTCAATTGTTGGTTTTTCGATTTCTATCACTCAAAAACCCCTCCTTTTATTTACTCATTCGCAGTTCAGCTTTCAAGCTATCTTACTTAGAGTACAACTCGACGATGAGGTGTTCTGCGATTGGAGTATCGATATCCTCTCTCCTCGGCATTGCGACAACCTTGCCTTCAAGCTTTTCTACATCAACAGTGATCCATGAAGGCACACTGATCGACATATCCTTAATCTCCTTGAACTTCGGAGACGATGTGCTTTTTTCCTTAACCTTTATCGAATCACCGGCTTTTACCGCAAAGGACGGAATGTTCTGCTTTACTCCGTTTACAGTAAAATGTCCGTGTCTGACAAGCTGTCTTGCTTCTTTCCTTGAAGATGCGAATCCCATTCTGAAAACAGCGTTGTCAAGTCTTGTTTCCAACATAATGAGCAGGTTTTCACCTGTAATTCCCTTTTTCTTTTCCGCTTTCTCAAAGTAATTTCTGAACTGGGTCTCAAGAACTCCGTAGAATCTCTTGGCTTTCTGTTTTTCTCTCAGCTGTAAACCGTATTCAGAGACTTTCTTTCTGCTCTGTCCATGCTGTCCGGGCGCGTAATTTCTCTTTTCGATAGCGCATTTGGTGCTGTAGCATCTTTCGCCCTTCAGGAACAGCTTCTGGCCTTCTCTTCTGCATAATCTGCAGGAAGCATCCGTATATCTAGCCATGTTAATTACACCTCCCTTTCATTAAACTCTTCTTCTCTTTGGCGGTCTGCATCCATTGTGAGGAATCGGTGTGATATCCTTAATAAGATTGATTTCGAGTCCTGCAGCCTGCAGCGCTCTGATTGCGGCTTCACGGCCGGAACCAGGCCCTTTTACATATACTTCAACCATTTTCAGCCCATGTTCCATCGCGCCCTTGGCAGCTTCTTCCGCAGCCATCTGAGCGGCGAAAGGAGTTGATTTCCTCGATCCCTTGAAGCCAAGAGAGCCTGCGCTGGACCATGAGAGGGCGTTTCCGCTCAAATCTGTAAGAGTTACGAGAGTATTGTTAAAGGTGGATTGGATATGAGCCTGACCACGTTCAATGTTCTTACGTTCTCTTCTTTTTTTTCTGACTGTCTTTTTTACAGTTTTAGCCATTTTATCCTTACCTCCTTACTTCGCTTTCTTCTTTCTTCCTACAGTCTTTTTAGGACCTTTTCTGGTTCTTGCGTTTGTCTTTGTGTTCTGGCCTCTGACAGGCAGTCCCCTTCTGTGACGGATCCCTCTGTAGCAGCCAATTTCCATGAGTCTCTTGATGTTCAAGGATACTTCTCTTCTGAGATCTCCTTCTACAGCATACTCACTGTCTATGATCTTTCTGATCGCACCTGCTTCGTCTTCCGACAAATCCTTAACTCTTGTATCTGGATTGACTCCGGCTTTCTCAAGAATTTTCAGCGCTGTAGGTCTTCCTATTCCGTAGATATACGTAAGTCCAATCTCTACTCTTTTGTCTCTTGGTAAGTCGACACCGGCTATACGAGCCATAAATTTTCCTCCTATCCTGAGCCCTGAGTTTTCTCGAGTTAAACTCAGAGCACATATGATTCATTGATTTATATAGAATTTACTTGAGGTAGTTTCCTTGTCTCCCGACAATAAAACACAGCCGCTCCCCCAAGGGTAATTCCTAACTAATAGTAAAATGATTTCAGCCCTGCTTTTGCTTATGCTTCGGATTTTCACAGATAACCATTACTTTTCCGTTTCTTTTGATAATTTTGCACTTTTCGCAGATAGGCTTTACTGAGGCTCTTACCTTCATTTCCGTACCTCCAATCGGTTAATTTACCTATTTATCTCTCCACGTGATCCTTCCTCTGGTCAGATCATAGGGCGAAAGCTCGACCTTGACCCGGTCCCCGGGTAAAATCCTGATGAAGTTCATTCTTATTTTTCCTGAAATGTGTGCAAGCACTTCGTAACCGTTCTCCAGTTTTACGACGAACATCGCATTGGGCTGGGCATCTACCACGGTACCAAATACCTCTATGACATCTTTCTTTGCCATAAAATACACCTCTCTTTATTTAACGCCAAACAGCGTCAACAGCTCTGGCTCACCATCAGTGATAACAACAGTATTTTCATAATGAGAGGAAAGCTTTCCGTCAACTGTGACCACAGTCCAGTTGTTCTGGAGCACCTCGACCTCGTAACCCCCCTGGCAGATCATGGGTTCGATGGCGAACACCATGCCGGGAGCGAGTCTGGGTCCTCTTCCGGGCTTTCCGTAGTTCGGGATCTGGGGGTCTTCATGCATCGCCCTGCCAACCCCATGGCCTACAAAATCGCGGATCACAGAAAACCCTTCCGATTCGGCTTTTCTCTGGACTGCCGCGGAAATGTCGGAAAGTCGATATCCCACTTTACAGAATTTCAAGCCTTCAAAAAAGCTCTCTTCTGTGACGGTAATCAGCCTTTGGGCTTCCGCACTGATCTTGCCTACCGGGTAGGTTCTCGCAGCATCGCTGACATAACCTCTGTAAGTGCTGCCCACGTCGACGCTGATGATATCTCCTTCATGAAGGACTCTCTGTGGAGAGGGTATCCCGTGAACCACTTCCTCATTCACCGACGTGCAGGCGCTTGCGGGAAAACCGTTATAGCCTTTAAAAGTGGGAATCATATGGTTTTTCAGGATGGTCTCCTCTACGAAATCATCGATATCTTTCGTGGACATTCCTGGCCGAATCAGATTGGGAAGCTCAGAAAGAATGTAAGCTGTAACCTTTCCCGATTCTCTCATAATATCAATTTCTTGTTGTGATTTGATGATTATCATTCCTTGTCACCTACGATACGCACGATGTCGTTAAAAACATCCTCGAGTCCCATGGCGCCGTCAATGTGTGCAACTTTTCCCAGCTTCTCATAGTATTCGACCAATGGCGCGGTCTGGGCGTTGTAGACCTCGATCCTGTTCTCCACGGTCGCCGCAGTATCGTCGGATCTCTGATAAAGCGCGCCGCCGCAGACATCGCATATGCCCTCTTTTTCGGGCGGCATATTGATCACGTGATAGGTAGCGCCGCAGTTTCTGCAGACCCTTCTGCCTATCAGCCTTGTCATCAGTTCCTCTTTACCAACATTGATGTCGATAACCAGATCGATATCAAGATCCTTTTCATTCAGAAATTTATCAAGCTGTTCTGCCTGGTAAACCGTCCTGGGGAACCCATCCAGTAGAAAGCCGCGGTTGCAGTCTTCCTCCATCAGGCGGCCTGCCGCGATCTCAAGGACGAGATCGTCGGGGACAAGTTCACCTTTGTTCATGTACTCCTGCGCCTTTTTACCTAAGTCGGTTCCCTCTTTGATGTGTTTTCTGAGAATGTCTCCTGTGGAAATATGCGGGATACCGTACTTTTGGCAAATCATTGCCGCCTGGGTACCTTTGCCTGCTCCTGGGGGGCCTAATAGTATAAGTCTAAGCATCGTCCAGATCCTCCACCATGTATCGCCCCTTTTCAGGGAATCGCTTTTTCATGAGAAACGCGCTTCCCCTGACGAGGCTGTTAGCGGCCGCCTGTTATTTCAGGAAGCCCTGGTAATTTCTCATGACCATTTGCGATTCTAGCTGTTTCATCGTATCCAATGCAACACCGACTACGATGAGCAATGAGGTTCCGCCAAAGCGCATATCCAGCGCGGTATTATGGCTGATGAGCGTTGGCAGGATCGCGATGACCGCGAGGAATACAGCCCCTACAAATGTGATTCTTGTCATTACCTTATTTAAATATTCAATTGTGGGTTTTCCCGGTCTGATTCCGGGAATAAATCCGCCGTTTGCTTTCATGTTGTTCGCCACTTCCATGGGATTGAAAACAATCGCGGTATAGAAGAAGGTGAAGAACATGATCAGGATAACGTTCAAGGTGCAGTAAATCACTACGCCCCACAGATTTCCTGAAGTTGAAAACCAGGTCTTAACGAACTCCGAAAACTTTCCTGCTCCGGTGAAGTACGAGATCGTCAGCGGGAACTGCAGCAGGGAGAGGGCGAAGATTACCGGAATAACGCCGGCCTGATTTACCCTCATGGGAATGTGGGTGCTCTGTCCGCCGTACATCTTTCTTCCAACCACTCTCTTCGCATACTGTACCGGTATCCTTCTCTGGCCCTGTTGGATCATGATGATACCGATGATGACGATCAGCGCGAAGACGCAGAACAGGATCACGGTCACGATGCTGACCTCGCCTGCCTGAAGCTTTACAAAGGTCTGATGGATCGCGCTGGGAATCCGGTGTATGATTCCCGCCATGATGATCAGTGAAATACCGTTCCCGATTCCGTTTTCATTGATCTGTTCGCCGAGCCACATCAGGAATGCGGTACCCGCGGACAGGGTCAATACGATAACTGTAATGGAAAAGAAGTTCTTATCGACGATAGCCTGCCGGAACAGTCCTACGGAGAGCCCGATGGCCTGTATAAACGCTAAAACTACCGTCAGATATCTCGTATATTGAGCGATCTTCTTTTTTCCCTCGGTTCCTTCCTTTGCGAGGGCCTCCAGGCTGGGCACCGCAATGGTGAGGAGCTGTAATATAATCGAAGCTGTGACGTAAGGAGTGATGCTCAGAGCAAATATGGTAAAGTTGCTGAACGCCCCTCCCGAGAATAGGTCAAACAAACCAAACAGTCCTGTATTTCCGCTGAATACTTCATTTAAAATATTTCGGTCGATGCCCGGCACAGGAATGTTTGCGCCAAGCCGGAAGACCAGGATCATCAACAGTGTGAAAATGATCTTTTTCCTGATATCAGGAATCTTCCACGCCTGGGCGATTGTTTTAAGCATACTCATCTTAGATCACCTCTGCCTTTCCTCCGGCCTGCTCGATCTTTTCAATTGCTGTCTTGCTGAACTTGTGAGCCTGTACGGTCACATTCTTTTCCAGGTTTCCCTCTCCAAGAATCTTGACGCCGTCGATATGCTTTGCAAGTCCTTTTTCTTTTAACAGTTCTGGTGTAACGACTGTTCCTGCGTCAAACACATTCAGGTCGTCTACGTTTAAAATGGTGTATTCTTTTCTCCAGATATTTGTGAATCCCCTCTTCGGGATTCTTCTGTAAAGCGGCATCTGACCGCCTTCAAAACCAAGT
>DAITKX010000019.1:3135-44901 GCA_036835995.1 Bacillota bacterium | reverse complement strand
TACAGTGGAAAAGGTAGACGACCAATACGTCGTAACTGTCAATGAAAGCAGCGCGCCGCGGCTTACCATCAGCACCTATTATCAAAAGATGCTGATCGATTCCGACAAGGAATCCAACATTTCAAAGTTTTTGACCGGGAGATTGAATTCGGCGCTCTGGCTCATCAAGAGCATAGAACAGAGAAGGCAGACGATCTATAACGTAGTCAGCGCGGTTGTCAAATATCAGATCGATTTTTTCGAAAAAGGTCCGAAGCATTTAAAAACGCTGACCTTGAAGCAGATCGCCGATGAGGTGGGCATCCACGAGTCGACGGTCAGCCGCTCCATCAACGGGAAATACATGCAGAGCCCCCGGGGCATATTTGAAATCAAATATTTCTTCACCAGCGGTGTTTCAGGCAACAGCGGAGAGGGTATTGCATCAGAAAGTATAAAAACCTTTATCAGGGAAATAGTAGAAAATGAAGATCCGAAAGCGCCGCTTTCCGACCAGGCCATGGTGGAAATGCTGGCAGAAAGAGGGATCGACATTTCAAGAAGGACGGTAGCTAAATACAGAGATGAAATGAATCTGCCGTCTTCGTCGAAACGGAAACGGTTTTAGCTCGCATGATGCGGCTGCCGCCGGACTTGTTAACTCAGTATCCACATAATTAAAATTATATATTTAGGAGGAATCACTATGAAAACAAAAGTTGGAATTAACGGATTTGGAAGAATCGGCAGAAATGCATTTAAAGCTGCATTGGCCAAAAACGCGGATTTTGAAATAGTAGCCATTAACGATATCACCAATCCCGCTACGTTAGCGCATCTTTTGAAATATGACAGCTGTTTCGGCCATTTTGACGGAACCGTTGAAGCGAAGGCGGATGCCATCGTCGTAAATGGAAAGGAAGTTAAGATCCTTGCGGTAAGAAACCCTGAAGAGCTTCCCTGGAAGGAAATGGGCGTCGAAGTCGTTCTGGAATCCACAGGACTCTTCACAAAGAAGGCCGACGCGGAAAAGCATATCAAGGCAGGCGCAAAGAAGGTCATCATTTCCGCTCCTGCGACGGATGAGGACATCACCATCGTAATGGGCGTCAACGAGGACAAGTATGATCCCAAGAACCATCACGTTTTATCCAACGCATCCTGCACCACCAACTGCCTGGCTCCCTTTGCCAAGGTCATCGATGAGGAGTTCGGAATTGAGAGAGGTCTCATGACGACCATCCATTCCTACACAAACGATCAGAGAATTCTGGACCTGCCCCACTCCGATTTAAGAAGAGCGAGAGCTGCGGCCCTTTCCATCATCCCCACCACCACAGGCGCGGCAAAGGCGGTATCCCTGGTGCTTCCACAGCTCAAGGGCAAGCTCAACGGCATGGCGATGCGCGTGCCGACTCCGGCCGTATCCGTTGTGGATATCGTATTTGAGTTGAAAAAGAACGCGACGAAGGAAGAGGTCAACGCCGCTTTAAAGAAGGCGTCGGAAGGTCCCATGAAGGGAATCCTCGGATATACCGAAGAGCCCCTCGTATCCATCGACTTCAAGGGAGACGCAAGATCCTCCATCGTCGACGCGCTGTCCACCATGGTTCTGGAAGACAACATGGTCAAGGTCGTTTCCTGGTATGACAATGAATGGGGTTATTCCAACAGAGCGGTTGATCTGATGGAATATGTAATAAAGAAAGGTCTGTAAGAAGATGAAGAAGACAGTCAGAGACATCGATGTAAGGGGCAAAAGAGTAATCGTCCGCTGTGATTTCAACGTTCCGCAGGACAGTGAAGGCAAGATCACAGACGATATCCGCATTACCAGCGCCCTCCCTACGGTCAGCTATCTGATCGAACAAGGGGCTAAGGTGATTCTCATGTCTCATCTTGGCAGGCCTGACGGCGAAGCAAACATGAAGTACACCCTTAAGCCTGTCGCAGACAGACTTTCCGAGCTGCTTGGAAAGAGTGTTACGTTCATCAGCGCGCCTTCCGTGGTCAACGAAGAAGTATCAAAGGCAGCCGCAGCGCTGAAAGACGGAGATGTGATGCTTCTGGAAAACGTGAGATTCCGCAAGGAGGAGACGAAGAACGGCGCCGACTTCTCAAAAGAGCTTGCCGGCCTTGCCGACATCTTTGTAAACGACGCTTTTGGAACGGCTCACAGAGCCCATTCCTCCACTGCGGGAATCGCGGGTTATCTGCCCGCCGTATCGGGCTTCCTTATTGAAAAAGAAGTCAAATTCCTCGGCGGCGCGGTAGAATCTCCGAAACGGCCTTTCGTCGCCATTCTGGGCGGCGCGAAGGTGGCGGATAAGATCCCCGTCATCGAAAACCTGCTGACCAAGGTGGATACGCTGATTATCGGCGGAGGCATGGCCTACACTTTCCTGAAGTCAAAGGGTTATGAGATCGGCAATTCCATTCTGGACGCAGAGCGGGTCGATTACGCCGGTTCCCTTATTAAAAAGGCGGAGGAAAAAGGCGTGAAGCTGCTGCTTCCCGTGGACATCGTCGCCGCGAAGGAATTCAGCAACGACGTGGAGACGAAGGAGTTTGACGCCGACAAGATCCCGCAGGATTGGATGGGTCTGGATATCGGACAGAAGACCATCGCGCTGTTTTGCGGCGAATTGAAAAAGGCCGGGACCATCATCTGGAACGGGCCGGTGGGCGTGTTTGAAATGTCCAGCTTTGCCAAGGGCACCATTGAAGTCGCAAAGGCTTTGGCGGAAAGCGGCGCGGTGACCATCATAGGCGGGGGAGATTCCGCCGCCGCGGTGGAACAGTTCGGTCTGGCGGATAAAATGACACATATTTCTACCGGAGGCGGAGCATCCCTGGAATTCCTGGAAGGAAAGGAACTGCCCGGCATCGCGGTATTGCAGGACAAATAGTATTTGGCATTGCGCAGGAAATTAGCATCGCGCAAGCAAGAGAGGTAACGGCTATGAGAAAACCATTTATCATGGGCAACTGGAAAATGTTTAAAACGACCGAAGAAGCGGTTGCTTTTGCGGAAGAATTCAGGAAATTATATCAGACGTCGGACGTGCAGGCAGGAGTCTGCGCCCCGTTTACACAGCTGGCCGCTTTGAAGGAAGCGTTTAAGGGTACGGATGTAAAAGTCGGAGCCCAGAACATGCATTTTGCGGAAAACGGCGCGTATACCGGCGAGATTTCAGCGGATATGCTCAACGAACTCAGCATTGAATACTGTATCATCGGACATTCGGAACGGCGGCAGTATTTCAATGAAACAGACGAGACCGTAAACCAAAAGCTCCACACAGCCTTCAAGCATCATATCACTCCGATCCTCTGCGTTGGCGAGGTATTGGAGGAAAGAGACGCGGGAAAGGCCTTTGACGTTGTAAAAACTCAGACGGTGGCTGCGTTAAAGGATCTGACGGCGGATCAGACCGCCTCTATGATCATCGCATACGAACCGGTTTGGGCCATCGGAACCGGCAGGACCGCGACTCCCGAGCAGGCGAATGAAATGTGCGGCTACATCAGAAAGGTCGTAGAGGAACTTTATGGAGACGAGGTTTCGGAGCAGGTGATCATCCAGTACGGAGGCAGCGTGAAACCTTCCAACGCTTCCGAGCTGATGAATATGGAAGAAATCGACGGAGCCCTTGTAGGAGGAGCCAGCCTGGTACCTGCAGACTTCATCGAAATCGTTAATTTTTAAATTTGCGCAGCAATGCGGAATTTTAACAAGCAAGAGGAGGATTGGATATGTCGTATATAGAAGATGTAATCGCGCGGGAAGTGCTCGATTCCAGAGGAAATCCGACCATCGAGGTCGAGGTTTACCTGGAGGACGGAAGCATGGGCAGCGCCATCGTTCCTTCCGGCGCTTCAACGGGTATCTATGAAGCCGTTGAACTGCGGGACGGGGATAAGAGCAGATACCTCGGCAAGGGCGTGCAGACAGCTGTGGACAATGTCAACGATATCATAGCGGAAGAAATCATCGGTCTGAATGTCTTTGACCAGGTCGGTCTCGACAAGGCCCTCATCGAGCTCGACGGCACCGAAAACAAAGGCAAGCTGGGAGCCAACGCCATTCTGGGCGTGTCCCTTGCGGCAGCCCACGCCGCGGCAAATTGTCTCGGCCTTCCGCTGTTCCAGTATATCGGCGGAGTAAACGCCAAGCTTTTGCCGGTTCCGATGATGAACATCCTGAATGGCGGCCAGCATGCAGACAACAATGTGGACATCCAGGAATTCATGGTCATGCCGGTGGGCGCTCCGAACTTTAAGGAAGGGTTGAGGATGGGAGCTGAAGTGTTCCACAGCCTGAGAGCCGTATTAAAAGGAAAGGGTCTGAACACCGCAGTCGGCGACGAGGGCGGCTTTGCTCCGAACCTTTCCTCCAATGAAGAAGCCATCGAAGCGATCATGGAGGCTATCAAAAAGGCCGGCTATGAACCGGGCAAGGACGTGAAGATCGCCATAGACACGGCGGCTTCCGGGATGTATGACGAAGCCTCAAATACTTACAATTTTGCAGGAGAAGGCGTAAAAAGGACCGTTGAGGAAATGGTGGACTACTATGACATGCTCATTTCCAAATATCCAATCGCATCCATCGAAGACGGACTTGCGGAGGATGATTGGGATGGCTGGAAGCTGATGACCGACAGGCTTGGCAAGAGAGTTCAGATCGTCGGAGACGATCTCTTCGTAACCAATACGAAGAGACTGGAAAAGGGCATTTCAATGGGTGTCGCAAATTCCATCCTGATCAAGGTAAATCAGATCGGAACCCTTACGGAGACCCTTGACGCCATCGAAATGGCGAAGAAAGCAGGCTATACCGCCATCGTTTCCCACCGTTCCGGAGAAACGGAGGATGTCACCATCGCGGATATCGTAGTCGGCGTCAACGCCGGACAGATCAAAACCGGCGCGCCGTCCAGAACGGACAGAGTCGCGAAGTACAACCAGCTGCTCAGGCTTGAGGAGACTCTTGATACTTCCGCCCAGTTCGCCGGAAACGATGCGTTCTACAATTTGAAATAGAAATAAATCATTGATTAAATCTGTACGATATGGTACAATACAGAAGTTAATCTTGTACAGGAGGTGCAGAAGTGAAGATATTTCTGATGATATTGCTAGCCATCGCCAGTTTGGTCTTAATAGCCAGTATCCTGATGCAGCACGGAAACAGTGCGGGACTTTCGGGTTCCATCGGCGGCGGAGCGGAGCAGCTGTTCGGAAAAAAGAAGAGCAAGGGTTACGAAGCGATTTTGAGCAAAATTAGTACCGTCGGGGCGATTGTTTTTATCGTGTGTTCGCTGGCACTTGTCGCAATCGAATAACAAAATCCGGGAATGATTTAGTTTCATTTACGGAATTCGACCATATGATTGATTACTTAGGAGGCGCTTAGTGCGCCTCCTAATCATGTACTGAAAGGAATCATTGAAATGAATGCAGCAGCTATCTCAGCGACAGTCATCTCACTCATTGCCATCGTCTTTGCTTATGGTTTGTTTTCCTGGGTCGGCAGATCCGGTAAAGGCGGCGAAGGGTCGGAACCCGCAGGCTTCACCGGCAAAGATGTTACGGCGTTTCTTAAGGGAGAAGCCAGGGTGATGGTCCCTGTAGTTCTCGTTCTGTTTATCATTTTGGGATTTTTGATCGATTGGATCACAGCGGCGCTCTTTGTGATAGGAACGCTGTTCGCCACCCTTGCGGGCTTTTTCGGAATGAAAGCGGTGGTAAGGGGAAGCATGAGAACCGCCGACTGTCTGGGGAAGACCGACATGGACAAGCTGCTGAAAATCGCGGCCAGAAGCGGAGCGGTCATGGGTCTCTGCGCGGCAGGTCTCGGCCTCCTCGGTCTCGGAGGAGCTTTTGTCGTTTTGGGAATCCAGTCGGCCAAAGTGGTCGCCGGGTTTGGGTTCGGCATATCCGCCGCCGCGGTATTCGGGCGCGGATACGGCATAATTTACGGGAGCGCCTCCCATGAGACGGCCCGCTATGGAAGTGATCTGTTTGAATCCTATGCCGGTTCTGTCATTGCGGCGATCATCGTCGCCTCCACTGCCAAATCCATAGACCCGGTCTTTGGCTATCCCTTTGACCTGCCGGCTGTGTCAGGGGCGACTTTTCCGCTGCTCCTTTCCGGGGCGGGGCTCTTGGGTTCCATGGCAGGGATCATGTTTATAAAAGGGAACAGGAAGGGCGATCCGGCCTTTGCCATCAACGCCGGAAAATATCTCGGCGCCGCGGTGGTCGTGATTTATTCGCTGATATCGAGCTGGGTATTCTTCGGTAATTTCAACTGCGCGGTTTGCATCGTGATCGGGATGATCATCGGAACCGTTTTCAGCAGAGCATCCGGAACGCTGTCCATTCTCTGGACTGTGATCGCTTTAGCGGCGGGAATACTGGCGGCAGATGCATTTGGAGGATTTTACGGAATCACTCTGGCTGCGGCGGGTATGCTTTCAACCGCTGGAATGATTTCGGCGATCACCGCTTACGGACCGATTTCCGGCAAAGGAGTTGAAATTGCCGGAAAGAGGTTTGCCATAGGCGCCGCGGCGCTGACTGCAGCCGCGCTGCTCATCGCTTATGGGTCGGCGGCGGGACTGAAAACTGTCAATCTGATGAGCCCGGCTGTGATTGCGGCGCTCTTCGCCGGGGCGATGCTGCCGGTTCTGCTCGCTGCTGTGGCTGTGAATTCAACGGGCAAAACTGCATGGAAGAAGGTTGCGGCTCCGGGTCTGCCGGGGGTTCTCCTTCCGCTGGCAATGGGTTTTTTCATGGGACAGGGCGCTTTAATCGGCTTGCTGGTGGGTTCACTGGTATCCGGTACGCTGACGGCGGTGGTATTGACCAGTATGGGCGCCGGTCGGAATTCCGCGGATCAGAGCAATCCGGGGATGCCATTCGGGGACGCCGCCGTCTCATCCGCCATAGCCTTTATGAAATTGGCAGCCATCACGGCGGTTGTCTCTGCCCCATTATTTTTATAGCAGGAAACAAGCGGCCCTTTGGGACCGGCCTATTGTATGGGAAAACAAATATTGCCTCAATTTTCAGGAGGCTTTTGTTGCCTCAAACAGATTTTGGTTTTGTACCCTGAACACAAAAAAATATACAGTATATTGTTGACAAAAACATAAAAAAATATTAAGATTAAAGCTATCATATATAAAGGTGGTGTATTAAGAAACATGAAAAAAGCTTTAGTATTATTGCTCGCACTTGTATTGGTTATCGGTTCCTTTACAGCTTGCGGCGGCGGAAATGATGCCGGTAACACCGGTGACAACGGAGCCGCTCCGACAGAAGTAAAAATTGGTATAAACTATGAATTGACGGGCGGCGTCGCAACATATGGACAGTCTTCCGTAGACGGTATCATGATGGCTTTTGATGAAATCAATGAAGCCGGCGGCATCAACGGAATGAAGATCGTTCCGGTCAAAGTTGACAACAAGTCCGACGCGGCGGAAGCAACATCCCTCGCTACGAGACTTATGACCGAGGAAGGCGTTGTAGCGTGCCTCGGACCGGCAACATCCGGAAACTTTATGGCTACCATTCCTGTGGCCATGGGAAATAAAATTCCTGTGATCTCCGCTTCCGCCACTGCGGATGAAGGCGTTACGACAGACTCCAAAGGAAATGTAAACGATTATGTTTTCAGACTTTGCTTCAACGACTCCTTCCAGGGAATCACCATGGCTAACTTCGCTACCAACAATTTAAGCGCGAAGACCGCCGTGATCATTCAGGACAACTCCAGCGATTATGCGAAGGGCCTTGCCAAGAACTTCAAAGAGACCTTTACAAAATCCGGAGGCACCATTGTGGCAGAAAAAGGCTATGTCGCCAAGGACAAGGATTTCAATTCGATCCTGACCAGCATTAAAGGCCAGCAGTTTGACGTTATCTTCCTGCCCGGATATTATCAGGAAGCAGGATTGATCATCAAGCAGGCCCGCGGTTTGGGGATCACCCAGCCGGTTCTCGGTGCGGACGGATTTGACTCTCCGGTTCTTTTAGAGCTCGCAGGGGCTTCTGCGCTGAACGACGTCTATTTCTCAAACCACTATTCTTCTCTTGACCAGGATCCTAAAGTGCAGGATTTCATCAAGGCGTTCAAGGATAAGTACGGTGTGGAACCCAACGCGTTCAACGCGCTTGGATATGACCTTGGCAAGTACATCGCGGATGCGATCGCCAGGGCAGGATCCCTCGATCCTGCGGCAATCAAGGACGCTCTTGCTTCCACGAAGGGCTTTGAAGGTGTAACAGGCTCTTTCGACATGGGCAAGGATCATAACCCCATCAAGGCCGCGGTCGTAATCGGACTTAAAAACGGAGTTCAGGATTCCACCGTCAGGGTAGAACCGTAAACCCGGAACCATAATAAAACAATTCAACCATTTCATTACCGGCGGATTTCGCGGTCTGAATGTTTGACTTAAGAATGGTTAACAGCTATAATAATTAAGTTAGAGCACTCTGCTGCTCTAACTTAATTTCGTTTTAACATTCTGTCCGGCGCTTTAGCGCCGCTGACAGAATTTATGCTGGAAAATCACGAATTTCAATTCGTAGATTTTCGTCGTATTCGTCGTATTATATAATTAAAAGTGGAGGTGCCAAACCTTGGACCAATTTTTACAGCAGATGGTGAACGGGATTTCCCTGGGCAGTATTTATGCACTGATCGCTCTGGGTTATACCATGGTTTACGGAATTATTAAGCTCATCAATTTCGCACACGGAGATGTGTACATGATCGGCGCTTATGTTGGGTTTGCTGCTACCACCTATGCGAAACTTGGATTTTTTCCGGCTCTCATAATTTCAATGATTTCCTGCGCAGTTTTGGGTATGGTTATTGAAAAGGTAGCGTACAAGCCACTAAGACTTTCTTCAAGAATTGCGGTGCTGATTACCGCAATCGGTGTTTCACTGCTTCTTGAATATGTCATGATGTTCTTTGTAGGGGCTGAAGTCCGCTCCTATCCCAGCATTTTACCGGAGAAAACATATCCCCTCATTGGAGATGTCAGGATCACATTCCAGCAGATCTGCATCATATTGACTTCCATCGCACTTATGTTATTATTACAATTTATCGTTCATAAAACAAAGACAGGAAAGGCGATGCGCGCCGTATCCATCGATCCGGACGCTGCGCAGCTGATGGGAATCAAAGTCGACCGGACGATTTCCTTCACCTTCGCCATCGGCTCCGCCTTTGCGGGAGCCGCAGGAGTCCTGGTAGGGATTTATTATAATTCCATCGATCCCCTCATGGGCATCATGCCGGGCTTAAAAGCCTTTGTAGCCGCCGTATTCGGAGGGATCGGAAGCATCCCCGGCGCCATGATCGGCGGACTTTCCATCGGAATTATGGAAACTCTTGTTTCCGGCTATGGAAACTCCATGTACAGAGACGCCGCGGTGTTTGCGTTCCTGATCATTATATTGATATTCAAGCCGGCAGGTTTGCTCGGCAAAAATACAAGGGAGAAGGTGTAACGGATGAGAGTGTTGACAAAAAAGAACCTGTTGATTCTCGCCGCGATCCTGCTGGCCTTTGGAATCGTTCAGGCGCTGATATCGGTGGGCGTCATCAACAGCTTTTATGAGATAACGATAGCGACCATATGCATTAATATCATCCTCGCGGTGAGCCTGAATCTGATCACCGGATTCACAGGGCAGTTTTCGCTGGGCCATGCGGGATTCATGTCCATCGGCGCTTATGTGTGCGCCATCATCAACATGAACATGAACTCAACCGCGGGCTTTCTGATCGGAACTCTGGCAGGAGCGCTCTGCGCGACTTTCATAGGGATTCTTGTGGGAATCCCGACCCTGAGACTCAAGGGCGATTATCTGGCCATTGCGACTCTGGGTATGGCGGAGATCATCCGCGTCGTATTCCTCAATCTCGACATCACAAACGGCGCGGCGGGCCTGAACGGGATTCCCAGGTATACCAACTGGCTCTGGCTCTTTGTCTTTACCGTCGGAACGGTGATCCTACTCAACAACTTTATTAAATCTTCCCATGGCCGGGCTTGTATTTCCATTCGTGAGGATGAAATCGCGGCGGAATCCATGGGAATCAATACGACGAAGTATAAGGTAATGGCCTTTGCCATCGGCGCTTTCTTCGCGGGAGTGGCCGGCGCGCTTTATTCTTCCTATTTCTACTTTGTCAAGCCCGACCTGTTCGGGTTCCTGAAGTCTATCGACATTCTGGTGATCGTGGTTCTTGGAGGAATGGGAAGCCTGACCGGCTCTGTCATAGCCGCGGTGGCCCTTGCGGTGATTTCGACCTTCCTTCAGTCCTTTACCGCGGTGAGGATGATCGTTTACGCCGCTCTGCTGGTGATCATTATGATCTTCCGGCCTCAGGGGATCATGGGAACGAAAGAGATCAACGACTTATTCAAGTTCCGGCTTGGAAAAAAAGATGAAAGAATAGAGTAAAGGAGGAGCCTGTCATGTCATTATTAACCGTTGACAAATTAACGAAATCTTTTGGCGGGCTTACCGCCGTGTCCAACGTCAGCATGCATATCGAAAAGGGCGAGCTGGTTGGTCTGATCGGACCCAACGGGGCCGGAAAAACGACTTTGTTCAATCTTCTCACAGGTGTATATGTTCCCACATCGGGTACAATAAAACTGGAGAAGGACGGAAAAGAGAAAGGGCTCGGGGGCCTGAAGCCTTATAACGTAACCAAAGAAGGCCTTGCCAGGACTTTCCAGAACATCAGATTGTTTAAGGATCTTTCGGTTCTTGACAACGTTCGGATTGCGATGCACCAGAACGTGAACTATGGGCTGGGTTCCGCGCTTCTGCATTTCAATAAGTACCATAATGAAGAAGATGAACTGCTGGAGGAGGCGGAGAGGCTCCTGGACATCTTCCATCTTTCCCATAAGAAAAATGAGCTGGCGAAGAACCTTCCTTACGGAGAACAGCGGCATTTGGAAATCGCCAGAGCCCTGGCGACAAAACCGGTATTGCTGCTCCTCGACGAGCCTGCGGCTGGCATGAACCCCAATGAGACCGCGGCTCTGACGGAGAGCATCCAGTGGATCCGCAAGGAGTTCGATCTGACGATCCTGCTGATTGAGCATGATATGTCGCTGGTGATGAAGATCTGTGAAAGGATCTATGTGCTGGACTATGGCATGCTGATCGCTTCCGGCAAACCGGAGGAAATCAGGGCAAATAAGAAGGTCATCGAGGCGTATTTAGGGGAGGATGTAGAGGGGGACATAAACAATGCTTGAGATAAAAAATCTTAACGTTCATTACGGCGTCATCCATGCCCTAAAGGATGTCTCTTTAACGGTAAATGCCGGCGAAATCGTAACTTTGATCGGAGCCAACGGCGCGGGAAAAACGACGACGCTGCGCACGATTTCCGGACTGATCAAGGCGACCAGCGGAGAAATCGCGCTGGAAGGGAAAAATATCACCGGCCTTTCGGCGCCTCAGAGGGTGCAGCTTGGAATTTCTCAGGTTCCGGAAGGAAGAAGGATCTTTCCGGCCATGAGCGTAATGGAAAACCTTGAGCTCGGAGCCTTTCTGCGAAACGACAAGGCCGAGATCAAGAAGGATATGGACATGGTGTTCGGGCGATTCCCGATCCTCGGAGACCGGAGAAGACAGACGGCCGGAACATTGTCCGGCGGTGAGCAGCAGATGCTCGCCATGGGACGGGCGCTGATGTCAAGGCCCCGGATCCTGCTGATGGATGAACCGTCCATGGGGCTGGCTCCGCTGCTGGTTCGGGAAATCTTTGAGATCATCAAGGATATCAACCAGGCGGGGACGACGATCCTGCTGGTGGAGCAGAACGCGAGCATGGCGCTCTCCATCGCCCACAGGGCCTATGTCATCGAGACAGGTTCCATCGTAATTTCCGGCACAGGGGAGGAATTGGCCAAGAGCAGCGAAATTCAGAAGGCTTATTTAGGAGGGGAATAACTATGTATGTAAAAAACAGAATGACTTCGAATCCGTACACAATAGCTTTTGATGCTCCGATTACGGAAGTAATTGAGCTGATGCGCGAAAAAAACCTGAAAAGAGTTCCCGTTGTCCACGGCGACAGAGTCGTCGGCATAATCACCCAGGGAGATATTCAGAAAGTGTCTCCGACAAAGGCCACTACGCTGAGCATTTTCGAACTGAATTATCTGCTGGCCAAGACAAAGGTCAAGGACGCTATGACAAGAGAGGTCATCACGGTTTCGCCGGACGCGCTTTTAGAAGAGGCCGCGGTGCTGATGCGGGAGCATAAAATCAGCACTCTTGCCGTTGAAAAGAACGACAAGCTTGTGGGCATCATTACGGAGAGCGACATTTTCGACGCCTTCATCGACTTGCTTGGATTCAGGGATGTGGGAAGCCGGATTACGATCCAGGCGGAAGACGTGCCGGGAGCTTTAGCCGATATTACCGGGATCTTCAAGGAGCTGGAGTCTAACATCACCCACGTCGCCGCATACCGGGGAACCGGCGGATACAGCGATGTGGTCATCCGAACCAATACGATCAATACCGACGCGCTGGAAAAACGGCTGGAGGAACATGGCTATAAAATTGAAAACGTGTTGCGCAATGAGGGTTAAAATCAAATAAAAGTAAAAGGGAAGTTCTGTAAGAACTTTCCTTTTTTTCTCGGGCGTAAAAAATGAAAAAGAGTGAATAATAAAACCGAGAAAGAGAGGAGATGAAAGAATTGAAAAATAAAAAGATTTTTCTAATGCTTTTATTGATTTTAGCTCTTGTGGCCTTTACCGTTACGGCATGCAGCACTACGGATAACACACCCAACACACCCAACACCACAGATGACCGCACTAATAATCTAAATGATACCAACAATGGCATCAATGACAACGGCATCAATAACACGGGAACCGGAACTGGTATAAATACCAGAGGGGGCGTCACAACAAATCAATAATGGCTGAGAGCGCAAAGAAATTTTCTTTGCGCTTTCCTTTTTTGCCTATTAGAAATATCGCCCAAGAGCCGGGGGCGAAAATCCAGACAAGGCCAGCCGAGGAAACCGCAAGGACGAGGAGGCCACTATGCTCAAAATCTTGAGTATGGAGCAGCCGAGTCCGTTGGAATGTGCAGAAATGCGAGTGTGGAGTATCTTTTTACCGTTTGAAGGCCGTTAGAAGCAGAAAATATACACCATAGTCGAAAATTTGAACAAAAATATACTCCATCCTCGCATTTTTGAGTAAGGCGGGCAGCATGGATACCCCATAGGCGGATTTTTTGAGCAGGAGCAGTTTCCAAGGGGATCAGAAAGCCGGGGGAGGATAGGAATTTTCCGCTTATATTCCCGTTTATTCCCGTTAAATTATGGTATAATATCTGCATTCGCAGATATTATACCGATTCAGTGCCGCGCCAGAATTTCGCCAGAGGCGAAAAGGCGCATGGCCCCATACCATAAATGCTCCGCACTTATGGTATAGCAAGCTGCATTCGCAGATATTTATACCTATCCTCTTTCGACAAGATATATAGAGGTAAATTAATATTGAATATATGGAGATAAAAATGAGTGTAACTAAAAGTATAAATAAAAATATGGACGTGCTCCGGAAAAACCTGAAGGGCAAGAAGCGGAATGAAGAGATTATCACAGGAACCCTTTCCAAGCATAAGAAGGGTTTCGGCTTTGTAATTCCGGAAAAGGAGGATGGAGATGGGGATGTTTTTATCGCCCCGGGGAACATCAACGGAGCGATGAACGGCGATACGGTTGCCGTGCGGGTTCTGCCGGCCGGTGAGACCGCCAGATCGAGAGAAGGAGTCATCCATCAGGTTTTAAAAAGGGCCGCGGTGGAGATCGTAGGCACCTTTGAAAAGAGCAAACATTTCGGTTTTGTGGTCCCCGACGACAGGAGGTTCAACGATGATATCTTCGTCTTGAAAAAAGACTTCGGCGACGCCCGGGCAGGCGATAAGGTGGTCGTCAAGATCACCAGATATCCTGACCAGCATAACAGCGCGGAAGGGAAGGTAGCGGAGATTGTCAGCAGAAGAGGAGAGGCAGGCGGAGATATCAAGGCGTTGATCCGCCAGTATAACCTGACTCAGGAGTTTCCCGAAAAGGTTGAGGCGGAAGCAAAAAAGATTCCTCTCAAGATCACCGGGGAGGAGATCGGACGACGGGTCGACCTGCGGGATAAGATCATTATTACCATGGACGGCGCAGATGCAAAGGATCTGGATGACGCCGTATCGGTGGAAAAGCTGCCTGACGGAAATTATCTTCTTGGCGTTCATATTGCCGATGTAAGCCATTATGTGTCTGACGGCAGCCAGCTTGACAAGGAAGCCCTGAAAAGGGGCAACAGCGTTTATCTCATCGATCAGGTCATTCCAATGCTTCCAAAGATTCTGTCAAACGGCATCTGCAGTCTGAATCCCGATGTGGACAGGCTCACCTTATCCGTCACGATGGAGATAGACGGCAAAGGGAAGGTGGCCCGTCACGAGGTCTTCGAAAGCGTTATCCATTCGAAAGCCCGGATGGTTTACAGCGATGTTTCGGACATGCTGGAGCATAAGTCCCCGGAGCTGATCGAAAAGTATCGGGAGATCTACCCGGACATCCTGCTGATGGACGAACTCGCCGCAATTCTCCGAAGGGCGAGGGATTCGCGGGGAAGCCTGGATTTTGATTTTGACGAAGCTTATATCAAGCTCAACGATAAAGGGATCCCCGTCAGTGTGGAAACGGCGGAAAGGCGCGTTGCAAACCGGATCGTTGAGGAATTCATGCTCGTTGCAAACGAAACCGTTGCAGAGCACTTTTACTGGATGGAAGTTCCTTTTGTTTACCGCGTTCACGAACCTCCGTCACTGGAAAAAATCGAAGAATTTAAGAGGTTTATTGGGAGCTTCGGCCTGACCCTGAAGGGAAACCCGGAAAATATTCACCCGAAGGCGCTGAATGAAATCATAAAAAAAGTAGAGGGTAGGCCTGAGGAGCATGTGGTCAACACGGTGATGCTGCGGTCTATGAAAAAGGCGTTTTATGGCACAGATTGCGAAGGCCATTTTGGTCTTGGCGTAAAATACTACTGCCATTTTACGTCGCCTATCAGACGGTACCCGGATCTGATCATTCACCGCATCATCAAGGAATCCATCAATGGAAAGCTGGATGCGAAACGGGTGCGAATCCTGAAGCGAAGGACCGACCGGGCCGCGGATATCTCCTCGGGTACTGAGCGGCAGGCCCAGGAGCTGGAACGAGAGGTCGAGAAGCTGAAGAAGGCCGAATATATGACCTATCATGTGGGAGAAACCTATGACGGCATCATCAGCGGCGTCGCCAGCTTCGGCTTCTTTGTCGAGATCGAAAACACGATTGAAGGAATGGTGCGGGTGGACTATCTAAACGACGATTATTACGATTACGAGGCCTCGATGTACCGGCTGATCGGCAGAAGAACCAATAAAATCTACGGACTTGGAGACAAGATCAAAATCAAGGTTCACTCAGTGGATTTACAGGAACGGGAAATCAACTTTACGATTGCCGAACCAGAAAAAGAAAATAATGTAAGACATTTCAATAATTAGTTGATAATTAGGCGGGCTTGATAAAACAAAAAGTCCGGCTAGTTTGTTCAATTATTTAAGTATGGTGCAGGCCACGGAGCGATGATCCAATCGGGCCCCATTCAGTTTAAGAACGGCAGAAAGCGAAATCGGAAGGCTTTTCATTTTGCTTTCTGCCGTTCTCATCTAACTTAAGGTGCTCTGCTTGGATATCGCCGACAAGGCGTCTCCCGCCTCGTCCACATAGATCTGCTTCCTTGCGATATCGGCCATTGCAAGCATTCCGACGATTTGATTGTTTTCCAGAACGGGAAGTCTTCGCACCTGGTATTTGGCCATGAGCAAAGCCGCCTCGTGGGTATCCATATTCGGATCGGCGGCGACCAAATTTTTCGTCATGATTTCCTTTGCAATCTTGGGACGGTTGTCACTGGATACCGAACGGATCACGATATCCCTGTCGGTAATAATACCCTGAACTTCTCCCCGGTCGTTGCAAACCGGTATGGAGCCGATATTCTCCTGCTTCATCTGTCTGGCGACCTGCTCGATGGAAGTGTCGGGCTTCACACAGGTTATGGATGTTGTCATTAAATCTTTTACTCGCATATGGGACCTCCTCAAAACAAAATAGTGATTGTACCACTAAAAAAAGGGAAAAATCTACTTCTATAGATTTCCCTTTTTCTCTTCCATATATGCAAAAAGGCACAGAAAGCATGAATATCTCTATCTTGCCCTCCAGAACGACGGTGAAACAAGCATGATAATCGTAAACAGTTCGAGACGCCCGGCAATCATTAAAACCGCCAGATACAGCCTCGTCGGGAGAGAGAAAATTTCGTAGTTTCCGTTTGGCCCCAGGAGCCCCATCCCAAGGCCTGTGTTGGACAGGGAGCTGACGGCGGCGCTGATGGTGGTCAGAAGATCGTAATTCTCCAGAGAAATGATAAGCGCGCTGAATACGAATACCGTGAAGTACAATATGGCAAAGGAGCTGACCTTGGATACGGTGTCGGCGGAGATGATCTTTTCGCCGATCCTTACCGGAACGACAGCGTTGGGGTGGAGGCGCTTATAGGCGCCTCTTACGATCAGCTTGAACAGGATCATCACCCTGATTACTTTGATGGAGCCGCAGGTGGACGCGGAACATCCCCCGGTCAGCATCAGGCAGAACAGGATCATCTGGCTGAAGGACGGCCAAAGGGTATAATCCGTAATGGCATATCCGGAGGTAGACATAAAGGCAGCCGACTGGAAAATAGAATTCCGGATAGCGAGGCGAGGCGAGTAGGTGCCTGAAAGCCATAGGTTCAAGGCGACCAGCAGAGCGGCCCCTGCCAGAATTGCCAGAAAAGCCCTGAGCTCCTCGTCTTTAAAAAACTCCTTCCACCTTCCCTTTAGCAGCTGGTTATATAAAACAAAGTTGATCGACGCGATGGAGCTGAATAAAACGATGACGATTTCAACATATAAGCTTTTAAAGTGGGCAACGCCGTTTGAATAATTGGAGATACCGCCGGTGCCGATGCTTCCGAAGGTATGGATCAGCGCGTCAAAGAGATTTAAACCGCCGAACATCAGCAATAGGATCTCGATCAGGGTGAAGGATACGTACATGGTATAGAGCTTCCTGGCGGAATCCGATATCCGGGTGGACATCTTTTCCACAGTAGGCCCGGGAGCCTCGGCGCTGGCGATTTTCAACCCGCTGACCAGAGCAGGCAGGAGGGAAATGGCGAGGATCAGGATCCCCATGGCTCCAAGCCAATGGCTGAAGGACCTCCATAACTGGACTCCCTTTGGGATGACGGAAAGGTCGTCGATAATCGTGGCTCCGGTGGTGGTAAAGCTCGAAACGGATTCAAAGAAAGCGTCGCCGAAGGAGGGGATCACCCCGGAAAGCATGTAGGGGAAAGCCCCGAAAAAGGAAGCGACGAACCAGCATACGGCGGCGATCAGATAGCCGTCCCGAATCTTCAGCGTAGAGGAATCGGGGCGAAAGACGGCAAGAATCAGCAAGCCGGCAGCCAAAGCGAAGAGCATCGACTTCATAAAAGCAAAGCCGGTTTCCCGGTCGCCGTAGACCAGGGAAGCCGTCAGAGGAAGCGCCATGGAGGTTCCGACGATGACGGATATGATACCGATAATTTTCATGATGACTTTAACATTAAAAGACATAGCGCACCTCACCGGTCAGGATTCCAGAATTGTCTGGTAAACAGCAGAATAATCGTAAAAAGCTCCAGACGGCCGATCAGCATGATCATTGCGAGCATCAGTGTCGAAGCGTCTGAGAAGAGGCTGAAATTCATCACAGGTCCTACGAGATTGAATCCGGGTCCGATATTTCCGAGGCAGGAGGCCACCGCGCTGGACGTGGTGATCAGATCGAAATTTTCCAGCGAGAGCAGGAGCGTTCCCACGAAAAAAATACCGACATAAAGAAACACGAAGTTTGCCACGGCAGACAGCGTGTCGGCAGGAACCGGCTTCCCGCCGAGCTTGATGGATACCACGGCTCTGGGATGCAGCCGGACCGCAATGCCCCTTTTCATCAGCTTAAACAAAAGGAGAACCCGAACCGCTTTGATTCCCCCCGAGGTGGAGGATGAGCAGCCTCCGATGAACATCAGAATGAACAGCACCATTTTGCTGAAGCTCGGCCATAAGTCGAAATCTGCCGAAGCAAACCCGGTGGTCGTCATAACGGACGCGCTCTGGAAAAAAGAGTATCTCAGGGACCGTCCCGGAGATTCATAATTTCCCGAAATCCAGAGGTTCAGCGCGATAAGCAGGACCGCTGTGCCAAAGATGATCAGATAGAATTTCAGTTCGCTGTCGGAGAAGAAATCCCTCCAGTGCCCGCGGAGGACATGATAGTACAAGGTAAAATTGACGCCGGCCAGAAGCATGAAAACCCCGATCACCAGCTCATAATACAGGTTATTGTAGTGCATGATGCTGGCATTATAATTGGAAAAACCTCCGGTGCCTACTGAACCAAAGGTATTGATCAGGGCGTCAAAGAGGCTCATGCCTCCAAGCATCAGGAGAGCGACCTCGAGGACGGTCATGGAGAGATAAATAGAGTATAGGATCTTCGCGCTGTCCGTCATCTTTGGCGTCAGCTTGCCGAAGGTAGGGCCGGTGGTCTCCGCCTGGGCGATCCTCTGACCGCTGATTCCCAGCGCAGGCAGGAGGGCAATGGCAAAAACGATAATTCCCATGCCTCCGATCCAATGGGTAAAAGAACGCCAGAAAATCAGGCCTTTCGGCAGGGATTCGATATCGGTAAGAACAGAGCTTCCGGTAGTCGTGAAGCCGGAAACCGTTTCGAAAAAAGCATCGGAAAAATTCGGAATACAGCCGGAAACGATAAAAGGAATGGAGCCCAGAACCGAAGCGAGGGTCCAGCAGAGCGCGACGATCACGTACCCGTCTCTTATTCTCAGATGATGGAAATCCGCTTTTACAGCAAAGGTAATAATGGCTCCGACGACAAGCATCGGAGCGATTGTGCGGATAAAAGCTTCAGTGGCGTCAGCCTCTCCATAAAGAATAGAAACCAAAACGGAAGGAAGCATTAAGCCCGCGAGTATAATTGTAATAATTCCGCTGAGTTTCAAAATAACTCTAAAATTAAGAACCATGATTCAGGCAACCTCTACTTGAAAATGCTGATTTTGCCGGAGCGGATGAACTTTTCCAGCTCAGGGACTTCAGACAGAAGGCATATGATGATCACTCTGTCGTCTTTCAATATCTCGGTGAATTCATTTGGAATGATCACGTCGGCGCCCCGGTGAATCGCGGCGATCATGACTCCCTCCGGCAGATCCAGATGCTTGATGGGTTTGTTCGCGAGGCGCATGTGATCGTCAGCCATGATTTCTATCATTTCGGCCTGTCCCTGGATCAGCTGGGAAGAGATTACGCGCTTGGAACCCTGAATGAAGCGGAGGATGTGACTTGCGGCCATATCCAAAGGATTCAGAGCCATGTCGATCCCCATATGCTCTATGAGGGTGGAATAGCTTTCACGGCTCACCTTTGCGATAACGTCTTCTATGCCGTGCTGCTTGGCCATCAGCGCCAGCAGCAGATTTTCTTCATCATAACCGGTCACGGTGACTACGGCGTCCATCTCGTCGATGTTTTCCTCTTCCAGAAACGCTATATCCGTCGCGTCGCCGTTGAGCACCAGCACGTCGTCAAGGTGGTTGGACAAATATTGACACCGCGCTTTGTCCCTTTCGATGACCTTTACCGAGATGCCGAATTCGGAAAGCTTTTGGGCCAGATAGAGGCCGGTTTTCCCGCCTCCCAGCAGCATGACCTTCTGAAGGTTTGTGTATTTTCCCTTTTCATGGACGTTGGAGTTCAGGCGCATGATGGAGTTTTTTCCGCCGACCACATAGAGGAAGTCGTCTTTTATGATCACCATATCCTTTTTGGGAATGATCACCTTACCGTTTCTGGAAACGGAAACCACATGCATATTTCCAAAGGATTCGTTGATAAAGTCGATGGTTTTGCCGACGAACTGGGGCATTTTGTCGGCGGAAAACTCAATCAGCGATATTTTGCCGCTGGAAAAGATCCCATTGTTTAACGTATATTTTTCAACCAGATATTTATAGACTTCCAGCGTGATGGAAAAGTCAGGATTGACGATATAGTCGATGTCCATGGTATCCTTGATAAAATCGAGCTGATTCATGTGCTCCGGGTCCCGGACCCGGGCGATCACTTTTTTGCAGCCCAGCTTTTTGGCAAAACTGCAGATCACGATATTCTTTTCGTCGGAATTGGTTGCGGCGATGAGATAATCATATGTATCAATGCCGATGTTCGCTAAAAGGCTGATCTGCTTTGCATTTCCTTCCACTGTCATTATATCCATCTGAGAGCTCAGCTTCTGAAGCAAAGCCTCGTTTTTGTCGATGATCGTTATGGAATGGTCTCCGCTAAGCAATGCCTCCGTAACTTTTATTCCAAGCTTACCCGCACCGGCGACGGCTATTTTCATTTTAATCCTTCTTTCTTAACAATATTCCAGCCGGAAAAGGCCGTAAAGTTTGAAAATCAGCCTTTTCTTTAAATTTGGTGAATCTTAATATCCACTATTGTACCACTATTTATATTGAAAGCAAGATACATTTGTGATTTCGGTCATTATAGGCTAAAATTAAGGTAAGAAATGAAAAAATACAGAATTTGAGGTATTTAAAGATGAAAATCAAAAGATTAATCGGCGGCAATCTGGAAAGCAACGGCTACGTCATCTATGACAGGGAACAGGGGGAGTGCTATGTGATAGACCCCGGATACAACGGGGAAAAGTTTTTAAAGATCTCAGAGGATCTGGGTCTGACGATAAAGGGGATCCTTCTCACGCATCACCACTACGATCACGTAGGAGGAGTGGATAAGATCAAGGGAGCGACGGGCTGCCCGGTCTATATTCACAGGGCGGATGCCGACATGTATAAAAAACAGGCGGACGTGCTGCTGGAAAACGGGGATAAGCTGATGCTCGGCCAGGAAGAGATTGAAGTGATCCATACGCCGGGCCATACAAAAGGGGGCGTCTGCTTCTATTCGGAACAGAGCAAGCTCGCCTTTACCGGAGATACGATCTTCAACGTCGACCTTGGGCGGACGGATCTGGCCGACGGCTCCACCTCAGATATGGAGAATTCCATCCGCAATATCATCAATTTATGGGGCAATGAGATCACCATCTACCCGGGGCACGGGGACTCCTGCAATATGAAGTATGTCAGGAAGTACAACCAGGAGTTTCTGGATATCGCAGGAGGAGGGGGAAAATGAACAGAAAACTGATCAGTCTGACAGCGGCGATAATGATGGTGCTGGGGTCGACGCCTTTTTCACAGGTTTCAGGAGCGGAGGCGGACAGCGTAAGCGTTGCGCTGCCAAACTTTCCGGTCACTCTAAACGGCACAAAGGTGAACAATGATTACAGCAAGTATCCCCTGATCGTGTATCGCGACATCACGTATTTTCCAATGACCTACGGCGACTGCAGGTTTTTAGGGCTGGAATCCGACTGGAAAGGCAATGCGTCAGGGCTTTCCATAAATGCCACGGGAGTTACGGCGGCTTATCAGGCGTATCAGACTCCCGTAAAGAACGGGAAAAGCTATCTGGCAAAGGTTCCGAACTTTCCCATCCAGGTAAACGGCAAGCCGGTGGACAACAGCAAGGAGGAATACCCGCTGCTCTCTTTTCGTGACATCACCTATTTTCCCATGACATGGAAATACGGGAACAGTGAATTTGGATGGGATTACAGATTTGACAACCAGAATGGGCTGGTGATCAATTCCGATAATATCAAGCTGAAACAGACTGCCATATCAAAGGACAGGGGAAAAACAGCGGATGGCAGGCTGAGCGATGCGGTGGCTGTGGCAAATGGATATGTCTATTATGAAGGGACCAAAGGGCGGATAATGCAGGCGCCATTATCCGATCCTTCAAAGATAAAAACCGTATATCAGCTTCCTGTCTGGAGTTATGGGGACGGCAAGGCATATGTGACGCCGGGCCTTTCTTCTCAAAAGGGAAAAGCCATGCTCTTTTATCATCAGGGCGGGGCTACCATGGGAACGGAATACCTTATTCAGCTGAACGACGACGGAAGCGCCACAGAGCTGAACCACAGTCGAAATATCATTCATACCTTTGGAGATAAGACCTTCAGCTATTGGGTGGGGCCCGCGCCGGGGTCCGGCAACCTTTCCATGAAGACGGGAAGCGGGGAATTCAAGCCTGTCGGAAACCCGGATTACCTCTATGGGTGGGCCTGGACTATGCCGGAGGCATATTCCAGGGAAGCGGCGAAGGCTGCATGGAGCTGGCCGGTGATCAGGATGAATACCTGATCTGCACTTTTGAGGAAACGGCGGAATCCAGGTACAGGATCATGATTTTCGATAAAAGCGGGGACGTTGTTTTCAAGACCTCCGACAGGGCCTATCCCAGAAATATCTCCATTGAGGGCAAAAACCTGTACTTCTACAATATCACCACCGGAACCGTCTGCACCGGCAAGCTGAGGTGATATTGCCTGCCTGCCGGTTTGCCTGTATATGAAAAACGGCGGCTTGAAAAAAGTTCGAAAAAAAGAAGAACTTGAAAAAAGAGATCGTTGACATATATCGGTCATCTATATATAATATTATATATAGATGACCGATATATCATTTTAATTTGAAAGGGGACGGAAATAGATGAAGGTGGACAAGAGTCTTGCCAGCGGCAGCACCACCATGCTGATCCTGAAGCTCATCGAGGAGTCGGACATGTACGGGTATCAGATGATCGAAGAGCTGGAGAGAAGGTCGAATAATGTGTTTACCTTGAAAGCGGGAACGCTGTATCCGATTTTGCACGGCCTGGAACAGCAGGGGATGATCACGGCCTATGACGGCGCGTCGGAGGAGGGAAGGCAGCGGAGGTATTACAGGATCACGGAGAAGGGCAAAAAGTTCCTCGGTGAGAAAAAGAAGGAATGGGATACCTTTGCCAAAGCGGTAAAAAGCGTGATGGGAGGGGTCTCTTATGCGGGAGTTTGACGCAGATCCTGTCCTGCGGTATACGGAGGAAGTGTGCGGTCAGATCCGCAGTAAAAGGGCCCGCCCGTACATTGAGAGAGAGCTTGCGGATCATATTGAGGACCGGAAGAGGAGTTTTACCAAAGAGGGGATTCCTGAAGAGGAGGCGCTGCAGAGGGCGGTCTCGGATATGGGAGACGCGGTGAGCGTAGGGCAGGAACTCGACCGCATCCACAGGCCAAAGCCCGAATGGAGCATCCTCTTCGTTACCGCTGTGATGCTCTGCATGGGAGCTTTTGCCCAGCATTACCTGTCGGTGATAGCGGCGGAGGGCGACTGGGCAGGAAAGACGGCATTTTACCAATATATGGCGGTGATGCCTCTGGGGATTGCGGCGCTGCTGGGGATCTATTTTGCCGATTATACTGTCTTAGGGAGGTATCCGAAGCGAATCTACGCGGGGATACTTCTCCTGTGCGGGGCATTGTACCTGTACAACGGGCAGTTCTTCGGATTTTACGGTCATAACCTGAACATTCGGTATCAGATGGTTTACCTCGCCCTGCTTCTGATTCCCGCATACGGAGCAGTCCTGTACAGCTACCGGAACAGCGGGTACAAAGGCATTCTGAAATGCGGCGTTGCGGCAGTTTTAGCAGTTTTCGTATTCGGCTATGCCGGTCAGGAATTCATATCGGTAATTTTCGCGATGGGAGGGCTGGTCCTGATTTCCGCCGCCGTCGCGAAAGGGTGGTTTGGGGTGAAAAAAAAGAAAAAAGCATTTGCCTTGGTATACGCACCGACCCTGTTCAGCCTCCTGGGGTTCGCGTTGATAAAGCAGTGGCGTTACGGGGATCAAAAGAATGTTTTTCTGGATATCATCAAGAGCAAAATTTTCATCGATCCGAATACGACAGACGGGTTTTTTATATCACTTGTGAGGGGCATCCTAAAAAACGCCCAGTTCACCGGTCAGGGGGAATTGGGGCCCATGGTCAAGCCCGGTACGGCGCCGGAGGAAATCCTTCCCATCTGGTGGGGGGACTTCAGCCTGACTTACCTGATCCATCAATGGGGGCTTATTGCAGGGGTACTGACATTGGCAGTCTTTATCTTTCTGATGGTAAAGATGGTCCGGGCGACGTTAAAGCAGAAGAATGCCCTGGGCTTTATGGTCTCCCTGTCGGCGGTTACGGCCATAGGAATCCAGTGCCTGCTGTTTTTCTCGGCGAACCTGGGAATCTGCTTTCTGACCATCCTCCCTTTGCCGCTGATGACCTTTGGCCAGACGAGCTTTATCGTGAATATGGCGTTGCTGGGACTCCTTTTGTCCGCTTACCGAAATATCGATATCGTCAGGGATATGCCCATTGAAATTAAAAATTGTTGACAGAAAAGGTTTATTGCGATAAACTTAGCGTGAAGTTTATTGCAGTAAACCTTTTTTCTGTTTGCCGGGAAGTCTTTTTGAAACTGAGTTCTTGCGGGAGCTTTTGTGAAACGAAACTCCCGGCAAGCTTTGGGACAAGAGATGATATGAGGAGGGGGAAAATGTCCGGTTACAAGCTGTTTGAATCCGAATACAAATTTATGGAGGTGGTATGGGATCACGCTCCGGTAAATTCGACAAAGCTGGCGGCGCTGTGCGCGGAAATCCTGGGGTGGAAAAAGTCCACCACCTATACGGTTTTAAGGAAGCTGTGCGAAAGGGGAATTTTAAAAAATGAACGCGCTACGGTGACGTATCTGGTGGGGAAGGAAGAGATACTGATCCAGGAGAGCAGGGAGCTTCTGGAAAAATCCTTTGAGGGTTCCCTGCCCATGTTTTTAGCCGCATTTCTAAAAAAGGAACGCCTGTCTGAGGAGGATGCCGCGGAATTAAAGAGGATCATTGACGAGAGCAGAAAGGAACAGGGTGAGTGAGATGACGGATCTGTTTCTGGCGGTTTTGAACATGAGCATAACCGCGGGGCTTGTCGCTCTCATTGTCGTCCTTCTGCGGGGATCGGCAGGGAGAGCGCTGCCGCGGGCCTTTTCCTATGCCCTGTGGACGGTGGTCTTATACAGAATGATCTGCCCTTTTTCCTTTCCTTCCATCTTCAGCGCGCTGAACGGTTTTAAGCCGGGGGTGGACACCTATACTTCTACGCTGAAAGTGACTTCTCTGGCAGAGGCATTGGACTTTGAAGTGCTGTCGGGTCACAGAGCACAAGAACTGTCGGGGTCGGCCGCTTATCCGGCGGGAGAGGGGGCGGCGGGCGGATTGACAGCGGTGCCCCTTTCTTCCGCTCCGGCGCCGACAGACTATTTTACCGCAGCGGTGGTGACTCTTTGGATTCTTGGAATCGTCGCGCTGCTGCTTTACAATGGGATCTCCTATGGAAAGCTTTGCAGGAGCATGCGCACCGGAACGCTCTTCAAAGACCGGGAGCTGGTGGAGGAATGCAAAGGGGCCGTACATATGAAAAGAACGGTACTCGTCTATGAATCGGACAGGGCGGATCGCCCGTTCGTATGCGGAATTTTAAGGCCCAAGGTGATTCTGCCCGCCGCAGCCGGCGATTGGTTCTGCGGGCGGAGCCGGGAGAGTCTAAAGCATATTCTGCTTCATGAGCTCTACCATGTCAAAAGGTTCGATTACATTGTGAAACCGCTGGCGTTTCTGGCTCTGTGCGTTCATTGGTTCAACCCGGTCCTGTGGATATCCTTTCGATTGTTCGACAAGGACATGGAACTGTCCTGCGATGAGGGCGCAGTAAAAGCTTTAAAAACCGGCACCGGCAGCGATTATGCGGAAACACTTCTCAGCATGGCCTGGAACGGAAACGGGCTTGGGAAAAATTGCGCCATTGCGTTTCATGAATCCAACGTGAAGGGGCGGGTAAGGAATATCGTGAAATATAAGAGGCCCGGACTGGCAGCGGGAGTGATCACCGTGGTTTTTCTCGCTATCTGCGGGATAAGCCTTCTGTCAAATCCCGCCTCTCTGGCGGCGGACCTGAAGGGCGGGCAGGCCAACGTGCTGGTGATGTGCAGCGCGGAAGGATCGGATTATCCCGACACCATTCTGCTGCTGGGATACAATGAGGATAAGGACCGGGTAAACATCATGTTTCTTCCGAGGGACCTGGAAGTTTTGCCCGATGACGGAAAGAAAGGGATTGCGCAAAGAAAGCTTTCCGGGTATGCCGGAGGAAATTCGACCGAGGCGGTGATGACAAAGCTCAACGAGGTGCTTGGGATTGAGCTCCATGATTATATCAAGCTGGACACCGGGGCTTTCAGAGATCTGGTGGATGCTGTAGGCGGCGTGGAATTCGATGTGCCCATGCGCATGGAATACGAGGATCCCTTTCAGAATCTTTCCATCGATCTGGAACAGGGCCGGCAGGTTTTGGACGGGAGGAAAGCTGAAATGCTGGTCCGGTTCAGACATGGCTATCCTGAAGGGGACCTTTCGCGAATCGAGGTGGAGAAGGCTTTTCTGGCGGCCCTGATCGAGCAGAAGTCAGACATTAAAGTCCCCGCCGCGTACAAGCTCTATCAGGGGCTGTCCGGCAGGATGGAAACTAACATCGATGTGAACGAGGCGAGGAGTTTGATCACACTGTTTCGCGGGGCGAAAACCGTTTCCTTTGTCGACCTCCCCGTGGTAATATCCAATGACTTCATGTATCTGTTTCTTCTTACTCCGGAAGCAGAGGAGACGCTGAAGGATAATTTTAAATAGTTTGGCAACGACCCATGACCCCGGTAAGTCGGCGCGGTTTAACGAGGCAATTTCGCAGGAACAACAATATCTGTTTGTCATTTCAGCGAATATAGACTAAAATAGATACAGCTTAAAATATAGGATATCAAGTTCTTGGATATCGCAGGATCGTAGCGCAGGGGACCATGGAATATGACTTTTTTTAACAAATTAATCATTCTATTGAAAAATAAAGATTTAATGAAATGGATGAAAGGTTTCTTCAATGTCCTTATCATCGCTATTATCATCTTTGAGGGTCATAAATTTATTAGAGAGATAAGGCTTGGAGAAACCATTTATTTGCTGCGGAGGACGGGACTTTCCTACTGGCTGCTGTTTGCCGGCCTTGGCTGCCTTGGGATCCTGGCGATCACGTCATACGACCTGGTGTGGTTTCATTTCAACAAAAGGGAAATCAAGAGTCGAACCATAGTAAAAACCGCATGGATCGCAAGCGCCATAAACAATGTGATGGGAATGGGCGGATTGACAGGAGCGTTTATCCGCACCGTCTTTTATAAGAAAGCAAACATCGAGGATATTGACATATTAAAAATCAATGTGCTGCTTGTGCCATCGTCCATAACCGGTCTCAGCATATTGATGTGGTATAATCTCCGCGGCGTTATCCTTCATGCTGAAACTTTGGCGATAAAGGAGCATCCCGTCATCCTTCTGGTGCTGGTTATTTTTTGTCTGTACATATTGCTTTATCTGCTGAGTGAATTCATTCCCTTTCCTTTCATTAAAGAGCAGCTTACAAAGTGGGGATTTATCGGAAGCTTCAAACTCAAAATATCATTAGTGGCCGCTTCCACCGTGGAATGGTCCGCCGCCGCGCTGTTCCTCTGGGCCATCGCAGATCATATCAAACCCGGAATAAGTATCAACGGCGTGATTTTCTTTTTTGCCGTATCGGCTGCGGTGGGATTGCTGAGCTTTATTCCCGCAGGCTTCGGCTCCTTTGACCTGATGATGATTTTCGGGCTTCAGGCGGCCGGCCTGAGGGGGGCGGAAGCCGCCGGGGCTTTGATCTTGTTCAGGGTATTCTATTATTTCATTCCGCTGATCATCGCTTCCCTTCTGGCCGTAGTCGACGCGATCCCAAACGGCAATGGGTTTCCCATGCTGAGAGAGCTCTCGCCTTTCTGGGAAAAAATCGGCAGAAGAAACGGCGTGAATGAATATCAGTTTGATATCCTTAAAGATTTTACGATCGTCGCTTTATGGCTGCTTATGATCGCCGCCGCTTCGATCATGGTCATATCTACGCTGACCCCGGAGATCCCGGAGCGGATCCATTTCCTCCTGGCCTTTTTTTCCGTGCCGTTCCTGCGGTTTTCAAACGGCGCTACGCTGCTTTCCGGGCTGATCCTTTTCATTTTATCCGACGCAATCAAGCTGAGAGTGAAAAGGGCCTATTATATCTCCATGGGCGTCCTCTTTGCCGGCGGAATCTTCAATTTGCTCAAGGGGTTCAATTTTGAGGAGCTGATTGTATTCGCCGCGGTCATTTTAGTTTTAAGGTATTCCAAAGATAAATTCTACAGGGTTTCCATCCCTCGAAGCTGGGGAAGATTATTCAAGCAGACGGTGATGTCCCAGCTCGTCGTCGCGTTATACATGCTGTCAGGCCAGTCGACGCCGTTTTCCTTTTACCACCTCCACAGGTATCAGACCCCCGACGACTACTTCAATAACGGGATCGTCCTGAGTATAGCGATACAAATATTGATCGTGATCTGGTTCTTCGTGCAGAATCAGAAAGCTCCCTGGAGCCGACAAACCAAATCTGAAATTTACGGGACTCTGGACCGTTTCATATGCTGCCGCGAAGGGAACGCTCTGACCCATCTCATCTATTCAGGAGACAAATATCTTTACGCGAGCGCCGACGGCCGGGCCCTGATCGCGTTTCGGCCCTATAAAGATAAGCTGGTTGCCCTTGGAGACCCTATCGGCGATCTGGAGAATTTTACGGATTATCTGGAAGAATTCCGGCGATATGCGGATCTGTACGGATACCTTCCTATCTTCTATCAGGTCTGCCAGGAAAGCCTGACAAAATATCATGAAATCGGATATACCTTCTTTAAATTGGGGGAGGAAGCCTACGTCGATCTAAACAGCTTCGACCTTGGCGACAGAAGATATAAGGCTTTCCGGAATACAAGAAACCGGATGGAACGGGAAGGAGTGCAGTTTGCGGTTTCGGAGCCGACCCACAGCGGAGAGCTGCTGAACGAGTTGGAGAAATTGTCTCAGGAATGGCTGGGGAGAAGGCGTGAAAAGGGGTTCTCACTGGGACGTTTTGACAGGGGATATCTCAATAGGAGCCAGATCGCTCTTCTGAAGGATGCCGGTGGAAAGGTAACGGCTTTTGCATCGATCATGCCTTTTTACGACAAAAAGACTCTGTCGGTGGATCTGATGCGCTTTTCAAAGGATTCTCCAAGCGGGAGCATGGATTATTTATTCATGAATCTGCTTCAATGGGCAAAAGAAAGAGGCTTTACAAGCTTTAATCTCGGCATGGCGCCGCTTTCCAACGTCGGAGAATCTCAATATGCGCTGAAGGAAGAAAAAGCGGCGAGGCAGTTGTTTAACTACGGCGGAGCTTTTTACCATTTCAAGGGCCTCAGAAAATATAAAGAAAAATTTGATCCTGAGTGGTACCCGAAATACCTGGCCTATCCCAAGCAGCTGAGGATCACGCCGCTGCTGATCGATATCAGCATTATGGTGAGCAGGTCTTACAAAAATCATATAAAAGAATGACCCTGCATACGGGGTCATTTTTCATATGCGACCAGGACTACTTCCTTGTCGTTCAGCGCTTTGATTTTGGACTGGAAGCTGTTGATATCCGCGATATCGGCCTCGGATAGTTCCGCGAACTTCATGCTGTTCTGATAATCGTTCATTTTATTCTCCTTTCTTTTAATTATTAGAATCTCCAATTTGCTGTCTATTATTTTCGGGTTTCATTGGAATCCATTGATTGGAAGGCTGATTTATACAAAATAATTTGACAAATCCAATTTATAATGGTATATTATGTAATATATAACAAAAAGAGGTGGTTCTGTATGACTCTCGGAAGCTGGGGAGAAGCCGCGGCGGAAAAGTATCTGAAAAAGAAAGGCTATGCCATCCTTGAGCGAAATTTCCGGTGCAGGCTCGGTGAGATCGATATCATCGCATTGGACGGACGGTCGCTGGTGTTCATCGAAGTGAAGACGAGGTGCAATCAGAATTACGGACTGCCCTGCGAAGCCGTCACCGCCGCGAAGCTGCAGCATCTGAAGAGGACGGCTGCTTATTATATCGCGGCTCATAACGCCGGCAGCTGGGATCTCAGGCTGGACGTGATCGAGATATTGGCGAGAGGCAGCCGGGCGTATATTCATCATATGGAAGGGGTATAAATATGTATTCGCAAGTGATCAGCGGAACGCTGTACGGACTGGACTCGGAGCAGGTCGTCGTGGAAACCGACCTGTCGCCGGGACTTCCGGCGTTCAATGTGGTGGGCCTGCCCGATGCGACGGTGCGGGAATCAAAGGAAAGGATCCGCGCCGCCATCGTCAATTCCGGGTTCAAATTTCCCGCTAAGAGGATTACCGTCAATCTGGCTCCGGCGGGGACGAGGAAGGAGGGGACCCATTTCGACCTTCCCATGGCTGTTGGAGTCATGGCTTCGGTGGGACAAATCCGGAAGGAAAGGGCGGAACGGTATGCTTTTCTGGGCGAACTGTCCCTGGACGGAAGCGTGAACCGGATCAACGGGGCGCTGCCTTTGGTGATCGGTCTGCGGAACCAGGGCGTTGAAAAAATCATCCTGCCTGCGGCGAACGCGGAAGAAGCCTCTGCCGTCAGGGACGTTTTACTGTTTCCGATAAACCATCTTCGGGAGCTTGCGGCCTACTTTGACGGAGAATACCATATCGCTCCATATCAGAAAACCCGGAGCGAACAGGCGAAAACGGCGGTCGCTGATTTAGATTTTAGCGATGTGGCGGGACAGGCGGCCGTGAAAAGGGCCCTGCAGGTCGCCGCGGCGGCGGTTCACAACGTCCTCCTGATCGGGCCTCCCGGCGCCGGAAAAACCATGATGGCCAGAAGGGTTTCGGGGATTCTGCCCGCCATGACCTATGAGGAGAAGCTGGAGGTGACGAAGATCTACAGCGTCGCGGGGGAGCTGTCCGACTGCCTGCCGATGATCACGGCAAGACCGTTCCGATCCCCGCACCATACCGTATCGGGTGCGGCTTTAATCGGCGGAGGCGGAAGCCCCAAGCCGGGAGAGGTATCCCTGGCCCATAACGGAGTTCTGTTTTTGGACGAATTGCCCGAGTTCAACCGGTATGTGCTGGAGATGCTCCGGCAGCCAATGGAGGACGAGCGGGTCGCCATATCGAGGATCAGGGGGACTGCGGTTTTTCCTTCCAAGTTTATGCTGCTGGCGAGCATGAACCCCTGTCCTTGCGGCTATTACGGGGATCCCTCCCACGAATGCACCTGCACACCTTACCAAATCCGAAATTATCTCGCGAAGATATCCGGTCCTCTGATGGATCGAATTGACCTCCACATCGAGATCATGCCGGTAAAGTATGAAGATCTGATGGATACGGAACTTTCAGATGCAGAATCATCCGGACTGGAAGCCATCGACGCGGACAAGCCTGCGCCGGCTCCCGTAAGAAATTCCGCGGTCATGCGGCAGGAGGTGGAGGCGGCGAGGCAGATCCAGCTTGAGCGGTACCAGAAAGAAGAGATTTCATATAATTCACAGCTGACCCCCGGATTGATCAAGAAATACTGCTCCCTGGACCGGGAGACGAAAAAGCTTCTTGAAACGGCGTTTCATCAGCTGTCCCTCAGCGCCAGGGCGCACCACAAGATCATCAAGATGGGGCGGACCATCGCGGATTTGGAGGGCGCGGAAAAGATCGGGCTCCGGCATATCGCCGAGGCGGTCCGGTATCGTAGCCTGGATAAGATGTATCGGGGACTGTAACATGGGGGCAAAATATGTGCAGATCAAAGGTTCACAGATCGGCAGGGTGAAGCTTGGCGAACGGGATTATCCGGAGCTTCTGAACTATATTGCAAATCCTCCGGAAACGCTTTACTATGCGGGGGATCTCTCCATTGCGAGCAAAGCGTCCATTGCCGTCGTAGGAGCGAGAAAAGCGACGCCTTACGGGAAATGGGCCGCCTACGGTTTTGCCAAAAAGCTCTCGGAATACGGAATCGGAGTGGTCAGCGGAATGGCCTATGGGATCGATTCCTATGCGCACAAAGGAGCGGTGGAAAATCAGGGAAAGACTATCGCGGTGCTGGGATGCGGGATCGATATCTGCTATCCTGATTCCAATCGGGGCCTCAGAGAGGACATATTAAATGAAGGTTTGGTTATTTCCGAATATGAGCCCGGAACACCGCCCATGCCTTTTCGCTTTCCCATGCGAAACCGAATAATCAGCGGATTATGCATTGGAACCATCGTCGTCGAGGCCGGAATTTCCAGCGGTTCGCTGATCACGGCCGAATGCGCGGCGGAACAGGGAAGGAATATTTACGCATTGCCAGGGAATATAAATAGTATGTACAGCTTTGGCACTAACAAGCTCATCAAGGACGGAGCGACGCCTTTGACCGTCTTTGACGACATTATCGACGAGCTGGGAATCCCGCGGCAGGTCCCTCCGGAAGCTTTGAAAATCCAGCTGGGGAAGGATGAAAGAAAAATTTATGAATACATATTGCAGTCGGGGGAAACAACTGCGGATTCCATCTGCAGGCACACCGGAAAGCCGCCTTCAGACGTCAACGCCATAGTGACGATATTGGAGATGAAAGGCCTGCTTCAGACGGCTCTTGGAAAAATTTTTATTGCAAAATAAATATTTTGGAAATATAATCTCTACTTGTAATAGTATAACACAACAAAGGAGGCTTAAAATGGCCGATAAAAATCTGGTAATCGTGGAATCTCCATCGAAAGCAAAGACCATAGGCAAGTTTTTGGGCAGCAAGTATAAGGTGGTCGCTTCGGTAGGGCACATCAGGGATCTGCCGAAGAGCAAGCTTGGAATCAACATCGAAAATAACTTTGAGCCAGAGTATATATCCATAAGAGGAAAAGGCGACGTTATCAAGGCAATGAAAAAGGAAGCGAAGGATGCGGGTAAAATATACCTCGCAACCGACCCTGACCGCGAAGGCGAGGCGATTTCCTGGCACATTGCTTATTTGCTCGGCATCGATGAAGATGAGCCGTGCAGGATCGCATTCAACGAAATCACAAAGAGCGCAATACAAAACGCGGTGAAACATCCAAGGACCATCGATAAAAAGCTGGTGGACGCTCAGCAGGCCAGGCGCGTTTTAGACAGGCTGGTGGGCTACCAGATCAGCCCTCTGCTCTGGCGGAAGATTCGAAGAGGCTTGAGCGCGGGCCGGGTTCAGTCCGCCGCATTGAAAATCATCTGCGAAAAGGAAAAGGCCATTCTGGACTTTGTACCCAAGGAATACTGGAACATTACCGCCATCCTGCGCAACGAGGGGAAAGGCAAGGACAAGCAGAAGCCGTTTTTGGCTAAGCTGGCGGAATATAAAGGAAAGAAACTTACCGTTTCCTCAAAGGCGGAAGCGGACAAGGTTTTGTCCGAGCTGGATCCAAAGGGCTATGTAATACAGAAAATCGAGGAAAAGGAAAGGGTCAGAAAGCCGAACCCTCCCTTTACGACCAGCAGCCTTCAGCAGGAGGCCTCCAACAAGCTGGGCTTTTTCACTAAGAAGACCATGCTCATCGCCCAGCAGCTTTATGAAGGGATCGAAATTAAAGGCCAGGGCACCATCGGTCTTGTTACCTATATCCGTACCGACTCCGTCAGGATTTCCGACGAAGCCCAGCAGGCCGTGACAGAATATATTAAAAGCAAGTATTCATCCGATTATCTCGGGAATCATATCTATACCAACAAGAAAAAAGATGTGCAGGACGCCCACGAAGCGATCCGGCCCAGCTATGTCAGCCTGCATCCCGATGAAATCAAGGATTCCCTGACAAAGGATCAATACAACCTTTACCGCCTGATCTGGTCCAGGTTTGTGGCCAGCAGAATGGCTTCCGCCATCTATGACAGCGTCGGCGCGGAGATCGTAAATGGGGATTACATGTTTAGAGCCAGCGGGTCCAAGCTTAAATTCGACGGCTATCTGCGGGTGTACAACAATATGAACGAAGAGGACGAGGAAAAGATGCTGCCTCCGATCAAGGAAGGAGACCGGCCGATTCAGGACGATATCCAAAGCGAGCAGAATTTCACTCAGCCTCCTTCGCGCTACACGGAAGCGGCTCTTGTAAAAGAGCTTGAGGATAAGGACATCGGCAGGCCCAGCACCTATGCGCCGATCATTGCAACCCTCATCGAGCGAAAATACGTCACGAGGGAAAAGAAGACGCTGAAGCCCACAGATCTGGGATTTATCGTCACGGATCTGATGGAGACCTACTTCAAGGAAATCGTCGACGTCGGGTTTACGGCGGACATGGAAGAAAAGCTGGACGATATCGAAGTCAAGAATACCGAATGGAAGGCCGTCGTTGGGGATTTCTATAAAATTCTCGAACAGGAGCTCAAGGTTGCCGACGAGGCCATCGAGAAGGTGACCATCGAGGATGAGGTGACCGATGAGATCTGCGAGGCCTGCGGCAAGCCCATGGTGATCAAGCATGGCAGATTCGGGGAATTCTTAGCATGCTCGGGTTATCCGGAGTGCAAAAACACCAGGCCTATCGTCAATAAAATCGATGTGAAATGCCCGGACTGCGGGAAGGACATCATCGAGAGAAGAAGCAAAAAAGGCCGTATCTTTTACGGCTGCAGCGGCTATCCGGAATGCAAGAAGGTTTACTGGAACAAGCCGGTCAACAAGAAATGCCCAAAATGCTCATCTCTGCTGATGGAGAAAAAGGCAAAGGATTCCAGCTATGTCTGCTCCAATCCGGAATGCGGATATAAAGAGTAATATCGGTTCAAAAGAGAAGCGCTGATTCAAAAGAGAAATGTTGATTCAGATGAATTTTGGGTATAAAGTAATAGTATTCGCCGACAGTTTGCAAGGCAAATTGGGCGAGCTACTAATAAGGAGGTAACATATAATGGGAGATTTTCATGCAACTACGATCGTAGCTGTCAGGCGAAATGAGAATGACATCTGTATTGGGGGCGATGGACAGGTCACAATGGGACAGAATTCCATCATGAAGCAAACCGCGAAAAAAGTTCGAAAGATATATAAAAATACTGTGCTTACAGGTTTTGCGGGATCAGTGTCCGACGCATTTACACTGACTGAGAAATTTGAAAAGAAGCTTGAGGAACATGGCGGCAATCTGAAACGCGCGGCGGTGGCGCTGGCTCAGACCTGGAGGTCGGACAGGGCGATGCGGAACCTGGAGGCGCTGATGGTGGCCGCAGATAAGGAAAGCCTGCTGGTCATTTCGGGAAATGGTGAGGTCATTGAGCCGGATGAGGATTTCATCGCCATCGGTTCAGGCGGAAACTATGCATACGCTGCAGCCCATGCCCTTTACAGGCATACCGACATGGGCGCGGAGGAAATCGTCAGAGAGGCGCTGAACATTGCTTCTTCTATTTGCGTATTTACGAACAACAATATTACCGTGGAGAAACTGTAGGGGGGATAAAAAATGAGTACACTTTACACAATGACTCCGAAAGAAATCGTGAAAGAGCTTGATAAATATATCATCGGACAGGACAGCGCAAAAAAATCCGTGGCGGTCGCCCTGCGAAACAGGTATCGCAGAAGCATGCTGCCCGACGAGATGCGGGAAGAGATCACGCCGAAGAACATTCTGATGATGGGGCCTACCGGCGTAGGAAAAACGGAGATCGCAAGAAGGCTTGCGAAGCTCATGGACGCGCCTTTTGTCAAGGTGGAAGCGACGAAATTCACCGAGGTCGGCTATGTGGGCCGGGATGTGGATTCCATGGTGCGGGATCTGGTCGAGGCGTCCATCCGCATCACAAAACAGAGGAGACTGCAGGAGAAATACTCCATAGCCGAGGAGATCGCCGAGGAAAAGATCATCGAAGCGATCATTCCGGGGAAGAAAAAATCGGCGCAGAATTCAGGCGGCGTAAGAGGGCCATTTGACTTTATCCTGGGCGGAGGGTTTCAGCCGAACCAGAATCAGCAGACCTCGCCATCCGGGACAAAGGATGAACAGGGCAATGAAAAGGGCGACGTGGAGCTGGCAAGAGAGCAGGTGAGACAGCAGCTGAAGGACGGCTTGCTGGAAGAGCAGTTCATCGAGATCGAAGTCAACGATATGCCCAAGAACAACAACCTCGACCTGGGAAATGAGGGGATGAGCATCGCCATCGGAAACATTTTCGGCGACATGATGCCCCAAAAGAAGAAAAAGAAAAAGGTTCGGGTCAAGGACGCCAGAAAGATTCTCAGAGAGCAGGAAGCGCAGAACCTGATCGACATGGACCAGGTGACTTCGGAGGCGCTGGAGAACGCTGAGCAGAACGGAATCATCTTTATCGATGAAATCGACAAGATCGCATCTGGCTCCGGCTACCGTTCCGGCGCGGACGTGTCCAGGGAAGGCGTTCAGAGGGATATCCTGCCCATCGTGGAAGGAAGCGTCGTCAATACGAAGTACGGCCCGGTGAAAACCGACCATGTGCTGTTCATCGGCGCGGGCGCTTTCCATACTTCAAAACCGACGGATCTGATCCCGGAGCTCCAGGGAAGATTCCCGATCCGGGTAGAACTGGAAAATTTGACAAAGGAAGCCTTTGTCCAGATCCTCACCGTTCCGGAGAATGCGTTGCTCAAGCAGCATAAGATGCTCTTGGAAACAGAGGGCATCAAGGTGACCTTCACCGACGACGCGGTGGATGAGATCGCAACCATGGCGTTTCTGACCAATGAGCAGACCGAGAATATCGGCGCCAGACGGCTTCATACCGTGATGGAAAAGCTGCTGGAGGAAATTTCCTTCAACATTCCGGAAATGGATCAGGATGAAATCGTAATCGACAGGGATTATGTCAAAGATAAGTTTATCGACAGGATCCATGCAGACGACATAGACAAATACATCTTATAAGGGAAAAGGGCTGGAAACAGCCCTTTTTTTTAAACACCAGAAAGTGGCGCAGCCACTTTTTTAAGCGCCATATCGTTCTTTCCGATGTTAGAATTGTGTTAAATTATGAAACTTTTTTGAAGAATCAAAAAAATGTCTTTCCTATTCGACAGATTTAATATATAATTGTCTATCGGAATACAATCTCATATAGAGAAGAAATAAATAATAATTGTTTGGAGGAACATATGGAGAAAGATATACTTAGCAAAGTAAGAAAATTGAACTGGGTTCTGCAGGAAAGCGCATCAGGGGTCTTTTCCTTTAACGACCTTTGCCAGATCCTGAGCGATTTGATGGATGCAAACGTTTATATCGCCAATAAGAGGGGGAAGGTCATCGGCGTTCATTATAAAATAAAATCAGACAGCTCTACGATTACCGATCCCGAAACGGGAAGTGAGAAATTTCCCAACGAGTACAATGAAGCTCTGCTGAAGGTCGTGGAGACCGAGGCCAACCTGAAAGCGGAAGAAGCGCTGGAAATATTCAAATACGATTATGACACCTATGACAAACTCCACACGATCATTCCGATCCTGGGCGGCGGACAAAGGCTGGGAACTCTTATCGTAACGAGATACAAACCGGAATTTACCGACGAGGATTTGGTGCTGGGGGAATACGGCGCGACGGTTGTGGGATTGGAGATCCAACGCCGAAAGACCATTGAGATCGAAGAGGATTCCAGAAAGAGAGCGGTTGTGCAGATGGCCATCGGCACGCTGTCCTATTCGGAAATCGAGGCAGTGCAGCAGATTTTCTCCGAACTGCAGGGCACGGAAGGGCTTTTGGTCGCCAGCAAAATCGCCGACAGATCCGGCATTACGAGATCCGTTATCGTAAACGCGCTGAGAAAACTGGAGAGCGCGGGGGTTATCGAGTCCCGTTCCCTGGGCATGAAGGGAACTCATATAAAAATCCTGAACGGAAAATTCATGGAAGAACTGGAGAAGCTGGAGGTCTGAAATAAGTGGCTGCCTATTTTATGCAATAGGAAACAATAGTTCCTATTGCATGAAATAATTCCGGGCAAAGTGTAACAAATTTCCCTCATGTAACATATTCTTAAGTACATGGGGGTTTTTTTTATGAGAAGGAAGCCTAAAAAAAATATCGTACATAACGGGAAATGGTTTCTCTGCCTGGTGCTTTTGCTGCTGGTGGCCATCTACAGTTCGATCTTTACCGAGAGGATCGTCAAGCCGAACCTTACGGCCATCGCCGAGGTGAAGGTGAGAGCCATGATGGCTCAGATTGTAAACAATGCCGTCCACGAAGAATTTAAAGAGGATTCGGCCGTCAGGGATCTGTTGCTGATAAAAACAGACCAGGAGGGCAATATAACCTATGTCGAATCCAATACGGCGGCCATGAACAACCTCGCGTCGGAGCTTGCCCAGGCCGTCCAGAAACAGTATCAATGGAACCACTCTGTGACCCTTGATGTACCATGGGGAAGCATCGTGGGAAGCCCGATCCTTTCGCAGATCGGCCCCAGCGTAGGCATGAAGGTACAGCCCATCGGCATGTCCAGGGCGAACTTCAAAACGGAATTTGAGAGCATGGGCATCAACCAGACGAAGTACAAGGTTTATCTGCAGCTGGACAGCCAGGCGAGAGTTCTGGCTCCGTTTTCTGTCAATAATATCGAGGTGCAGAATACGATCCTGATTGCCGAAGCGATTATCGTTGGCAAGGTGCCGAACTCCTATATCAACGTGCCGCCGGGAAGCGCCATGGACGCCACGAACTTTTTCTCGGATAACTGAGAATATATCATGTTCACAATGCCATGCTACGTGATATACTGTTTCCATTAAGAATACTAGCTCGCCCAATTTGCAAGGCAAATTGATGGCGAACTTATGCAACAAAATCACGAATCTGTGATTCGTAGATTTTGACTGCGGACAGAGGTGCGATTTGAGATTTACAGATGATAACGAAATCATAAGGGATGAGGAATACCGTGCGATCCTGGCGGGCGTGCAGCTCAACGAGGATATTTCCTATTCCATGGAGGAGCTTTGGGCGCTGGCTGAGGCTGCCGGAGTCGATGTGGCCGGGGAGATGATCCAGAATAAGGAACGTCCCAATACGGCCACTTATATCGGTAAAGGCAAGGTGGACGAGCTCGCTGAAATGTGCGCCAACATGGAGGCGGATACGGTGATTTTTAACGATGAGCTTTCCGGCATGCAGCTCCGGAACCTTGAGGACCGACTGAGCGTCAGAGTCATCGACAGAACCATTCTGATCCTGGACATCTTTGCGTCCCGGGCCGTGTCCAGGGAGGGAAAGCTTCAGGTGGAGCTGGCTCAGCTTCAATACCGGCTGCCCAGGCTGACCGGCTTTGGAAAGTCGCTGTCGCGGCTTGGCGCGGGAATCGGAACGAGAGGCCCGGGAGAAAAGAAGCTGGAGACGGACCGGCGCCATATTTCCAAGAGAATGGACGAGATAAAAAAGGAGCTTGCCGAGGTGAAAAACAGCCGGAGCACTCAGAGAGCGAAGCGGCAGAAATCCGGGATCCCCGTGGTGGCTCTCGTGGGTTATACCAACTCCGGCAAATCCGCCCTGATGAACCGTTTGCTTCAGATGACGGAAAAGGAGGAAAAAAGCGTTTTTGAAAAAGACATGCTTTTCGCCACCCTGGATACCGCCCAGAGAAGCGTGAAGCTCGATACGAACCAGGAATTCATCCTCATCGATACCGTGGGTTTTGTCAGCAAGCTGCCCCATGCTCTCATCAAGGCGTTTAAAGCGACGCTGGAAGAGGTGGCCTTCGCGGATCTCCTGCTCCATGTGGTGGATGCCTCCTATCCTGATCACGATTTTCACATCAGCGTGACCGATTCGGTGCTGAAGGAAATCGGAGCGGGGAACAAGGACAGGCTGATGATTTATAATAAAATTGACATCGCTGAAGAGATGAGCCTGCCTCACAGCGGAGATGAGATCCTCTATATTTCCGCAACCCGGGGCGACAATATGGAGGAGCTGATTCAGAAGATCAGGGAAAAACTCTTTTCGGACAGGATCACCGTCTCCATGCTGGTGCCCTACGACCGCGGGGATATTTCCTCCTGGCTCTGCGAGAAGGCCAGGGTGCTTCGGATGGAATACCGGGAGAACGGTACGGAATTTGAAGCGGAGATACCAAACAGGGACTACGGCAGGCTGGAAGGGTTTATCATTCGTTAATGCGATGAAAAACCGCGGGAACTGGGCAGAATGTTGGAGGGAGCCTTTTGATCAAGTATAAAACTATAATGAAAGAAGCTGAAATTGAGCAGACTATTGACAGGTCAAGATTTATCGGCCATGCAAAGCCTGTAGAATCAAGGGAAGAGGCGGAAGCCTTTCTTTTGGAGGTCAGGTCGAAGCACAAAACGGCGAACCACAACGTTCCGGCCTTTGTGATCGGAGACCAGTTTCAGCTCCAGTGGGCCAGCGACGACGGCGAACCCCAGGGAACCTCGGGAGCTCCTATCGTGCAGATGCTGGTCAAAGAAGGCGTTACAAACATAGCCGTCGTAATCACGCGGTATTTCGGCGGAATCAAGCTGGGAACCGGGGGTCTGGTCAGGGCTTACACCGGAACGGCAAAGCTGGCGCTGGAGGAAGGCGGGATATGCGCCGTAAAAGAGCTGGATGAGCTGAAAGTAAAGATGGACTATACTTTTCACGGAAAATTGCTGAATCTCGCGTCAAACGGTAAATTTGAGGCCCTCGACACGGTCTTTGAGGACATGGTTACGGTCGATCTGGTCATGGAGCCTGAAAATACCGTGGAAGTAAAAACCTTGATCGCCAACCTGACCGGCGGACGTGGAAACATTCTTTCCGAAGAGAGAAGAATGGTAAAGGTTTTAATTTAATAAAAATCAAATTTTATCGTTGACATTGAATTTTTGATATGCTAAGATAGAAAACGGCTCACAAAAGGGAGCAAAACGAACGTTCCAAGGTAGCTCAATGGTGGAGCACTCGGCTGTTAACCGATAGGCTGTGGGTTCGAGCCCCACCCTTGGAGCCAAATTTTAAAACGCAGGTGACAGCGTTGTTAAAAAAAGGTCAAAAAAGTGAATTTTTACTTGACACAAGTCGGTAAGCAATATATACTAAGTAAATGTGTCAAGCAGTTAAAAACACTTGATCCGGGGCGCATAGCTCAGCTGGGAGAGCACCTGCCTTACAAGCAGGGGGTCATAGGTTCGAGCCCTATTGCGCCCACCAAAATCGCGGTCCGGTAGTTCAGTTGGTTAGAATGCCAGCCTGTCACGCTGGAGGTCGTCGGTTCGAGCCCGATCCAGGTCGCCAATTTTATGACTAGCAGTTACTATGCTGGTGTGGCTCAACGGTAGAGCAGCTGATTTGTAATCAGCAGGTTGGGGGTTCGATTCCCTTCGCCAGCTCCAAGTAAATAAGTTTCTGACGAAAGGAATCGAACCCGCAAGGGCGCGATCGTCGTGAAAAAGTCCGGTGGACTTTTGAACAGAGAGCGGTCCGAGCCGACTGAAAGAGGAGGCGAAGGACGGCGGATGCGGAGCAGACGCGAATTCCCTTCGCCAGCTCCAAGTAAATAAGTTTCTGACGAAAGGAATCGAACCCGC
>DAITKX010000019.1:0-3035 GCA_036835995.1 Bacillota bacterium | reverse complement strand
CGGATGCGGAGCAGACGCGAATTCCCTTCGCCAGCTCCAAGTAAATAAGTTTCTGGTGGATGCGAAACAGATGCGAGTTCTTTTCGCGGGTCACAAGAAATACAACACCTTGATAACTTAATAATCAGGAGGGATTCCCGAGTGGCTAAAGGGGGCGGACTGTAAATCCGTTAGCGGAGCTTTCGATGGTTCGAATCCATCTCCCTCCACCAATTATATGCGGAAGTGGCTCAGGGGTAGAGCATCGCCTTGCCAAGGCGAGGGTCGCGAGTTCGAATCTCGTCTTCCGCTCCAATTTATTCGCGGATGTAGTTCAATGGTAGAACTTCAGCCTTCCAAGCTGATAGCGTGAGTTCGATTCTCATCATCCGCTCCATTTCGTGGGCTCATAGCTCAGCTGGATAGAGCAACGGCCTTCTAAGCCGTGTGTCGCGGGTTCGAATCCCTCTGGGCTCACCATTTTTTTTGAGAATGGGGTATAGCCAAGCCGGTAAGGCAACGGACTTTGACTCCGTCATTCGTAGGTTCGAGTCCTGCTACCCCAGCCATTAGGACCCATTAGCTCAGTTGGCAGAGCACTTGACTTTTAATCAAGGTGTCCGCAGTTCGAATCTGCGATGGGTCACCATTAACAGAATATTGATAGGATGAAGTAGAACCTAACGATGGAGAGGTGTCCGAGCGGTTTAAGGAGCTGGTCTTGAAAACCAGTGACTCCGAAAGGGGCCGTGGGTTCGAATCCCACCCTCTCCGCCAGAAAAGATATAAGAATCCAAAGGGATTCGAACCCGAAAGGGCGTTGAGCGTAAAGAGAACCATCGCGGATGGTTTTCAGCGAAACGGTTCGAGGCTTCTCAGGAAGCCGAAGGACGTCAGACTTTGCGGAGCAAAGGATGAGAAATCCCACCCTCTCCGCCAGAAAAGATATCGGATCGACAAACCATGGAGAAGTACTCAAGCAGGCTCAAGAGGACGGTTTGCTAAACCGTTAGACCGGGTAACTGGTGCATGGGTTCGAATCCCATCTTCTCCGCCACATAGGGGCATAGCTCAGTTGGTAGAGCAGTGGTCTCCAAAACCACGTGCCGTGGGTTCAAGTCCTACTGCCCCTGCCAATTTTTAAATGGACAGTTTTGTTTCGGAGTGTGGCGCAGCTTGGTAGCGCATCTGGTTTGGGACCAGAGGGCCGAAGGTTCAAATCCTTTCACTCCGACCATAACTCATGCGGGCCATTAGCTCAGTTGGTCAGAGCGTCCGGCTCATAACCGGCAGGTCCGGGGTTCAAGTCCCTGATGGCCCACCATTTACATAATTGAATATGTACAACTTGCCCAGATAGCTCAGTAGGTAGAGCAGAGGACTGAAAATCCTCGTGTCCTTGGTTCAATTCCGAGTCTGGGCACCACTAGAAACCTTCGGGGACGATTGAATTAGCAACGTTTTCGGAGGATTTTCTTTTTTTGATAGATTTATGTATGGTAAATATTGACAATCAAATGGATTTAGCTTATACTTATTAAGAGGGAGATATGTTTGATCCTGGGCGCCGGGGGTTTGAACGAAATTTTTGAAAATTGAAAAGCGGGGGAGGATAAAGATGACAGATAGAGAATTGCTGGAACTGATCGCCACTAAAGTCGGCGGACTGGAAACCAAGGTAGATAGTATTGAGACCAGAATGGACGGCATGGAAACTAAAATGGACCGTATTGAGACCAGAATGGACAGCATGGGAGCCAAGGTGGACAGCATGGGAACCAGATTGGATAAGGTTGAAAAATCTACTGCCCGAATGGAACTCATGATTGAAAATGATTTGAAACCGAAAATAGAAGTCCTCTTTGACGGTTACGTTCAGCATGGCGAACAGCTTGCTCGAATCGAAAAAGAAGTGTCGAGGCAGGAGGAATTTATTCTGCGGAAAGTAAAGTAAAACCAGCGACAGATATACAGAGCGAAGCGCAATGCTCGCTCTTTTTTTGATTAAAATGCGCGAAATTTGTAGCAATAATTCGGTTGAATCCCAGCCCTTGACAGGCTGATAATGAATTGAAAGGGGTGGCCCCGAGGGCTGCAGGGAAGAAGAAAATAATAAGATTTCAGGGGGAAACAACATGGGAGATACGTCTATGGTCAAGGGGCTTCTGGCCGTCGCTTTGATTGCGGTTATGGCCGCCGCCTGGCTGCCGGTTAGCAGGACGAGCTTTGCGCAAACAATGCCAACACAGGAAAAACCAGAGCACTATGCTTACATCAACGGTTATCCCGATGATGAAATCAAACCTCTGAACAAAATCAGCCGGGAGGAGACAGCAGTGATTTTCTATCGGCTGATGGGGGAAGGAAGCCGCAAGGAATATGCCTCTATTGGGGCACCGTTTTCCGACGTCGATGGCGCCCGCTGGTCCGGGGATGAAATTTCAGCGCTATATAACGCAGGAATCATTCAAGGATATGACGACGGGAGTTTCAGGCCGGAGGAACCGATCACAAGAGCAGAATTCGCAGTTATGGCGGCGAGATTTGAAAGGTTTCAAAATGCAGAGGCGCCCGGAAGCACAGATGGGCTTGTAGATGTTGACAAATTTGAAGCTGCGGAGGGAACCGGATCCCCCGATACGAAAAATCATTGGGCGAGGCAATGGATTGGCGCCGCGGTGGAAAAAGGCTGGATCAGAGTCTTTGGAGACGGAACATTCCGCCCTGAGAACAACATCATCCGATGTGAGGCGATGATGCTGGTCAACGATGCGCTGGACCGCAGGGTCAACGGCGCGGGGCTGCTCAAAGGCGCAAAACAGTGGCCTGACTGCGCCGAGGATCAGTGGTATTACGAGATCGTTCTCGAAGCGACAAACTCACATGATTATGAACGGGCAGACAGGCCGAAATCCACTGAAAAATGGACGGCCCTCAGACCGTCCCCAACCTGGTAGACTAGGGGATTCTGTCTGGGGGTCAGGTCGCCAATCAATCCACGCGGTTGATTGGCTCTCCCCTCAGGTACGCTCTCAAATTATCGATGGTGATTTCCA
>DAITKX010000018.1:43612-44970 GCA_036835995.1 Bacillota bacterium | reverse complement strand
GGGCTTGATGGCGATGCCGTGAAACAGAAGCTCGCCCAAATCTTCGATGAGCCGCGCCGTGTAGTCCTTGCTGCCTGCGGAGGAGCCCGCGTTGATGATCACCACATGATTTCGCTCCGCAAGCTCCGTAACCGCGCTTTTCAGCTTTTCGTAATCGTCCTCCACCGGGCTGATCCGCTCTGCGATACCGCCCAACTCTTCCACGATGGCTTTGAATGTCCAGGAATTTCCGTCAAAGATATTCCCTTTTTCCAGATGGTCATAGTTGTCGGTGATCTCGTTTCCCGTCGGGATGATTCCGACCCGGATCCTTTCGTACACCTCGACTCCGGTAGCTCCGCCGCTCAGAACGGCTCCGATGTCCATGGGCCGGATCAGGTGGTTTTCCGGAAGGATCATCTCCCCGGCCACGATGTCCTCCCCTATGGGCCGGACGTGCTGCCAGGGGGCTGCCTGGACCATAATCTTCACCTGTTCTTCCCCCAGCACCACCACGTCCTCGATCATGATAACGCTGTCGTAGGGCTCCAGGATCACATGGCCCGTATTGATATATTCGAAATCGACCCCTCTGTTCAAAATCACCGGATTTGCTTCATTTGCCGAAAAAGTCCTGTCGGAAACCACCATGATCCCGTCCATGGCCGCGGCGTTGTGGTTGGGCGAGGACACCCTTGCGATAACCGGCGCCGCCGTCACCCTTCCCCTTGCTTCCCGTATATCGATTCTCTCTGTCTTTACACGGCTGACGGCTGGCTCCAGCTTTTCGAGATAAAGAGCCACCGCCTCTTCCATATCGGTGTTGGACAGATAAATATTTCTTTCCATTTTAAAGCCTCCTTTCAGCCGGCCGGACCGGTCCGGTTTCGGCTGTTCTCCTGCTATCGCCCGATCAAAATAACTTCCACGCTGGAATTTGCCTTTACTCCCTCGGAAAGGGATGATATTCTGACGTACCCGTCCGCCAACATGAGCTGGCTGATGGAACCGGACTTGGCATGGATGGGTTCCGCGATCCAGTCCGGCCCCGTGCTGCTCCCGCTTTGATCCAGCGGTCTGTCGCTTGCTGCGCCGACCTGCTTCAGGGATACCAGCTGATAGGTTTCTCTGCCGTCTCCGGTATGGATATTTTCCGTGATCCTTGCCATCAGACGGATCGGCTCCTCTTCATTGCAGAAGCAGTGTTTTTTCATAAAATCATTGACGATGACGTCGTATGCTACAACAGCGGCCATGGGATGCCCCGGCAGGCCCACCGCCAGCTTGTTCTGTTTTTTGCCCGTCACCGGCTCCTGGGTTTCGATGATTCCTATGATGGTGGGTTTCCCAGGCTTCATGGCGATGCCGTGGGTCACGAC
>DAITKX010000018.1:12836-43594 GCA_036835995.1 Bacillota bacterium | reverse complement strand
GGAATCGATGATTTCAGCGGTCATATCCTTGTTTCCCGCGGAGCTTCCTCCCGACAGCAGCACGATGTCGCTTTCCGCCAAAGCGCCCTCCAGCGCGCTTCTCAACTGATGCTTCACGTCGGGGACCTTTTCAATAAACCGGATCACCGCGCCAGTCGCCTCCGCAAAGGCGGCTATGGTAAAAGAGTTAATGTCCCGAACCTGTCCCGGTTTCGGCGTTTCCGCAATATCGATGACCTCATCCCCGGTGGAAAGGATCGATACCCGGGGTTTTTTAAATACGCTGACCCGATCCTTTCCGATGGCGGCGAGCATTCCCACATCCTTTACCGTGATGCGGCGGCCCCGCCGGAATAAGAGCTGACCCTTTTTAAAATCATCGCCCTGGTTCATGAGCCCGGAATTCGGCGCAACCGGCTTATACACGGCTATGGTCGTCTCGTCCAGATACTCCGTATATTCGATCATCACCACCGCGTCGGAGCCTTTCGGCAGCATGCCTCCCGTGGGAATATACGCCGCCTGCCCCGGCTCCAGGCGGATTTCGCAGGGCTTTCCTATTGCGACGGTTCCCACGACGTCAAGAAATACCGGGGCGCTTTCCCCCGTCCCGTAGGTATCCCTTGCCATCACCGCGAAGCCGTCTACCACCGACCTTGTAAACTGTGGGATATCCGTATCCGAACAGATTTCCTCCGCAAGGTACCGGCCTACCGCGTCGCGAAGCATTACGGCTTCGGAAGGCGGATAAAAACCTTCCGCATCAAAATATATTTTAAGCTTGTCCCGCACCTCTTCGATCGTATCGACTTTTAAAAGCTTCATTTTACTTGCCCTGCCTTATTCTTTGTTACGCATTATTCTGCCCTGTCAGTTTCCGTCCGCCGCCGACCGCAACATTGTCTATTTGCTATTGACTTTTTATGTTTATTCTTGCTAAAATTTTATCATAATTTTGAGTGCTTATCCATTCAAAATATGCTAATATATGTGTGGCCTATTTTATAGAGCGCAACCGATCTATGCATTGCAGCTCAATGCGGTAAACCAACATATCCAAATCAAATTCAACATAAAGAAGGTGACCCATTTTATTATGCCCGACAAAATTGCAATAAGAAATCAGGTTTTGGAGAAACGGAATTCCCTGGCGCCGGACATCCTTGATAAGGCCCGGAAAACCGCTGCGGATAAGCTCATCCTGATGGAGGAATACCTCCATGCGAATACAGTCATGGCCTATATGGACTTCCGAAACGAAGTCCCTACCGGGGAGATCATCGAGCACATCCGCCGGGACGGCAAAAATCTGATCCTCCCATTTACAAATAAGGATTTTTCTCTGACTCCCTATGAAATCCCCAGAGAAGGAGCGCTGGCCGACTACCTCATAACCTCGGGCTACGGCATCCCGGAGCCAAACCCTGATCTCTGCAAAAAAGCTGACGCGAATTCCATCGATTTGATTATTATTCCCGGGAGCGCGTTTGATCAATACGAAAACCGCATGGGCTACGGCAAAGGATGCTATGACAAATTCCTTGCTTCCCTGCCCTCAAAGACGTTTAAGCTGGCTTTAGCCTATGACTTCCAGGTTCTCCCCTGCATCCCCGCAGATATTACCGACGTAAAAATGGATAAAATACTGACCATTGGAACAGGCTTTCATGGCTGAAAAGAAAAAAGACATCACTGATGTCTTTTTACATATTATCATTATAAAAGCGGGCTCTGCGCAAACCCCTTAAAACAAAGCGGTTTACGACGTCAGCTCCTTGAAAATGTCTTCCACTTTTTCTATCTTCGTCGCGCGATAAGCGTTGCTTCCCGAGAACACCAGCCCATGCTCGATATCTCCTTTAGCGGCGGCGATCAGCGCCTGAGTGATGCAATAGGGAGAATCCTCCGCCTTGCACGGAATCAGGCAGCGGTTGCACTTTTCCGGAGGGATCCTTTCGGTTTCCACCCGGTTGGTAAAGGCCGTGCGAATCGCTCTCCCCGGCATTCCCACAGGGCTTTTGATGACCACCATGTCCGCTTCCTTCGCATCCAAATAGACCTGCTTGAAGTTCGGGTGGACATCGCATTCCTCCGTGGTCACAAACCTGGTGGCAAGCTGTACGCCATCTGCGCCGTAGGCCAGCGCTTTCTGAACGTCTTCCTTCGTATAGATGCCTCCGGCGACAATGAGGGGACAATCCTGGGTGCTTTCAATCTCCTCCTTGATTTCCGTGATGGTCTCGTAAAAGTGCTCCTGAGCGTCCTCCAGCTGTTCTTCCTTATACCCCAGATGGCCGCCCGCCATAGGGCCTTCATAGATGATGGCGTCGGGAACCCGGTTGTATTTCTTCGTCCAGCTTTTGATGAGGAGCCCCGCCGCCCTTGCAGACGACACGATGGGGACGATCTTCACCTTGTTGTTTTTCACAAGGCCCGGCAGGGACGTCGGCAGACCGGCGCCGGAAATGATCATATCCACTCCCGCCTCGATGGCGGCCGCCACAAACTCCTCGTAATTTCTGCTGGCCACCATGAGATTGACTCCGATCAGGCCTTTTCCCGGCACATCCTTGATCGCTTCTTTCGCCTCTCTGATGTTCCGCTTCAGAGCACGGATGTTTGCTGCCTTCGGATCGCTATAAAAATCCGGTTCGTCAAAGCCGATCTGAGCCGCTGAGATCACGCCGACGCCGCCGCACTTTGCGACAGCCGCGGCAAGCCCCGCCAGAGAAACACCGATGCCCATTCCGCCCTGAAAGATCGGAACCGGAATGGTGACGTCGCCCAGCGCCAGCGGCGCAAGCCTCGCCGGTACATCCCCTTTGATAGCCCGGATCCTCTGCCTCTTGAAAAATTCATGGAGGGTATCCAGTGATTGGATCAGCACTCCCTGCTCTTCCTCTGTCAGCTCGGAAAGGACGTCTTTGATCATATTGCTGTGAAAATTTTCATGCTCCCGAACCGCCTCGATCCCCTCTTCCGTCAGCTCGACCTTTACGATTCTGCGGTCCTCCGGAACGCGGAACCGGGTGACATATTTTTTATCCACCAGCTTGTTGATGGCGGTGGTCAGTGTGCTCACGCTGATCCTCAGGCTTGTTGCGACCTGGGACATTGTCTTCGCCCTTCCCGCGCCGATGGCAGCCAGAGTATGCACCTCGGTAATGGAAAGGTTGTGCCTCGAAGAGTTCTTGATGGCATCCTCCTCCATTTTTAAAACGCTGTTGAACAGGCTTACCAGTATGTCGTTTAATTTTTTCGTTATATCCATCGTACCCTCATATCCATCGCGTCTTTCTATGAACCGATGGCGAACATGATCTCGCATTGACAGGCGACTTTATCTCCCAGCCACGCCGTGGCTTTCCCGTATCCGGCTTTGCTCCTGAGCCGCTCCAGCTCCACTTCAAGGCGAAGGGTATCCCCGGGAACGACCTTCTGCCGGAATTTGGCTTCCTTTATTCCTCCGAAGTATGCGATTTTTCCGCGATGCTCTTCCATGGAAAGGATCGCCACCGCACCGGCCTGGGCCAGAGCTTCCACGATCAGCACGCCGGGCATAACCTTTTCCTGGGGGAAATGCCCCTGGAAATAGTATTCCCCGGAATTGACATATTTCATAGCGACGACGCGTTTTCCCTCTTCAAGCTCGACGATTTCGTCGATGAGAAGAAACGGATCTCTATGGGGAATGATCTCTTTGATTTGCTCTTTATCTAATTTCACTTTAAAACCTCTTTGCTTCTCAAGCCCATTGATTGCTTAGGGTACCGCCTCGTACACTAAAGTTTTTTCAATAATAGAACGCCGTTGTGTCCGCCGAAGCCGAAGGAATTGGACATCGTATAGGTCAGCTCCTGCTTTCTGGCGGTATTCGGAACGTAATCCAGATCCAGCTCTTCGTCGGGAACCTTATAGTTGATGGTCGGCGGTATAATGCTGTCCAGCATGGCTTTGACGCAGATGATGGCCTCCACAGCGCCGGCGGCTCCCAGCAGGTGGCCGATCATGCTCTTGGTGGAACTCACCGGAATTTTATAGGCCGCGTCTCCGAAGATCTGCTTGATGGCTCTCGTTTCAAACAGGTCGTTATAGGGCGTACTGGTCCCGTGGGCGTTGATATAGCTCACTTCTGAGGGCTGGATACCCGCTTCCGCAACGGCTTGCGCCATGGCCTTTGCCGCGCCAGCTCCATCCGGCGCAGGCATGGTGATGTGATGGGCGTCGCAGCTTGATCCGTATCCGATGACTTCGGCATAGATTTTGGCCCCTCTTGCCACGGCGCGTTCGTATTCTTCGAGGATCACAATTCCGGCCCCTTCTCCCATGACAAATCCGTCTCTTTCCTTATCAAAAGGAGTGGAGCAGCGGTTTGGGTCCTCTCTTGTGGACATGGCCGTCATGTTGGCAAAACCGGAAAAGCAGACCGGAGCAAAGGGAGCTTCTGCCGCCCCTGCGATCACCGCGTCGGTATAGCCGTGTTTGATGTGGCGGAAGGCTTCTCCGATGGCCTGGGTACCCGTGGCGCACGCCGTTACGATCCCAAGGCAGCTGCCTGTCGCCTGACATGTGATGGCGATGTTTCCGGCCAGGATGTTTCCGATAACCGAAGTTACCAGAAATGGTGATACCCTGGATACGGTTCCCTTTTCCGCGGCCTTCTTTGCCTCGGATTCCAGGGTCATAATGCCGCCGATTCCCGAGCCGACGAGAACGCTCAACCGGTCGGAATCGATATTTTCACCGCTGACCAAGCCGCTGTCCTCCATGGCTTCCATTGCTGCCGTAACGCCGTACTGGGAAAAAAGATCGCTTCTTCTGGCTTCCTTTTTATCATAAAATTCAAAATTCCTTACTTCCCCGCCGTTCTTGACCTTCTGTTCGTCGGGATCAAAATGGGTGATCCTTGCGATGCCGTTTTTTCCGGCCTTGATGCCTTCCCAAAAATCTTTTACATTATTGCCGAGGGGAGTCACCGCTCCCATTCCTGTAATTACAACTCTTCTCTCCATAAATGTTCCTCTCTTAATATTCACTTGTCAAACTCCGGGCGGACCGATTCCGAACCGCCGTTCAGCCTGCTTTATATAGCCGGACCGCCGGCCAAGTCGTTTTATACAGCCGAGCCGCCCTATACGGCCATTCCGCCGTCGACTCCGATTACCTGCCCTGTGATATAGGATGCCTCATCAGAGGCCAAAAATGCCACTGCGTTCGCGACGTCTGAGGGTTTTCCCGCTCTTCCGAGGCTGACGACCTCGAGCATCGCCTTTTTCTGGTCCTCCGTCAGGACGTCCGTCATATCGGTTTCAATGAATCCCGGCGCCACTGCGTTTACGGTGATGCCCCTGCGTCCCAGCTCCTTGGCGGCCGACAGGGTCATGCCGATAAGCCCCGCTTTGGACGCGCTGTAGTTGATCTGTCCCGCGCTGCCCCGAACCCCCACGATGGAGGACATATTGATGATCCTTCCGCTTCTCTGCTTGATCATGACCGGTGCGGCAGCCTGCAGGAAGTTAAAGCTTCCGTTTAAATTAGCCTGGATCACTTCGTCGAAATCAGCGGGGGTCATTTTCATCAGCAGCTTATCCTTTGTGATTCCCGCGTTGTTTACCAGGATGTCGATCTTTCCGAACAGCTCCTTTGCCGCCTTTACCGCTTCCTGCCCGTGGTCCGGGTTCGCAACATCCCCCTTGATCAGCTCGACCCGGGTTCCGTACTGTCTCAATTCCTCCGCTGTCTTCTTCGCCGCGTCCTCATTGCTGCGGTAGCAGAGCAGCACGTCGGCGCCCTGCCTGCAGAATTCTTCCGCGATGGCTTTGCCGATCCCTCTGACTCCGCCGGTTATGATGGCGCTTTTTCCTGTCAGCATGCCTGCACCTCCGTAATCAACTGCTTTAACGTATCTATAGTCTCCATCAAGGTTTCCTGATCTTCTATGTGCATGGTGATCAGTCCGCTGTCGATCTTCCTTGCCAGGCTGGAAAGGGTGCTCCCCGGGCCGATTTCAATAAACGCCCTGATCCCGTCCGCGGCCATATTCTCCATGGTCTCCTGCCAGTACACCGGGCTCTTTGCCTGCTTCGCCATGATATCGGCAATCCACTGCCCTTCGTCGCCCTGAGCGCCTTCCATGATGTCTCTTCCCGTAACATTGGAATAGATCTTCACCGACGGCCTTTTCAGCCCGGACGCAAGGAGCAATTCGTGGAGCTTCGGTACGGCTGGCTCCATCATCGGGCTGTGGAATGCGGTGCCGACGCTCAAGGGAACCGCTTTGATGCGCTCCTCCTTTGCTTTCAGCTTAAAGCGTTCCAATGCTTCCAGATCGCCAGCTACGACGGTCTGTACCGGGGAATTGAAATTAACTCCCTCCAGGATGCCGGCCTCCCGGGATTGAGCGACGCAGTCCAGGATCTGCGCCCTGTCTCCGAAAGCGGCGACCATGCCGCCTTTGGCCTCTCCGTTCTCATCTCTTCCGGCTTCGTTCATCCAGGTTCCCCTGTTCCGCACGATATTCAGCCCTTCTTCAATGCCCCGAATCGCTCCGGTGGCGGTAAGCGCCGCGTATTCTCCCATGCTGAACCCGGCCATGCCCGCGATTTCCAGCTCGCCGGCCAGACCGTCCTCCAGTTTGGACAGCTCCTCCAGAAAGGCCTCATAAGCCGCCATGGATACGGTATAAACACATGGCTGCGTGATGTTGGTCTGCCTCAGGATTTCCTTGGAGCCCTCAAAGCACCATTCCTGTATTTCCTTCCCCGCAAGGTCAAAGATTCTCTTTGCTTCCTTCGAGTTGTCATACAGACTCTTACCCATTCCTGAATATTGAGCCCCTTGCCCTGCAAATAGCAACCCTATTCTCATAGACATCCGCCGCCTCCTCAAACATTTCTTCTATTATATCCTTCGCGGTCTGCTCCTTATTGACCAGACCTGCAATCTGTCCCGACATGACGGAACCGTTGACCACGTCTCCGTCCTTTACCGCCGCTCTCAGGGCGCCGGTGCCCAGCTTTTCGATTTCGGATGGATCCGCGCCTCTTTTTTCCAAGGAGAGAATCTCCCTGGCCAATTTATTTTTCAGCACTCTGACCGGATGTCCGGTGCTTCGGCCAGTCGGCACCGTATCCGTGTCCTTCGCTTTCAATATCATATCTTTATAGTTCTGTGAAACCGTGCATTCCTTTGCCACCAGGAAACGGGTCCCGACCTGAACTCCCTTTGCGCCCAACATGTAGGCTGCGGCGACTCCGCGTCCGTCGGCGATACCGCCTGCTGCTACGACAGGTATTTTCACCGCGTCCACCACCTGGGGGACCAATGCCATGGTGGTTGCTTCGCCGATGTGGCCGCCTCCCTCCTGGCCTTCCGCAATGACCGCGTCGGCTCCGACGCGTTCTACCCGGACGGCAAGGGCTACCGACGCCACCACCGGAATCACTTTGATGCCATGTTCCTTCAGCTTTGGAATATATTTTCCGGGATTGCCCGCCCCCGTCGTCACTACGGGAACGCGTTCCTCGCAGATGACGTCCATGATTTCGTCGGCATGGGGATTCAGCAGCATGACGTTGACGCCAAAGGGTTTTTCAGTCAGTTCTTTCGTTTTGCGAATTTCATTGCGCACCCATTCCGCATCCGCATTGCCGCTGGCGACGACGCCCAGACCCCCCGCATTGCTTACCGCCGATGCAAGGGAAGCGTCTGCGATCCACGCCATGGCCCCCTGAATAATGGGATATTCAATTCCAAGCAATTCACAGATATTTACCATTTCTTCGATCTCCTTCTAACGTTTCCGGCGGAAAATTTACAGCGCTTCAAACAAGATCGCTCCCGCCGTCAGGCCGCCGCCGAATCCCACCAGCATAATTTTGTCACCAGAGTGTACTTTACCGCTTTTCATTAAATCTGTCAATGCCATGGGAACACTTGCCGCCGATACGTTGCCGGTGGTCCGGATGCTGACCTGAAACTTCTCAATGGGCTGTTTCAGGCGCTGTGCGGCCGCCTGGATTATTCTCATGTTGGCCTGGTGCGGAACGTAATATTTTACGTCGTCCGCCTTGATTCCCGCCTTTTGCAGCACCGCGTCCATCACTTCCCCGATGGCGCCTACGGCAAAGCGGAATACCTGAGTTCCGTTCATATGAATATACTGCTCCTTTTTCCCGTCGTCCGCAAAAGGAGTCCGCAGATATTCCATGTCTACGGTGAGAACGTTTGAAACGTCGTCGTAATTTTTCACAAAGCTGGCCAATATCCCAGGCTTTTCATCCGTCAATTCCAAAATACAACAGCCGGCTCCGTCTCCAAACAGGACGCAGGTGCCTCTGTCCTCCCAGTTTGTGATGCGGGTAAGCCGCTCCACCCCGATGACCATCCCCCGCTTGATTCCGTAAGTCTTCATCAGGGCTTCCGCATTCCAGGTCCCGTAGATAAATCCGCTGCACGCGGCGTTGATATCATAGGCAATGGCATTTTTCAATCCCAGAGCCCGCTTGACCAGGGAGCCCATGGAGGGCACGATGGCGTCCGGCGTAACCGTCGCCACCAGCACGAGTTCGATGGTGTCCTTATCCATATCGCCCAGAGCCTCCTTTGCAGCGGCCACAGCCAGATCAAGGCCGGTTTCCTTTGTTGCGATACACCTCTCCTCGATCCCGGTCCGGTCGATGATCCATTGATTATCAGTCTCGACCAGCTCCTCCATCTTTTTATTTCCCACTACCAGTTCCGGCAGCGCTTTGCCCGTTGACAATATTGTAACTCCCAAATAGTACCTCCTTCTGTCCGGCGGCGGATTTCCGCCGTCGTTCACTTTAACATTCTGTCCGACGCTTTAGCGTTCTATCCAACGCAAATTTCCGCCGTATTGAATACCGGATAAATAATATAATTGCGAAAATTAATTTGATAGTCAAACTATTTGATAGTATTATAATTTATTTCAAAACGCGATGTCAATATTTTTCGAAAAATACAAAACGACAGCAGTTGACAGGATTCGGAGGGTTGGCAGATATAAGGGAGCATTTCGACTGGCCGTAAATTTTTTAGGCACAGCCCGGCGTATGAGCCAATAATGAAAAAAGGAAGCAGCCTTAAGAAGCTCTCAAAGCTTCGCAAGGTTGCCCCCTTCTATTTATAAAAGAATTCTAATTGCTATCAGCCTCCGGAAATTTTGGGATACGCCTTCAATTCGTCCCCTTCCCGAAGCTTGTCGTAGATCATGACCCGTTTGCCGTTGACGGCCACAAACCCAAAGTTTTTAACGGCTGTCCAATCGATGCCGACAGCCTTGAGGGCCTCTTCCGCGGAGCAGTTGTCGGGAACCTCTGCGGTCCTCTCTTTCTCACCCTGAAAAAACCTTGTCAGGCTGCCTCTTAACTGAATTGTGATTTTCATAATAGCCCTCTCAACCCCTTAAAGTGTGGCAATTAAACTGTCGGGAAGCATGCCGTTCCTGTCCCAGCCCAATACCGCATAATACTGGTCCAACATGTCCTCGAAAGCCTCCTGAGGAATCTTCTGCCCGGCGGCAGGTCCGTTCTGCAGCGCCTCATTGACCAGGCGCTTCGGTATGGTATCGTGCCTGCGGTCGAAACCCTCCCTCTGGTTGAAGGCTCTGGCAATGTTGATGACTCTCGTGCCGACTTCCTTCATATCCTCTTCGGTCCACTCTTTTCCCGTTACCAGCGTCATCAGTTCCGCCATCCGCTCAAAGGAGATGGTGGCCCAGAAATCGCAGATGCAAAGGGAGAACTTCACGGCGTTGAACACCGCCAGATTATATACCATCTCTCCCTTTCCCTCCGGAGTATAGGGGGGAACGGAGGCGGCAAATACCTCTTCATTGGGCGCATAGGCTCTCATATGGCAGGCGCCCCGGTCCGACACCGCATAGGAGAGGGACATCCCCCAGGAACCCCGGGGTTCGTATTGCGGATATTCCAGACCTTTAACATGCATTGCAAAGTCCGCTCCGCCATATTTTTCGGAGAGCAGCTTAACTCCCAGCGCGAGATCGGCGCCGACCCCTTCTCTTTTCGCCATCAGCCTCAGGTAGTCGAGATACTTCTCCTTATCCCCGAACCGGATGCCGAAGTCATGGATACCCTTTTCCGTCATTTCCATCGCATAGTTGATGGTATCTCCGGCGCTGATGGTGTCAAGGCCCACGTCGTCTGCGATCTGGTTGAATTTCACGATGGCTTCCGGATCGTCGATGCCCGCGTTAGGCCCGGCAACGGCGATGCTTTCATATTCGGGACCTTCCACCGTAACGTCTCCAAACTTCAGGAAGTTCCCGCAGCCCAGGCCGCAGCTTCCGCAGCCTCTCTTTCCGATTCGCTTTTCAAGGAGCACATCGCCGTTGTACTTCGTCCAGTTTTCATCCGTCGTATCGGAAAAGTTTTTTCTGGGCAGAATTCCGCCGTCGCTGCAGGCTTCCAGGAACGCGGTTGTTCCCGTATCGTAAATAAAGGTGTTGTCCTCCTGCATCACGTCCTCTCTGAGGATCTCCGTGATCTTCTTCGTATTCTCCACGATGTTGGGGATCTTCACCCCGCCGGTTCCCCGGATCACGATGGCCTTCAGCTTTTTGCTTCCCATTACAGCGCCGATGCCGCCTCTGCCGGCCTGCCTGTAATAGTCGGAGTTGATGCAAGCCATGATGACCAGATTTTCCCCCGCGGGCCCGATGGACAGAATGCTGTAATCATGTCCGTATTTTTCGGCCAGGATGGCTTCCGTCTCGTGGGAGCCCTTGCCCCAAAGCTCCTTTGCATCCTTAAATTGAATCTTATCGTCCTCGATGAGAAGATAGCCAGGCTCTTTTAGCGCCCCTTCCAGAATGATCATGTCATACCCGGCGTATTTGATCTGCAGCCCCGCATGCCCTCCGATAGAGCAGTCGTTCATCGTTCCGGTAGCGGGAGATTTCGCGGCGACGGAAAGCTTTCCGGAGCAGGGAACCGGGGTCCCTGTCATGGGCCCTGTCGTAAAGAGCAGCTTATTGTCGGGAGAAAGAGGATCGATGCCCGGTTTCAGCTCCTCGTACATATATTTGATCGCCAATCCCTTTGATCCGATATATTTTTCAGCCCAATCCATTCGAAGGGGTTCGGTCTTTGCACCTTTTTTCGTCAAGTCTACCCTCAGTATTCTATTCTGATATCCTAACATTGTCATGATTGCGTTCTCCTCTCTTCCGATCATTCAAAAGTCAGTGCGTTTTGGGGGCATATCCTCACACAGGACGGGTCGCCGTCGCAGGTATCGCATATATATGACTTTTCATCACGAATCCTGACGATCTTCTTGGGACACGCTCTTTCGCACACGCCGCAGCCGATACAGAGGTCATGATCCACCGCAATATGTTCGTTTAACGATATGGCGCCCACAGGACACTGTTTTTTGCAGATGCCGCACAGGATGCAGAAGGAATCCTTGTATTTCAGCACGCCGTCTTTGTCGTAATAGGATTCGATGTTGATTCTGGACCTGGAAGGGATGTACTCCCCCTCATGCACCGCCGAACAGACCTGTGCGCACAACTGACAGCCGATGCACTTGTTCTTATCAAACTTGAGTCTTTTCATGAGTTTCACCTTTCTGATCTCTCGTTTCAAGGAAAAAATAGCTTCGCCGCTTCCGCACATAAAAAAAGCAAATTCAAGAACTGTACCGACCCGGCACATTCCTCTCCTTTGCGCAATGGCAGGCAAAGAAATCACTCTCTTTACCCTATCGTTTCCACCGGCAGTTCTGTCAAATGGAAATCGGAGACAATCATTTTTTTCATGCTGCTTTTCTCTGTGAAAGCATATCAACTATAGTATAATCCGCCTTTGGCCTTCTGTCAATCGGCCTCAGCCGACCGCCGACCGCCGACCGCTGGTTGGCCGGCGGCTGGTTACGGTGGATCGAGCGCGGGTTACGGCCGGCAGTCAGAACCTGATCACCTTTGGCTCTGCCGTGAACGAAGCGATCGTCGCCGTGGCATCTTTCAAATACAGGACCTGGCAATTGCCGTCGTCTGCCGCGTACATCGACTGTAACGACGGGTATGCGGCAAGCATGTGCTCTCTCGCTTCGAGCCTGTCGTCTTCCACCGCGGTGGCCTCTACCCGGATCCATGTGCTGTCGTCGATCATGGCGCAGATCTCTACCTTGGGATTGGCTTTCATCTGCTTGGAGACGTTCTTCACTTTGCCTGTCTGAATGTAAAGCTTGTCCTCAAACAGGTCGACTGTTCCGAAGGGCCTTACCCTCGGCTGATCCCCGTCCATCGTCGCAAGATAGTAAGTATCGCATTTTTTCAGAATTTCATAAACCTCTTTCATCAAAGGTTCCCTCCTTTTGTCCGCAGCCGATCTCCAGATCGGCCGCTTATATTAATATACCTATTATATTATAACTCATATTTCTGTTTTTTTCGCATGAGCTGAGGCTGGGTCATGTGGAGAAATTCGGCGGCCTTTCTGGTACTGCCGCACTTTTTCAGAGCGTATTCGATCAACCGGATCTCCTGCTGCTCGATGATCTTGTTGAAATCCAGGGAAGTCGAGGCCCGCACTTCCCGCTTCAGGCTGACCACCAGATCCTCGTAGATGTTCTCGTTCAAAATTCCCTCCACATTGTCTCCTGTGATAATATGCCCCTTTACGCTGATCACCGTCCGGTGGATCAGGTTTTCCAGCTCTCTGACATTGCCGGGCCAGTCGTACTCCGCCAGCTTGGCGAGAGCCGAGGGATCGAATTCCTTATCGGTCCCGTACTGCTTGCAGAAATTTTCAAGAAACGCGGCCGCCAACGCGACGATATCGTCCCTGCGGTCCCGCAGAGGCGGTACGGTGATGGTGCAGATGTTGAGCCTGTAATACAGATCCTCCCGGAACTTCCCCTGCTCCACCAGTTGCCGCAGCGGCACGTTGTTGGCGCAGATGACACGTACGTTGATATTGATCGGCGCCGTTCCGCCGACTCTGTAAAACTGATTCTCCTGAAGAACCCGGAGCAGCTTTGACTGCAGGCCCAGCGAGAGGGCTCCCACCTCGTCGAGAAATAGGATTCCGCCGTTGGCCAGCTCAAAGTAACCCTTTTTTCCGGTGGTCTGCGCCCCGGTAAAGGAGCCGGCTTCATAGCCGAAAAATTCGCTTTCCGCTAAATTTTCCTGAATCGTCGCGCAGTTGATCTTGACGCAGGGCTTATTCTTTCTGGCGCTGTTTTTATAGATCAGCTCCAGGACCTTTTCCTTCCCGACGCCGGTTTCTCCTTGAAGGATCACGTTGCAGTCATAATCGGCAATGTTCAGAACCTCGTTCACCAGTGCTTCCGTAGCCTGACTGCTGAAGATGAAGTCCACCGCTTTTCCGGTCGTATCCGCGGCGTATGATGCCGAATTTCTCACACTCCGTTTCCCGGACTTCTCCTGAGATTGATAAAGCCTGCTCAGCCGGTCCAGCTCTCCGGAAACCGAGTTGAGAAGCTCGATGATAAAGCCCTCGACCCCTTCGACAAACTGGCCGAGAACGTAGTTTTCCAACTCCTTATGCATGCTTTCCGCGATGAGGTTTGACTGGGTATAGGTATTTTTAAGGCTTGTGAAGAACAGCTTGCCTTTCTGCCGGGTAAGGATCACGCTCAGCACCTCCGAGCCAAGAAGATCCTCGCAGTTGATCGTCATATCGTAGAGCTCTTTTTCTTTGTTCAGCACCGTTTCCGACGAAGGAATCGGCTGTGTGACGTCGAGGATGTAAAAGGAATCCGCCCAGCGTCCCAGCTCGGCTGCCGCCTGCCCCTGTGTAAGCGTTCCGATCTCTCCTTCGTCGATAAGGATTGTGATGTAGCAATTTCCGCCCGTCGCCTTTTTTATCGCGGCGACATAGGCAAGGCTGGAGGGAAGATCCTTTCCGATGATCAGGAACCGTTTTCCTTCCGCGCAGGAATCATATATAGTACAGAAGTTCCCGGCTTCGTCAAAGGCTACCAGGGTGTATTCCAGCGGAATATCCGACGGAATCGACGTCAGCGGCGAATCGAGAAAGATGATTCCGTAGCCCGATACCGTCAGCACACCGAAATTGTAATCGATCTTGTGTATCTTATCGATATGGATCGGGAGCGCCGTCATCGTCGTCAGGCAGAAAATTTCATCGCCGGGCTTATAGGAGGAATGTTCCGCGTACTTGGTGCCCATCTCTTCGATGGTTCCGTAAAATTGCCCCGCCGTGTTGGTAAAAGGGTTGTGGAGCTTTCCTCTGCGGTTGATCAGGTCAAATATCCTCGCGGTGATCTTCGTGTCGTCATATCCGCATTCATTGCAGATCTGCTGAAAGCAATCCCTTTCCAGATGGATCAGCTTCAGCGATACCCTGCATTCCTCAGGCTTTATCTCCCGGGTGTTATCCAATTTCCAGGCCGTAACCGGCACCGACGAACTGGGTTCGACGACGCGGCTCAGACCGAATGTATCCTTAACTTTTTTCATTAATAATTGTCCTTTCAAGTATGCCTCTTCTATCATGCAGTCTACCGTCCATTATATCATAACAACGGCCCTGAGATGATTCATTATAACTCGAATCCCTCGGAACGTCTACGATTTTGAATCGATTTCGTATCGTTTTTCGCAGACGTGATTTGATATCGACTCGATCCCGGGGCCGAATATTTTTTAAACCAAGTTTATCCCAACGGGAAAAAGGCTTTAATTTCAGCGTTTGTGACAGGTTTTCAAAAAAAGACTTATTGCGCCAAATTTGGCACGATCATTGCGTTATAGTATAATGCTCTATAGATAGAAAAACTGAAGTATAGATAGATAGAAAGACTGAGGCAAGGTTTATGAGTAAAAAATTACGCGGTGATCTGATGCTGTTTACGGCGGCCCTGATTTGGGGCGCTTCCTTTGTGGCGCAGAAGGCCGGAATGGAGTATATCGGTCCCTTTACCTTCAACGTATTGAGGTTTTTGCTTGGGTCCGCCGTCCTGATTCCGGTGATCTTTCTCATGGATCGCTTAAAAAAGCAAAACGGCGAGTCCGAAACCGCAGAAGGAGCGCTGACGAGCGGCACGCCTCAAATCGAAACAGGATTGGAAGTCAAAAAGGATAAAAAAACCCTTATCGCCGGCGGCCTGTCCTGCGGCATCGCGCTGTTTATCGGAGGCACGCTTCAGCAGTTCGGCGTGATGTATACCTCCGCGGGCAAAGCGGGTTTCATTACAGCCCTATACATCGTGCTGGTGCCGCTTTTCGGACTTTTTTTCAGACACAAGGTCCGTCCGGTCATCTGGGTCTGCGTGGTATTGGCCGTCATTGGCCTCTATCTGCTCTGTGTAAAAGAAGGTTTTTCTATCGCCAAGGGCGATCTTTTGGTGCTCGCCTGCGCCTTCGGATTTGCCTCGCACATTCTGATCATCGATCACTTTTCGCCTAAAACGGACGGCGTCAGATTATCCTGCCTGCAATTCCTGACAGCGGGACTGCTCTCCCTGCCGGGCATGCTTTTATTCGAAACCGTCGATTGGGGAAATATCGTAGCCTGCGCGGAACCGATCCTTTATTCCGCGGTGCTGTCCTGCGGCGCGGCCTACACGCTTCAGATCCTCGGACAGCGTGATACCGAACCGGCGGTGGCCTCTTTGCTGCTGTCCCTTGAGTCCGTATTCGCGGTGATTGCAGGAATAATCATTCTGAAGGAGCATATTTCCCCCCGGGAGCTCCTGGGCTGCTGCATCATGTTTGCAGCCATCATCCTTGCCCAGCTTCCTGAAAAGAAGGAAAAACCTTCAGCGGGGGAGAAGAAGGATCCCGTGGAAGCACAAAATAATTTCATTGCATAATTCTCTTTTACCTTATATATCTCCTGTCCACTTGGGCAATAAAGCGGACCGGGAGGAATAACGGAAAATTTCTGTCGATCGAAGATTGACGAAATTTGTGCATGGCGCCTGCCGGCATTGTTCCGGAAGCGCGGCCATACGCACACCACAGAAGAAGCCGTCCGGGGAGAAATCCTCAGACGGCGTTCTTATTACATGCCTATTGTTCCATAGATTTAAAATGAGCCTTTTAAGATCTTCACTATATCGCAAATCCCAAGATCAGGAACACGATGGCCGACAGCGCGAAGGGCACCGCCACCAGAGGCGCCGAGGTCCTGAAATACTCCGCATTTGTGACCTGCGTTGACGCGGAAGTAAGGATTACCGTATCGGAATACATGCAGATATGGCCTCCAAAGCAAACCGATGAAATCAGGGCGCCCGCGCATAAGAACGGGCTCACGCCAAGAGCGGCGGCCAGAGGGCCTACGATGGGGAACGCAATCGCAGCCAGACCCCAGAAGCTTCCCGAAGCAAATGACAGCAACCCGATCACAACAAATATCGTGACCGGCAGAAAAGCCGGATTGACATTGTTCAGAGCAACCTTCACAACATAATCAACGAGGCCCAGCTTTGTATTGACGTCGATCAGCATATAGGAAACGGCGATGAGGATCAGCATCGGGAACATGTCGACCATGCCGCCTACAAGGTGTTTGAAAAATCCTTTGATAGACATCAGTCTCTGGGGAAGATACATGACAAGGCATACGCCGACGGCGGCGAAAAGTCCGAGAAGAATATCCTCCGTTATGACCGTAAATACGGCGACGACCAGGATCGGGATGAGAAAATTGAGGACATTGCATTTCTTTCCTTCAAATTTCTTTTCCTCTTCCGGAAGCTCTACCAGCGCCGCTTTCGAGATGTCGGACAGAGTCTGACCCGTTTCCTGAGCCCTTTGCTCGGCCCTTTTCATAGGTCCGAAGAGGGGTATGACGCCCAGGCAGAATAGCGGAACGCAGAGCACCGCCAGCCATCCGTAAACAATAAACGGCATCGTATGTACGTAAGCGCTGAATTGTGACAATCCGCCCGTCATATTGGCAGTGACCATCAGCGCTCCCATATACGCCGCCCAGCTGGAAATCGGAATAGCGGCACAATCCGTTACCCCCGTGGAGTTTACGATATAAGCCAGCATTTCCCTCGAAACCTTGTGTTTATCGGTTATATCCCTTACCGCAGCTCCGATTGCCAGACAATTTAAATAATCGTCGACGAAAATAATAATGCCCAGGACCCAGGTTCCGATCATGGAAGCCTTTCTGGTTTTCATCACCTTGTGCGCCAGATTCGAAAACCCCATCACTCCGCCTGATTCCTTCATCAGCATGATCAACGATCCGAACAGTGCCACAAGCATCAATACCCATACCGTGTTTTCGGCCATCAATACGGAATATAGGCCGTCGAGGAATGAATTAAACGCTTTCAAAGGGTGTCCGTGCTCGATCATCAGATATCCGACCACTACTCCGGCCACAATTGACATGAATGTTTCTTTTGTCCAGACGGAGAGCACCAGAATTACAATGATGGGGATCAAGCTCAATAAACCTAACGAATCCATACAGTTCTCCTTTCTTTTAACAGATATTGCTTTTATCTGAAGGACACTCCGGAAAGGGCGATTTTGCCGATCGCCACAGAAAAGATCTTCGCATTGTCCATCAGGCTCTCAATGGAGATATACTCGTTCTCTTCATGGCAGGTGTCTTCCTCTCCGGGAAATATCGGTCCCCAGGACACAATGTTGGGCATTGCTTTGGCGTAAGAACCGCCGTAAGCCAGAACAAACTCATTTTTCAAACCTGTCGCCTCTTCATACGCTTCTGCCATAGCCCGTACAAAAGGCCTGTCTTTGCTCACATACACCGCCGGAAGAATCGTGACTTTCACAACCTCTCCCCCATAGGAAAGCGCAAGCGCTTTCATCGCCCCGACAATCTCTTCTTCCTTCGCGCCGTAAGCTGATCTTATGTTGACGTTTATTCTCGCACAGCGGTCTTCCACTTTGAATAATGTCGGAGAGAGCACGTTCCGATGGACAAACTCTCCGTTGTAATACTCGCTTTCGCTGCGCAGTCCGACGCTGCCGCCGTACATATCCCCAAAGCGCTCGCTCACCATGCAGAGCAGCTCCAGCAGCTTATTTTTTTTCAGATCTATCTCCTTTACTTTTTCCGCCAGCTTAAAAATCGCGTTCTCCCCTTTTTCCGGCGCACAGGAATGAACGGATCTTCCGAGAACTTCTATCGGCTGGACTGTCGTCTTTCCGTTACGGATCTCGGTTATCTCGGCGGTGCAGACTCCCGGAACGATATTGGGAGCCGTTCCGGAGTCTATCAAACTCAAGTACCTGCCGTCTCCGGCACAGTCATCCAACGGAAAAGACATGACGATATCGATGCACCCCTTTTCTATATTGCACAGGGGAAACTCACCGTCCGGCGTAAAGCCGTAATCCGGCAGGGGAAATTCCTTTACATAAGCCGTCATGTCGGTCCATTCCACTTCCTCCCGGGTTCCCAGGATCATCTGAACCTTTTTCTTCAATGGCGTCCCCTGATCGCAGACCGCCTTCATGGCAAACAGGCTTGCAATGGTCGCTCCTTTATCGTCCAGCGCACCTCTCCCGTAAATTCTTCCATCTTTGATCACCGGTTCAAAGGGCTTCGTCGTCCATTTTCCCAGATTTCCCGGCCCCACCACATCCACATGGGAAAGGATTCCCAGAGTCTCGTCACCCTGGCCGATTTCGATCACGCCCACCTGACCATTCAAGCGGGCCTCCGCGTTAAATCCGAGACTGCGCCCCATATCCAAGACAAAGTCAAGGGCTTCCCGCACCTTCTCATCGTGATTTGAGATGCTTTCAATCCTTATAAACCGGCAGAGCGCGTCTATGATTTCCGCCCGCCTGTTTTCAACTTCAGCTATCAGCTTGTTACCGCACATTCCCTTCACCTGGTTTCCTGTTAATTTTTATGATCTTAAATGAATAATAAACCTCGGAGCAACTCCGAGGTCAATAGTGATTTTTTAATTTTTCATCTGATTGGCGCATATAACCGGTACATGCCCAGCCTTTTTCCTTTTACAAAGTAATTTGTGTTCTCTCTTCCGTAGATTTCGCCCGCCAGCTGGTAGCCCTCCCGTTCCGCGTATTCGACCAGGGGGTTTATCATATCCTCCAGGCAATCGCTGTAAAACACCTGCGTATAGATGCAGCGCTCCGCGCTTTCTTCTATGGTATCCTGGGCGCTGTTGGCCTGCTCTGTCTCCTGGGTCTTGTTTACCGACAAATATCTCTTCAGCTTGAGTTCCCCGTCAAAGATATTGCAGCAAAATGAAAGAGAAACATAGATCCAGTCCTGCCTGTTGATCTTGAGCCCGCTCTTCAGGTAGATTGCGATGTGATCCTCCTCGTCGTAATATCCCTCTTTCCGAAGCTCCGGAGGCATGCGCCCAATTTTATATTTGCCTATGAGATTGAATTCGTCATTGTAGCTTTCTTCCCATTCCTCAAGCTTTTCCAAAGTTCTTTGCAGTTTCCGGATATTTTTCTGGGCGTCTTTTTTTCTTTCTTCTATCAGATTCCCTATTTCTTCTACCTCAAGGCCTTCAAAGATGCGCTTGATATCTTTTAACGGCAGATCCAGGTCCCTGTAAAACAGGATATCTGATAAACGCAGGACATCGTCGGAGGAATATTCCCAGTAGCTGTTTTCTTCATTTTTCATCGGCTTAATGATCCCCTGCCTTACGTAAAAGCGGATCATTTCCGTGGAGACTCCCAGTACCTTTGCAATTTCGCCGACCGTTAAATACATAACCCGCACCTCGCGCCTGAATACTGAATAAAGAATCTGTTATTTCATGACGGATTCATTAAAGCATATAATCTGACGAATGGCAACCCACAGGCTAAATTTTCGTTCATATTGCGGCGGCGATCATGTCTCCCGTCTCTTTCGTTCCAATCGGCGTCTGCCCCGGGCCCGCGATGTCGGCGGTCCTGTGACCCGCCGCCAGAACGGACTTGACCGCGGCTTCCACAGCGTCGGCTTCTTTGGAAAGTCCGAAGGTATAGCGCAGCATCATCGCCACGGATAAAATAGTCGCCATGGGATTCGCCTTGTCCTGCCCGGCGATATCCGGCGCGGAGCCGTGAATCGGCTCGTACATGCCGAAATTCCCCTTTGCAAGGCTTGCGGAGGGAAGCATGCCGATGGAGCCGGTGATCATACTGGCCTCGTCGGACAGGATATCCCCGAAGATATTGCTGGTCACGATGACGTCGAACTGCTTGGGATTCCGAACGAGCTGCATCGCCGCGTTATCGATGTACATGTGGCCGAGCTCCACTTCTGGATAATCCTTTGCAACCTCCGTCACAACCCTTCTCCAGAGCCGGGAGCTTTCAAGGACGTTTGCTTTGTCAACGCTGGTCAGCTTTTTGTTCCGCTTCATGGCCATATCGAAAGCCACCACCGCAATCCTCCTGACCTCCTCCTCGGAATACATTTCCACGTCATAGGCCGCCTTGCCCATCTCTGTATCCTTGAAGCCTTTTTCGCCGAAATAGATCCCGCCGGTGAGCTCTCTCACGACGACGATATCCAGCCCGCCCTCGATGATCTCAGGCTTTAAAGGACAGGCTTCCGCCAGCTCTTCAAAGAGCAGCGCAGGCCGGATGTTCGCAAAGAGGCCCAACTCTTTTCGCAGACCGAGAAGGGCCCGCTCCGGCCTCTGATCTCCCGGAAGGGTATCCCATTTCCAGCCGCCCACAGCGCCCAAAAGCACCGCGTCGCTGTTCCTGCACCCATCAATGGTAGCCTGGGGCAGGCATTCCCCCACCGCGTCGATGGCGGCTCCTCCGGCGAGAACGGTATTGAATTGAAACTGATGGCCGTATTTCTCCCCGACTTTATTCAGCACCTTGACCGCTTCCGCCGTCACGTCGGGGCCGATGCCGTCCCCCGGGACCAATGCTATTTTATAGTTCATTTTGCGTTCTCCTTCTTTACGTAATTCACCAGTCCGCCGCACTCGATGATCCTGCTGATGAACTCCGGGAAAGGCTCCGCCTGATAGGTTTCGCCCCTTGTAATATTCCTGATCTCTCCCGTTTTAAAGTCCACCTCTATCTCGTCTCCCGCCTGGATCTTCCTGGCGGCCTCTTCGCATTCCAGGATCGGCAGTCCGGTGTTGAAGGAGTTGCGGTAAAAGATCCGCGCGAAGGTGGGAGCGATGACGCAGCTCACCCCGGCGGCTTTGATGGCGATAGGCGCATGCTCCCTGGAAGAGCCGCAGCCGAAGTTCTTTCCGGCTACGATGATATCGCCTTCCTTTACCTGATTTACGAAATCCTTGTCAATATCCTCCATGCAGTGCTTTGCAAGCTCCGCCGGGTCCGATGTATTCAAATGCCTCGCGGGAATGATGACGTCCGTATCCACATTTTCTCCGTATTTAAAAGCTTTACCCATTTTCGTTTCCCTTCCTTATTTACAGCTTAAGCGCTTTTAAAAAGTGCCGTTTACAAATTTTCCGGATTAAATATCTTTCCCGCCACTGCCGAGGCCGCGGCTACAGCCGGGCTTGCAAGGTAAATTTCCGAATCCACGTGGCCCATCCTGCCGACGAAATTTCGGTTGGTAGTCGCCACCGCCCGCTCGCCTGCCGCAAGGATCCCCATATGCCCGCCCAGGCAGGGCCCGCAGGTAGGGGTTGAAAATACCGCTCCGGCCTTGACGAAAATCTCGGCGTAGCCTTCTCTGATACATTGAAGGTAGATGTCCTGGGTACCCGGAAAGATGATGCATCTCAGGTTCTTCGCCACTTTCCTGTCCTTGAGGATCTCAGCCGTGACCTTCATATCCTCCATTCTGCCGTTGGTGCAGGAGCCGATGACCACCTGGTCGATTTTGACGTCTCCCGCTTCGTCGATGGTCCTGGTGTTCTCCGGCAGGTGAGGGAAAGCCACCGTGGGCCTGATTTCCGACAGGTCGATGACATAGGTTTCATCGTAGACCGCATCCTCGTCCGGCTCATATATTTTGATCTGTTTCTTAAATGCTTTGTTCCGGTTTTCGTGCTCCTTCATGTATTCCCCGGTCCTTTCGTCCACCATGAAGATGCCGTTTTTCGCCCCTGCCTCTATGGCCATGTTCGCCATGGCGAGCCTGTCGTCCATGGAGAGGTTTTTCAGGCCCGGGCCCATGAATTCCATGGATTTATAGAGAGCGCCGTCGACTCCGATCATTCCGATGATGTGAAGGATCACGTCCTTTCCGCTGACCCATTTTGACGGCTTTCCCACAAGTTCGAACCTGATGGCGGAGGGCACTTTAAACCATGCCTTTCCCCGGGCCATTCCGGCGGCCATATCGGTGGAGCCGATCCCGGTGGCGAAAGCCCCCAGCGCACCGTAGGTGCATGTGTGGGAATCCGCGCCGATGACCGCGTCTCCGGCCACAACGATCCCCTTTTCCGGGAGCAAAGCATGTTCGATGCCCATCTCGCCCACCTCAAAGTAGTTCTCGATCTCCTGTCTCACCGCAAATTCCCGCAGCATCTTGCACTGTTCCGCCGCCTTGATATCCTTGTTGGGGGTGAAATGGTCGGGAACCAGCACGACCTTGTTAACGTCGAAAACCTTTTCCGCCCCCATCTTCTGAAATTCTTTTATTGCAACGGGTCCGGTGATGTCATTCGCCAGAACGATATCAAGATCCGCCTCGATAAACTGGCCCGCCTTGACTTCCGCGAGGCTCGCGTGGGCCGCCAGTATTTTCTGTGTCATTGTCATTCCCATAGTCCTGTTTCCTCCTGTTCCGGTGTAAATAGCCGCTTCATGTTCTATAATTAATGGCTGATTTCGTAGATCATCTTGTTTACCGCGTTGATATAGGCGTGGATGCTGGCCTCGATAATATCCGTGGACAGGCCTCTGCCGGAGAAGACGTTTCCGCTGGCGTCGCTGATCTTCACCAAAGCGTCCCCCTGGGCGTCAACTCCTTCCGTCACGGACTGAATCTGGTAATCCTCCAGTTTAAAGTCGATGCCGACGATCTTTTCAATTGCTTTGAAGGAAGCGTCGATAGGACCTTCTCCCCTTGAAACCTTTTCGATGGCCTTTCCGTCTCTCTCCATATTGATCACCGCCGTAGAGGTGATGGTATTTCCGCTGTTGATCACAAAGCTGCGGAGAGTATAGGTATCCGGAACCTGAACGGATTCCTTGGAGATCAGCGCTTCGATATCCCTGTCGTACACCGACTTTTTCTTGTCGGCCAGCTCCTTGAACCTGGCAAACATCCTGTCGATCTCAGCCTCGGGCATGTCGTAACCCAACTGTTTTACCTTATCGCGGAATGCGTGCTTTCCGGAATGCTTTCCAAGGACCAGATTGTTCTGGGTCAGGCCGACGGATTCCGGAGTCATGATCTCATAGGTCTCCCTGTTTTTCATGACGCCGTGCTGGTGGATGCCTGCCTCATGAGCAAAAGCGTTTTCTCCGACGATGGCTTTGTTGGGCTGGACCTTGACGCCGGTGATCCGGGACAGCAGATTGGATGTGCGCGTGATCTCCGTCGTGACGATCCTGGTCTCCGCGTTCAGGCTGTCCTTTCTGGTGTGAAGGGCCATGACGATCTCTTCCAGAGCCGAGTTTCCCGCTCTTTCTCCGATGCCGTTGACGGTGCACTCGATCTGGCTCGCTCCGGCCTTGACCGCTGCCAGCGAATTGGCCACGCCCAGCCCCAGGTCGTTGTGGCAGTGGGTCGAGAGACAGATGTTGCCCAAGGACGGCGCAAGCTCCTGTATCTTCATGAGAAATTCATAATATTCATCCGGCGTGGTATATCCCACGGTGTCGGGAAGATTGACTGTGGTGGCTCCAGCCTTGACGACTCCTTCGATGATCTTGGCGAGAAAGGTCGGGTCGCTTCTGGTAGCGTCCTCCGCGGACCATTCGACGTCGCCGCAGTATTTCTTCGCATGTGCCACCATGGCGACGGAACGTTCGTAAACTTCATCCGGCTTCATCAGCAGCTTATATTCCATATGGATGGGCGACGTGGCGATAAAGGTGTGGATCCTCGGCGACACCGCGCCCTTCAGCGCTTCCCACGCCCTGTCGATATCGCCGGCCGTGGTCCTTGCAAGGCTTGCAACGGTGCAATCCTTAATGGTTTCGGCGATGGTCTTCACCGAGATAAAATCTCCCGGAGAAGACATGGCAAAGCCCGCCTCGATAATATCCACCTTCATTTTTTCCAATTGCTTCGCCATCTCAATCTTTTCCTTGAGGTTCATGCTGCAGCCGGGGGACTGCTCTCCGTCTCTCAGTGTCGTGTCGAAAATCCTGATCATTTTGGTCATTGTGTTTTCCTCCTATTTCATGGATCGGTTTGCTCCAGGAAACGCACATAAAAAAATCCCTGAAGCTTTTGCTAAAGCTCCAGGGACGATAATACTTTTACCGCGGTACCACCCTGATTACTGCTATAAAACAGTCATCTCACCGGATTCAAACAAATCCTCGGCCTTGATAACGGGGCCTGCCGGGACACCTTAATAGCTTTCACGAACCTGCCGGGATCTGCGTTGCAGATCAGGTCAGACGCGCAGCGTTGGGGAGCCTGCTCGGGAGCGAGATTATTTTTTACCGCGTATCGGTTTTCAGCACCCACCGACTCTCTGCGACGCTCTTTCGAAAAAATAAAAACTCCGTCGTTGCATTTAATTGATTGTTGTTAGTATATAAAATTACATTTCTTTTGTCAACGGATTTTTTTTACCATCATGACTTTTTCATGTATTCATCTTCGATTTCTGCCGGTTCGGCCTTTTCATCAACTTCAAACTCGTCGTCCGACGGAGCCTTGAGGTCGTTCAGGTCTTCCTCAGGAATTGCTACCTCGCAGATCGTTCCATTCAAATATTCATCGATTTCCTTATCATCCCCGCATGGGTTTTTTTTGATTTCTTTTTCCGACATAATTGTATACCTCCTCAATTAGCTGTTGGTTTATGTATATGTATGTGTAGATACAGTATACCCGCTAAAAAAGGGCGCAATCAGTTTTTATCCCTCAAATTTCATTTTTCAACTCCGCCTGTTTTTTCGGATATGATTCTGACAGCCTCTTCCGCGCCGCTGATGTCGATTACGCCGCCGTATTTTTTCATAATGTCATAATCCGCCACGGGCATGGAAAGCTTGTCATCTTCGCCGTCCCCCGTGTCAAGGACAAACATCTTCAGGTTTTGCTTCACGGATTTATTTTTCTGATTCACTGTGTCAATGGTCTTGTCCTCAAACCCTGCAAAGCGGATCTGCTCATAGGGGCATTCATAGGTATGGGGAAATTTCGCGGTCCCGTTTCTCATATTGAAAATGCAGGTGTAGATATACAGCGCCTCTTCTCCGAAATAGAGGGTCATCGCCGAAAAATTGGAATATCTCAGCTTCCCGTCTTCTCCAAGTCGCCATAGCAGCGGCAGGTTTACGTTGGCGGTGTAATCCCTGGGACCCTTCACCAGCAGCATTTCCATCCCGTCAAGGCTTCCCTCCGCCTTCAGGCAGGGGATATTTTCCCGGAGGGCTTGCCCGCTTGTGGCTTTCAGGCCTTCCAGATCATAAGCCAAAATCTCATCGTAAACCGCATCGGAAACAGGCTCGCTTTTCGTCCGGGATTCTTTCAGCATTTCATAAAGGCCCTTTACCAGCAAAATAAAACCGACGGCGGTTATGACCCAACAGACCTTCTGCAATACGTCGCTGTTGTTGGAATACAAAAAAAGCTTCGGGAAAATAAAGCCGCCGAAAAAAAGGGCGAGAAGACCGCCGACAACAATGCCGAAGCCCTCCCGGGTCCAGATGTTTTCCGGCCCGAGAAAATAATGCCGCACGGCCCCTCTTCTCAGGAGCTCTTTCACCTGCTCCTGCTGTTCGCCCACAGCTTTCAGATGCCGTTCATCCGCCTGCCGGATATTGTTTTCCGTCTCCATAATTATTCCTTTGCAATGATTTTTTTTACCCGCTTCTCCAGGTCCGGCCGGTTGATCCAGATCTGGGTTTCACAGGTATTGCATTTGATGCGAAAATCCATCCCCGCACGCATGATGGTAAATTGACTGCCGCCGCAGGGATGAGGCTTTTTCAGCTCGACAATGTCGCCAACATTCAGTTTTAAAGGCATGGAATCCCTCCTTTATAGCGCGCCTGTCAGCCGTCCTATTTCGTGATTTTATCGATACCCATGTAAGGCCTCAATGCTTCGGGTATGATAACCGATCCGTCGGCCTGCTGGTAATTCTCCAGAATCGCCGCGGTGGTCCTGCCTGCCGCAAGCCCGGAACCGTTCAATGTATGGACAAACTCAGGCTTGCTCTTAGCGTCGGGCCGGAATCTGATGTTCGCCCTTCTTGCCTGATAGCTTTCGAAATTGCTGCAGGAAGAGATTTCAACATATTTTTCGTAGCTCGGCATCCAAACCTCGATGTCGTAGGTCATAGCGGAAGAGAAACCCAAATCGCCCGTGCTGAGCTGAACCACCCGGTATGGGATCTCGAGGCGCTTCAGCACCTCTTCCGCCGCGCTCAGCAGGGATTCCAGCTCCTGATAGGAGGTCTCTGGTTTTACAAACTTCACGAGCTCCACCTTATTGAACTGGTGCTGTCTGATAAGGCCTCTGGTGTCTCTTCCCGCAGAGCCCGCTTCCTTTCTGAAACAGGGAGTATAGGCTGTATAATAGACCGGCAGCTCCGCCGCGTCCAGAATTTCGTTCATCCTGAGGTTGGTCACCGGGACTTCGGCGGTAGGGATAAGGAAGAAGTCCTTTGCCGGAATCCAGAACATATCGTCCTCAAATTTCGGAAGCTGGCCTGTGCCTGTCATCGCGTCTCTGTTGACCATAAAGGGAGGCAGGATTTCCGTGAATCCGTGCTCGTCGGTGTGGAGATCCAGCATAAAGTTGACGACGGCGCGCTCCAGCCGGGCGCCCAATCCTTTATATACGGTAAATCTTGTACCGGCGATCTTGGCCGCTCTTTCGAAGTCCAGAATGTCCAGATCCTGGCCCACATCCCAATGGGCCTTGAATTCAAAATCAAAGGCTCTCGGCTCGCCCCATCTCCTGATTTCCACGTTGTCCGCGTCGCTCTTTCCCACCGCCACGTCGGGGGACGGAGTGTTGGGGATGTTCAGCAGAGTGTTTCTCAATTCCTCTTCCACCGTGCTGACCTCAGCGTCCAGCTTTTTGATCTCGTCGGAAAGAGTTTTCATTTCCTTCATGAGCTCGGTGGTGTCTTTCCCCTCTTTTTTCAGACGGGGGATTTCCTTTGAATCGAGGTTCTGTTTGTTCTTCATCTGTTCTACGGAAGCAAGGATGCTCCTTCTCTTCTCATCGAGGGCGAGAACGTTGTCAATGCCGAAATCTCCCTGTCCGCGGGATTCCACGGCCTTTTTCACCTGATCAAAGTCTTCTCTGATTCGTTTAATATCTAACATTGCCTTACTCCTCTTTTTTTACAATAAATTTTTCTTATATTCAACGTAAGTGTCAACCAGTTCCTGTACCTTTTCCTGCATTTCGATCTGAAGCGCGGAGGCTTCGTCATATTTTTTGTCATCCAGCGCCTGCTTTATTCTTGTGAGCAGGCATTTTTTCACAATTTCATCCTGCCCGAGATAGATTCTCAGCTCCTGAATGGTCTTCCAGTTGAGCAGGTCGAAATCGGTGCATTCATATTCCTGATGGATTTTTTGGCATTCCCGCACAAGGTCCATGGTATTGGGAATGATCCGCCCGTACAGCTCGGTGGACCATGCGGCCAAAATCGCCTCCTCGTAGGATTCCAGCGTGATCCGGTCTATGACCTCCGCCCTGTTGAGCAGCACCTTGAGCTTGTTCGGATATTTATGGAACGCTTGGAGGTTTTCCCAGACCGTCGCCGGCGCTTTGCCGAAAAGCCGTTCCCGCTCTTCCTGCGTATATTCCTCAAATACTTCCTTCTCGCTCCGGTAAGCCCGATCTTTTTCCAGATAAAAGTCCTCTTCCCCGGCGTTCTTTGAAAGGGACGCTTCCAGCTCCTTCGGCGTTTTCTTCGCTTCAAGGGCAGCGGTGATTCCGTCCAGCATCGCAAGATACGCGGATGCCAGCACCAGGTAGGTGTCGCTCTTGGGATTCGGCGACCGCAGCTCAAACCGTGTAGAAAGCGGATTGTTAAGATCCCTTATCAGACCCACGAGCACCGTCCGGTTCCTCGACGGGACCTTGGCCGAATGCCCGATTGAGGTCACGATGCAGACCGGAGCTTCAAAGCCCGGTTTTAGCCGGTTGAGGGCGTCGTTTGAGTCCGCCACAAAAGGATTCATTATTTCGTAATTCTTCAGTATGCCCATCAGGGCGCCGAATCCGATGGGATTCAGGAAATCCTCGTCCATTTTTTTCGGAGCGAAGAGATTGACCGTCTTTCCGTTTTTCAGCTTTGCGGAAACGCCGATGTGAGTATGCTCTCCGCTTCCGGCCACTCCTTCGATGGGCTTGGCCATAAATGTTACGTCCAGGCCATGGGCGCGGAAAATATCCTTTACGACATATTTTACCTGGTTTTCATTGTCCGCCGCCTGAATCGCCGAGCTGTATTCCCAGTCGATTTCAAGCTGTTCCATGACGTGGTCGTATACGCCGGTTTTCTCAAGCCTCGCCTTGACCCCGCCGACCTCCTTATGCCCCATCTCCACGCGGAAACCGTAGCGGTCCAGAATCATCAGCGTCTTTTCCAGCGCTGTCCGTACGGGGCCTATGGTTCTCTTCCAATACTGCTCCTTCAGGATCTCAGATGTGGAAAGCTGTTCCCGGTCCGCCTTGTCGTGGGGAGTCTTCACCCAGAACTCCAGTTCTGTCGCGGCGGTCAGCACGATATCCTCGATCTCATCCGCGGACGAAATATCCATGTATTCATAAACATAAGGATTGTTTTTAAGAAGCTCCAGAAGCTCCTCCTTGAAAGCGCTGACTGCATTTTTGAGGACGACGCGGGCGCCTACCCCTCTTTTGTCATTATGGATCAAGGTCGAAGGGATCCTCAGCGTCCCCACCGGAAGCTTGGTATCCTCCGTGATGTGGGAAAAATTATAGTCCACATACCAGTTCACGCTGAGATCCGGTATGATATCAACTTTCGCGTTGTTCAGTTCCGCGATTTTAGGAAGCATTACGCTGGATCCGTCTGTCTGCACGCCCTGTTCCAGAAATTTGTCCATATCCTTGATGAACAGTTCCACAGGTATTTTTTCGTCCGTATCATGGCCTCCGATATCCAGCCCCACGAGAGATACAAACTTCACTTCCCTATGCTCGTTCAGCAACTCCCCGATTTCCTTTACCGTATGCTTTTCCGCGGGAATCGTAAACAGCATCCTGTCTATTATCATCTCTCAATGCTCCTCTCTTTTGTTCGTGTTTCTAACGTATTATTATACCTTTTTATCCTCATTTTTGCCAGTACTATTTGAAATGCCGGGCAAAAGCAAACTGCGTACAAAAGCAGAAAATCGACTCATTTGTTGTATATACAACAAACTTGTTTTTGCCTTCATGGTAGACTTATTTCGTGAAACCCTTCACGTGAATACCGGGGTCATGATTTTACCGGCCTGTGGGGTATTCAATAAACACAACGGTTCAATCAATCAAACTCCAACAGAAGGAAGAGCAATGCCGGCTCTTCCTTTTGTCGGATAAAGGGCTTTTATATGTCAAAAGATGCCTGCCCTTCACCTTCGGGGCGGCTCTTTTTTATTCGGAGGAAAAATCCTTTTAGAATCTTCCATGATTTGGTATAATTGACGCATCAGATGGAATGAAAGGAGAAACCCCATGTATTCAAAGGATAAAATATGGATCGGAACAGGTTCAGCCCCGGTTTATCTCCTGCCGCAGATGGCCAATCGCCACGGCTTGATCACCGGCGCTACCGGAACCGGTAAAACCGTCACCCTGAAGGTTTTGGCGGAATCATTCAGCGATCTCGGTGTGCCTGTTTTTCTTGCCGATATCAAAGGGGATCTGGCCGGCTTGGCCGTAAAGGGAACCACCAATCCCAAAGTGGAAGAACGGGCTGCGCAGCTTGCCCTTGACGGCTTTTCCTACGAGTCCTTCCCCGTCCAGTTCTGGGACCTCTTCGGAGAAGGCGGGCATCCGGTCCGCACTACCATATCCGATATGGGGGCTCTTCTGCTGTCAAGAATTTTGGGGCTCAACGAAACTCAGTCCGGCGTTTTGAGCATCATCTTTCGCATTGCGGACGACAAGGGCCTGCTGCTGTTGGATTTAAAAGATTTAAAGGCCATGCTGCAGTATGTCGGTGAAAACGGAAAGGAATTTACCCTGACCTACGGAAACATTTCCAAACAGACCATCGGCGCCATCCTGAGAAGCCTCATCGCGCTGGAAGACCAGGGCGGAAAGCTTTTCTTCGGCGAGCCGGCGCTGGATATCATGGATTGGATGAAAACCGCTTACGACGGACGGGGTTACATAAACATCCTTCACAGCGTCAAGCTCTATCAAAGTCCCGCTCTCTATTCCACCTTCCTGCTCTGGATGCTTTCCGAGCTTTTTGAGGCGCTGCCGGAAGCGGGAGATCTGGATAAACCCAAGATGGTGTTTTTCTTTGACGAAGCCCATCTACTTTTTAAGGACGCTCCCAAATCCCTGCTGGAAAAAATCGAACAGGTGGTGCGTCTGGTCCGCTCCAAGGGGGTCGGCGTCTATTTTATCACGCAGAATCCCATGGACCTGCCTCAAAATGTTCTGAATCAGCTTGGAAACCGCATT
>DAITKX010000018.1:11411-12826 GCA_036835995.1 Bacillota bacterium | reverse complement strand
TCCGGACAAGGTGCTGGGGCAGCTAGGCAATCGCATTCAGCACGCGCTGCGCGCTTATACCCCGGCGGAAATAAAAAATGTCACGGCGGCGGCGGAATCCTTCCGGCCCAATCCGGCCTTTGACACGGCGGCGGTCATTACCGAGCTTGGAACCGGAGAGGCGTTGATTTCCTGCCTGGACGAAGAGGGCCGGCCCTGCGTTGTGGAGCGCGCCTTTGTTCTGCCTCCCCAAAGCCAGTTCGGAACCATCGACGACGACGCACGGGAAAAGATCATGGCGGCTTCCGCTGTGAGCGACAAGTACGAACGGGAAGAGGATCGGGAATCCGCCTTTGAACAGCTTCAGAACAGGAAGCGCGAAGAGGAAAAGACGGGAGCAAAGGAAAAGGAAAAGGTACAGAAAACGAGAAAATCTTCAGGCAGGGGTTATACCCGGCAGACTCCGCTGGAAAAGGCAACCAACGCGGTATTCAGCACCGTGGGCCGAGAGGTGGGCAGGACGCTGATTCGTGGCATCCTGGGTTCATTGAAAAAATAATAAAAGGGGTTGGGATGAATGAAAAAACAAATCATGTTTTATATTTTATGGGACGTTCTGTTCTTCGCGTTCTTATGCGGGTTTGGCAAGATCTCATCTATGCTAAAGCTATATGTCGGGCGGACAATGAACGCATTTCCTTCCTTCTTCGTATCCCTCGGCCTGCTGATGCTGCTAGGCGGGATTTTCTTCCTGCTGGTGACTGTCAGCAGCGGATTTCAGAGAACCGCACAGACGGCTGCTGCGGAATTCCTGCTTGTGGGACTCCCTGCGCTCTACATCGCCACAGCTTTTTTCATCCCTTATTTATTATCTCAAACAGGCGTGGGGCAGGTTCGGCTCCACGTTCCGCCTTGGCTTTACAGCAGTTCGGCGCCAATGGAAATCGGAAGCATTCTCTTCGGCTATGAATTATTCCGTCTGATTACAAGGATCGTTCGGAAATAACTTTTAAAACTACTTGCCCTTCTTGAGCGGTTCCTTTTCCTTCATCAGGTCAAGAATCCGCTGGCAGGCCAGCTTCTGGGCATAGCTGGAAATCGCCAGCTCGAGGGCCGCTGCGGCGAGCTGTTCCTTCGTGCCGTTTTCGTCAAGGCGTTCCGCGGTCTCCTGAAACGCCCTTTCCATCTTGTTCAGATAATCTTCATAAAACCGTTTGGCGTCGGCGATGTCCGGCTGGAGCTTCAGCAGTTCATCGGTTTCCCCCATGCTGAGCACCTGCTTCAGGGAGCAGATGGCGGTGAGGTAAACCAGATGATCCTTGGTATATTTTTTTCCGTTTGCCCGGGGCAGAAGTCCGCTTTTGATGTAATTGTTGATCATGGCGCCGGTCAGCTGATCCCCTTCCGGCTGAAGGGAATGCTGGCGTTTCATGTAC
>DAITKX010000018.1:1196-11370 GCA_036835995.1 Bacillota bacterium | reverse complement strand
AATCGCTCAATCAGTTCGGCTAATTCCTTCATTTTGATCTCTCCCATTCAAAATTTCAGCATTCCGCCTGGAACGCCGCACTTGCCCGGTTTTTCGCGCTGAAAATCTCTAACGTTATAATTTTATCACAAATCGGCAATGATTTAAATAGAATTGAAGGAAAGGTATTGAAATCCAGTTAATTGCATAATATAATATTAAATATTACATTACACAGTACTCCATAACACGTATGGGTTTCGGAGTACGGATATATCTTTCTCAAAAAGGGGTGTTTCTATGATCAATTCCGCTTGTGTTTTCGGGGATTCCGTGGCGAAGGGCGTCGTCTTCGACGCGGTTAAAAACAAGTACAGCCTGCTGAAGGAAAGCTTTACCAACGTCATCGGACGTCAGCAGAATATCCTCATATCCAATTTTGCCCGCTTCGGCTGCACCATATCGGCAGGAAGCGAAATATTGAAGCGCCATGAAGGGGAACTGGACCGCTTTGATTATACCATTCTGGAATTCGGCGGAAACGACTGCGATTACAATTGGGCTCAGGTCGCCGAGGACCCTTTTTCACGTCACTTCTGCAATACTCCGATCCCCCTGTTTCGCGAGAAATACGCGGAATTGATCGGCTGCGTCCGCCAAAACGGAGGAAATCCGGTTTTGCTGAACCTGCCGCCCATCGATCCGAACCGGTATTTTCGATGGGTCAGCAATGGCCTGAACAAGGAAAATATTATGATTTTCCTTGGCAGCGTGGAGACGATCTACCGGTGGCAGGAGCTGTACAGCAAGGCTGTGGAAGAGCTGGCGGAGGCGGAGAGCATCCCGCTGATCGATATCCGCTCGGAGTTTCTGAATAAGGAGGATTACAGCCAGTATCTCTGCGAGGACGGGATTCATCCCAATGAAAACGGGCATTTTCTTATAACGGACGCTATTCGGAAAAGGGCATTTTCATAAGCAGGCAGGTAACTGTTCCTAAAATCCTTTGCGGCGTCCATCCCGCCGTGTTACAATATCGGTATGAATCAGATGAAAAATAATGAAACCGGCCGCCGCGGCTGCGGCGGCCAGACCGACAATACAAGACGCTTATCAGAGATACCAGGCCCACTGCTTCAATGGTACGATGCCAACGCCAGGGTCCTGCCCTGGAGGGAAAACCCGGAACCCTACAGAGTATGGATATCGGAAATCATGCTTCAGCAGACCCGGGTAGAGGCCGTCAAGCCTTACTTCGACCGCTGGATGAAGGCTTTTCCCGACCTTCTCTCTCTGGCCCGCGCTTCCGAGGCGGAAGTCCTGAAGCTATGGGAGGGCCTCGGTTACTACAGCCGGGTGCGGAACATCCACCGGACGGCAAAGCTCATCGCGGAGAAATACAGCGGCAGTCTGCCCGCTTCCTTTGAAGAGCTTCTCACCTTGCCCGGCATCGGGGAATACACCGCCGGAGCCATCGGCTCCATCGCGTTTCAGCTTCCTGTCCCCTGCGTCGACGGCAACGTCCTGAGAGTCGTCACAAGGCTGACTGCCGAAGGTGCGGATATCGGAACCGCCGCGGCGAAGTCGATGCTGACCGGCTGGGTCAGAGAAATCATTCCCAAAGACCGCCCCGGGGACTTCAACCAGGCGATGATGGAATTGGGTGCGACGGTATGCCTGCCCAACGGATTGCCGAAATGCGAATCCTGCCCTCTGGCCTTTCTATGTGAAGCCCGGATACAGGACCGGATAACGGAATTCCCCGTAAAGGAGGGAAAACCGCCCCGAAAGGTGGAAAAAAAGACCGTCCTGATCCTTTTAAACCGCGTGGAAACACTGCGGGTCAAATCAAATGTGCCGCCGTCCGAGCCAGAGCCGCCGACAGAAAAATTGGGAGCGGCATTTCGCGTGGCCCTCAGGAAGCGGCCCGACACCGGCTTGCTCGCCGGGCTATGGGAGTTTCCCAATTACGACGGGAATCTGGGAGAGGAAGAGGTCCTCCAGATCCTGGAATTCGGCGGCCTGACGGTTTCTTCCCTTGTCAAATTGAAAAAAGCGAAGCATATCTTCACCCATATCGAATGGGAGATGACCGGATATCTCGCATATATAGAGAGCGAAGGGCCTGCTGAAAGCGGAGCGGCTTTCATAGCCGAAAGCCAGCCGGATTACGGCAGCCCATCAGCGGAGGCCGGGCAGTCGGATTACGGCTTCCAGTGGGTTGAAACGGATCACCTTGAAGAACGGCTGGCTCTGCCCGCCGCGTTTAAAGCATACCGTCAAATCTTGAAGCGCAGTATCAGCGAAGGAGAAAATAAATAAATGAATCGGAGAGTTATAGTGGTCGGACATAAAAATCCGGATACGGATTCCATCTGTTCAGCCATCGCTTACGCTAATCTGAAGAATCAGATCTCACAAGATGAGCACATCCCGAAGCGGGCCGGCGACCTCAGCGATGAGACGAAGTTCGTGCTGGAGAAATTTCACGTTGAAATCCCGGAATACATCCAGGACGTGGGGACCCAGGTCAGGGATATCGATATCAGGAAAACCGAGGGCGTTCAGAACAGCTTCTCCTTAAAAAAGGCCTGGAACCTGATGCGGGATCTGAATGTCGCCACCCTGCCCGTCACCTGCGGGAAGCGTCTGGAGGGTATCATTTCGGTAAAGGACATCGCCACCGCCAACATGGATATCTACGACAACCGAATCCTTGCCACGGCAAGGACGTGCTACAGAAATATTATAGAAACCCTTGAAGGAGCCATGCTGGTGGGGAATGAGGACGATATCGTGGAAGAGGGCAAAATCCTCATCGCCGCTTCCAACCCCGACACCTTGGAGTCCTTCATCGACCCCGGAGACATCATCGTTTTAAGCAACCGTTACGAGTCCCAGCTCTGTGCCATCGAGATGAAGGCCGGCTGCATCATCATCTGTACCGGCGCCCCGGTTTCCAAGACCATCAGGAAGCTTGCCGAGGAAAACGGCTGCCATGTCATCAGCACTCCTTACGACACCTACATAGCGGCGCGCCTCATCAACCAGAGCACGCCCATCAGCTATTTTATGAAGACGAACAATCTGATCACCTTTGAAACCGGCGATTTCACAGAGGACGTCAAAGGCATCATGGCAAAGGTCCGCCACCGCGACTTTCCTGTGCTGGACCTTCACGGAGATTACTTCGGAATGATTTCCCGGAGATCTCTCCTGGACGTCCAGAAAAAGCGGATCATTCTGGTGGACCACAACGAAAAATCCCAGGCGGTGGACGGGCTGGAAACCGCGGAAATCATAGAGATCATCGATCATCACAGGCTGGGGAGTCTGGAGACCATCTCGCCGGTTTTCTTCCGCAATCAGCCTGTGGGCTGTACGGCAACCATCGTCTACCAGATGTATCTGGAAAACCGGGCCGAAATCAAGGCTGACATAGCCGGGCTTCTCTGCTCCGCCATCATAACGGATACGCTGATGTTCCGTTCCCCCACCTGCACTGAAGACGACCGAAAAGCCGCGGAGGCCCTGGCGGCCATCGCCGGAATTCAGATCAAGGAATACGCGGAGGAGCTGTTTCACGCAGGCAGCAGCCTGAAGCATAAGACGCCGGAAGAGATGCTGTATCAGGATTTCAAGACCTACTCCGTAAGCGGAATAAGCTTTGCCGTCGGACAGAATACCTTTATGAACACGGCGGAGCTGCAGGACGCAAAGGTGAAGCTGCTCTCTTATCTCGATACTTCGTTCAGGAGAAATGATCTTAAAATGCTGTTTATCATGCTGACCAATATTCTGGAAGAATCCACGGAGCTTCTCTATTACGGCGAAGATGCCAGAGAGACTGCCGAGGCTGCGTTCAAAGTCGCGGCTGACGGCGACACGCTCCACCTTCTGGGCGTCGTTTCCCGAAAGAAGCAATTGATTCCAGCCCTGATGTCGGCTATGCAGGAAGCATAATTTTCAGATGAAAAAACGGGAGGCAAATCCATGATCCGCCTCCCGTTTTATTTTATTTTGTTCCTTCCGTCGGAATCTGCTGATTCTCGGCGGGTTCCTCCGGCATCAGCCGGGTCAGGTAATCCTTCAGTTGATTCCAGTACTGCCCGTAAGCCGCCCAGTCTCCGCTCTTCTGCGCCGACACGGCATTTTCATATGCCTCGTTAGCCAGACGGATCAATTCGTCGGTGCTCAGGGCCCCGGTCTCTTCCGGATTGACCGCCTCGCCGGGAGTCAGCGGAGTGCCTGTTCCCGAACCAAAGAGCGAATCCAACGCCTCTCCCAAGGTCGGTTCATAAGCGATCCGGTTGCCATAGGAGACGATAACTCTTTTGACTTCAGGCAGACTTCCGGTATTTGAAGCCTCCAGATAAACCGGCTCTACATAAACCAGTGAATCCTCGATAGGGATGACGAACAGATTTCCTCTGATATAGGTGGACCCGGCGGAGTTCCAAAGGGAAAACTCCTTGGAAATCTCGGGGCTCTGATCGATCTGCGATTCAATCTGCATCGGCCCGTCGACGAAAATATCCTTTGGCATCTGGTAAAGAACCAGCTCTCCGTAATGCTCTCCGTCGTTTCTCGCCACCAGCAGTCCCGTCATATTCCGCTTGCCGGTAGGCGTATACGGGATGGAGTTGATGAACTCCACATCGCTTTCTCCCGGCAGCTTCATGATGTAGTACTGCGGCGTCATCGGCACTTCCTTGGTGCCGAGGATCTCATTGGAAATCTCCCATAAATCCTCGCCCTGATAGAACACCTTGACATCCTTCATGTGGTAACGCTTATAGACGTTCGCCTGAATTTCAAACATCGCGTTGGGATACCGGATATGCTTCTGCAGCGACGCCGGCATCTGGTCAAAGGTCTTGAACAGCTTCGGATAGATCTTCGCATAGGTATTGGCTATTGGATCCTGATCGTTGACCAGATAGTAGTTGGTAGCTCCGTTGTATGTGTCGATGACGACCTTTACCGAGTTGCGGACATAGTTGACATTGCTGGTGGCCGGATTAAAGGGCTCGGAATACGGATAATAGCTGCTGGTGGTATACGCGTCGATGATCCAGTACAGCTTTCCATCCACCGTTACGATGTAGGGATCCTTGTCGTACGTGAGGAACGGCATGATCTTCTGCACTCTGTTCATGATATTTCTGTTGATCACGATCTTGGAGTTGCTGTCGATGTTGGTGGATACCAGCAGCTTCAGGCTCTGTTCCCGGATCGCGAACAAGGCGCGGTTGAAAACGTTCAGCTTGATTCCCGCGTTTCCTTTGTAAGTGGCGTAGTTGTTGTCCTCTCCGCTGCTGGAATAGTCAAATTCCTGTTCATCGGTATTGGTCAGAATATAGTCGTTGGTCAGTTCTCCGAAATAGATCTCCGGTCTGTCGATCTTGATCTCTTTTGCGTCGGAAACCGGCGGGATGCTGTCCACAAGCATGTCAGGCTGTCCGCTGGCGGTAACTTTATCGACCCGGGAAAGAGTGATGCCGTAACCGTGGGTATACTTCAAATGCTTGTTGATCCATTCCTGTCTGATCTTTGTTTCGTCGATTTCTCTGGCGGACAGATATGTCTGGGTATATTCCCCGTTGACCGTATACCGGTCGACATCGACATCGTTAAACTGATAATACAGTCTGATGGCCTGGGTCTGATTGTAGAACTTTTTTGCCGGCTCAAAATCGTTGATCCTGATGTTCTGAATCGTCCCCATATTATTTGCGATATCCTGCTTGGTCAGATCATTTGTTGCCGGGAAATTCTTCACCGTGACATTCTGCAGGTCGTAGGCGTAGTTGGTAAAAGCGATGTTGTTCTTCAGGTACGGGCTCTCCTTATTGATTTCATCCGGAGAAACCACCAGGTTCTGAACAAGAAGTGCCGCTCCTGTTCCTACGGCGCCGATTATGATCATGATGACAGGCACTGTGAATACCATTTTATAGCTCTTCCGCTTGATTCCCATCGCAAAGCCGATGGCAGCCGCAACGGAAAGTACGATCAATGCCCGGTATACCCATAGCGTGACGTTGATATCGGTAAAGCCTGCGCCGTACAGCACCCCCGTATGGGAGTACAGCAGCTGGTACTGCCTGAGGAAGAAATTGCATCCTACCATCAGGAAGAAGAGCACGCCCAGAACGATGAGCTGTCTTGAGGCGATGTGCACCAGTTCCTTGAGGTTCTCTTTGTCAAATTGCTTCTTCGGTTTTGGAGCCCCGCCGGAGCCTCCGAAGCCCTGGCCGCCGTTGAAATTCTGGCCGAACTTTCCGAAAGCATCCCCGAAAATCCCCCCGAAGGCGTTTCCGAAATTATTGGTCCGATAGCTTTGCCCGTCATCGCCGGCGGTATATTCCGTCTGCGCCTGCTCCTCAAAGATCTTCGGTCTTCTCATGGAAACGAGAAGGAAATAATAGATCAGCGTCAGAGCGGCAAAGGCGATGATGATGCCGATGGCGATCCCGGTAAGCTGGGTGATGAACTCTAATTTGAAAATGTAGAAAGAAACGTCCAGTTGATAAATCGGATCTTTGATCCCGAATGAGCTGCTGTTTGCGAACTTCAGGATCTGGAACCACAGCCGCGTTACGGTGGCAAGGGTCACCAGGATACCGAAAATAGCACCCAGGCCCAGAGAAATCCGGTTCAGCGCCTTTTCACTGACCGCCGGGGTGTCCACCGTATCGATTCTTTTGTAGTAGCCCCTCTTTAATACGCGCAAATAGAAGTAGGCCAGCACCGTGATGACCACAAAGGAAGGTATTCCTATCTCCAATTGCGTAAACAGCTGCTTGAAGAACACGCTGGTATAACCGAGCTCCTTGAACCACAGGTAGTCGGTAATAAAGGTTACCAGTCCTCCGAAGCAGGCGACGATCACCAGCAGGATCACGATGATAACGCCTAGTCCCCATTTTTTCTTTTCCAAATAAAGTTCCCCCCTATCCCTTGAAACCAATTTGAAATGTAACGAATTGAGCTGCAGGCAACCCTTGCGGCCTGCTTTTTACTTTATTTCTGTTCGTCGATCAACGCCTGTATCTGCGCTTTTGCTTCCTCGGGCAGCTGGTCCCTTCCGCCCTTGAAATCATGCAGCGAGTTCAGATAGTTGATTCTGTTGTTCATGCTTTTAATCAAAAGGTCTGTGTATTCCTTATTGCTGAAATCCGGGATAAAACCTTCAACGTCCACCGTCTTGATGTCCTTCATCTTTCCGAAGGGCTTGAATTCCGCCGTTTCATCGACGATTTTTTCGATGATGCCGATGGTGACTTCCTTCGGAATCTTCTTATCCAGGAAATGGCCTGTATTGATGATGTAACACTGCACGCCGCGCTTCTCAAATAACGCCTTGAACTTCTCGTAATCCTGCTCCAGCGGATAAGTCCTGAAGGGATTCGCGTAGGGCTCAAATACCAGAGCGTCTTTGTCTACGCCTTCCGCCAGCTTTTCCGCGGTGGTTCTCTTGGTTGCGAGGGTCGCACCCATGACGGAAGCCAAAACCGGATTTTCCAGTTTGATCACCGGCGGCAGGGAATGGTCCTTCATGAGCCATACGATGGAATTGATGGACTCATCGAGCTTATCTACCCTGTTTGCGGCCCAAAGCTTGGATTTGATGGCTCTGCCGTTTCCATTTCTGATATCCTCCGTAACGATTACCATCTTGCCGTCAGCGTCCAGCGTCGCTCCGCAGTTCTGAACGGTAATCAGGAATTTATTGTCCGGCGAGGTCAGCGGATAGTCCTGAGTCTTGTCGAAATAGGAAGGCTCAAGGGCTACCGAAGAACCGTCTTCCGTGGAAATGACATAGGCGTCGTCGTGGAGTACGGTCACGTCGTATTTTCCGTCGTGCTTTGCATGGGTCAGTGTGGATTTTCCGGAGCCGGAAAGCCCGAATACGCCCATGACGTGCTTCTTGCCGTCTTTTCTGACCATTCTCTTCATTCCGCCGTGGCAGGATGCATAGCCGTTTCTGTTCGCTATGCCCCAGGCGATGGTCAATGTGCCCTTCTTGTGCTCTCCGAAATACCGCAGGCCAAGGAGAGCCGCACAGTTGTGCTCCGGATCGAAATATGCGATCCCGTTGGGATATCTCGGATCTTTCCAGTCCGGATCGGACAGAACGTAAATATCCGGTTCATTTCCGATCACTCTTGATCCTGCATACATATCGTCGTAGAACTTATTGAGGTACTGGAAGTTGAGGAGCCAGTTGTAAAGAGTGTTTTCGTAGGTTTCCGGCACAAGCAGGTTTGCTTTTACCATGAAATCTTCATCCAGACCTATGTACGCTTCCGTATGCAGCATTTTCTTATATCTTGTGCCATAGACGGCTTCTCTAAGAATTGCGGCATAATCCGCTTCGACCACTCCCTTTTCTCCGAGGATTATCCTGGCGCCGGCGAACCGTCCTACGGTTTCCCCGTCATTGAAAAGTAAAATTTTTGCCCCCTCAGGCAGCCCGATTTTTTCAGGTTCGAAAACTGGCATGTCGGTAAGGATCGCTCCCGTTGAATTCTTCGCCATTTCGTAAGCTTCTTTCAGGTCGGTGACCTTCCTTACGTTGTTTCCGTAGAATGCTGTCTCAATCGTTGTCCTCGACTGAGAGAAAGCGACATTTCCAGTGGTGATCCTGCTTCTTTCGAACCTCGAATTTGTTGCCATTATAACATCTCCTTTTAGTCTCTTTTTTGTTATTGAAATTTAAAATAGTTAACAATTTGCATTTTTCCTTCCGAAGGCTCTAAATAATATATCCAGTTGTATTTTGAATTTGTGGTTTTTCCTTTCTCCGTAACTTGTATTTCCTCGTGGGTCCAGACGTAAAATCCCTTTTCGCCCTGGCGGATCTCCCCGATTTCCAGAAGCTTGAAGGTTTCTTTTACCTTCCCGGCCTTGGAAAAGGCGGTCAGCTTCCGGTATGCGCCGCTGTCTTTTTTCACAAGGTCAAAGACGCTTTTACCGCCTCCGTTCACATAGTCGATCCATTGGGAATCGAAAGCGATGACGGTTCCCACGACGGAGCGGTCGTAATAGACCGGTTCTCCGTTCTCCGGCTGATTCCAGACGTTGTTTTCGATCGGCTTCGAATTGTTGATATCCTTGCTGCCATAGTCTTTTCCCGCCTGATATGTAAGAGAGTCGCCGGCTTTTACCTGCTCGATGTTCTTGTTGTTTCCCAACTGAGAGGAAACCAGCGCATTTTTATCGGCTGCCGGACTCGGGTCAGGCTTTTGTGAAACCGCGCCCGTCGATGTTGTCTGCGCGTTGTCTCCGCTTTGTCCGCCGCTCTCGTTCCCCTGGCCGGTATTTTCGCTATCCCCGCCGGAGTTTTTCGGAGCTGTTGTATCTTTATTGGCATCTTTCCCCGAAAACATACCTTTTATTCCATCTGCCCAGCCCGAGACCGTGTGGAAAACCTGGGTCTGTGCGGCGTTTACGGCTTTTGCCGCACCGCTGTCGGGCGCAAAATAACGAATTCCTAAAATTGCGATTTCTATGGCCAAAATAACTGCCAGGATCACCAGCAGAACATGTCCCACGCCCCACCTGTGCTTTTCTTTCTCGTCGTCGCCAAGGCTGAAAGCAGGCATGGCGGGCATGAACATCATTTCGTCCGACTCCGCTGCCGCTTCCGGCTTTTCCGCTTCCACCGGCTCAACGATTTCCGGATCGGCGGTCTCCGGTTCAGGCTGTTCTACGGTTACCGCCGGCTGGACCGGTTCAGACTGTTCGGTTTCCGTCAATTCTTCCCTTGCTTCCGGTGATTCCAGCTTCCGTTTGATGCTTTCATTATCCCGGATCAAATCATCGCCGAAGTTTTTCGCCTCGGACGCGCCTGTTTCCGAAGATGGCGCCGGCTCTGCCGCCAGTGAAACCGCGGCTTCCAAAGGCGGTTCGGTTGGTATGGTTTCCGGCTCTCTTGCTTCCGGCGATATGCTTTCCGGCTCCGGCGATATGCTTTCCGGTCCCATCACTCTTGCTTCCGGCCCGGCATGCATTGTAAGTTTTTCATATTCCTTATCCAGCAGTTCCTGGAATTCCTCGTTTTTTTTGCTGAACGTAAAGAACCGGTCGATATTCTGTTCTTTTCCCCTGTTGGTATCATCGGCGATCTCTCTGAAAAGCTCTTCCTCAAAGGAAGGGGATTCCGTTTCTATCTGCTCAGGAGGGCTGA
>DAITKX010000018.1:0-1160 GCA_036835995.1 Bacillota bacterium | reverse complement strand
CCGTCTTTCTCCCCGGCCTGGGAAAATCGTGGACGTTCCAGCTAAACTCGGGAGCCTTTACAGGCTTCGCTTCACCGGCGCCCTCCCGTCTGTCGTTTTCCGCCTTCCGTTGATTCGCCTCTTTGATCTCATTTTCGGAGATGAACTCCTTTAGATCCGCCTCCTCTTTTTCCGGCGAAGCAGCATCCTCTTCCGTCTCTGAGGATTCCTCTTCAGCATACCGAAGGTCCTTTTCCGCAAAATAGAATTTCAGATTTTCGAATGGAGGATTAAATACGATCTCTTCTTTTTCTTCCATGGTTTCCGAAGGGGCCGCGCTCTGATTTTCCAGTCCCGTGGGTGTACCGCACATCTGACAGTATTGATCCGTATCGCTTATTTTATTGCCGCACATTCTACAATACATACTGTGTCCTCCGCCTTATTCCCTGATTTGTAGCTCCAACTCTGCTTCTCTATAGATTCGTCCGCTTCTTCCGACGGCGATAAAACCTTCCGATTCCTGCGCTGTGTTTTCCGGAAGATCCTCCTCTGGCCGACTCTCCCCCTCCGGAGCCGGTTCGGCCGGCTCCGCTTCCAAAATGCCCTTCAGCGGAACCTCCGACAGTCTGGTTTCAACGCTATGTAATCGGTCGTCGATGCTTTTCAGCGCATCGATCTGTATATCCGTCTTCCAGTACCACAGTCTTGCTTTTCGGAAAATCAGCCACAGGGCAAAAAGCAGAACAAGAAACAACGCCAAAAAAATCAGCATGGCTTCCAATCCCGTTACGTCAGGAAAGCCGAAACTTTCCAGCCACTCTGCCGCTTTATTCCAAAATGTGCTGCTGTTTTCCATATTGGATACCTATATCGATTGCCCGCTTTCTCCGAAAAAGTCATCCGGCTGACGCAAGCTCTTTCAAAAATTCTTCAGCTTGTCCTGCGGCTATGATTACAATCCCTTATATTATAATATACAAAAATAGGAATAGCAATGAGAACACGTAAAAAGGGCTATGTGCCCCGACAAGTATACAATATGTAAAAAAGCGGCTTCTCCACTTCCGCTGGGAACCATAGGGGAGTCCCCTTCGGCGGCTGCAAGCAGCCTGAGCGCCATGGATTCCTGTTGCCTGATCCGCTGGGCTCACCGACACTTAGAGGTCCCATTGCTCAAA
>DAITKX010000017.1:23392-45205 GCA_036835995.1 Bacillota bacterium | reverse complement strand
TCCGGTGGGACCTTACACTGATCTTCTTTTGCGCAATGTTTTTATTTGACCTGACGACTACGGCGATCAACAACTATATCGACACGAAGACAAACCACCAGACCCTGCAGTTTACGAGAGGCGCCGCCCGGGCCATCATCTTTGCCATGCTGATAATCAGCGCGCTTTTGGGTCTTTATCTGGTTTACAGGACGGATATCGTCGTGCTTCTCCTGGGTGGGCTCTGCTTTTTATGCGGAATTTTTTATACCTTCGGACCGGTGCCGATTTCAAGACAGCCCTGGGGCGAACTCCTTTCCGGCGTTTTTTACGGTTTTTTCATTCCCTTTATCCTTTTGTATATAAACATGCCGACAGGTACGTATTTGACTCTGGACTGGAATCTCCAAACCGTGAGCCTTGATCTGCAGGTTTTTCCGCTTATCACAGCGCTGCTTCTGGCCGTGATTCCGACCTGCACCACCGCAAATATCATGCTTGCCAATAACATCTGCGATGTGGAGCACGATATTCTGGTGAAGCGCTATACGCTGCCCTACTATCTGGGTAAAAAAGCGTCGGTCCGGCTGTTCGCCGCGATTTATTACTGCACCTATCTGGCTGTCATCGTGATGGTCGCGCTGAAAATGCTGTCGCCGCTCTGCCTGATCTCGCTGGTTACGCTGATTCCGGTGCAGAAGAACATCAGGACGTTTTTCGGTGAGCAGGTCAAGAGCAGGACCTTTGTGACCTCCATTAAAAACTATGTGATCATCATGGGAGCGGATACCGCTTTGATCTTTCTGAGCGGGCTGATTGGATAGAAAATGAAATTTTTTAAGAAAACCGACATCATCATCATAGCCGGCATCATTGCCGTCAGCGTCGCCGCCTGGGGTATCTACCACTTCGCGTTTGCGGGAGACCGGGTGAAGGCTGAGATATACTATTACTCGGAACTGGTCAAGACGGTAGAGCTTACGCCCGGAGTGGACCGGACATTCTCCATCCCGCAGAATGAGCATGTGATCTTTCACCAATACAAGGACGGTTCCATTGCTTTTGTGGAATCCGACTGCCCGGACAAGGTCTGCATCCACGCGGGGAAATTGAGGACGGCAGGCCAGTTTGCGGCGTGTCTGCCAAACGGGATCGTGATGAAGGTCGTTCCTGAAAAGGAGCATGGCGAGGATGACGCCGACCTGGTGATAGGAAACTAGAGGTGGAGCATGGATGGAAAAGCAATGACAAATGCCAGAATTAAAAATTTAAATAAAACCCAGATGCTGGTTTTGACCTCCCTGATGTTTGCCGCCGCCCTGGTGCTGGCCATCGTGGAAAACATGCTTCCGCCCCTGCCCATCGCGGTTCCGGGGGTCAAATTCGGCCTGTCAAACATCGCCGTCATGTATGCGCTGTTCTTTCTCGGTAAGAAACAGGCCTATACCATCGGCATCCTGAAATCGGTGTTCGTATTTGTGACGAGAGGCGGCATCGCCGGACTTTTGAGTCTTTCAGGAGGAATTTTATCCATCACGGCGATGATTCTGCTCATGGTAATTTTCAGAGGAAAGGTCTCCTACCTGATCATCAGCATCTTTGGAGCAATTTTTCATAATATTGGACAGTTTATTGTTATAACGATCATATATGCGGGTATGAATATGTGGGCTTATCTTCCAGTCCTTCTGGTCTCAGGCCTGGCGGCGGGAATCGTCACGTCGACGCTCTTGAAATTTATTATGCCGGCGTTTCAACGGCTGGCCCGATAAAAAAGAGCTGCCGAATGTTCGACAAGCCCTGAAAAAATATTTTGGAGGAGATTTTATGAAAAAGAAAGTAGCATTGTTGTTAGTCCTGACCATGGTAATGTTTGCATTTGCAGCCTGTGGCGGCGGGGACAAAGAAGTGACTCCGGGTCAGGATGATAATTCTGCGACGGCAACAGCGGTGAAAACCGGCTTGGCAGTGATCACTTCCGCTGCAAAATCGACGGACGCAGGGGACGCAAACGGCGTGGCCCAGGCTGATTCGACCATTGTCGCAGTAACCGTCGACGATGCAGGCACTATCGTAAACTGCGCAATCGACGCGGCTCAGACGAAGATCGAGTTCTCAAAGGATGGCAAAATCGTTACTCCTTTGGACACAGTTTTTGTCGGCAAACAGGAAATGGGTACCGACTACGGTATGAAAAAAGGATCCGCACTGGGTAAGGAATGGAATGAAGAGGCAACCGCTTTTTCCAACTATGTCATCGGAAAGACCGTTGACGAGGTAAAGGGGATCGCGGTAGACGAAGAGGGCCATGCGACGGTGGACGATCTCAAGTCTTCCGTTACGATCCATATCACCGATTTTGTTGACGGAATCGAAAAAGCTGTTGCAAACGCACAGGATTTAGGCGCTTCCGCTGACGACAAGCTCGGCATCGGCGTCGTCACAAACATCGCGAAGTCAAAAGACGCGGGCGACGAGGACGGACTTGCAGAAGCATATTCCTATTACACGGCTTCCACCTTTGATGCAAAGGGTGTTATCACCAGCAGCATCATCGACGCGTCCATCACCGACGTAAACTTCTCAAAGGAAGGGAAGATCACTTCCGATATCAACGCTCCGATCCAGACCAAGGATGAGCTGGGCGACGCGTACGGCATGAAGAAGGCCTCCGGCATCGGCAAGGAATGGAACGAAGAGGCGGCCGCATTTGCAAAGTATGTTGTCGGAAAGACTCTTGACGAAGTAAAGGGGATCGCGGTAGACGAAGAAGGCCATGCGACGGCAGACGACCTGAAGTCATCTGTTACGGTCCATATCAGCGACTTTGTGACAGTTCTCGAAAAGGCGGCTGGCGCAGCAAAATAAAACATAAAAAAAATTTCTTGCAAGGGGGATAGGATCGCGCTTAAAATAGTGTCGGTGCTATCCCCCTCGTATGATATGTGGAGGCTTCATGTTAAAAAAACTTGCCGCGGTTCTCATGGTTGTCATATTGACCGTCAATCTCGCAGCCTGCGGAGACACAAAAGTGGAAAAAAAGCGCTTTGAGGCGGAATTTCTCACGCTGTTTGACACGGTGACCCGTGTGATCGGCTATGCCGACAGCAAGGAAGAATTCAACGATCAGGTCCATATGATCCATGATAAGCTTGAAGAATATCATCAGCTCTTTGATATTTACAATGACTATGACGGAGTCAACAATATAAAAACCATCAACGACAGCGCCGGTTTGGCGCCGGTGAAGGTGGACAGACGGATCATCGATCTGCTTCTCTTCGCCAAGGAAGCTTATCAGACGACGGACGGCAAGCTCAATGTGGCGTTGGGCGCCGTGCTGAAGATATGGCACGAGCACCGTGAGGCGGGGATCGAAGACCCTGAAAAGGCGACGCTGCCGGACATGGATCAGCTGAAAGAGGCTGCAAAACACACCGATATCAATAAGGTGATCATCGACGAGGCGAACTCCACGGTGTTTTTAGAGGACCCCGAAATGAGCCTTGACGTAGGCGGCGTGGCAAAGGGTTACGCCACGGAGCAGGTCGCGAAATTTGCGGAAGCAAACGGCGTTACCAACTGCCTCATCAGCGTCGGCGGCAACGTGCGCGCCATCGGGTCCAGAGCCGACGGCACCCCTTGGAAAGTCGGGATACAAAACCCCTTCGACGAAAACGGCGACGACGTCGGCAGAGTTGATTTGACTGAGGCTTCCCTGGTGACAAGCGGAGTTTACGAGAGATATTACATCGTAGACGGAAAGAAATACCATCACATCATCGACCCGGCTACCCTTTATCCGGCGGACTATTTTGTCTCCGTATCGATCCTTTGCCCTGATTCCGGCATGGCCGACGCGCTGACGAAAGTATTCAACATGCCCTTTGAAGAAGGGCTGGCGCTGATTGAAAGCCTTCCCGACGTGGAAGCCCTGTGGGTTTTTCCCGACGGAACGGTGAAGTACAGCTCCGGCTTTGAAAAACATATGGCGAAATAAAAGCGTATACTAAAATCTTCCCAGGGTAGAATACCCATTGCAAATAGAATTATATTTACTGAAAATTTTGCAAGGAGGATTTTAAATGAAAAAAATATTCATACTTCTGCTGACCGTTTCCTTGATGTTCGGATCTGCTGGCTGCGGCGGCAAGGATAATAACGGCGTCAATGAAGGAAACAACGGTAACGTGACGTCGGAAGGCGGGGTAAACGACCAGAAGTCCAACGAAAACGACGCGGTGACGACGGCGTCGGTAGTTGATGATAACGCCGCCTTTAAAAACGCCATCAGCAATAAGGGGACCTGGATCATCGCCACCCTGAAGGATTTGACCTTCACTGAAGATCTGGTGTTGGAGGGCAGCTTTACAAACGGGAAAAAGGATGATCAGGGCAAGGACGTCGTCCAGCGAAAGATCGCCCTTTATACCCAGGATGAGAATCGAACCGTCACCAACAGATTTACTCTGAAAGCGCCGACCCTGACGATCAACAGCCCTATGGCCAGCATTCAGCATGGAACCTTTGTCGGGGACCTCTATGTCTCCCAGGACAATTTCGAACTCGTAGACGCGAAAGTTGACGGAAATGTTTATTTTACAACGGATTCCGCAAAATCTACATTTAAGATGGACGCCGACAGTTCCATCACGGGCGAGCAGCAGGTAAAGAAGCCGTGATAAAACCGTGGTATAAGCAAGCAGCTTAGCCGATCAAAAAGTATTTCCCTGGAAAGAGGAAATACTTTTTTTCTTTTAACATGATTGATAGAAATTTTTCCGTTCGCCCTCCATAAATTCTTCATATTTTTTTGATATGCTCAACGAAGAAAAAACAGGAGGAGCGCAACAGATGGGAAAGAATTATATCACGGCAACGCTTAAAATCACGGGCATGACCTGTGTCAGCTGTGTGAACAGGATCGAGCGTACGCTGAAGAATAAAAAGGGCATCGCCAATGCCATCGTAAGCTATTCCAGGGAAAACGCCTTGGTTACCTATGATCCGGAACAGATCGACATCACAGAGATTATCGGAATGATCGAGAGTCTGGGCTACAGGGCCGCGATTGGGAAAGCGGATCAAAGGGTGCTCCGGAGGCCGATCAAGAATGCGGCGGGCAATCCGCCGGAGCCCGCCGGACAGCATCAGGGCGGTATCCAGGCTGTCGGCATCCTGGTGATCCTGATCGCGCTTTATGTCATCATCAGCCGCTTCGGAGGCTTTGATCTCTTTAATTCCTTCCCCCAGGCCCGGGACGGCATGGGGTATGGCATGCTCTTCGCGGTCGGATTGCTGACCTCAGCTCATTGTGTCGCCATGTGCGGCGGCATAAACCTGTCACAGTGCGTACCGAATAGAATTTCTCACGATAAGACCCCCAGTGGCGGAAGGGCGGTTTCAACGCTGAAGCCGAGCATATTGTATAATTCCGGCCGGGTGATCTCTTACACGGTCATCGGCGGAATCGTGGGAGCGCTGGGTTCCGCGGTGAGCTTTTCCAGCGCGGGAAAGGGCTTTGTAACCCTGGCCGCCGGAATATTTATGGTCGTTATGGGGCTGAATATGCTGAACGTCTTTCCCTGGCTCAGAAGGTTCAACCCCAGGATGCCCAAAATATTTGCCGCAAAGATCGATGAGCAGAAGAGCAGCGGCGGCGGCAGGCCGTTTTACGTTGGCCTGCTGAACGGTCTGATGCCCTGCGGACCGCTGCAGGCGATGCAGCTTTACGCGTTATCCACCGGAGATCCGGGAAAAGGCGCGCTGTCGATGTTGGTTTTCAGCCTGGGAACCGTTCCTCTCATGTTCGGTCTTGGCGCGCTGAGCAGCCTGCTGACGAAGAAATATACGGCAAAGATGATGACGGTAAGCGCAGGACTGGTCATCCTGCTGGGAGTCGTGATGTTCAGCCGGGGAATGGCTCTGACCGGATACGCGATGCCCTTTTCTGCGGGATGGAGCAGCCAGGCCGGGTCCCCGTCCGTCTCTTCCGCTCAGGGAGCCACAGCTGAGCTTGCCGGCGGCGTTCAGACGGTGACGACGACGCTGGATTCCGGCAGATATGAACCCCTTGTCGTACAGAAGGGGATTCCGGTCCGGTGGAACCTTCAGGCGGACAGCAGCGACATTAACGGCTGCAACAACAGGATCGTCATACCGGAATACAACCTGGAGAAACAGCTGCAGCCCGGCGACAACATCATTGAATTCACCCCGGATAAATCCGGCGTTGTGCGTTACAGCTGCTGGATGGGGATGATACGGAGCCAGATCACCGTCGTCGACGATCTGGGCGACCCGGCGGCTGTTCCCCAGACCGACGAATCCATCAACAACAGATTGCCCAGCTGCTGCGGAGGCGGGGTGTAATACTTCGGGAAAATTCGGGAAAAAGAGACAAGAGCGAAAGGTTTAAAAGCGGTTGGGAAAAAACAGGATATTGTATCTTGAAAAAAGCAACTGCTTTTGATATGATTAAAGCATACCCTACCGGGGTATAGTATAAATGTATTATGGTATGATATAACCATTGGAAATTGCGGTGGAGGTAATATTGATGGAAACCACTATTAGAGAACCCCAACTCAAGGACAGCCTGATCACCAGGCTCAACCGGATCGAAGGCCAGGTCAGGGGGATCAAGGGTATGGTCGAACGGGACGTATACTGCAACGATGTGCTGAATCAGATCTCTGCCGCTCAGGCAGCTCTGGATTCCGTAAGCAAGCTGGTTCTGGAAAACCATATCAGATGTTGCCTCGTAAAAAAAATTCAGGCCGGTGATGATAAGATTATCGACGAGCTTCTGGTCACCATCGGGAAAATGCTGTAAGAGGAGTCAGCGGTGAGATAACAGGGAACAATAAAAGCTATGGAAAGGGCGAGTGAGCATGAGTAAAGATACATTGAAGATAACGGGCATGACCTGCGCCGCCTGTGCGGCCAGGATCGAGAAGGTCGTGGGAAAGATGGAGGGCGTCGATGAGATTTCCGTAAATCTGGCGACTGAAAAGGCTACGGTTTCCTATGACCCGGAGAAAACAGGCCTGGAGGCCATAACGGAAAGAATCGAAAAAGCGGGATACGGGGCCGCTGAAATAAAGGAAAAGAAGCTGGTAGACGAAGATAAGCTGCAAAAGGAAAAGGAGATACGGACCCTTTGGACCAAATTTATCGTGTCGGCTGTCTTTGCCGTTCCGCTGCTGTATTTTGCCATGGGACATATGATCGGATTGCCTGTTCCGGAATTCTTCGACCCTATGATGAACCCGGTGCATTTTGCGGTATTGCAGCTTTCTCTGACGGTTCCCATCGTCATCGCAGGATACCGGTTTTACACGGTTGGATATAAGGCCATCGCAAACCGGAGTCCTAACATGGACTCCCTCATCGCTATGGGCACTACCGCGGCCCTCGTATACAGCGTGTATTCGATAATCCGGATATTCCAGGGGGATCACAGCGCCGTGGAAGGGCTTTATTTAGAGTCTGCCGGCGTCATCATCACGCTGATCCTGCTGGGAAAATCCCTGGAGGCGGTATCCAAGGGGAAAACCTCCGAGGCGATCAAGAAATTGATGGGTCTTGCGCCGAAGACCGCCATTGTGATCCGGGACGGCAGAGAATACGAGGTCCCGGTGGACGAGGTGGAAATGGGGCATATCATTCTGGTCCGACCCGGAGAAAAGATTCCGGTGGACGGCGTCGTTACGGAGGGGAACACCTCTATTGACGAATCGATGCTGACGGGGGAGAGCATTCCCGTTGAAAAGGAAGCGGGGGATCCGGTCTATGCCGCAAGCATCAATAAGAACGGAATGATTCAGTTCAAGGCTACAAAGGTCGGAGGCGATACGGCTCTGGCACAGATCGTCAGGATGGTGGAGGAGGCTCAGGGCTCCAAAGCCCCCATTGCGCAGCTGGCCGACGTCGTGTCGGGATATTTTGTCCCCATCGTATTCGGCATTGCCGTATTCGCTTTTCTGGCGTGGTTCATCAGCGGGGAACCGCTGGGATTTTCCTTGACGATCTTCATCGCGGTCATGGTTATCGCCTGCCCCTGCGCTTTGGGGCTGGCAACGCCTACGGCGATCATGGTGGGCACCGGCAAGGGAGCGGAATACGGAATTTTGATCAAGGGCGGCGAAGCTTTGGAAACGGCTCATAAGATCGATACCATCGTATTTGACAAGACGGGGACCGTTACGGAAGGAAAGCCGGAGGTGACGGATATCATTCCCACAGAGGGCGTGGAGAGAAACGGACTGCTTCGGCTTGCGGCTTCCGCGGAAAAAGGCTCGGAGCATCCTCTGGGAGAAGCCATCATCGACGCCGCGGAAAAGGAAAATCTTGAACTCCTCAAGCCGGAAGGCTTCCGCGCCATTCCAGGCTACGGGATCGAAGTTGTGCTGGACGGAACTGAGGTTTTGCTGGGGAACAGAAAGCTGATGGATGAGAGAAGCATCGCTCTTTCGACCCTTGCGGAGGCTTCGGACCGGTTGGCAGCGGAGGGAAAAACTCCCATGTACATCGCTATGGCCGGGAAGCTTTCGGGCATTATCGCGGTGGCGGACGTCGTCAAGGCAAGCAGTTTGAAAGCTATCGAGCAGCTTCGGTCCATGGGGCTCGAGGTAGCCATGATCACGGGTGACAACAGGAAAACGGCAGAAGCCATCGCAAAACAGGTCGGGATCGACCGGGTCCTTGCGGAAGTCCTGCCTCAGGATAAGTCAAACGAAGTGAAAAAGCTTCAGGGGGAAGGGAAAAAGGTCGCCATGGTGGGGGACGGAATCAACGACGCTCCCGCGCTGGCCCAGGCGGATATCGGAATCGCTATCGGTTCCGGCACCGACGTGGCCATGGAGTCCGCCGACATCGTTCTGATGAAGAGCGATCTGATGGACGTTCCCACCGCAATCCAGCTCAGCAGGAGCACTATCCGGAATATCAAACAAAATCTGTTCTGGGCGTTCGGTTATAACGTCATCGGAATTCCCATCGCCGCGGGAGTCCTGCATCTCTTCGGAGGCCCGCTCCTGAACCCGATGTTTGCGGCGGCGGCGATGTCGTTGAGCTCCGTCTCGGTCCTGACCAACGCGTTGCGGCTGAAGAGATTTAAACCGTATAAATAAAATTTAGGAGGAAAATGAGATGAGTAAAGTAACTTTAAATGTGGAGGGTATGTCCTGTCAGCACTGTGTAAAGGCGGTAACGCAAGCGGTGACCGCTTTGGACGGGGTATCGTCCGTTGACGTCAGTCTGGAGGAAAAAACTGTCGCGGTGGATTACGACGCCGATCAGGTATCTCTGGACAGCATTAAGGAAGCGATTGAAGAGGAAGGCTACGATGTAGTCTGAGGAAACGGCGGCGGCCGGGTGGCTATGGAATGCCATCCGGCAGGCTGCGGAGAAAGCATTGTCTCATGAAAAATGACAGAAAAAAGGTCCTCGTCGTTGACGATGAGGTGAAAATACTGGAAGTGCTCCGGTCATTTCTTGAAAGCAAGGGCTACACCGTTTTCACGGCGGAAAACGGCGGGGAGGCTTTTTCTGTTTTTGAAAAGGAGAACATCTCTTTTGTGATCCTCGATCTCATGCTGCCTGGACTTTCAGGGGAGGAGATATGCACCCGGATTCGCAGAAAATCAAGGGTCCCGATTCTCATGCTCACAGCAAAGGTCGATGAAGAGGACCTGCTGCAGGGGCTTTCCATCGGCGCCGACGATTATCTCACAAAGCCCTTCCGTCTGAAGGAGCTTCACGCGAGGATGGAGGCCATCCTCAGGAGATCATCAGAGGATCTGGCGCCTCTTTCCCGAAGGATGAGCTTTCGGGAGGGAGATCTCGAGATCGATTTTGACGACCGTTCCGTCAGAAAAAACGGGATGGAGATAAAGCTCACTCCCAGCGAATACAGGATACTTTCAGCGCTGATCAAATATCCGGGAAAGGTGTTCACCCGGGACGAGCTGATCAGCATCGCCTTTGGAGAGGATTTTGACGGATATGACCGTTCCGTTGACAGCCACATCAAAAATCTGAGGCAGAAAATCGAATCCGACTCTAAAAATCCGGTTTATGTAAAGACTATTCACGGCGTCGGTTACCGGTTCGGAGGAGATTGAGATGAACTTCAGTTTAAGGTCAAAGCTTTCTCTTGCCATTGCCCTGGTGTCTCTGCTGACCGTGGCGCTGATCAGCTTTCTTACAAACTACCTGATTCAGAGCCAGTTCAAGGATTACGTCACAGGGCAGCAGCAAAAGGCGGCGCAGCAGATCGTGGAAAGCGTCGGCGTTCAATATGATGAGCAAACCGGCGCCTGGAATGTGGATTTTATCCACAACATCGGGATGTACGCCCTCTATGACGGCTATATCGTGAAGGTGTACGATGCGGTCGGAAATCCCGTCTGGGACGCGGAAACCTGCGATATGAGCCTGTGCGCCCGAACCATCGAAGATATCCGGCACCGCATGATGACGCAGTATCCGGCCATAGACGGCGAGTATACGACGAAAACCTTTCCCGTGATCCGGGATGGAGCGAAAATAGGGTCGGTGTCCATCGGATCCTTCGGGCCGTTCTTTCTCAGCAAAGACGATTTTCTCTTTCTTCACTCCCTGAACAAGATACTGATCGGAATCGGAAGCTTTTCTCTGCTGGTCTCAGTTGTTACGGGGATTCTGCTTGCGCGGCATTTGAGCAAGCCGATTCTGAAAACCATAGAGATGACCGGGGATATTTCCGCTGGAAAGTACGGCGTAAGGATCAGAGAGCACACGGGCACGAAAGAGGTGGATCGGCTCATCGGCTCCGTCAACCACCTGGCCGAGTCACTGGAAAATCAGGAGTCGCTCAGGAAGCGGCTGACGGCGGATGTAGCCCATGAACTGCGAACCCCCCTGACAACGGTGCAGACTCATATGGAGGCCATGGTGGAAGGGGTATGGGAGCCGACGGCGGAGCGTCTGGAAAGCTGTTATGATGAATTGAGCCGGCTCGGCAATCTGGTCAGCGACCTTGAAAATCTCGCAAAGGTTGAGAGCGGGAGCCTGAAGCTGAATAAGACGGAAATCAATCTGAGAAAACTGGCAGAGAAGGCGTTGGGGAACTTTGAAAAGGAGCTGAAGGACAGAAATCTCAGCGCGGAGGTGGCGGGAGACTGCCCGGACGTCGTGGCGGACAGGGACAGAATTAGTCAGGTGTTGATCAACCTGATCTCCAATGCCGTAAAATATACGGCCGCTGGGGGCAAAATCAAAATCACCCTTTCCGATGGAGACGATTCGGTGGCTCTCAATGTTCAGGATAATGGCAGCGGCATACCGGAAGAGGAGATCCCATATATCTTTGAGCGGTTCTACCGGGCGGATAAGTCCAGAAACAGAAATACCGGCGGCGCCGGAATCGGCCTCGCCATCGTGAAATCCATCGTAACCGCTCATGAGGGGACGGTGGGGGTAGAGAGCAGACTCAATGAAGGGAGCAGCTTTACCGTTACACTGCCTAAATCATAGAGCATAGCTATCACAGCGCTGTCAAAATTATAAGGCCGGCAATCGGAACATGATCATCCGGCAACCGGCGTCAGACGGGCAGGCGATGCCGGCGGGAGAAACGGAAAAAGAGGCAACCGTGAACGATAACGGAGATCTGGTCATTGCGATTTCCGACATTACAGAAAACGCAACATTTTATGCCTACAATGAGCTGGATTCCAAAATGGGGATTATCGCCGTCAAGGCGTCGGATGGAACGATCCGCACTGCTTTTAATACCTGTCAGGTGTGTTACGATTCCGGAAAGGGTTACTATAAGCAGGACGGCGATTTTCTAACCTGCCAGAACTGCGGCAATCAGTTCGGCAGGGACGACGTGGAGGTCGCAGAGGGCGGCTGCAATCCGGTTCCGATCACCGATGAATATAAGAGGGTAACAGGCGACACGATTACAATATCCAAAGAATTTCTTGAGGAAGCCCAAGCCATCTTTGAGAATTGGAAAATTTAACGCATTTCCGGAAGGGAAAGAGATGGAAGAACTGCGGCAGGTCTTAGCCGAAATGGAGAATAATACGTTTGTCAAATAACACTGTAAATTAACATGTAAATTTGCATTGAAATTTTGATCTGACAATAATATAATATTTGCATAGGAGATGATGATTATGCCAAATATTAAGCCGATTTCAGACTTGAGGAATTATACGGAATTGCTCAATGAGGTAAAGGAAGATAGCCCGGTTTATCTGACCCGGAATGGGCGGGGGGAATATGCAATCATTACAATAAAGGAATTGGACAGATTGAAAGCGACGGTCAGGTTGCTAGCCAAGCTTGAGGAGGGTGAAAAGTCAGCCAGAGAGAAAGGATGGCTTTCATCAGATGACGTCGAAGCCGCATTAGGATTATAGGTATGCCGAAGATTGAATACGCCCCGAAGGCGTTGGAAGATTTACAGCGCATACAGAAGTATATTGCGGATAACTGGGGGAAGAATGTCGCTGAAAGGGTTTTAAAAAGGATTACAAGTGATATTAAGAGACTGGAACAATATCCGGTGTCAGGTATGGATTTGGGAAAAATGATTGACGCACCAACAGAATACCGGTATTTATTTTCAGAAAAAAATTATGTTTTTTATCGCCTGGAACCTGATAATATCCGTGTTATACGTATACTGAATGAACTTCAGGATTATATGGAACAATTATTTGGAACCAGCCCCGACCCGGAATAATGCAAGAAGATAAAGAGGGGCGGTTCCTACGCTGGTCATAACGCCCAGGAACCGCCCTTCCTTGTTTTTATAGGAAACCTTTAGCCCATGATATTCTGTACGATTTCACGGAATACAGCCGTATGCTTGTCGATATCGGCCTCCGTCGTTACCGCCGTGATCAGCGCCATATTGTGGAACGGAGTCATCAGGATCCCTCTGTTCAGCGATGCGAGGTGCATGTATTGATCCAGCTCAAAATCTACCGCCGCCTCCGCTTCTCTGCCGTTTTTCGCGGGCTCTTTTCTAAACCAGTATTCCGTTCTGCAGCCCAGCTGAGTCGTGTTCCAGGGGAGATTGAACTCGTTGATGACGCTCTGGACTCCTTCGTTGAACCTTTTGGCGAGAGGAATATTTCTGGCATAGAAATCCTCTGTCAGAATTTCGCTCAGGGTCGCCTTCATGGCGTGCATGCTCAAGGCGTTGGCCGCGAGGGTTCCGCCGATGCCGCCGATATCGCAGAGCTCGTAGGGGATCGCCGCGTCAACCTTATCGCCCAGCTCTTTCGAGAAGCCGTAAGCCGCGCAGGGGATTCCCGCCGCGACGGTCTTGCCTACTACAACCATATCAGGCTTCAGGTTGTGGGCTTTTGTGTAACCGCCGACTCCGGTGCAGATGGTATGGGTCTCGTCGATGATAAGGACGGCGCCGTACTTCTTTGTCAGCTCTCTCAGAGCGTCGTGATAGCCCGGGTCCGGATGGACGATTCCGCAGTTGGTCATGACCGGCTCGGCCAGCACTGCCGCAACGTCGCCCATCTTTAAAGCGGCCTCCAGGGCGGGAACGTCATTCCACTCGATGATCCTGGTGGTGAGTCCCGGATCGCACTGGGGTCCGAGATTGCCCGGCTTTGCAATCGTCTTTCCGGTCTTTTCGTCCAGAATGGCGACGGTTTCATCCACGGTTCCGTGATAGCACCAATTGTACGCGATGATCTTAGGCTTTCCGGTGACCTCTCTTGCCAGTCTCAGGGCAAAGCGGTTGGCGTCTGTTGCGCTGGTTGAAAACGACCAGTATTTCATTCCGAATCTTCTGGAGAGCTCTTCTCCGCACCAGATCGCGTCCTCGGTGGGCAGCATGAAGGTGGTTCCCTGCTTTACATATTCCGTGATGGCTTTTACCGCGGGTTCCGGCGCATGGCCCACCATGGAGCCGGTATCGCCCAGACAGAAATCAATGTAGTCGTTTCCGTCCACGTCCTGGAAATGCGCCCCCTTTGCGTTGGCTACGCATACGGGATAACTGCCGGCCCACTTGACCATCCAGTTCATGGGAACGCCCTGCAAGAGGCTCCCTTTGGCCCTTTCATAGAGCTCCTTTGATTTGGGGTGGGTCTTTTCAAAGAGTTCTATCTCTTTTTGATACTGTGTTTTGAGTTTTTCTCTGTCAATCATTTTCTTTTCCTCCATTTTTTATTTGAGGGGCGGGAATTTATCGTCAAAGGATATTTCATCCGCGCCCAGGGTTCTCACGGCCTTGGTTTTGCCCAAGGTTTTCATTATTTTATAAATTATCATAGGTCCAACCGTCCAGGCCACCGAGAAGATGAAAGCGGACAGCAGATCAGGCTGGAAAGCCATGAAGAGCAGCCCTACGACGATGACAAACAATCCTATCGAGGGCAGGACCGGGTGAAGCTGGGTTTTCACGGTAAGGGCCTGTTTGGGATCATATCCCCTTCTTTTCAGCTTCACTCTCATAACGAGCTGAGAAGCGATGATGCCTCCCCAGCATACGGTTCCGGTGAATCCGGCCATGCCGAGGATCATGGTATAAAAGGCTCCTTCACCGAAATAGTAAGCAAAGGGGATGAAGATCCACATGGGGACGATGGTGAAGATAGTTGCAATCTGGGGAACATTATACCTGTTCAGCTTCAGGAAGGCTTTCGGCGCAAGCCCTTCTGCCGCAAGGCCGTATAAAGCCCTGACGGTTCCGTATACGCCGGAATTGGCGCAGCTGAACGCGGCGATCATGACGATGACGGAGAAAAATCCCGCCGCCCATCTCAAGCCGTATGAAGCCAGCGCCATGCTGAAAACAGAATCCTCAAGGGATGCGTCCTGATATGGAAGAATCATCACCAGAAGCGCCAGAGGGATGATGTAAATCAGGATAATCCGGTAAGCGACCCTCCTGCAGGCGATGGGAATATTTTTCTCGGGATCCTGGGTTTCCGCCGCCGCAAGGCCTACGATCTCAGACCCCTGAAAATTTACGAGGATCATGACCATGGTGGTGAGCATCACCAGGGACCCGTTGGGGAATAGGGAGCGGTACCAGCCCACCTCCGGATTGTACAGGATCGACAGGCCGATGGGCTTGCCTCCTATCACTCCGGCTATGATGAGTATTGCGCATGCGGAGAAGAGTACGACCGCCGCGATTTTCAGAATGGAAAGAATCGATTCGATATGACCGAACCAGCTAACGTGATAAAGGTTTACAATAGTAATCAGCAGAAGTGCAATGATGGAGTATACCACGATGTTTCCGGGCACAAAGGTATTCATGATGATGCCGCAGGCCACCGCCTCCGCGGGGACATAGCCGACCCAGTTGATCCAGTAAGCCCAGCCGGCGCCGCATGCAAAGCTTTCTCCGATGAATTCTTTCGCATAGGATACGAAAGAGCCCCTCCTGGGAACGTTGACCAACAGCTCCCCAAAGGACTGCATCACCGCATAGATGACCACACCGCCGATCAGATATGCAGCTACGATAGAGGGCCCGATCTCGTAAATAGTGTAGCCGGAGCCCAGGAAATAGCAGGAACCGATAATCCCGCCCAAAGCGATCAAAGATACGTGCCAAGGATGAATCCCGCGCTGGAGCGTGCGCTCCTCTTGGGGGACGACATTAGTGTTTTTGTCTGACATATAATCCTCCTGATCTATGATTCCAAAGGATAAACGAATTATAACTCTATTAAAGCAAAAAGTATGCCATTCGCCGGCAGCGGCAAGGGAGGCGTTCCATCCACAGCCGGAAAGCCGTTCTCCTGGCTGTGAAGAGTCCGGAAAAAGGGTTCGCAATCCGTGCGGAAATTTTTTTAATATCAATTGAAACCGTCCTTTGATGGACAATTATTTTTCAATTTTGAAAAATAATTGTCAACTTTGAAAATAAGGTATAATATATACAATATGAATCAAATTCGGATCGGGTAAATTTGGGTTCAAGGGTTACACACAGAAGAATCCATAACCCATGGAGGGAGAACAATGCTGGAACTATCTGTCATTCGGGATACGGTCAGGAATGTGGCGGAAGCCATCACCGCGGCCCTGGAAATCGAAACGGAAATCGTCAACGAGCATTTGGAAATCATCGGCGGGACAGGCCGCTATACGAACAAGATCGGAAGCTTTGAAGAGGGCGGAGATCTCGATTCGGGCTATATTTACGGCAAACTGCTGAAAACCGGGGCAAATTACCTGTGCTATGATCCGGACTCAGATCCGGAGTACGGCCCACGGGAAGGAGAGCTGGCAGAGATCTGCTGTCCCATCAAATCGGAAAATAAAGCCATCGGCCTCATCGGACTGGTCGCGTTCAATGAGGAGCAGCGGGGAAAGATCATAGCCAACAGCGATACGCTGACCTTATTCCTGGAGAGGATGGCGGAGCTTCTCGCCAGCAAACTGTCTGAAACGGAGCAAAGATATCAGCTCCAGGGCATTGTGGAATCCATGCACGAGGGCATGATTGCCATCGATAAGGAAGGCGTTATAAAGTCCTGCAATTACGAGAGCGAAAAGCTGCTGGGACTTAAGCGGAGCCAGATGGAGGGGAGCCTCCTCAGCGAGATATGGAATACCAAGGACGCGAAACGGGTATTGCAAAGCGGGACCGCTGTCAAGGATAAGGAAATCATCTATAAAAACGCCAACGCCCAGGAAAAGCGGTTCCTCTGTTCCTTTATCCCGTTGAATCCCAGGAATCCGAAACGCGAGGATGCGTCCGCGACCGGGGCGATGATCCTTTTTCAGAATATGGCTGCTGTCCGGGAGAGGATGTATAAGATGACCGTCAACGAAAAGCACACGACCTTTGACGATATCATCGGAGAGAGCGAATCGATTCTCAAAGCGAAACGGAGGACCCTGCAGGTTGCCTCCAGCGATTCCACGATACTGATCACAGGGGAGAGTGGGACCGGAAAGGAGCTTTTTGCCAGAGCGATCCACTCGGAAAGCCCGCGGAAAAAGAATCCTTTTATCGCGATCAACTGCGGCGCTATTCCGGAGATGCTGCTTGAAAGCGAGCTTTTCGGCTATGAAAAGGGCGCTTTTACAGGGGCCGATAACAGAGGAAAGCCGGGAAAGTTTGAAATTGCCCATAAAGGAACGATATTTTTGGATGAGATCGGCGATCTTCCGCTGCACCTGCAGGTCAAGCTGCTCCATGCGATCCAGAACCGAAGGATCGACCGCGTCGGGGGGACAAGCCCCATCGATATCGACGTCCGGATCATCGCGGCGACGAATAAAAACCTGGAGAAGATGATCGAGGCCAGGGAGTTTCGGGAAGACCTGTATTTCAGGCTCAATGTCATTCCCATCACGATCCCTGCTCTGAGAAACAGGGAGGGAGACATCGAGCTTCTGCTCCGCTATGCTCTGAAGAAGTTCAACAGGCTGCTTTCCAAGAACATCAGGGATTTCCGGCCCGACGCGCTGCAGGCGCTGATCAGCTACGGATGGCCGGGAAATGTCAGGGAGCTTGAAAATGTGGTGGAATATGCCGTCAATATGGAGACGGGAGACGAAATCCTTTTGGAGAACCTTCCTGATAAAATATTGAAAAGGCAGAGAAATATCAACCTCAAAGCCGGGCTGAAGGAAAAGCTGGACGAATATCAGCGAACGCTGATCGAAGAATGTCTCGATGAAACCGGGCGCTCCACGGAGGACAAGATCCTCGCGGCAAAAAAACTTGGAATCAGCGAATCTACGCTCTACCGCAGGATCCGTGAGCTGGGGGTTAACGGATAATCCGCGGGCGTTCTCCAGGGAAGCCTCCCTCGCTTATATGCTTCGCATGAGCTCGGTACAAGGTTTCAGGCCTTCCCTGGAGAACACCCGCTCCATACGCAAATAAAAAGGTTGCTTCATATTTTGAAGCAACCTTTTTATCTAAGTAAATGAATTAATTTCTGACCGGGTATTTTTCATCAAAGGTGATTTCATCTTTTCCATATTTGATATTAGTTCTGATTTTGCCTCTCTTTTTCTGAACTACATAGATGAGAATCGGTACGAAAGTCGCGATCACGGAAATCACAAATACCGGAAGGCCGCCGTCCTCAAATACCAGGAGCACCATAGCGCCGATCATGATGATATTGCAGAAATATGCAAGTCCCGGATACCACTTTGCCTTAGCGGTAAGGACTTCGTTGGGGTCATAGCCTCTTGCCTTCAACTTCTTTCTGAATACGATCTGGGACCAGCAGATGGCTACCCAGCAGAGCGTTCCGGTAAATCCGGAGATGCCCAGCAGGTTCGCGTAAAGCGGAAGTCCCGCGTCTCCCCAGAGCCCCAGCTCGTCGGAAGCGAATCCAAGGAGGAATACCAGCCACATGGGAACGATGGTGAAGATGGTAGCGTTCTGCGGGGTGTTGAACTTATTCAGATTGGACAGGAATTTCGGCGCCATGCCTTCGACCGACAGGCCGTAGAGCGCGCGAACCGTTCCGTACAGTCCGGAGTTGGCGCAGCTGAAAGCCGCAATCAGCGTTGTGATGGTGAAAAGCCCTGCTGCCCATTTCAGGCCGTAAGCTCCGAGGGTATAGGCGAAGATGGATTCGTCCAGCCCGGCTTTTGCATAAGGTACGATGAGGGTCAGAGCAAATACCGGAATGATATAGATCAGGATGATCCGGTATGCGACTCTTCTGCATGCCAGCGGCACATTCGTTGCGGGATCCTGTGTTTCCGCCGCAGATAAGCCTACGATTTCAGAACCCTGGAAATTGACCAGCGTCCAGATCATGTAGGTGATAATGATGAAGGTGCCGGCAGGGAACAGCTGCTTGAAGGTTGAGCCCTCTCCGCCCAGAATGATCTTGGTACCGATCACTCCGCCGCTTTCTGTGAAAGGATGCAGGTTTCCGCCGATGAGTCCGAAGAATATTCCCGCTGCGCAGATGGTGAAAACGACAACGGCCAGCACCTTGATGATCGCCATTACAGACTCTATGTGTCCGAACCATTTTACATGGTAAACGTTGACCAGGGTCAGCAGGAAGAGCGCCAGGATGCCCCATACAAAGGTACTCCAGGCAGGATTTTCAAATGGTAAAGTAACAAAATAATTCATAAATACCGCGCAGGCCAGAGCTTCCGACGGCACATAGGCTACCCAGTTGGTCCAGTACGCCCATGCAATACCGGTCGAAGCAGTGTCGCCCATGAACTCTCTGGCATACGATACGAAAGAGCCTCTTCTCGGAATGTTGACAAGCAATTCCGCGAATGACTGCATAACGCCATAAATTGTAATACCGGCGACGATGTAAGCGATCAGTACAGCTCCGGGACCCATCTCGGAAAAGGTAAGACCAAGTCCTAAGAAATAACAGGAACCGATAATTCCACCGATTGCGATCAACGAAACATGCCATGGCTGAATGCCGCGCTGTAATGTCCGTTCTTCCTGGGGTGTAACATTAACATTGTGTTCTGTCATCTTTTTTCCTCCCATTTAACAGTAATAAGATTAGTAAAATTAAGAATATTATAATAATTCCTAACAAGAAAAGTAAAGAGCAAAAATTATGCCATTTTTACATCGCGGGGGGGAAAACCCCTGCAACCATGTAAAAATGGCACTTTTCAATAATCCATATGCTGAAATAAAGTATAATTTTGCGGACTTACGTTATCATATATGATAATCGCTTGTCAGAATTGAGAAAAAATTCAGTTACCTTAAACGGACGGCAGCCATGGCGCAGGCGCCCTCATGGACGACTTTGAACCCCTTCTGTTCCGCAAATTCTACGATCTCATCGTCATATGTGCCGGGCTGAAGCCAGATATACGGATATTCTTTCGGATCCATTTCCTGCAGACTTTTTAACGTTACCTTAGGCGGAATGACGAAATCCACACAGTCGGGCTTTTGGGGGAGGTCTTCAAGGCAGGCATAGCATTTGGTCCCGTCCTCAAGTTCCTCATAGTTCGGATTGATCGCGTAAGTCTCATATCCGTGGGAGCGAAGGGTGTGGAAAATCCTGTTTGCGGTTTTGTCCGTGTTGGGTGTGGCGCCAATCACCGCCCATACCTTCTTTTCGAGCATCTCATTCATTTTTTTTTCGTTATTCATGATATATTCTCCTTTCCATGATACCTGTTACGGTTTCCATGATATGTAATCTCATTTCTGTTATATTTTAGTTTCATCATAGAATATTTCTTCCCCCTTTTCAAGAATTGAAACTTTTCATATAAGTGTCGCTGTTTTTTTGCAGGGTATTGTGCTAGAATAAGTAGTAAAAAATAAGAATGATTTTAATGGAGGGATATATAGATGAGAGCAGTTATAACCGTGATCGGACGAGATATGGTCGGGATCCTGGCAAAGGTGAGCACTGTCTGCGCCGAAGCTAACGCCAATGTGATCGAGGTGACCCAGTCCGTACTTCAGGAATTCTTCGCTATGGTCATGCTGATCGATATAGAGAAAATGAATTGTGATCTGGGCGAGCTCCAGAAGCGCCTTGCGGCAAACGTATCCGGGATGACGATCCACGTGATGCATGAAGACATTTTCAATTCCATGCACCGCATTTAATTTATTCCGGCGGCGCTTCATATATAATCGGAGGTAATCTATGCTTAATATGACCGATATCATGGAAACCATCACCATGATACAGGATGAAAATTTGGATATCAGAACCATAACCATGGGAATTTCTTTACTGGATTGCTGCGACAGCGATATTGACCGGTCCTGCCAAAAGGTATATGAGAAAATATACCGCTGCGCGAAGGATCTGGTAAAAACAGGCTGCGATATCGAGCAGAAATACGGCATCCCCATTATCAATAAGAGGATCGCGGTTACGCCCATCGCCATGCTGGTGGGGGCCTCCGGCGGCGATCCGGTAAAATATGCCCAAACCTTGGATAAAGTTGCAAAGGATGTGGACGTCAACTTTATCGGCGGATTTTCCGCTCTGGTCCATAAGGGCTTTTCGCCGGGGGACAGGGAACTGATCGAGTCGATTCCCCGGGCGCTGGCAAGCACGGAATTTGTCTGCTCCTCCGTCAATATTGGCTCTACAAAATCGGGGATCAATATGGACGCGGTCAAGACTATGGGAAAGGTGGTTCGTGAGGCTGCGGAGCTCACGGCCGGCAACCAGTGCATTGGAGCCGCCAAGCTTGTGGTTTTCTGCAATGCGCCTGAGGACAACCCGTTTATGGCAGGGGCGTTTCATGGACCCGGAGAGCCGGATTGCGTGATCAACGTCGGTGTTTCCGGCCCTGGCGTTGTACGGGCCGCATTGGCAAAGGCGGGGGACGGTCTGGATCTCACTCAGGTTGCGGATATCATAAAGAGGACTGCGTTTAAAATCACCCGTATGGGGCAGCTGGTGGGCAGCGAGGCCTCCAGGCGCCTCGGAGTTCCCTTTGGAATCGTGGATCTGTCCCTGGCGCCGACTCCTGCTATCGGAGATTCGGTAGCACATATATTGGAAGAAATCGGACTGGAGACCTGCGGAGCCCACGGCACGACAGCGGCTCTTGCCATGCTCAACGACGCGGTGAAGAAGGGCGGCGTTATGGCCTCCTCCAATGTAGGCGGCCTGTCCGGCGCTTTTATTCCCGTGACCGAGGACGCGGGCATGATCAACGCGGCCCGGAGCGGCGCTCTCTCCATTGAAAAGCTGGAGGCGATGACCGCGGTTTGTTCCGTAGGCCTCGATATGATCGTGATCCCGGGGGATACCCCTGCTGAGATCATTTCCGCAATCATTGCCGACGAAGCGGCCATCGGGATGGTAAATTCAAAGACTACGGCAGTCAGGGTTATCCCTG
>DAITKX010000017.1:12289-23382 GCA_036835995.1 Bacillota bacterium | reverse complement strand
GGGAGAGGGAGAGGAATTGGAGTTCGGCGGGCTTCTGGGAAACGGGCCCGTGATGAAGGTCAACCGCCAGTCTCCGGCGAAGCTGATCAACCGCGGAGGAAGGATCCCGGCTCCGCTGCAGAGCTTGAAGAACTAATTAAAATGCCTGCTAGGTGTATCCCCCACAGCAGGCATTATTTAATTTAACTCTGCGGAGCGGGAATCATTCTGCTGAAGGAAACTCACGGATGACGGAATGGCTATGAATGTAAAACTCTTCCTGGCTTGGCTGGTATTTTTTCTCCATTTTTTCCAAGCTCTCATCAAAGCCCTGTACTTCCTGTTCTTCAATCCGCATGACAGGACTATCGTGGTAAATCCATCTCTTTCCGTCCAAAGTACCCGGTTTAAGCTCCTTTACCATCATTGCAGATGGATATGCCCCATCTTCAAGGCAGACATTATATTTTTTGCAGCTCTTGAAACCGCGGCTTACATAATTGTTCGGGTTCCCAAATATTACGATCACGTCATAACCAAGTTCAACCGCCTGAGTAAAAGAATGTTCCATAAGCATTTTTCCATAGCCCATTCTTTGATGTTCCGGCAAGATGCAAACAGGTCCGAAGGTCAGGATTTCCTTTTCCTTCCCGGCCTCGTCAACCAGCCTCGCTTTTGTGTACATGATATTTCCTATGATCTGGCTGTCAATTTCAATCACAAAATCCAATTCCGGCAGAAAATCCTCGTGATGCCGCATAACATGAACTAAGTAGTGTTCGGTGCATCCCGGAACATACAAATTCCAAAACGCTTTCCTCGTGATCTCTTCTACTTTCGTATAATCTGCCTCTTCTTCATTTCGAATTATAATTCTCTTATGCATCTGTAATTCTTCGACTTTTGTTCGTGGCATGGGTATTTTCCTCCTCTTAATTCTCCGCAGCGGGAATTTTCAGGATATAGGTTTGATCGGATAAAGCGGAATCCACATGGAAGGTAAAACGAACATGCGGATATTTTTTTTCGAAGTAAAGGCGGTTTGCCTTCCGGTTTCCGATCATGTTGGAAAAGGACGCGCCGCTGCTGTAAAAATCGATTTGGGCAGGGCGGCCCGGTAGTTTGTCCGTGTCGGGAAGCGCTGCGAGAAGCTGGGCTTCCATCTGCTCCTTCGCGATCTCCGACTCCACGAGCTGGCGGAAGGCGGGATGATAGCCCCCTGCGATTTCACCGCTTTCACTGATGAGATCGGTACTCTTCAATCCGACCCTTATCACGTTGATGCCGGAGCCGGTGAGGATCTGATACATATCCTTTGTGGTCCGGAGCATTTCTTCGCTTGAAAAAGGCGCGTATTCTCCGCGGCGGTACATTTCGTATAGCTCGGTATCCCGGATGATCACCGTCGGATAGAGCCGGGCGATGGAGGGGCCGATTTTTACGGCTTCCCTGGCTGAGCTGATGGATTTCTCATAGGTATCCCCCGGCAGGCCGATCATGAGCTGCAGACCCAGCTCAAAGCCGTAATCCCGGATCAGGCGGGACGCGGCATAGACCGATTCCCTGCTGTGACCTCTGTTGGAAAGACGGAGCACTTCGCTGTCAAGGGACTGGACGCCGAGCTCGATGATGTCGGCGCCGCATTCCTTCAGGTTGGACAGTATTCCGTCGTCGATATAGTCGGGACGGGTGGAAAGGTGGATTTTATGGATCATTCCCCGATCTTTGTACGACTTTGCCACAGACAGATATTCCCGCTGCTGTTCCATGGGGATGCCCGTGAAGCTGCCGCCGTAAAATGCGATCTCGACGGTTTCAATTCCGCGGCCGGTGATGGTGGTCAGGTATTTTTCTATCAGACTCTCCATATCTTCCCGGGAAAGGGGCCTTGTCCTGGCCGTTATCTTCTTTTGATTGCAGAAAACACAGTCGTTGGGACAGCCAAGATGGGGAATAAATATGGGAATGATGGCGTGGGTTTTCATTGGGATATCCTTTTTTATCAGAGTTGAATGATGGAGCCGATGTCCTCCAGAGGATACTCTTCAAACCAGACGGGACGCAGATCCTTCTTTCGGATGAATTTCACGATCCTCTCAAAATCCGGATGTACGGAGAGATCGCCGTTGAAGATGACCTCAAAATCGACTCTTCCGGCGCATCCGCCCAAGAAGCCGTAGGACATTCCCTCCAGCTTGATGTGGCCGGGAGTAATCACGAGAACATCGATATTATTCCTTTCCAGAGCGGGAACCATGCCCAGATCAGAGGTGATGACCGAATTATCGTTCACGATCACCAGATTGCATTTCGTATAACCCTGCTTGACGTGGATGATATGCATCCCCAATTCCCTTGCGATATTAAGGATCGCGGGGTCCGTATGAGCCGTGTCGTGGATCAGGTTCCGTCCGACCTGGGCCGCGTTATAGCGGATGTTTGCGGGATACGTGTGCCCTACGCGGTCCGCGCCCTCAAAAAATCTGATCCCGCAGCGGCGCAGGTCGTCCCGTATCAGCGAGAGCTGTACCGGCGCAACGACAAGCTCATTTCCAATCTTGCACAGGTAGATGTCGCAGTGAGCGGAAATTGCATCGTAGACCGCATCGGTTTTTTTGATTTCGATAAGCTCATACTTTTGCTGGCGCAGACGGTTCTTCAGTATTACGTTGGCATTTTCGGAAAGACAAATCGTATTCATGAGTGTATTATAACATGTAACATGGATTTGTGAACATGTTTCAATGATTCCTTCCTTACGGCAACGCCGAAATTATTCAATGTGGAATCATTATAACATGTAATATGGATTTGTGAATATATTTCGATAATTTCTTGCGGAAATTCCAAAATTATTCAATGGTGGGAATCATTACAGCATGTAATATGAATTTGCGCGGCAATGCCGAATTTGTTCAATGGGGGGAATCATTATAATATATCCACCTTGTTTTCCTGCTATTTTTGATATAATATAGATTAACAGGATGCGAAAAAAGAAATCTCTGCCGCGCCCTGTCAAAGGAGGGTAAATGGTACTCATCGGAAACGACTGGGATACGGTCCTGGATGGAGAATTTGAAAAGGAATACTATGTAAAGCTTCGGAAGTTTTTGATCAGCGAATACAAATCGGCGGTCATTTACCCTTCCATGCATGATATCTTCAACGCGCTGAAACATACGGCATATCAGGATGTAAAGGCGGTTATACTGGGGCAGGACCCTTATCATGAGCCGAACCAGGCCCACGGGCTCTGCTTTTCCGTAAAGAAGGGAGTGGAAAAACCCCCTTCACTTGTCAACATTTTTCAGGAACTGGAAAGCGATCTGGGGATCGCGCCGCCGGAGCACGGCTGTCTCGAGGATTGGACAAAACAGGGGGTTTTGCTGTTGAATACGGTGCTGACAGTCCGCAAGGGCCAGGCAAATTCACATAAAGGAAAAGGCTGGGAGATCTTTACGGATCGGGTGATCGAGCTCCTGAACCAAAGGGAGAAACCCATGGTATTTTTATTGTGGGGGGCAAACGCCAAATCGAAGGCCGCGCTGATCACCAATAAAAATCACCTGGTGCTGACGGCGGCTCATCCGAGCCCTCTGTCGGCCCACAACGGATTCTGGGGATGCAGGCACTTTTCCAAAACAAACAAATTCCTCTCTCAGTACGGGGAGGAAATAGACTGGAGAATCCAATAAAAAATAGGAGGGGCTAAAATGGGAACAGGAACAATTGTAATTTTGGTTATCGTAATTATTATCGCCATTCTCGCGATCTGGGTCATATCGGCGTACAACGGATTTATCCGCCTGCGCAACCTGGTGGAGGAAGCTTTCGCCACCATGGACGTTTACCTGAAGAAGAGGTATGATCTGATCCCGAATCTGGTGGAAACGGTGAAGGGCTACGCTGCCCACGAAAAGACCACGCTGGAGAGGGTCGTTCAGGCGAGGAATATGGCGGCCGACGCGAAGACCATGGAAGGCAGGATACAGGGGGAGAACATGCTGCAGGGCACTCTGCGAAGCCTGTTTGCTATCGCCGAGGCATATCCCGATCTGAAAGCAAACCAGAACTTCCTCGATCTGCAGGGGCAACTGCAGAGGATTGAGGATGACATCGCAAATTCAAGGAAATATTATAATGCCGTCGTAAAGGAATTCAACACGAAGACAGAATCCTTCCCAAGCAACATCATAGCGGGAATCTTCAATTTTACCCGTAAAACCATGTTTGAAGTCAACGATGAAGCCGAGCGGGAAGCGGTCAAGGTTCATTTTTAAAAACAGCGGAACGGCCCTCCGGTCGTTCTGCATTTATTATCAAGGGAAAGTGTGAGTGGGTAGAGATGAAATTCAGAAGAATTATCGCTGTCGCGATATGTGCGGCGGTTTTATTTGGGCTGAACATTACCTTCGCCAGCGCTGCGGAGGCTTACACGACGAAGGCTTACGATGTGCAGATGGATGTGAGCGAGGATAACTCCTTCGTGGTGAAAGAGGATATCAAGGTGGACTTTTCGGAAGCCCGGCATGGAATCTACCGGTACATCCCGTATAAAGGGACGACCACCAGGCAGGTTGACGGAAGGACGGTGCTTCAAAAATACCGGATGAAGATTTCGAACGTTAAGGTAGAGGGTTATAACTTTGATACCTATACGGAGAATGGAAACCTTGTCATCCGCATCGGCAGCGAGGATCTGTATGTGAACGGGCCTCAGGAGTACCGCATCAGTTACCGGTGCACCCTGTATGATGATGAAAACGAGGCCTTTGACAGCCTCTACTGGAATATTCTGTCCAACGGATGGCCCACGCCTGTGGAATCGTCACGGATGATCATTCACATGCCGAAGAAACTGAATCAAAGCATGATTGAATTCATCGCCGGAAGGTATGGAGAGGCGGATACGGAGGCAATCGACTGGTCTGTCGACGGCTCGACGATTACGGCCGATACCACCAGGGTCATAGGCACAGGAGAGGGCGTAACCTTAAATATCGTTCTCCCGGAAGGGTATTTCGTGGGGGAGAGGACGACCGCCTGGATGCAATGGCTTATGCTGCTGATTATCGTCGCCGCGCCGCTTCTGAGCTGCCTGCTCTGGCTGTTCTTCGGAAGGGATCCGAAAGTGGTCCGGACGGTGGAATTCTACCCTCCGGAGGGAGTCACTCCCGCTGAGATGGGGGATATTATAGACGGCGCGGTGGACAGCAAGGACATCGTTTCTCTGATCATATACTGGGCAAACGGGGGATACCTGACCATTCGGGACGACGGGGACGGACAGTTTACCCTGATCAAGGAGAAGGATCTGCCGCCTGAGGTGAAAACCTATGAATACACGATGTTCCAGGGTCTGTTCAACGGCCGCGACCAGGTCTCGCCGGATGATCTGAAGGGAGATTTTTACCCGACCTTTGAAGTGACGAAGCGTCAGCTGAGGACCTATTTTTCATTTCGGGAAAATCGCATTTTTACACATAGCTCTCTGGGAGCCAGAGCGCTGGGGGTACTGCTTATGCTGGCGCCGGCGCTGTCTCTGTCTGCCTTTGGCGCAATGCTCAACAAAGGCAGCGACACCTGGATCGTCGCCGCTGTTTTGGCGATTCTATTGGCGTTGGCCGGGTTCAGCGCGTTTATTTCCGCATATGACAGGAAAGAGAGCAACTCCAGAGGAAAGACGACAGGTCTGTACATTCTGGGATATATAACGCTGATCATTTCCGGCCTGGGAATGCTGATCTACAGTTCAAATACTCTGAACAATCCGCTGCCCGGCTTTGCCGTGATCCTTGCGTCTGCCGTATCTCTGATCTTTACGATGCGGATGAAGCAGAGGACGAAGAAAAGCGCCAGTCTGCTGGGCAAGGTATTGGGCTTTAAGGAATTTATCAGGACTGCGGAGCTTGACCGGATCAAACGCCTCGTGGATGAAAAGCCGGATTATTTCTACAATGTGCTTCCCTACGCCTATGTGTTCGGCTTGACGGACAAGTGGGCGAAGAAGTTTGAAAAAATCGACGTGGCGCCGCCGGCATGGTACAATCCGGGTTACGGCTACGGATACCCGATGTTCAATACCTGGGTGTTTATGAATTCGTTCAATCACTATACCAGCGCGATTCAGCAAAACATTTCGATTCCTCCGGCTCCGTCAGGGGGCGGAAGCGGTTTCTCCGGCGGCGGAGGCTTCTCGTCAGGAGGCGGCTTCTCCGGCGGAGGCATGGGCGGCGGCGGCGGCGGTTCCTGGTAGACCGGCGGCTACAGTCTGTCGATGGAAGGCTCCACATGCCAGTATTCCTGCAGCCGCCGGTATTCTTCGACCGCGGCTGCGCTTTTCTTTCCGGTTTTTACCGCGCGGATCATGATGTTTTTCGAGGTGTGCTCAAGGCTGGTAAATTCGATCATGGAGACATCGTATCCCTGCGCTTCAAGCTTCAGACCCCGGAGCCCGTCGGTAAGGATCTCGCAGAACCTGTCTTTCAGGATGCCGTGTTTCAGGAAGGGGCTTTGGAGTTCGTTTGAAATCTGGCTGAACAGTTCGTGCTGGCAGCAGGGCACGGAGAGGATCACCGACGCGCCCCAGCCGACGGCTTTGATCAGGGCGTAATCCGTTGCGGTGTCGCAGGCGTGAAGGGTGACGACCATGTCGGCCCTTTCCTGCTGGTCATACTCGGCGATATCTCCCTTTAGAAATTTAAGGCCGCTGTAGTTCAGGTCCTCTGCGACCCAGTTGCAGAAATCGATGACGTCCGATTTTAAGTCGAGGCCTATGATCTCAACGTTTTTTCCTAATTTCAGCTTCAGATAATGGTAGAGAGCAAAGGTCAGATAGGCTTTTCCGCAGCCGAAATCCACGATGCGCAGAGGCCTTTCCGGCAAAAAGTCCAGCACGTCGGATACGATCTCCAGAAAGCGGTTGATCTGGCGGAATTTCGCATAGTGCTTCTGGATTACCGTCCCGCTTTGGTCCATTACGCCAAGGCGGATCAGGAAATCACAGGGGGTGTGGTCGGGGATGATGTATTGCTTTTCGTAATTATGGCTCAGGGCGGGCATCGTCTTTGTCGCAGCCTTTTTTATGATCTTCGGCCTGTCCGGATTGGAGGCGAGAATCTGATAATCCGCCTCTTCGGTGAACAGGTTCATCTGTTTGAAAACCTCCGTGAGCAATTCCCGGCAAAGCTCCAGGCATTGGTCTTTCTTCAGATTTTCATGAGTCACTTTATTCGGAAAATGATATTCGATCTGATAGCAAAGCTCCCCTTGCAGAAGCAGCGGCCGCAGAGCCGCTTTTTTGAAGGGGTTTGATTTTTTCCTGAGATCTCCGAAGCTCAGTTTGACCAATGTTCCGCTTTCCAGCACATCTTTCAGTATATCGATTATTTTGTCCATAATGTTCCTCTCATCGAAGAAAAAATAAAAAAACCGCCTAAGCGGTTTTGTCGCCTCATGGTGACAGCCGCAAGCAAAACGGCAATCTCTTCATATTTGTATTATAGTCATACGAGAACAAATTTTCAATAATTTTTTCAAGGTAAAAAGTAATACAAGGGCTGCACACTTTTTTCGATTTAGGACAGGAAATGCGGCAAAATCGTAGGTTTTGCCGCATCGTTCCTGGCAAGCCGCCTCTCAACCCCACACTTTTTGTTCTAAATCGAAATTTCTGAGCAATTCGCCGGAGCCGAGCGAAGCCTGGGGTAGACCCTTAGTGCGGAACGGCGAGACTCTATTCGGGAGTTACAAAAGGAACGCCTAAATACTGCGCTATAGATTCCGCAAGATTTCGTCCGATCAAATCTATGTTATCCCTGATCCAGGCGGCGTCCGCATAATTGTCGTGATAGGCGACGTCGACCAGCACAGCGGGCGCGGCGGTTTTTCTCAGTTCTGACATGATGGTGGTGGGGATCACAGTCACGAGATCCGGGTTCGGATAGATCCCTTTCAGATTCTGAGCGATGGCATCGGCAGCATCGTGTCCTTTTTTGCTGGTGCTGTAAAAGTATACGTCAGGGCCCTGCAAAACTCCTCTCATCGGATCAGGGGAGGAGCTGGAGTGCAGCGCCAGGTGAAGGTCATAACTCCAGGCATTTGACTGGGCGGCCACCTGAGCCAGGGTATCTCCCGGGTTGTTTCTGGTAAAACCGATACCGCTGAATCTCAGGTAAGGGATCATGGCGTCGGCGATCTGGTTCATATAGTACTCTTCGCTGCCGCCGATGATAAAGGGGTTGTATTCCTGGACAGACGGGCTTAAATATATGGTAGGCACAGAACTATCTCCTTTTCTTTCATATATCAGCTTATATCAACGCTGAAGATTCGCTTTCTTCGCCGTCGACGGGTAAAATCGTTTCATAGGGCTCCACAAAAGGCACATTCAGGAATTCGGCCACCGACAAGGCCAGCGTTCTGCCGATCTCATCGATGTTGTTCTCGATCCATAGAGCGTCGCGAATATTGTCGTTGTATCCGAGCTCGGCCATGACCGCAGGGGCGTTGGTCAGGCGCAATTCCAGGATGGCGTCATTCTCTTCGATATTGACGAGCTCCGGCACGGGATAAATTTTTTTCAGATTTTCAGACATGATGTATGCGGCGTGCTCCGCGCCATCGGGGCTGAAGGAAAAATAATATAAGTCGACACCGCGCATGGGGGAGATGACTCCGTCAGGCGTGCCCCTGGACTGGAGCGCCAAATGGAGATTGTAAGGGTATTCGTTGGAACGTTCGATGATATTTGGCGTATTTTCATACGGATTGGATCTCTCAAACTCGATGCCGCTGGCTCTTAAGTAAGGTACCATGGCGTCCGCAATGAGGTTCATATAGTATTCCTCATTGCCGCCATTGACATATTGGTTGAATTCCTGATTCGAAGGACTTAAAAATATACTGGGCATAAAAAAGCCTCCTCTTGTTCTTGAAAATCGAGTCAATGGTTACGGTTCACAGCCAACGCCGGGCTGCGGGCGCAGCCTGTCAATTGGCTGTGGATCGCAACGCCAATTAAAAAGTAATTTTGACAGACTTTCAGATTATATTATGCATAAAATATGTTTTCTGTTATAATAGTAAGGTTGAAATAATAGAAAGCAGGCAAATCAATGAAAGAGAAGCAAAAAATCATCAATATTGCTGTCATTGCCCATGTCGACGCCGGAAAATCCACACTGGTGGACGCGTTCTTGTCCCAAAGCGGCGTCTTCCGGGAGAATGAAGAGGTCGTGGACTGCGTCATGGACAGCAATGACATAGAAAGAGAACGCGGAATAACAATTTATTCGAAAAACTGTTCCGTAATGCATAACGGCGTCAAAATCAATATCGTGGACACCCCTGGCCATGCGGACTTTTCCTCTGAGGTGGAGCGGATCATCAGAACGGTGGACACCGTGATCCTGCTGGTGGATTCCAGCGAGGGCCCCATGCCCCAGACGAGATTCGTTCTGCAGAAATCCCTTGAGATGGGTCTGAACCCGATTCTGCTCATCAATAAGATCGATAAGAAGGACCAGCGGGCTATGGAGGTCGTGGATATGGTCTACGAGCTCTTCATGGAGCTGGACGCAAACGATCAGCAGCTGGATTTCCCGATCCTGTACGGAGTGGCAAAGCATGGGATCGCCAAAACGGATATGGATGACGACAGCGACGATATCACGCCGCTCTTTGACACCATCATTCAGCACGTGGCTCCATATCCCGATTACAATGACGAACCGCTGCAGATGCAGGTGTCCACTCTGGCCTATGACGATTACATCGGCAGGCTGGGAATCGGAAGAATTTATAAAGGGACCGTAAAGCCCGGACAGACCGTATCCGTCTGCAAGGCGGACGGCAGCACCGTCCAGAGGAAGATCAACCAGGTCTTTGTGTATAAAGGATTAAAGAGGACCGCCGTGGAAGAGGCGGAATGCGGCGACATCGTCGTGCTGTCCGGGATTGCGGACATCTCTATCGGAGAAACCATTTGCGACGACAAAAATCCGATTCCCATGGACATGATCCACATCGAAGAGCCGACCTTATCCATGAACTTCATGGTCAACAAATCCCCCTTTGCAGGAAGGGTTGGAAAATACGTCACCTCGAGGCATTTGAAGGAAAGGCTTGAAAAGGAGCTGGAAGTCAACGTGGGCCTTTTGGTGGAACCCCTTGAGACCACCGACGGCTTTAAAGTTTCGGGAAGAGGCGAGCTGCATCTGTCCATTCTCATTGAGAACATGCGCCGGGAAGGCTATGAGGTCGCCGTTTCCAAGCCCGAAGTGATCATGCACCGGAATGAGCAGGGAAAGCTGCTGGAGCCTATTGAAAAGGTTATCATCTCCGTTCCCGACGAATACTCGGGAGCCGTCATTTCAAAGCTGAACATCAGAAAAGGGATCATGACCAGCATGTCGGGAAAGGAAGGATATTCCAAACTGGAATATCTGGTCCCTACCAGAGGCTTGCTGGGGTACCGGACGGAATTTATCAATGATACCAGGGGAGAGGGGACCTTCGTGCGGAGATTCGAATGCTTCGAGCCCCATAAAGGGGAGATCCCCCAGAGGACCAACGGAGCTATTATCGCTCAGGAAGAAGGAATTGCAACGCCTTACGCGCTGTTCAACATCAGCGAACGCGCCACGCTGTTCATCGAGCCGGGAACGAAGGTCTATGAGGGGATGATCGTGGGAATGAACAGCAGGAACGAGGATATGGTGGTCAACGCCTGCAAAGCGAAGAAGACGACAAATATGCGGGCGGCCGGAAGCGACGAGGCGATCAAGCTTTCCCCCGCCAGGATATTCACTCTGGAAGAAGCTCTGGAATTTATTAACGACGACGAGCTGGTGGAAATCGTGCCGGACGATATCCGTCTGAGAAAGAAATACCTGAAGGAGCTGGAGCGCAGAAGAAGCGGCAAATAAAAACAAGAAGAAGCGGTAGATAAAAATAAGGTTGACAAATCGTGACTACAAGTGTAATCTAAGCATATGATTACATTTGTAGTCATGTTTTTTAGGGGTATTTTTTAGGCTCAATGGGGCTGAGGGAACCGATGAAAGGGGGGCCGGACCGTGGAATTTTTGATGAACACGACCATTGCGGGA